>MKJV01000098.1 GCA_001942185.1 Pseudonocardia sp. CNS-004
TGTCGAGGGTCTGGTTGAGGGCGGTGACGTAGGTCTGGTGGTGCTTGGAGTGGTGCAGTTCCATGATCTCGCCGGCGATGTGCGGGGCGAGGGCGCCGTGGTCGTAGGGGAGATCGGGAAGCGCGTACTCGGCCACGGGGACTCCTTGCTCACCAGGGGACGGGCGGGGGTTCGGGGCCGCGACGCGTGGCGTGACCCACGCGCCGGGCCCCGGACCCGTGGCCGATGTCGAGCTGCCAGAACGATCACCAGCCAGGCCCAGCATGCCACTGCTGGCAGGCTTCTGCTACTGCAACCTGATTGCAGTAGAGGCTGAGATGTGGGGCGGCGGGCTGCCGCTCAGCGGGATCGGACAGGCCGTCGCCGGAATTCTCGTGATCATGTGGCTCGCCCGGGCCCGCGCGAACGCCGACGCCTGTGTGGTGGGCCGGCTGGATCGGCGGCAGCATCGGCACGCCACTCGGATGCGCCGTGATGGTGACGAGCGACCCGCTCACCCGCAGCGGGCCGGCCGCGCTCGCGCTGTTCGTCCTCGTCTCCGCGGTGCTCTACACGGTGGCCGCGATCGGCTTCACGGGCATCGCGAAGAACGTGGCCGGCCGGCACGACGAGCGTATTGCGCAAGCCAACCAGGTCCGGATGCCGGTGGGGTGAAAACGGAAAAGCCGGGTACCCGATAGGCGGACCATATTTCGGATACCCACCGAAAGGGGCACGCTGTGATCGTTCTCGGACTCCTCCTGTTGCTGGCCGGCTGGCTGACCGGGGTGAGCCTGCTCTACACCGTCGGCGCAATCGTGCTGATAGTCGGTGTTGTCTTCTTCGTCCTCGGGAACGTCGGCAGGCCCGTTGGTGGTCGGCGCGTCTGGTACTGACACCGAGATCGGCAGATACCGCGGATTCTTCGACCGGCCACTCTCGATCCGAACGCAGCGGCCCCCGGGTAACCCCGGGGGCCGCTGCGCATATGCGGGCCCGCGCCCTATTGGTCGGTCTGGGCGATGCGCCGCCGGATCTGCCGGCGAGTGCCGTACGCCGCCCGGCGGACCGTCTCGTCGTCCTCCAGCCCCGATCCGACAGCGCCTGCGATGGTGCCGAGGACCGAGCTCATGAGCGAGATCCGGAGGTAGTCGATCACGCCGACCGGGTGGCCGAGGACCGTGGCCATGTGGTGCGCCGGGATGACCAGCGCCGCCGCGGCGAGGTTGAAGGCGAACAGGGCGAGGAAGAACACCGCCACGCCGTTCACGACCGTCAGCACGGTGGCGGCGTTGATGAGCCAGCCGACCGGGCGGGGGTAGGGCCGGTGTTCCCACAGCCCGTGCCCGGCGAGGAGCCAGACGGCCAACACGCCGTTCGCCGCCACCGTGATCGCGGCCAGGCGCCACGGTTCGAGCACGGTCGCCAGCATCCAGATGGCGGAATAGAGGATCCCGAACGCGCTGCCGGCCATGGCCCCGGCGAGTGCCGTCGACAGCCCGAGGCTCAGCTGCCACGGCCGGTTGGCGCGGACGATTCCGGCGAGCATGCGGATCCGGCCCCCGCGCACGGGCATGACCATCTCGACGTCGACGTCCCCGTCCGGTGGCGTCTCGCGGCGGATCAGCCGGAACGACCGGGGATCCTTGCTGTCCTCGTCGTCGGGCGGGACGGTCAGCTCGTCGACGATGGCGGCGGCGACATCGCGGGTGCCGCGCCGCAGCCGGATCCCGCCGAGTGCCGGCAACGAGATCAGCGCGACGCGGTCGGCCGCGCTGATCATGGCGACGACGGCGCCGTTGGGCTTCTCGAGGGGCATGTCGGTCAGGCACAGGGCGATCTCCCACGGCCTGCCCTCGGACTGCAGCCGAGCCTTGTCGATCACCGGCCCGTCATGGGCGGTGGCCGCGAAGGGATCGTCGACGATCTCGACGCGCCAGTCGACGTCGCGGCTCACCCGTGCGGCCAACTCACCCGGTAGGACCTCGACGAGGTGGCGGGCGATCATGTCGGGGAGGTCGGGCTCGGCGAGCAGACCCACGACGACCTGTTTGCCGCGCCGGAGCGGGACCGGGCCGGAGGGCTGGGACTCGGGCTCCTCACCCACCACACACTCGCCCATCAATCGATCGTCTCGGCGAGCATCCGTGCCATCAGCTCCGCCCGCTCGGCCGGAACTCCCGCGTCCCGCGCTCCGGCGTGCCGTCACGCACGGGCTCGCCGGGTACGAGGACGACGGGGCACCGCGCGTGGTGCGCGCAGCGTTGCGCCACGGAACCGAGCAACGCGCCGACGACGCCGCCGCGGCCGTGGTTGCCGAGGACCAGCATGTCCGCGGTGGTGCTGTGCTCGAGCAGCTGCTGGGTGGGGTCGCCTTGTTCGGTGTGGGTGTGCACCTCGGCGCCGTGCTCGTCGGGCGCCGGCGACGGGAGCGCGTCGCGGAGCCAGGTGCGTGCCTCGGACTCGAAGCTCTCGCTGGGGACGGGCACATGCGCGCCGATCCCGAACTGGATCTGTTGCTGCCACACCGCGACCGCGTGCACGGCGGCACCGGTCCGCTGGGCCTGCCGGACGGCCCACTGCAGCGCCGACCGGGACTCGTCGGACCCGTCGACGCCGACGACGATCCGGCCCGGAGCGTCCGCGGCCGCCGGCCGGGTGGTGTCGCTCATGCCCTGCGGCCGCAGGGAGTCGGCGGGGTCGTGCGGGTGGAAAGGGTCCCGGGGTGGTCCGGGTGCGGAGCTCGTGTCGGTCATGCTCGTGGCGTACCCGGTGTGTCCGCTGCGAGTCATCGCGCCGGTGACCCTCAGCCGGGCAGCGTCTCCCCGCCGATCGGGGCCAGGATCTCGCCGGTGTAGTAGGACGAGAACCGGTCGCTGGCGAAGAAGACGTACGACGGCGCGATCTCGTCCGGGGACGCGGCCCGCCCGACGGGCGTCTGCTGCCCGAACGACTCCACCTTCTCCGGGGGAAGGGTCGCCGGGATCAGCGGCGTCCAGACCGGCCCGGGGGCCACCGCGTTCACCCGGATACCGCGGTCCACGAGCGCCTGGGCGAGCGACTGGGTCAGGGCGTTGACGGCCCCCTTCGTGGCCGAGTAGTCGATCAGGCCCTTGTTGCCGCGCAGCCCGTTCACCGAGCTCGTGTTGATCACCGTGCTGCCCGGGGAGAGATGCGGCAGCGCGGCCCGGATGACCCGGAAGTAGCTGTGCACGTTCACCTCGAACGTGCGGAGCCACTGCTCGTCCCCGACCTCCTCGGGGGCGTCCACCGCGGCCTGCGTCGCCACGTTGTTGACCACGATGTCCAGTGCACCCAGCCCGGCGACCGTCTCGTCGACGATCTCGGCGCAGTGCGCGGCGTCGCCCAGGTCGCCCGGCATCGTCAGGCACCGCCTGCCCTCGGCCTGCACGAGCGAGGCCGTGTGATCGGCATCGGCGTCCTCGGACAGGTAGGCGAGCGCGACGTCGGCGCCCTCCTTCGCGAACGCGACGCAGACCGCCCGGCCGATCCCCGAGTCCCCGCCGGTCACGAGGGCCACCTTGCCCGCGAGCAGGTCGCGGCCCACGTAACCGCGCATCTCGTCACGGGGCTGCGGGTCCAGGTCCGCGGTCGATCCGGGGGGTGGCTGCTGCTGGGCTGGTGGCGATGTCGGTCCGGCGTGCGTCATGTCGGGGGACTACCCGGATCGCGCGGCGGTACGCCGGGCCCGTCACCTGCCGGTGAAGACCGGGTCCCGCCGTTCGAGGAACGCGCGGGCGGCCTCGCGGGCGTCGTCGGTGTGGAACGTGGCGACCATGCGTTCGCTCTCGGCGTCGAGGTAGTCGGCGAGGCCCATCCGGTCGGCGTCGCGCAGGTTCTCCTTCATCGCCCGGATCGCCGCCGGGGCGCCGCCCGCCAGCTGCGCGGCGAGCGCCGCGACGTCGGTGGGGAAGGAGTCGTCGGCCGTCACCCTGGTGACGAGGCCGGCGGCCGCCGCGTCCCGGGCGGGCAGGCGGCCGGGGAGCAGGAACAGCTCCCGGGCCCGGGCGTGGCCGAGGATCCGGGTGGCGAACCAGATGCCGCCGAGGTCGCCGGACAGGCCCGCACCGAGGAACGCGGTGTTGAACACGGCCCGTTCCGCCGCGATCCGCACGTCGCAGGCCAGCGCGAGGGACAGGCCCGCCCCGGCGCAGGCCCCGTTCACCGCCGCGACGGTGACCTGCGGCAACCGGTGCAGGCGTTCGGCGATCCCCGCCACCCGGCGCAGGCGGGTGAGGTCCGCGGTCACCGAGTCGCCGCGCAGGGTGCGCCGCCCCGGCGGTGCGGCGAGGTCCGCGCCCACCGAGAACGCCGACCCGTGCCCGGTGATCACGACGACCCGGGTCGTGGGGTCGTCCTCCAGGGCGGTCAGCTCGCGGTCCAGGCCGTCGAACACGTCGACGGCGAGTGCGTTGCGGCGGCCTTCGTTGCGCAACGTCAGCCGTGCGATGCCGTCGCCGTCCGCGCGGTCCACGCCTGCGGGCACGTCGCCTCCTCCCACCGCGAACCGCGGCGATCAGTCGTCGCCCGCGCGGACGATCCCGCGCCGGACCAGGTCGTCGATCTCGGTGGTGGGGTAGCCGAGCTCGGCCATGATCGCCCGGGTGTCCCGGCCGACGCCCGGCGCCGGCGCGGGTGCCCCGACGTCGTGCGGGCCGTCGCGCCATGGCGGGCGCACCACCGTGTAAGGTGTGCCGTCGTCGACGACCTCCACGAACGTCCCGGACGCCAGGACGTCGGGGTGCTGCGTCACCTGCGCGTAGTCGTTGATCGCGCCCGCGACGATCCCGTTGCCGACCAGCATGTCGAGCGCATCGCGGGTGGTGAGGCCGCCGAACGCCGGGGCGAGCTCGGCGAGCAGCGCGGCGCGGTTGGCCACCCGGTCGGGGTTCGTCGCGAACCGGGGTTCGTCGGCCAGCTCGGCGCGCCCGACGAGCACGCAGAGCTTCGCGAAGTGGGCGGGCGTGTAGGCCGACAGCACGATCGCGCCGTCGGCGGTGGGTACGACGTCCGCCGCCGGGGCCACCGTGGGCTGCCCGTTGCCCTTGCGCTCGGGCACCTCGCCGGTGAGGAAGTACTCCCCCCACGTCGTGCCCTGCAGGTGGATGGCCACGTCGAGCAGCGAGACCTCCACGTCCCGACCGGTGCCGAACCGCAGCCTGCCGATGTACGCCCCGAGCACGGCCTCGGCGAGGACGTGCCCGGCCGCGGCGTCGACCACCGGGACGCCCACCCGCTGCGGGTCCCGACCGGCCTCCCCGGTCACGGACATCAGGCCGCTCTCGGCCTGGGCGGCGATGTCGAAACCCGGGCGGTCGCGCGACGGGCCGTGGCGCCCGAAGCCGCTGACCGAGCCGTAGACGACGCCGGGGTTGACCGCGCGGACGTCGGCCGGCCCGAGACCGAAGCCCTCCATGACCCCGGTGCGCAGGTTCTGCAGGACGATGTCCGCGTCGTGGACGAGCCGCCGCGCCACCTCCCGCCCCTCGGACGTGCGGAGATCGACCGCCAGCGACCTCTTGCCGCCGTTGTAGGCGCGGACCATCGCC
Source organism: Pseudonocardia sp. CNS-004 (assembly GCA_001942185.1). Lineage (GTDB taxonomy): Bacteria > Actinomycetota > Actinomycetes > Mycobacteriales > Pseudonocardiaceae > Pseudonocardia. Next base: position 5,550 of record MKJV01000098.1, read on the forward strand.
TGGCCGTACACCCCGATCTGCCGGGCCGACTCCCCGCCCACCGGCTCGATCTTGATCACGTCGGCGCCCATCTCGGCCAGTGCGGCGCCGGCCGCGGGCGCGGCGATGAACTGCCCGAAGTCGACGACGCGGACCCCGTCGAGCGGCCGCTTCACTCGGGCACCGCCTCCGCGGTCCGGTTCAGGCGGCGCAGGTCGCGATCGGGGTCGATGAAGACCAGCGACAGCAGACCGCCGACGACGATGACCACCGCGCTGATCGCGAAGCCGTGCCCGTAGCCCGCGGCCACCGACGCCCCGTCACCGATGGAGAAGCCCAGCACGAGCGGCGCGATGACGCCGGCCATGCTGTAGAAGGCGACCAGGCAGCCCAGCACGGCGCCCCGGTCACCCGGCCGGACGAGGTCCGCGACGAGCGTCAACGCGACGCCGTACGCCGCCGAGTTGAGTGAGAAGGCGAGCGTCACGAGCGCCATCTGCACCGCGCCCGGGCCGACCGCGGTGAACAGGTACATGGCGAGCCCGCCCGCCACCACGAACGCGACGGACAGCCCGCCGCGCGCCCACCGCCGCGAGACCCCGGCCGCGATCAGCCGGTTGGACAGGAACCCGGCGCCGACGGCGGCGAGCGCGGCCACTGCGTAGGGCGCCGTCACCAGGCGGCCCGCCGTCACCGCGTCGTAGCCCAGCCCCTGCTCCAGGTAGAGCGGCAGCCACGACACCCGCAGCGTGGTCGTCCAGTAGCCGACGAACGCCAGCAGCGCGACGCCCAGGATCGTCGGCGTGCGCAGCTGCCTGCCCACCAGCCGCCAGTCCGTGGGGGTGCGGGCCGCCGCCTCCGCTCCGGTCGCCGTCTCCTCGGGCGACGGGCGGCTCAGCAGGAACCAGGTGACCAGCCAGACGAGCCCGGCGACGATCAGCACCAGGAACGCCGCGTGCCAGTTCCAGGTGGCGATCACGAGCGTCAGCACCGGCGCGGCGATCAGCGGGCCCACCGAGCTCCCGGCGCTGATCACACCCGCGGGCAGGGCGCGCTTCTCGGGCGGGAACCAGGAGTGCACGACGTGGGTCGCCAGCGCGTACGCGGGTCCCTCGGCGAAGCCGAGCACGACGCGCGACACCAGCAGCAGCCCGAAGCCGACGGGGAACAGCAGCGGGACCATCGTCAGGATCCAGACGCCCATCAGCGCCGGTAGCAGCACCCGGACCGAGATGCGGGTGCTCAGCGCCCCGACGACCAGCGCCCCGACGGCGAACAGCCAGAAGAACGAGCTCTGCAGGACCCCGAACTCGGCCGGGGTGATGCCGAGCTCCCGCATGAGGGCGCTGCCGGCGAAGCCGAGCGCGCCTTGTCGGCGAAGTTCAGGAGCATGAAGGCGAAGGCGAGGAAGGTGGCAGTCCACGCACCCCGTCGCAGGCCGGCGGCCCCGGCCGGCGTCGGCGCCGGCGTCGGAACCTCGGTTCGTGGCGTCTCTGCCATGGTTTCTCCTGCGGTCTCGGGCCGTGGTCGGCCGGTCCGAGGATCAGTCAAGGCGTCCGGATCGACAGCGTCAAAGACATGAAGTCATACGGTCCGATTGGTTTCACCTATCGTTCGGCGGGCCACCGGCGAGCGTTCGGAGAACTCGGCACGCTGCCGCCTGCGGACCGCGAGATCGGTGGCCGCCGCGGCCTCCACCCGGCCGAGCCCGGCCGCCATCCGGCGCTCGATCGCGCGTTCCCACGACAGCACCCGGTCGCGGGTGAAGTCGAGGAACGCCGCCGTCGCGGCGGTCGGACGCCCCGGCCGGTAGACGACCCCGAGGTCGCGCCGCAGCGGCGGGTCCAGCTCCCGGACCACCGCGTCGCGCAGGAGCGCGTCGAGCGCGAGGCGCAGCGGCACGATCGCCGCGCCGCCACCGTTGAGCAACATCGGCAGGACGGCGCCCCGCTGCGGCACCTCGACCGAGACCAGCGGCTCGACGTCGGCGGCCCGCAACGCCCCCTCGATCCACTCGCGGGTGGTGGCGTGCCGCTCACCCAGTACCAGCGGGACACCGTCGAGGTCCGTCAGACCGACGGTGCCGGGGAACTGCTCGTCGGTCCCTGGCGGGGCGACGAGCACGAAGTGCTGCGTGAGCAGGCGCTCGTGGACGAGCCCGTCGCGGGGGTGCGGCAGCACACTCACGCCGACCTCGCACTCGCCGGAGGCACCAGCTCGGCGACCTGCGAGACCGCGCCACGTTCCTCGATGCGCGCGCTGACCCGCGGGTTGGCCACCCGGAACTGGGCCACCCAGATCGCGGCGGGGTCCGCCGAGAGATCGGCGAGGGCGGCCACGTCGATCCGCCCGGCCTCGAGATCACGGACCTCGCGCACCGCGTCGTAGGCCGAACCGAGCGTGCGCAGCATCTGCCGGGCCGGCCCGACCAGCGCCTCACCGGCAGGGGCGAGGACCAGCCCGCGCCCCACCCGGTGGAACAGGTCGGTCTGCAGGTCCCGCTCGAGCCTGCGCAGGGACTGGCTCAGCGACGGCTGCGCGACCCGCAACGCCGCAGCCGCCCGGTGCACCCCGCCGTGCTCGACGACGGCGAGGAAGTACTCGAGCTGACGCAGGTCCATCCGGTCGAGTCTGGCAGGGCCCGTGTTGCTACCGGTTCGCGATCAGATCTTCGAGCGCGCGCTGAGCAGGTCGATGCCCTGCCGCAGCGGCGACGGCACTCGCACCGCGAGCCCGAGCTGGAACGCCACCAGCAGCAGCGCGCTGACGAACGTCGTCGGGCCGACCCCGGCGAACTCCGCCACCGCTCCGAGCCCCGGCGCCGCGAGCGGCATCACCCCGATCGCGAGCTCCTGCAGCCCGAGGGCCCGGCCGTGCACCGAGCGTTCGGTGGTCATCAGCAGCAGCGTGGTCTGCAGTACGCCGAAGGCCGAGGTCGCGAGCCCGATCGCGACCATGAACACGAACGACCACGCCACGTCCACGTTGTACATCGAAATTGTATACCGTTGGCTACGCTCGGCCCGTGAGCGGAGCGAGCGACCGGGCGGTCACCCCACGGGATCACGAGTTCCTCCGACGCTGCGTCGACCTCGCCCGCGAGGGCTCGACGACGGCGACGAGCCCTTCGGGTCCCTGCTCGTCGACGCCGACGGGGTGGTCCTCTTCGAGGACCGCAACCGGGTCAAGGACGGCGACCAGACCCGCCACCCGGAGTTCGAGATCGCCCGGTGGGCGGCGGCGAACGTCCCGCCAGGCGAGCGGCGCGACTGCGTGGTGTACACCTCCGGCGAGCACTGCCCGATGTGCAGCGCCGCGCACGCCTGGGTCGGGCTCGGCCGCATCGTGTACGCGTCCAGCACCGAGCAGCTGTCGGGGTGGCGACGCGAGTGGGGCCTACCGGCCGGCCCCGTCGCGGCGCTCCCGATCACCGTGATCGCGCCGGGCGTCCCCGTCGCCGGGCCCGACCCGCAGCTGGCCGACGAGATCCGCGCGCTGCACGCCCGGCTGCTCGGCGCCGACGGCCGGTGAGCGGGCCGGGTGAGGGGGTCGAGCACCGCTCCCTGCCCGAGATCATCGCGACCACGCTGCGCGAACGGATCATCGACGGCGAGCTGCAGCAGGGTGCCCGCCTGGTCGAGCAGGCGCTGGCCGAGACGCTGAACGTCATCGCTGCCGCACGGGCGCACGGCTTCAGATAGCCCACCGGGGCCGCTCGAGCAGGCGCCTCCATGGCGCATCGGAGCCCTGCGGCGGTGATCAAGGGCAGATGGTGGCTGCCGACGATCGTTTGACGACGATCTCGCCTTGGTCGCCGTCGAGCGCGGCATAGGCTCGCCGCGTGGACCCGGCGCAGACCTACGTCGAGCGCAGCCCACTGCCGGGGCTGGCGGGGCGGGTGCGCACGGTGTGGGTCCAGCACACCGGGCAGGCGCCGTACGTGCAGCGCAACCTGCCCACGGGCGGCGTCGAGCTGCACTGCCCGATCGGTGGCCTTCCCCGGCTGGTCGGGCCGCTCACCCGCGTCGACGTCCAGGTGCTCCCGCCCCGCACGACCGTGGTGGGCGTCCGGTTCTGGCCGGGCGCCGCCGCGCCGCTGCTCGGCGTACCCGCGGACGACCTGCTCGACCTCACCGTCGTCCTCGACGAGCTGTGGGGCGCCGCTGCCGACCACCTCGGCGAACTGCTCGCCGACGCGCCCGGGCCGGACGCGGCGCTGGAGCGCCTGCAACGGCGGCTGGCCCACCGGCAGCAGCTGGTCGAACGGCGCGATCCGCTGGTCGCCGAGGCGGTGCGCCGGTTGATGCCGTGGGAGCCCGTCGAGATCGGCGAGCTGACCACGCACCTGTCGATCTCGCCGAGCCAGCTGCGGCGCCGGTTCCTCAGCACCGTCGGCCTCGGCCCCAAGGCCCTGCAACGGACGCTGCGGTTCCAGGGGTACCTCGCGCTGGCGCAGGCGTCCGCGGGCCGGCCCGACGGCCGGGTCGCCGACCTCGCCGCGCAGGTCGGGTACGCCGACCACGCCCACCTCGGCCGCGAATGCATGCGCCTGACCGGCGTGACGCCGCGCGAACTGCTCGGCGGCCGCACCGACCGGTGCGGTTGCGGGCACGACCACGCGGCGTCGTACCGGCCGTTCCTCGCCGTCGGCGCGCGGTCCGCCCGGGGCGGCTGACGACGCACGTTTCGTTCAGACCCGCGACCGAGGTCGCCATAGCGTCCGGGCGCATGATCCTCGTGACCGGCGGCCTCGGATCCATCGGCTCGCACACCGCCCGGGCGCTGCTGGACCGCGGCGAGCCCGTCGTCGTCACCGCGCACCGCGCCACCGGGCTCCCGTCGTTCCTGGCCGGCGAGCCCGAGGGCCGGGTCGTCGTGGAACCGCTCGACACCACGGACGAGGCGGCGTTCCTCGACATCGGGAAGCGGCACGAGATCAGCGGGATCGTGCACCTCGCGGCGGCGCCCCACGACCTGCCCGATCCGGTGGAGTACCTGCGCGCCGACGTGGCGGGGCTGCTGAACGCGTTGAACGCCGCGCGGCAGTGGGGGGTGCGGCGGTTCTCGGTGGCCAGCACGATCGGTGCCTACGCGGGTGTGGCGGGGGAGGTGCTCGTCGAGGACACCCCGCTGCCCGCACTCGCGGTGCACCGGATCCCGGTGATGAAGAAGACCGCGGAGCTGTTCTCGGCGCTGGTCGGCGACAGTGCCGGGTTCGACGCGGTGAGCCTGAGGATCGGCACGATCTGGGGTCCCTTGGGTGTGCCGGACAACCCGTTCACGCCGTTGCCGCGCCTGCTCACCTCCGCAGTGTGGGCCCAGGACGCCGACCTGACCCCGCCACGGCCGCCCGCGTTCGCCGAGGACCGCACGGACCTGTGCTACGTGAAGGACTGCGGCCGGGCGATCGCCCTGCTCATGTGCGCGGAGCGGCTGAACCACCGCGTCTACAACGTCTCCTCGGGACGCCCGGTGCGCTACCGCGAGGTGGTCGATGCGATCAACGCCGCCGTGCCGGGCGCGAACCTCACCCTCCCGGAGGGACGCAACCCCGCACGGCCGCCGGACAACCACCTCGACATCTCCCGGCTGCGCGCCGACACCGGGTTCGAGCCCGCGTTCGACGTCGAACGGTCCGTCCGCGACTACGCCGCCTGGCTGCAGGACCACGACCGTTGAGACCGCAACCGACAGGAGCCCACCATGATCGATGACGTCGTCCGGCGCGTGCTCGACACCACCGTGATCGCCCACCTCGCCACCCTGCTGCCCGACGGCGCCCCGCACTCGGTGCCGGTCTGGGTCGCCGCCGAGGGCGAGCACATCGCGATCATCACCGGCCCCGGGTACCGCAAGACCCGCAACATGCAGCGCGACCCCCGCGTGGCGCTGTCGATGACGCCGATCGACAACCCGCTCGAACCGATCTCCATCCGCGGCCGGGTCGTCGACTGGATCCACGGCGAGAACGCGTGGGAGGTCGTCGACCGGATCGCGATGTCCTACATCGGCAGCCCGTACCCCCGCACCGAGGAGCGCATGATCGTGCTCATCGAGCCCGAACGCCAGACCGTGGGGATGTAGCTGCGCAACGCGTTCCGACCCGATGGTCATCACAGTTCGGTGCGCTGTCTCGTCGGTCCTGTCGTGACGACGTCGAAGCTGCTCGCGACCATGCGCATCACCGCGACGCTGTGGGCCGCCGCGTTGGCGGTCCAGGCGGTGACCGCAGGGTTGTTGCTGTCGATCCCCGGCGGTGGTGGCATCCACAACGCGGGTGCGCTGCTGGTCTACCTCGCCGGCGTGGCGCAGCTCGTCGGTGCGGTCGTGATGCGGCGGCGCGGGGGGAGTGCCCGGTTGGTGGTCACCGGCGCGGTGGCGCTGCTGCTCGCGCTCCTCCAGGGTGCGCTCGGCTGGTGGGGGGTCTCGGCCGTCCACGTCCCGCTCGGCGCGCTGCTGCTGGCGGCCGCAGCCGTACAGCTGGCCCAGGTGTGGGCGCCCAACCCGGCCGCGGCGGTGGCTCGGCCGATCAGCGGTTCACCCACCGGCCGAACCGGCGCTGGATGAGCGGCAGCACACCCCAGACGACCGATGCCGTCATCAGCGGCACCACGACCAGGAACCGGACGGGCGCGGGCAACGTGTGCACGAGCGGGTCGGTCACCGTGACGATCACGAGGAGCAGCGGGTAGATCGCGCAGGTCAGCAGCGTCCACATCTTCCAGCGCCGGGGGCGGGTGGCGGGCTGTTCGCGGGTGGCGGTTGTCGTTCGCATGCCGACACGGTGCGCGCGCGGAGGCACCGCGTTCAGGGCGTGCCGTTCGTAGCAGCGCCGCGGGTAGCAGCGCCACGGCCACCCACGGGCCGTGCCGGCCTGCGACGATGCGGGCATGAGCTCGTCCGCACTGGCCGACTTCCTGCGTGCCCGCCGGGCCCGGGTCCGGCCGGGGGACGTGGGACTGCCCGAGGGGGTGGGGCAGCGGCGGACCCCTGGCCTGCGCCGCGAGGAGCTGGCCGCGCTGGCCGGGGTGAGCATCGACTACTACATCCGGCTCGAGCAGGGCAAGGAGACCAACCCGAGCAGCGCGGTGCTCGCGGCACTGGCCACGGCGCTGCGGCTCGACGAGGACGCGCGGGCCCACCTGTTCGCCCTCGCCGACCACGTGGCCCGCCGCAGGCCGGCGCACCACCCACCTGCCCGCACCGTCACGCCGTCACTGCGGCTGCTGCTGGAGAACCTGCGGCCGTGCCCGGCGATGGTGCTCAGCCGCGCCGGCGACGTTCTCGCCGCCAACCCGGAGGGCATCGCGCTCTACCACGGGCTGGGCGAGTGGCCGCCCACTCGGCGCAACACGATCCGCTACATGTTCCTGCACCCGGCGGCGCCCGCGTTGTTCGACGACTGGCGGGCCACGTCGGCGGGGGCGGTCGCCGACCTGCGCACGGTGCACGCCACCGACCCGGAGGCGGCCGACGTCGCCGAGCTCGTCGCGGAGCTGTCGGCGGCGAGCCCCCAGTTCGCCGCCCTGTGGGAGCGGCACGACGTCCGCCACAAGCACGGCCTGCAGAAGGTCGTGCACCACCCGGCGGTGGGCACGCTGACCCTGGCGTGGGAGGTGCTGCGGGTCGGCGACGGCAGCAGCAGGCTCACCGTGCACCAGGCCGCCCGGGGCACCGCCGACCACGACGCGCTGTCCCTGCTGGCCATCGCCGCCGACGCCGCGCGATAGCGGAGGCGGTTCACGACGGGGCGAGCGTCACCGGGCCGCAGTGCTGATCGGAAGCGGCTCGACCCGCCCGACCACGAACACGAGCACGGCGACACCGATCACCAGCACACCGCCCATGAGGACGAGCGGAGCGACGAACGATCCGCTGGCTTCGTAGACGAACCCGATGGCAGCGGGGACGGACGCTCCGCCGACGAGTCCGCCGGCACGCATCAGCCCGGAGAGCGAGATCGCATTCCCGGGAGTGGGGGCGATCTCCAGCGGGAGCGAGTAGAGCGCTCCGGTGCAGAAGGCGACACCGGCCGAGGAGATGCTCAACAGGACCATGGCGAGTGCGGGGCTGGAGGTGAAGGCCGCCGCGGCGATCGCCGTTCCCGCGAGCAGCCCGCCGGCGATGGGGGCCTTGCGCGCGATCGTCGGATCGACACCGCGCCGGATCAGGTGGTCGGAGAACCAGCCACCGACGAGGTCGCCCACGATGGCGACCAGGCCCGGTACGGCGCCGAACAGCCCGAGCTCCAGCAGGGTGAACCCGCGCTCCTCGACGAGGTAGGTGGGGTACCACGTGATGAAGAAGAAGATGGTGGACGTCCGGCAGAACATCACCGCGAGGAGGCCCCACACGGTGCGGTAGCGGAAGAGGTCGACCCAGCGGACCGCCTGCTGCCCGTGCCGTGGATCGGATCCGGTGACGCCGTGCGCTCCGCCTTCCTCGATGTGCCGCAGCTCCGCCGCGGTCAGCTTCGGGTGCCGCCGCGGGTTGCGGTAGAACCACAGCCAGAAGAACGCGAACAGCAGCCCGGCGAGTCCGGTGGCGATGAACGATCCGCGCCAGCCGAAGCCGGCGATGAGCGCGGTCACGACCGGGATCGAGATCGCCGCCCCGAACTCGGACCCGACCTCGTACGTCCCGATGGCCAGGGCGCGTTCCCGTCGGGGGAACCAGTGCGAGGTCGCCTTGAGGGCGCACGACGCCTGCGGGGCCTCCCCGACCGCCATCGCGATCCGGACCGCGAACAGCGATGCCGCTCCGCGGACGAGGGCGGTGGAAGCGGTGAAGACGCACCACGCGATCGCCGAACCGAAGTACAGCAGGCGTGGGCTCCCCAGCTTGTCGACGAGCCACCCCGACACCGGGTGCATGAAGATCAGAACGAATGCGTACGAGCCGAGGATCAGGCCCATCGTCGAGGGTGGGATGTCCAGGTCGTCCTGCAGGAACGGGGCGGCGACGCCGAGGTTGGAGCGGTCGATCCAGGCGATCATCGCGCCGACGAGCAGCACGATCGGAAGCCGCCACCGGATGTTGCGCCGGAGTGCGGACCGTGCTCGCCGGACTCTCCTGCCGGTCGTGGCGTTCTCGCTGACGTCGCTGCTCACGTGTCGTTCGCCGTCCTTGTCCGGTCCTGCAGTCGTCGTTGACTCGAAGGCGGTGGAGCTATTCCAGGAATGCCGCCTGCACGTGGTACGCGTGGTCGGGGATACGCGGAAGCCAGTGCGAGGCCCATCGGTCCTCGATTCCCGCCCGCCACTCCTCGGCCCTTCGCCGGAGCTCGGCGACGAGCTCGGGGTGCCGATCCGCGATGTTGGTGCGTTCGCCGACATCCGCGTCGAGATCGGAGAGGAAGACCGGGTCCTGCGGTCCTTCGTGCTCGACGAGCCGGCCGTTCAGCACGAGTTTCCATCTCCCCGACCGGATCGCGGTCTGGTCCCCCTGCTCCCACAGGATCGCGTCGTGCGGGGAGGGTTCGCCGCGGGCGAGCATCCCCATGATGTCGAGGCCGTCGACGTCGTCGCCGTAGTGTGGGATGCCGGCTGCGGTGAGGAAGGTGGGGAAGAGGTCCATCGCGGCGGCGGGCTCGTCGACGACCTGCCCGGCCGGGATCCGTCCGGGCCACGAGATGATGCCGGGCACCCGGATGCCGCCTTCGAAGAGGCTGAACTTGTGGCCCTTCAGCGTGCCGGTCGATCCTCCGTAGTACGGCTCCTGGCTGCCGTCGAGCCAGTTGCGCACCTCGCGGGAGGGACCGTTGTCGGTCATGAAGAGGCACATCGTGTTCTCGCGCAGCCCCTGGCGGTCGAGCTCGTCGAGGACGAGCCCGACGGCGTCGTCCATGGCGCTGATCATCGCCGCCATGATCTGCCGCTCCCACGGGAGATCGGGGAAGCGGTCCTTGTAGCGCTGCGGTGCGTGCATCGGGTAGTGCGGGGCGTGAACGGGACGTAGAGGAAGAACGGGCGGGTGTCGTGTGCGTGCGCCTGCACGAAGTCCACCGCGTTCTCGGCGATGAGCTCGGTCAGGTACCGCCCGTCGCGGTGTATCTCCTCGCCGTTCTGCCACAGGTCGTGCATGGGTGTGCCGCGCCGGCGTTCGCCGTTCACGACGGTCTCGCGCTTGTCGCCGCCGTAGTAGATGTGCGAGTAGTAGTCCACCGATCCGGCGTGGAACCCGAACGTCTCGTCGAACCCGTGATCCTGCGGGCGGTGGCCGGTGGCCCCGCCGAGGTGCCACTTGCCGACCCAACCGGTGCGGTAGCCCTCGGCGCGCAGCACGCCGGCGAGGGTGGGGACCTCCGTCCGCAGGCCCGGCGCGTGCGGAAGCCCGAGAGGATGCTGCGGATCCCGGCATTGCCCGGGTACCTGCCGGTGAGCAGGCTCGCGCGCGATGGCGAGCAGACGGGGGAGTTGGAGTACCAGCTGGTCAAGCGCGCTCCCGACGCGGCCAGCCCGTCCAGCCGTGGGGTGCGCACGTCGGCGGACCCCATGCACGACAGGTCGCCATAGCCCTGGTCGTCGCTCAGGAAGACGACGAGGTTCGGTCGGTTCATCCGACGGAACGTATCATTCAATGATTCGATGATTCAAGGCTTGATCTAATGACCGATGTGTCCGACCCCCTGTCGCGCGGAGCGCGCCCGCACACGACCCACGCCCACGTCGTGGACCACCTCGGGCTGCGGATCCTCTCCGGCGAGGCGCAGCCGGGTGCGGTCCTGCCGGTCGAGGCCGATCTGGCGCAGCAGCTCGGGGTCAGTCGCGGGGCGCTGCGCGAAGCCGTCAGGGTTCTCGTCGCGAAGGGCCTGCTCGAGGTGCGGCCGCGGACCGGCACCCGGGTACGGGCACGGGAGGACTGGAACTTCCTCGACCGGGACGTCCTGCGCTGGCAGCAGCAGACGGACCAGAACCGCCTCCTGCGGAACCTGACCGAGCTGCGGCACGCGGTCGAGCCCGAGGCTGCCCGGCTGGCCGCGACCCGCGCCGGTGACGACGAGCTTACGGAGCTCCGCGAGGCGTACGGTGCGATGCGGTCCGCCGTGGACGATGCGGACGTCGACCGCTTCAATGCCGCCGACCTGGCTTTCCACCGTGCCCTGTTACGGGCGAGCGGCAACGACCTCTTCGGATCCCTTGAACAGGCGATCGAGGTGTCGCTGCGGGAGAGCTTCATCGCGTTGTCGGCCACGCCGGGAGCGTCGAAGGCCGTCCTGCCGCTCCACCGGGCGGTCCTCGACGCCGTGGTCGCCCGCGACCCCGACCTCGCCGTGGTCGCCGCCCACCGCGTGGTCTACGGCGGTCGCGGGTCGGCTCCCGTCCTTCCCGCGCCGTCGCCGGAGGCGCCGACGATGCCGGGTGACGGAATCTCGGGTGGGGGCGCGTAGATCTCCTCGCCGCCCCGCGGTTCGTCAGCGTCGCATTCGCGCCAGGCTCCACAGCGCGGCCACGACCGGGCGGCGCAGGTCGGCCCGGCGCCGCACAGGCCGATCATGAAGGGCGGGGTGGCGGTTCGGTGGGGACGACGGTCAGCCGGTCCCGCACGACGCTCGTGTCGAGCACCAGTCGCGGGACGACGCCGGTGCCGTAGCCGAGCGCGACGAGGGTGAGCAGGGCCTCGTGACCGTCCGGCTCGGCGGCGATGTCCGGTGCGCGGTCGTGGCCGCGACGGCGGAACCACCGCTCGGCGGCCTCGCGGACGGGGCCCCGCCGGGGAAGGACGAACGGGTCGTCGAGCGGGTCGGATTCGCCGTCGGCCGCGGTGACGAGGACGAGGTCGGTCGTGGCGGCGTTCATGGTGGACGACTGCTCGCGCATCGCCCGGCTGGGCACCCGCCGCTGGGGGCCGCGCTTCCAGGCCGCCTACGAGCAGATCGCCTCCCCGGCCACCGAGAAGGACCCCGGCTCAACGGAGCCGGCACCGGTCGATGCGTTCGCCGACCACCTCGTCCACGACGCACTGGCCGCCGCCGCCCTGCGGCCGCCGGTGGCCATCTCGGTCGCCTGAGATCGAACCCGGGGGTACAGGATGTGCGGTGTGGAAGACAGCGGAATGGAACACCGCACGCTCGGCGGCACCGGAACGATCGTGTCGTCGCTGTGCCTGGGCACGATGACGTTCGGCAACGAGAGCAGCGAGGAGGTGTCGCACGCGCAGCTGGACCGGTTCGTGGAACGGGGAGGCAACTTCGTCGACACCGCCAACGTCTACTCCCGCGGCGTCTCCGAGGAGATCATCGGGCGCTGGCTGGCGAAGCGGCCGGGCGCCCGCGACGAGGTCGTCATCGCCACGAAGGGCCGCTTCGCGATGGGGGAGGGACCCAACGACGTCGGTCTGAGCCGGGTGGGGCTCACGCGTGCGCTCGAGGCGAGCCTGCGGCGGCTCCAGGTCGACTCGGTCGATCTCTACCAGGCACACGCGTGGGACGCCTTGACGCCGCTGGAGGAGACACTCCGGTTCTTCGACGACGCCGTGCGCGCCGGCAAGATCCGGTACGCCGGGGGTGAGCAACTTCCTGGGCTGGCAGTTGCAGAAGGCCTCGATGCTCACCGGGTTCCTCGGGCTGGCCCCGATCGTCACCCTGCAGCCGCAGTACAACCTCCTGGTCCGGGAGATCGAGTTCGAGCTCACCGACGTCTGCGAGAACGAGAACATCGGCATCCTGCCGTGGTCGCCGCTCGCCGGGGGTTGGCTCACCGGCAAGTACCGCCGCGACGAGGTCCCGACGGGCAACAGCCGGCTCGGCGACGACCCGGAGCGGGGCATGGAGGCCTACGCCCGGCGCAACTCCCGGGAACGGACGTGGCAGGTCCTGGACGCGCTCGGCAAGATCGCCGAGTCGCGCGGGGTGTCGATGGCGCAGATCGCGCTGGCCTGGACCGCGGACCGGCCGGCGGTCACATCGGTGATCCTCGGCGCCCGCACCGTCGAGCAGCTCGACGACAACCTGGCCGCGGCGGGGCTGCACCTGTCCGACGAGGAGACGCAAGCGCTGGACGAGGCCAGCGCCCCGGTCGTCGGCGACTACCCGTACGGGCTGCCGGGCGCCGGCAGCGCGCCAGGGACGCGAGCTCTGAGCCCCGGCCGACCGGTGGGTGATCTTCACTCACCAGGTCCACAGGGAGCGTGGGCCAAGATCTCCACGTGATCTCGAGACCGAGGACGGAGCTCCGCCATCCGGTTGACGGACGGCTGTCCGTGCCGACCCGGCGCCGTGGGAAGCGCGATGGGTGGGCGGAGGCCGGGATCGTCGTCGCGTCGGGTTGCTGACGCTGCCGGACCTCCTCCGCATCGACCGGGTCACCCCGTTCGCGCAGGTGGTGTCGTTCCGGCCGTACCTGCTCGTCGGCGTGGCGGCGCTGGTGCTGGTGCTGGCCGGGCTCTCGTGGCGACGCAGGCGGCTGCTCCTGCCCGCGGTGGCGTTGCTGGCCGTGCTGGCGGTCGGAGCCGGGATGACCGCTCCCCGCACGCAGGCCGGACCGCTGCCGGCGGGCGGGCAGCCCGTCACCGTGCTGGCCGTCAACGCGCTGGACGGCTCGGCCGACGTCGCCGAGATGGCGGAGCTCATCCGCAGCGAGCGTCCCGACCTGGGGGCGCTCATCGAGGTGGGACCGTGGTACCGGGATCGGCTCGCGCCGCTGGTCGAGCCGCTCGGCTACCGCTTCATCACCGCGACCGGGACGGACTCGGACGGGATCACCGACGTGTTCGGGGTTTCGGTGCTGGTGGCCGCCCACCTCGGGGAGGTGACGAGCACCGCCGGTACCTCGACGCAGTTCCCGATCGTCGAGGTCGAGGGCGGCGGGCTGGGCGCGACCCGGTTCGTGGCGTTCCACGCGGTCGCGCCCGTCCTGGTGACGTGTCCGAGTGGAGCTCGGACCTGCGTGAGCTGGCGCGGTACTGCACCGGTGGCATCCCGACGATCGTCGCGGGCGACTTCAACGCGACGTGGGACCATTCGGCGCTGCGCGATGCCGCCGCCGGGTGCTCCGACGCCGCCGTGCAGCGCGGGCAGGGCCTGCACGCCACCTGGCCGGCCTCGATGCCGAGCTGGTTCGGCGCGCAGATCGACCACGTCCTCGTCACGAACCCGATCGCGGCGGAGGACTTCGCGACCCGGGACCTGACCGGCAGCGACCACCGCGCCGTGGTGGTGCGCCTGCGCGTCCCGCAGTGACCGGGTACTCCTGATCGGACGACACCTGTCGCGTCGCCGGATCCCAGCGTTTGTCGCCGGGCGCATGTCACCGCCGCGCCGGCCGCACAGACTCGACGACATGAGCGCGGATGTCGTCGTCGTCGGTGCGGGTGTGATCGGGTCGTCGATCGCGCGCGAGCTCGTCAGGTCCGGTCGCCGCGTGGTCGTCGTGGACAAGGCGGGCGGCGTGGGCCACGGCTCCACGAGCGCGTCGAGCGCGGTGGTGCGGTTCAACTTCTCCACCCACGCCGGTGTGGCCACGGCGTGGGAGTCCCAGTTCTGCTGGCGGAACTGGGCCGACCACCTGGGGTGCGACGTCGGTCCGCTCGCCCGGTTCGAGCGCAGCGGTCTCGCGATGCTCGACGTGGACCTCGCGCCGCGCGCCGGCTACGTGCGCCTGTTCGACGAGGTGGGTGTGCCCTACGAGGAGTGGGACGCGGCCACCCTCCGCGCGCGGGTCCCGGGCATCGACGCCGGCCGCTACTGGCCACCCCGGCGCATCGACGACGAGAAGTTCTGGGCCTCCGCGGTCGACGAGCTGGGCGCGGTCTTCACCCCCGACGCCGGGTACGTCTCCGACCCGCAGCTCGCGGCCCAGAACCTGGCCACGGCGGCGGCACGCGGCGGCGCGGAGTTCCGGCTGCGGCGCGCCGTCGTCGGGATCGACACCCGTGGCGACCGGGTGACCGGCGTCCGGCTCGACGACGGCGGCGCCGTCGCGTGCGGTGCGGTCGTCAACGCGGCCGGTCCCTGGTCGGGGAAGTTGAACGCGCTCGCCGGCGTCGGGGCGGACTTCACCGTGGGACTCCGCCCGCTGCGCCAGGAGGTGGCGCACGTCGCCGCCCCGCCGGGATACGCCCCGGCGGGCGCGCCGGGCATCAGCATCGCCGACATGGACCTGGGCACCTACCTGCGCGGCGAGGTGGGCGGCGGCCTGTTGGTCGGGGGCACCGAACCCGAGTGCGACCCGCTGCAGTGGCTCGACGACCCCGACGACGTGCGCCCGACGCCGACCCCGGCGGTGTTCGAGGCCCAGGTCACGCGCGCCGCCCGGCGGCTCACCGGCCTGAGCGTGCCGCACCGGCCGCGCGGCGTCGTCGGCGTCTACGACGTCGCCGACGACTGGACGCCGATCTACGACCGCACCGGGCTCGACGGCTTCTACGTCGCGGTCGGCACGAGCGGCAACCAGTTCAAGAACGCGCCGCTCGTGGGGAAGTTCCTCGCCGCGATCGTCGCGCAGGTCGAGGGCGGGCGCGACCACGACGCCGACCCGGTGCAGTACGTGGCCGAGCACACCGGGCAGACGATCGACCTCGGCGCCTTCTCGCGCCGCCGCCCGGTCAACGCGGGGAGCTCGGGGACGGTTCTGGGGTAGCGGAGCGTGGTCCGTGCGACCCGCGCCCCGGCATGCTCGCTCGAGCTGATCGCCTGGGGGTCGCGGAGGCCGCGCTGGTGTTCGGCGCGGGGGAGTCCCTCTCGTGGGTGCCGTTCCCGGCCCGCCGGCGTTGCCCGGACTCCTCGCCGTGGTCTCGCTCGCGAATCGGGTCAGCTCGGCGATCAAGGGAAAAAGGTCGCCAGTTGATCTCCAATAGCGACCATCAGCCCTTGATCGCGGTGGTGACCTGCCGATCTTGGTGTGGAGGCCGGGGCGGCGGGCAGATCGATCTGGCAACACCTCGGACGCGTCAGCAGAACGGCACGCGCTGATCGAGCATGGAGATACGCCAGGGGCGGCAGCCTCCTCCGAGCGGGACGGGAGCGTTCCGATGCGCCTGTCGACGGCAGGGGCGGGCTCGCCGGTGATCGGCGGCCTCCTGTGTTCCGCGGGACGTTCTGGTGCCGGTGGGCCTCCCCGACCGGTTGCCCGTCCTGCGGGTTCGATGGCCGTCTCTCGGGGTCGGCCTGTGTTCCGCAGGACGTTCTTGTGCCGGTGGGCGCGCCGTTCCCGGCCGGCAGCCGGTTGCCTTCCCTGGCTGGGCTCGGTCCCGCGGGCGAATCCCCCGGGTCCCGGCATCGACCTTCCCGTTGTGGGGGGCCGGGTTGGCACAACTACCGAATCCCGTGGTCGCCCCGGGGGCCGTCCCCGACCCACTGGCACACCCGTTCCCGACGAGTCCGTTCCTGTGGGCGGCCACTCGACCGGCTGTGGTGCCGTGGCGCGGCTGGGGTGATCGGCAGGATCGGGACAGGTACCGCGGGCGGGACAGGCACCGCGGGCGGGACAGGCACCGTGCCCGGAGCGGGGTGCCGGCTCCGGGGCGGGCCACCCTGGGCTTGATCAGCGCATGCGGTTCTGCTGCCGCGCCGGAGGGGTCGCCGGGTCGGCCGGGCGTCCTGCCAGGGGCGTTTGGCGATCAAGGGGAAATGGTTGTTAGTTGATCTCCAACAGCGACCATCTGCCATTGATCGCGGCCGTGGTCTGCTGATATCGGGTGCGCGTGGTTGTGGCCGCTGCGATGGGCAACCGATACCGCGGATCTTGGTGTGGCGCCCGGGGCGGTGGGCGGATCGATCCGGCAACACCCTTGTCCGGGCGGCTGCGGGGCCGTTCTCGTCGATCGCGGCCGCCCCGGGGTGCACCACTCGCATCGGGGTGAGGCGAAGGGGTGGGGTCGGGACCACCGCCGGTTGAGTGGCCGCCCACGGGTGGTCTCGTCGGGTACTGGCGTGCCGGTGGGTCGGGGACGGCCGCCCGGGCGCCCACGGGGTTCGGTAGTGGTGCCAACCCGGCCCCGCCACACAGGCTGCGCGCTGCAGCGCAGGGGGCCGATTCGCGAGCGGGACCCGGGCGAGGAGTCCGGGCAGGGGTGGCGAGCCGGGAACGGCGCGCCCACGAGAGGTGCGCCGGCGAGAGGTGGGCCGGCGAGGGGTGCGGCGGCGTCGGGACGCCGCGGAGTCGTCCACCGGCTCGAGATCGACGTGACGGGGGGTGGAGTCAAGATCGAACCCATGAGGTCTACGTCGACCGTGTGGACAAGTCGCCGCCCGTGAACCGAGGGACCCGCCGCGCATCCGGTGCGGCCGATGTCACGGGCCGCGGGGTGCGATCCGCGCCGAAGACGACCTCGAACAACGCGTCGACCATCGCTGCGGGGGCCGGGGGCAGGTCGCCCTGCCGGGTGGCCACCCCGATCGTCCGGGTCAGGGCCGGGGCGACGGGCACGAGCTCGACGCCGGGGAAGGACTCGACCGCGTCCCGTGGCACGAGCGTGACGGCGAGGCCTGCGGCCACCAGCGTCATCTGGGTGAGGAAGTCGTCGACCACGTAGCGGACATTGGGCTCGACCCCGTGCCGGCGCATCGTCTGGATCTGGGCCTCGTGGTTGTCGGTCCCGGGGCGACAGGCCGTCCAGACCTCACCGTCGATGCGGTTCAGCGGCACCGGTTCGGTGCCGGCGAGGTGGTGTCCGGGCTGTACCGCGAGGGCCACCTCGTGCGTGACCAACGGCCACACCGTGATCTTCGGGGGCAGTCGTGGGGGCATGGTCGACCAGCTCTCGACCAGGACCACGTCGAGGTCCCGCGTCTCCAGCTTCGGGATCAGGTCGACCGCCTCCCCGGTCCACGCGCTGGGCACCAGGCGGGGGTGCCGCCGGGCGAGCAGCCGCAGAGCCGGCCCCACCAGCGGACCGACGCTGCTGTTGAGCGCTCCGATCCTGAGCGGACCGACGGCCTGCCCGCGCAGGGTGGCGACCTCGGCCTCGGCCGTCGCGATCGTGCGGTCCACGGCTCGGGCCGCCTGTGCGGCGACGTGCCCCGCAGGCGTGAGGCGGATCCCGCGCCCCTCCCGCACGACCAGCGCGCAGCCGGCCTCCCGTTCGAGCTTCTTGATCTGCTGGCTCACCGCCGGGCTGGTGACGTGGAGTGCCGCCGCCGCGGCGGCGATGGAGCCGTGGTCGGCCACGGCCGCGAACACGCGGAGGCGATCCCACCCGAACACCCAAGCAAAACTACAGATTGAGCTGCAGAAATAGCAACTGGTGCTGAAGTATCGGCCGTGTCACCGTGAGGTCGTGAGCATTGCGCAGCACCGGACCGACGCCACCTCGACGTCGGCGTTCGTCGCGGTCGGGCTCGGCGCGGCGTCGATGTCGGCCTCGGCGGTGTTGATCTCCCTTGCCGGGGTCGACTCGGCCACCGCGGCCTTCTACCGGTGCTTCCTCGCGCTCGTCCCGCTGAGCCCCCTCGTCCTCCTGGAGATCCGCCGTCACGGCCGCCTCCCCGCGGGGCTGACGGGCACGGCCCTGATCGCGGGCGTGTTCCTGGGCGCCGACTTCCTCGTGTGGAACGTCAGCATCGGTGACATCGGGGCCGGCATCGCCACGGTCGTCGTCAACCTGCAGGTCGTCCTGTTCCCCGTACTGGTGGGGCTGGTGAGCCGCACCCGCATCAGCCGGCACTTCCTGCTCGCGCTGCCGGTGCTGGTGGTCGGGGTCGCCCTCGCCGGTGGTGCGCTGGGCGGCGGTGCCGGCGGTCCGGGCGGTGACCCCGTCCGGGGGACCGCGCTCTGCGTGCTCGCGGCGATCGCCTACACGGGATACCTGTTCCTCAACCGCCGCTCCGGCCGGCGGTCACCGGCACACGTCGTGACGCCGGTGTTCCTCAGCACCGCCGCGGCCGCCGCGACCGCCGGCGTCACGGGGGTGGCGACGACCGGGATCGCCGTCGACCTCCCGGCGATCACCTGGCTGTGGCTGGCGTTGCTCGCCGTGTTCGGGCAGACGGTCAGCTGGCTCCTGGTCGCGCGCGGACTGCCGCGCATCGAACCCGCGTGGGCGTCCACGCTCCTGCTGCTGCAGCCGGTCGCGGCGGTCGTCCTCGCCGCCGTCGTCCTCGGCCAGGTGCCCACGGCGACCCAGCTCGGCGGTTGCGCCCTCATCCTCCTGACCATCTGGCGCCTGGCCGTCGGCCCCCGGCGGCGTGGGCGCGGCTCGGCGGCGTGGGGCCGGATCAGGACCGGTTCCGGTACGCCGCCGCGAGCGCCCGCAGCTTGAGCCCCAGGTGCAGGGTGAGCCGGTCGTCGCCGCGGTCGAGGCGGCAGCCCGTGTGCTCCTCGATGCGCCTGAGCCGGTGGTAGAGGGTGGCGCGGTGGACGCACAGCTGGTCGGCGGTGCGGCGCACGTCGCCGGCGTGCGAAGAAGGCCTCGAGCTCGCCATGAGCACGCCGTGGGTGTGGCGTTCCAGGTCGCGAGCGCCGGCACCTCGGCCGCCGGGACGAGGTCCTCGACGGGCAGCTTGAGCAGGACCTCGTAGGGGCCCAGCGAACCCCAGCGGGCGACGTCGCCGAGTGACGGCACCAGCAGCGCGGCGCGGGCGGCGAGCACCGCCTGGCGGTAGGACTCCACGACGAGGTCGAGACCGCCGACCGCGGCGCCGACCCCGATGACGATCCGGGCGTCCCCGCGGGTGAGCGAGCGGAAGCGGGCGACGATCCGGCTGCTCACGGCGTCGAGCGGCCGTGCGGTGCGCTCGGTGAGCAGCACCCACGCCCGGGCGCGGTTCGCCGCCGTGAGGTGCACGTCGTCGGTGGCGCGCAGACCCTCCTCGACCGCCGACTCGAGCGCGACGGCCGCGGCCGGGTCGTCGCCGGGCAGCTGCACCGCCAGCACCCGGAAGCGCAGCGGGTGCTCGGGGAACAGCTGTTCCGCCCGCAGGTCGTCGATGGCCTGGACGCGGGCGGCGTGGTCGGACGACACCAGCTCCCGCAGGATCGCCTCGTGCCGCGCCTTGGAGCGCTCGTGCAGGATCAACCGCCGGTAGAGCACGACGCCCGCCCGCGCGGCCGCGTCCTCCGCGAGGTCGATCTCGGCCTGCTCGATCGACCCCTCGGCGTCGATGAGCCACAGGTAACCCAGCAGGAGGCCGTTGCAGCGGACCGGCGCGCACAACCGGGGCCGGGCGTCGTCCACCGCCACGACCACCTCGCCCGGACGGGTCCACTGCGCGATCCCCTGCGCGAGGATGTGGCCCACCAGCGCGGGGTCGACGGAGCGGTTCAGCACCGAGGCGACCCGCACCGGGTCCTCGTCGCCGAAGTGCCGGCTCGCGGCCAGCAGCCGGATCCCCGGGTCGTCGATCGCGACCGACCGCTGCAACCGCTCGGCGAGCTCGTCGACGATGCTCTGCAGATCGTCATCGGGCATCCGGCGATGATCCCAGCCGGGGCGGTCGTTTGACACCTGTCGCGCCGTCCGGGCCCGATCGGTGACATCCGCCGCTCCTCCCGCCCGCGCCGCGCCGCGATGCTTCCTACATCCCCGACGAGGAGGTCTGCGGTGACGGAGACGGTGTCGAAGGACCGGGAGGCGCGCAGGCGGTCGCCGGCGCGGATCGTGCTCGCCGGTGCGGCGGGCAACTTCGTGGAGTGGTTCGACTTCACGCTGTACGGGTTCTCGGCGGCCGTGATCGCGGCAACGTTCTTCCCGGCGGACCAGGCGTCCGCGGCGCTGCTGGGGACGTTCGCGATCTACGGCGTCGCGTTCGTCGCCCGCCCGCTCGGCGCGGTGGTGTTCGGCCGCATCGGCGACCGGCTGGGACGGCGCACCGCGCTCAGCGCGTCGGTGCTGCTCATGGGCTCGGCCACCGCAGCCATCGGACTGCTACCGGGCTGGGCGAGCATCGGCCTCGCCGCGCCCGCCCTGCTGCTGGTGTGCCGGCTGCTCCAGGGCTTCTCCGCGGGCGGTGAGTACACCGGCGCGATGACGTTCAGCGCCGAGCACGCGCCACCCGGCCGCCGGGCGCTGTGGATGGGGCTGGTCGTCGGCTCGACGATGCTCGGCGTGACGGGCGCGACCCTCACGGTCGTGCTCTTCCAGGCCGTGGCAGGCGACGCGTTCGCCGCGGGCGGGTGGCGCTGGACGTTCGTCGTCGGTGGCCTGCTCTCGCTGGTCGCGCTGGTGTTGCGGCTCGGCGTGGACGAGACGCCGGTGTTCACCGAGCTGCGCGAGGACGAGCCGAAGCCCGGGCGATCGTTCGGGTACCTGCTGCGCACCTACTGGCGGTCGCTGCTGGTGCTGCTGTGCTACTTCGGGGTCACCGGCGTGGTCACCCACATGTTCCTCGGCTACATGCCCACCTACCTGGGCCAGGCGGCCGGTGTCCCCTCGTCCACCGCGCTGACGATCATCACCGTGCTGACGCTGTTCGCCGCGGTCGCGGGCCGGTGTTCGGGGCGGTGGGGGACCGGACCGGCCGGCGCCCACTGGTGCAGGCGGGTGCGCTCGGGGCCGTGGTGCTGACGGTGCCGGCGTACCTGCTCATCGGCACGCGCAGCATGGTGGCGATCGTCGTCGCGATGTTCGTGCTGTTGCTGGTCGTGAGCCTGCTCGGGGCGGGTGCGATGGCGGTGCTGGAGATGCTGCCCGCCGACGTCCGGTTCAGCGGGGTGGCGCTGCCCTACAACGTGGCCTACGCCGTCTTCGCGGGCACGGCGCCGCTGGTGAGCCAGCTGCTGGTGGACGTGAGTGGGAGCCTCCTCGCACCCGCCTGTACGCCACCGCGCTCGCGCTGGTGGGGCTGCCGGTGATCCTGCGCGGCATCCCGGAGACCCGCGGGATCGACCTGCGTACCGGGGTCGTGACGTCGTGAGCGGGGGACGTCTGAGGATAGGATCGTCGGCATGAGCGCGGAGCGTGACCGTGAGGAGCTCTCCCGTCTGGTGCAACAACTGCCCGACGAGGAGATCCCGGCCGCGCTGTCCGAGCTCCGGCGCAGATTGCAGACCGTACGACCGTGGCCGCCGGCGTGGTTCGGGATCGAGCCGGGTGACGGGAGCCGGGTCGGTGCCGATCATGACGAGATCCTGGCCGAAGGGTTCGGACGGTAGGTGATCGTCTGCGACACGGGGCCACTGGTCGCAGCAGGCTTGTCCCGTGACCCGGATCATCGGGCCAGTGTCGACCTGTTCGCCTCGATGCACATGGCCGGGCGCCCGATGGTGGTGCCCGCGCCGATCGTGGCAGAGGTCGGCTACCTGCTGCAGCGCAAGGGCAGTCCCCGAGCGGAGGCCGCGTTCCTGAGATCCCTGGCTGCCGGAGACTTCCGGGCCGTCGAGCTCTCGGCCGACGACTATGCGCGGATGGCGGACCTCGTGGACGCCTACGCCGATCTTCCGCTCGGTACCAGTGACGCGTCGGTGGTCGCGCTCGCAGAGCGACTCGGTGTCGTCGAGGTTGCCACGCTCGACCATCGGCACTTCCGCGTCGTGCGCCCTCGGCATGCCGACGCGTTCTCGCTCCTTCCGTGAACCGTCGTGCGGGCGGTCAGGGCCGCATGCCGAGCACCTTCATGGCGAACGCCAGCCACTCGGTGTTCTCCGTGAGCGCGACCTCCTTGTCGGTGGCCCAGCCGTGGCCGACGTTGCGCCAGATCCGCAGCAGGACCGGCGCGGGGCCGGCGGTGGCGGCCTGCAGCCGGGCCGCGAACTTGCGAGCGTGCCAGGGCGGGCAGCGCGGGTCGGTGTCGCCGGAGTCGAGGAACACCGGCGGGTAGGCGACGCCGTCCTCGAC
The DNA here is from genome assembly GCA_001942185.1 of Pseudonocardia sp. CNS-004. Taxonomy (GTDB): domain Bacteria; phylum Actinomycetota; class Actinomycetes; order Mycobacteriales; family Pseudonocardiaceae; genus Pseudonocardia. The sequence goes on from MKJV01000098.1 coordinate 28,239, forward strand.
GAGGTGGTAGGGCGAGAAGCCCGCCATCCGCCGCACCTCGTCGGGATCGTCGGGGTCGCCGAACTCCAGTCGCACCACTCAGTTGCCGTACCCGTCGCGGCAGGCGCCGACGACGTCGAGCAGCGGCACCCGCGGGATCGCCGCCGCCCACAGGTCCGGGCGCTGGGTGACGGCGACCCCGGCCATCAGCCCGCCGTTGGACCCGCCGGTGACGGCGAGCCGGTCCGGCGCGGTGACGCCGTCGGCGACCAGGGTCTCCGCGATCGCGTACAGGTCGGCGTAGCGTTCTGCTTGTTGGCCAGCCGGCCGCCCTCCCACCACCCGCGGCCGAACTCGGCGCCCCCGCGCAGGTGGCCGTGCACGAACACCCCACCCGCGGCGACGAACGCGGCCATCACACCGGGGAACGACGGCACCCACGGCGCGTTGAAGCCGCCGTACGCGTAGATCAGCGCCGGCTGCGGGCGGTCGAGCGGCACGTCGGCGCGGTGCACGAGGTGGTACGGGACGCGCGTGCCGTCGGCGGAGGTGGCCCAGCCGTCCTCGACGACGGCGCCGTCGATCACCACTGCGGGCTCGGTCAGCACCTCCACGTCCGGGGAGCCCGGCCGGTGCCGGTAGGTGCCGGCCGACGAGGTGAGGGTGGAGAAGGCGAACAGGAACTCGTCCGACGGTCGCGCCGTCCCGAGGTTCATCATCGGGAACGGCAGCTCGACGAGCGCGCCCCGGCCGGCAGCGGCACCTCGCCGAGCGCGTTCCCCGCGGCGTCCACGATCCGGATCCGCGCGTAGGTGTCGACGAACTCGGCGAGGTAGAGCACGTCGCCGACCGGGGTCACCGAACGCAGCACGGCGTCGGACTCGGCGACCAGCTCCTCCCAGGCGCTCGGGTCGTCGAGCGGGATCCGCACCAGCCTGCCGCGGGGCGCGCCGACGTCGGTGACGGCGACCCAGGCGTCGCCCAGCAGGTGCCCGGCGACCGAGCCTCGACGTCGGTGAGGAACGGGCGCCACACCATGTCGTCCAGCCGTGCGACCGCGACGGGAACCGGGTCCATCAACCGCTGCACGGCCACCGCGTGCCGGCCGTCGCGGGACACGACGACCATGCGGTAGTCCGACCCCGGCAGCCACGGCACGTCGGCCTCGGTCGTCGTCCCGTCGCGGTGCAGCCAGACCCGCTGGGACAGGTCGACCGCCCGCCCGTCGATGCCGGCGAAGAAGAAGCCGCTGGAGTCGGGCAGCCAGTGCACCCCGCCGGTCCAGTTGTCCATCAGCGTCTGCGCCGGTGCCCCGGGCAGCGCCGCCCCGGTGGCGACGTCGACGAGCCGCACCGTGTTCTGCTCGCTGCCGTCGGTGCAGACCCCGACCGCGAGGAGCCGCCCGTCCGGGGACGGCGAGATCCACGAGACGAACGGCGGCTTCTCCTGGTCCTCGTGCACGGGGTCGAACAGCACGCGGCCCTCGCCCGCCGGCTCGTCGGACACCACGACGGAGGCCTGCGTGCGGCCCTCCGGCACGGTGGTGCGGAACCAGCGCCCGCCCGCCGCGCGGGGGAGCGGTTCGAACCTGGCCGTCTGGAAGCGGGCCACCGACTCGCGCAGCCGCTCGAAGTGCGGCCAGTCCCGCACCCATGCCGCGGCGGCCTCGCCCTGCTCGTCCTGCCAGCGCTGCACCTCCGGGCCGTCGCCCTCCAGCCAGCGGTACGGGTCGGGGAATGCGACGCCGGCCCGCTCGTCGACGTCGTTCGTCGCGCGCGTCACCGTCCGGGTCATCGCACGTCCTTGACGACCGCGCCGTTCTGGACCACGAGTGCCACGGCCGCGCGGTCGGCGAAGAGCTTCGGGTCGTCGAGCGGGTTGCCGCGGAAGGCGGCGAGGTCGGCGCGCTTGCCGATCTCGACGGTGCCGACGTCGGCGCCGATGCCGAGGATGTCCGCGTTGACCCGCGTGGCCGAGACCAGCGCGGCCATCGGCGTCTCGATCTCCGAGCGCAGCAGCAGCTCGCGGCCGCGGCCGTCCTGCTTCGGGCCGATGAGGTCCGAGCCCGAGCCGATCCGCACGCCGGCCGCGCGGGAGGCGTGGATGGCATCGATCTGACCCTGCAACGCCACCCCGACGCGGTCGGCGATGCCCGCCGGCAACCCGGCCTCCGTGGCGTCGTCGAGCAGGGCGTGCACCACGGCCAGCGTGGGCACGTGCGCGACGTCGTGCTCGGCCATCAGGGCCGCGGACTCCTCGTCGATCTGCGAGCCGTGCTCCACGCAGCGGACCCCGGCGGTGACGGCGTTGCGGATGCCTGCGTTGTTGTGCGCGTGCACCGTGACGTAGGTGCCGCGGGCGGTCGCCTCCGCCACCGCGGCGGCGATCTCGGCGACGTCGAACTGGGTGTCGGTGAGCTTGTCGTGGCGCGAGACGACGCCTCCGGTGACGCACAGCTTGAGGAAGTCGGCGCCACGCCGGAACGCCTCCCGCGCGTTCTTGCGCATCTCGTCCGGGCCGTCGCAGAGGAAGGACATCGAGCGCAGCCCGGGGATGTGGTGGTCGGTCCAATCGGCGGTCGGCTCCCACTCCGATGCCATGTGGCCGTGCCCGCCGGTCTGGCAGAGCACCGGGCCGCACTGCAGGATCCGCGGCCCCGGCACTTTGCCCTTCGCGACGACGCCGGCCAGGCCACCGTCGATGCCGCCGGTGTCGCGCACGGTGGTGAACCCGGCGTCGAGGGTCTGGCGGCAGTTCTCGAACATGTCCGCCGCGAGCTCGGCCACGGACAGCCCGCGCGTCAGGCTGGCCTCGATCGGGCTGGAGAGCCCGAAGTGGACGTGGGCGTCGATGAGACCCGGGGTGATCGTCAGGCCGGAGCAGTCGAGCACCTCCGCGCCGGCCGGCGGGGTGCCGTCCAGCGCCGCGATCCGGCCGTCCTCGACGAGCACCGTCCGGTCGGGTCGCGGATCGCTCCCCGTGCCGTCGACCACGGTGGCACCGGTCAACCACATCGTCGTACCCCTTTCCTGGTAGCCGGCCGCCACGCCCTCGCGGCGCGGTCCGGTGTGGCCTTGGGCCCCACGCGGCCCGCTGCTGCCGGTCACACCCGTCACGATGCTGGGCTCCGCACCGGACGACCAGTGCCAGCGGTCGCGACAAACCCGGGGGCGGTGCAACGGATGTCGAAGGACGGTTCGAGGATGCGGAGCGCGACCCGCAGCGATCACACCTGCCGGGCGTCCGCTACTGGCTGGAGACGAACCCCGCCGCTCCCGCGCAGCGCTGATCCGGATCGGCCGGGCGGCGCACAACGCGTGACAGTCGGGTAACGCGAGGGCAATGAGGGGGCCCTATCGTCGGTTGAACCGGATGGTTCAACGAAGGGGAGTGTCATGCAGCTGAGTCCCGACCTCGCCGACGCCTGCGTGCTGCCGCGCCGGGTGTCGAGCCCGGAGGAAGCTCGGGAGGTCGTCGACGCCGAGGGCGCCGCGATCGTGGGTGGCATCGCCGACGAGGAGGCGGCCATCGCCTTCGGCGCCGCGATGCTGGGGGAGGACCTGCGCCGCATCGGCCGGCAGATCGAGGTGACGAAGCGGCGCGGTGAGGAGGAGAGCGCGAAGGTCGAGAAGCAGCCCGCCGACGCCCGCGGTCGCAAGCGCCGGTTCGTCACCGACACCTCGCTCCCGATGCCCGCGCACAACGACGGCTTCGCGTTCGGCGACTACGCGCCCGACCGGCTGTTCCTGTTCAGCGCGCGCCCGGCGGCCACCGGCGGCGAGTCCTTCCTGGTCGACGGCCTGGCAGTGCTCGACATCCTGGATCGGGACGCCGCCAACGCGGAGATGGTCGAGTTCTGCCGCACCGTCGACATCGACCACTCCGAGCCGAACTTCCCGCAAGGCACGTACTCGCCGATCCGGCGCACCACGCCCGCCGGCCGGCCGCAGGTGCGCCACCACCCCTACCTCGCGCCGGTCATGGGCCCGGACGAGGAGGTGCAGTGGCCGTTCGTCAGGCACTGGACGGCGGCGGTGACGGCCGCCCGCGACACCGGGGTGCGCTTCCGGCTGGAGGCCGGTGAGATGGCGTGCGTCGACAACTACCGGCTCTTCCACGGCCGCCACGGCCACACCGATCCGGATCGCAGGCTCTACTCGATCTGGGGTTGGACCAGCGCGGCGGTCGCGGTGCCTGCGGGCGAGCTCGACATCGTGGTGCCGAAGCCCCCGGCTCGGCTCGTGGGCTGAGCCGAGCTCACGGAGCGCACGTCAGCGCTGAGCCGCCGCCTCGCAACGCCGGGCGAACGCGGCGGCGGTGCCGGCGTAGCTCGCCGCCACCGCTTCCGCGTCGTTCGTGGAGAGCAGGTCGAACTGCAGCCCGCGCCACACGGCGACGATCTCGCGGGCGAGCGCGCCCGCGTCCGCCGACGGAACACCGTCGGTCTGCAGCGCCTTGGCCACCTGGTTGGTCCAGTCGTGGCCGACGTTGGCGAGGAAGCCGTCGAAGCGGCCGGGATTGTGCGCGGCCTGGCCGAAGACCTCGAAGAACAGCTGCAGGAACGGGCGGTTCTCTGGTGCCGCGATGCCCCGCCACGCGGCGAGCAGCCGGTCGACGAGTGGGACGCGCGGGTCGTCGAGTGCGGCCATGCCCGCGGTGAACGCCGGGAAGCGTTGGGCCGCGGCGGTCAGGGCCTGCCCGATCAGCTGCTCCTTCGAGCCGAAGTAGTAGAGCAGCATGCGGTTGTTCGTGCCGATGGTGGCGCCGAGGCCGCGCAGCGTCATCCCGGCGATGCCGTGCTCGAGCACGTAGTCGGCGATCAGGCGGAGCAGCCGGTCCCGCTCCGGTTCGCCGCCCATGGCGCAGCACGGTAACGGACGTCGCAGCCGTAACGCGCGGGCGCCGCGTGCGCAACACGACAGCAACCACCGATCCATAGCGTGACGTGAACCGCTCGATTCACCTCGGCGATCCCATCGGAGCTTGCATGCCCGCACGCACCAGCACCGCACCCGCACCCGCCGCCACCCCCACCGACGGCTCAGCGGCCGCGATCGCACTCACCGGCGTCGTCAAGGACTTCCCACTCCGGCGGGGCGAGACCGTGCGGGCCCTCGACGGGCTCGACATCGGGATCGGGCACGGCGAGTTCGTCGCGCTGCTGGGCCCGTCGGGTTGCGGGAAGTCCACGGTGTTGCGCCTGGTCGCCGGCCTGGAACAGGCGACGGAGGGCGAGGTCGCCGTGGAGGGCGCCCGGCCGGCCGACCTGATCCGCGGCCACCGGCTCGGCGTGGCCTTCCAGGAACACGCGCTCCTGCCATGGGCCACCGCCCGCGACAACGTCGCGCTGCCGTTCCACGTGGCGGGCCGGCCCGTCGACCACGAGCGGGTCGCCGCGCTCCTGGCGCTGGTCGGGCTGGCGGGGTTCGAGTCGGCCCGGCCGCGGCAGCTCTCGGGCGGGATGCGCCAGCGTGTCGCGATCGCCCGCGCGCTCGCGCTGGAGCCCGACGTCCTGCTGCTCGACGAACCGTTCGGCGCCCTCGACGCGGTCACGCGGCGGCGGTTGAACCTCGAGCTGGCCCGGATCTGGGCCGAGCAGCGGATCACGACCCTGCTGGTCACCCACGACGTCACCGAGGCGGTTCTGCTCGCCGACCGCGTGGTCGTCATGACCGGGCGGCCCGGGCGGGTGCGCCACGTCCGGGCGGTGGACGTCCCGCGCCCGCGCGGGACCGAGGTCACCCGTGACCCGGATTTCCACGCCCTCGTCGACGAGCTCACCGCGCTGCTCGACGACCCCGAGGCGGCGTCGTGACGGCCGGGCGGGTCGCCGACCGCGGCCTCGCCGTGGCCGGTGTGCTCGCGGTGCTGGCGCTGGCCGAGGTGATCGGGCGGACCGGCATCGGCGGAGTCGGCTGGCCGCCGATCAGCGAGGTGCTGATCTACCTGACCGAGTCCTCGGCGCAGCGGCTCGTCGGCCGGGCGCTCGCCGCCACCGGGGCGGCCGCGGGGGCCGGGTTCGTCCTCGGGACGGTCGTCGCGCTGCTGATCACCGCACTGGGTGCGCTGCTGCCGGGCACGGCGGCCGGGCTGGACCGGCTGGCGGCGGTGGTGCACGCGGTTCCGCTCATCGCGGTCGGGCCGTTGCTGATCACCATCGCCGGCCGGGAGGCCACGCCGACGCTGGTGGCCGCGCTGGCGGCGGGCTTCGCGGTGTTCATCGCGGCCACCTCAGCCCTGGCCACGACGAACTCCACCCAGCGCGACGTCTTCTCGGTGCTGGGGGCGGGCCGGCTGGTCACCCTCCTGCGGCTGCAGCTGCCGGCCGGGGTACCGCTGATCGTCGACGGGCTCACCCTCGCCGCCCCCGCCGCGGTGCTCGGAGCCGTGATCGGGGAGTGGTTCGGGGCCCGGCGCGGGATCGGGGTGCTGCTGGTCAGCTCGATGCAGAACCTGCAGGTCGAGCAGCTGTGGGCCGCGGCACTCACCGCGGCCACCGTCTCGCTGCTCGCCTACGTGCTGCTCGTCCTGCTCCGCGGTGCCGTGAACCGGAGATTCACATGAGGACGGTGATCTCCCGCTACTGGACCGTGCTCGCGCTGCTCGTCGCCTGGCAGCTGTTCTCCTCGTTCTCCGGGCTCAACCGGATCGTCGTGCCCGGCCCGAGCAGCGTGTTCGTCGACGTCGTCGGGAACATCGGTGTCTACCTGCCGGACCTCGGCTGGACGCTCGGCACGTCCGCAGCGGGGCTCGTCGTCGGGATGGCGTCCGGCGCTGCGCTCGCGGTGGCGGTCTGGGCGTCGCGGGTCGTGTCCGGGATGATGACGCCGGTCGCGCTGATCATGCGCTCGGTTCCGGTCGTCGCGATGATCCCGGTGCTGGCCAGGGTGTTCGGCTACGGCTGGACCACCGTTCTGGTGATCACGAGCGTCGTGTCGTTCTTCCCGGCGTTCGTGCTGGTCGGAGCCCGGCTACGGGACGCGCCACCCGCCACGTCCGACCTGATGGTCGTGCTCGGCGCCTCTCGGCTCACGCTGCTGCGACGCCTCCTCCTGCCGCACGCCGTGCCCGGGCTGCTCGTGCCCTCCGGCTGACGGCCTCCACCGCCGTGCTCGGCGCGATGCTCGCCGAGTACCTCATGGGCGGCCGCGGCTCGGCACCCTGTTCGCGCGGTCGGTCAGCTTCTACGAGGTCGACCGCGCGTGGGGGACTGCGCTCGTCGCCACGGTCGTCTCCGTCGCCTCCTTCGTGGCCGCCCGCGCCGTCGAGCGCCGTGGCACGGCCCGGTTCACCTAGGCCCCACCCCGAGGAGATCACATGTCCACCTGGTCCCGCCGCCGGTTCCTGCACACGGCCGGCCTCGCCGGCCTGGGCCTCACCGGTTCTGGCATGGTCGCCGCGTGCGGTGGAGGTGACGACACGCCTGCCGGCAGCGGGGCGACCACCTCCTTGCGGGTGGCGCTGGGCTGGATCACCAACGTCGAGTTCGCCGGGTTCTGGATCGCCGACGACCGCGGCTACTACGCGGAGGAAGGGCTCGAGGTCGAGTTCGTCCCCGGCGGGCCGAACGCCCCGAGCACGGCGCAGACCCTCGCGGCGGGCGGCGCCGAGATCGCCATCCCGGTGGCGATGCAGGAGTTCCTGGCGGCCGTGAACGACGGCAACGACTTCGTCGCCTACGGGGCGATGTTCCAGAACTCGCCTGCGGCGTGGCTGTCGCTGGCGAGCCGCCCGGTGCACAGCGCGCAGGACGCCGTCGGCGCACGGGTGCTGGGGCAGCAAGGGGTGCAGCCCTACGTCGAGGCAGCGATGCGGATCGCCGGCGTGCCGGTCGAGTACGAGTTCATCCCCGTCGGCTACGAGCCGAGCCCGCTCGTGGAGGGACAGGGCGACGTCTACACCTGCTTCGCCACCAACCAGCCGATCACGCTGGAGCAGCAGGGCATGGTGGCGGGCCGCGACTTCGTCGTCACGACCTACGAGCAGCTCGGTCTGGCGCAGTACGCGAGCCTGCTGTGCAGCCAGCGGTCCTGGTTGGAGGCCAACCGGCCTGTCGTCGAGCGATTCATGCGCGCCACGGTCCGCGGCTGGCAGGACAACGCCGTCGACCCGTCGGTGGCGGCGCGGCTCGCGGTGGAGAACTACGGTGCCGACCTCGGGCTCGACCTCGCCCAGCAGACCCGCGAGAACGAGCTGCAGATCCCCTACACGCAGAGCGAGCTGACGCAGGCCGGCGGCCTGTTCCGCATCGATCCCGAACGCATCGCAGGCCCGATGTACGCGGCGTACTCCGCAGCCGGGGTCTCCCCGCTTCCGGACGTTCGCGCATTATCGACACAGGCGTGCTCGACGCCGTCTTCCAAGGAAGGTCGACCATCTGATGCCTCGCGATCTCCAGCTGCTCCCGAAGGCCCACCTGCACCTGCACCTGGAGGGTGCGATGCGGCCGGCCACGCTCGCCGAGCTGGCATCGGAGGCGGGGGTCCCCACGCCGCCGGTCCGGGGCTACACCTCGTTCGCCGAGTTCGGGCTGCAGTACCGGGTTGCGTCGGCCCTCATAGTGACGGAGGACCACCTGCGGCGCGTGGTCCGGGAGGTGGTCGACGACGCGGCGGACGACGGTGCGGTGTGGGTCGAGCCGCACTTCTACCCGCCGCGCTACGCCGGGCAGCTCGGCTCGATCGACGAGGTCATGGAGATCGTCCTCGACGAGGGGCAGCGCGCCGCTGCCGCCCGTGGCATCGGGTGCGGGTGGATCGTGTCGGCGCTGCGCGACTTCGACCCGGACCAGGCGGTCGAGCTGGCGACCCTGGCCGCCAAGTACGCCGGGTCGGGGGTCGTGGCGTTCGGGCTGGCGGCCGACGAGGCGCTCTACCCGCCGGAGCCGTTCGCCGAGGCGTTCGCCGTCGCCCGGGACGCCGGGTTGATCTCCGCGCCGCACGCGGGTGAGCTGGTCGGGCCGGCGAGCGTGTACGGGGCGCTGGACGCGCTGGGTGCGCAGCGGATCTGCCACGGGGTGCGGGCCATCGAGGATCCGGCGTTGGTGGAGCGGCTCGCCGTCGAGGAGGTGGTGCTCGACGTCTGCCCCACGTCCAACGTGATGCTCGCCGTCGTGCCTCGATCGAGGAGCACCCGCTCGTGGCGCTGCTCGACGCCGGCGTGCGCTGCTCGCTCGCCGCCGACGACCCGCTCCTGTTCGGCCCGGGCCTGCTCGCCGAGTACGAGCTCGTGCGCGACACCCTCGGCCTGCCCGACGAGCGGCTCGCCCAGCTCGCCCGCTCCAGCCTGGTGGGCTCGGGCGCCCCCCGCGAGCTGATCGCCGACGCGGCGGATCGCGTGGAGGAGTGGCTCACGACGGGGGTGTGAGCGGTGAGGGTGCCGACTGGACGAGCGGCACTTTCGTCCATCAGGTGTGGACGAGAGTGCCGCTGGTCCGACGGGGTGTGCTCGGATCGGGGCGGTCTCGCTGATCGCCGGAAGTGGTGTCTGGGCGACAGGTCTGTCGTCCTCGCACCACTTCCGGTGATCACCCAAGCAACATCACCTGGGGTGGTACGGCCGCGACAGATCTGGCGCCCCCACTCCACTCGCGGCGATCACGTGCCGCCGAACTCGCCCGCCGCTCGACGGGCCTGAACGAGTCCACGAGGTCAGCGCGCTGCGTTCTTCACGAAGCCGGTCTCCCGGTCCATCAGCGACCGGTCGCCGCCGTGCCAGCCGCCGCGGACGTGGCGGCGCATCGTGTCGTCGTCGGTCGCGCGGGCGGCCGAGTGCCAGAGGTACGCGTCGTGCAGGATCACGTCCCCGCGCTCGACGTACACCGGGACCTCGCCCGGGATCTTCTCGAAGCCGAGCGGCATCGGTGCAGGTGGTGGGGTGTCGGTGTAGCCGCGGGACGCGGGTGTGCCGTCGGGCACGGCCACGTTGTTGATGTTCTCGAACGGCGAGGCGGTGGCCCACAGGTGGCTGCCGGGCACGACGCGCAGGAAGCCGTTGGCGGGGCTCGTGCCGTCGACGTGGATCGTGAACGCCGTGCCGGGCCAGATGTCCAGGTGCGGAACGGCCTGCCAGTCGGCGTGCCAGCCGATGCGGGTGTAGCCGGACTCGCGGCCGGGTCGGGCGTCCTGGTAGACGACGCCGCCGCGGCCCGGCCAGAAGTCGGTGCCGATGAGGCGGCCGACGAGCTCGACGAGTGCGGGAGTGCTGAGCGTGGTGCCGATCGTCGGGGCGAGCTCCTCGACGTGCTCGACGTAGTTGACGAACTTCAACGGGGGATGGTCGACGGCGGAGCCGGCGGGGCGGGTGAACACAGCTTTCGCCTCGTCATCGAGGTACTTCGTCGACCCGTGGCGGGCGTCGAGACTTCCGGCGAGCACCCCCTGCTGAGCGGCCACGCACTCCGCCTCCATCTCGTCGATCAGCTCCGGGCTCACGAGGTCGCGCAGCACGACGAAGCCCCAGCGGCGGTAGAAGGCCTCGGCCGCCTCCGGGCCGTCGGCGGGCGTGAACATGCCGATGTCGGCGAAGGTGGTCAGATCGAGAGCGGGCACGGCGACTCCTGCGGTTGAACCGATCGGTTCAACCAGTGTCGCGTGTTCTGGGCCTTCCGGCGTTACACGCCCGTGAAACCCTGCGCACCACCGGGGCCGATGCCTGACGCTTGACGGGGCGGCCCCGGATCTGATGGCGTCGGCCCGTGCGGATCGCGACGATGTGGCGTTACCCGGTGAAGTCGATGCTGGGGGAGCGGCTCGAGGAGGCGCGCCTGGACGCCGCGGGGTTCACCCACGACCGCGGCCTGGCGCTGATCGACTCGACGACCGGTGTGGTCGCGACCGCGAAGCACCCGCGCCTGTGGCGCGCGCTGCTCACGTACTCCGCCGCGGTCCGCGACGGGCAGGTGCTGGTCACCTCGCCCGCGGGGTGGACGCGCGACGCCACCGCGGCTGGTGTGGACGAGCTGCTCTCGGACGCGCTCGCCCGGCCCGTCCGGGTCGCCGCCGAGCGCCCGGACGGGGCCACCGTCGAGCGGCCCGACCCGGAGGACGTGCTCGACCGGGGCGTGGACGCCGTGGTGCCCGCGGCGACGCTGGAGATCGGGCAGGGCAGCCCGGGAACGTCGTTCGTGGACTACGCGCCGGTGCACCTCATCACGAGCGCGACCCTCGACGCGGTGGGCGCCGAGGAGGTCCGCTACCGCCCGAACCTCGTCGTGGAGACGCCGCCGGGCACACCGGCGTTCATCGAGAACGACTGGGTCGGCCGCACGCTCCACATCGGCGGCGTAGTCGGCACCCACGGCACGGACGGCACGACGGTGCTGCGGATCGCGTTGCCGACCCCGCGGTGCTCCGTGCCCACCCTCGAACACGGGTCGCTGCCGCGGGCGCCGCACGCCGTGCGGACGGTGATGGCGAACAACCGGGTCGAGGTCGCCGGGTTCGGGGTCCGCCCGTGCGCCGGGTGCTACGCCGAGGTCGTGCAGGCCGGGACCGTACGGGTCGGGGATCGGGTGACCCTGGGCGAGTAGGGTCGGAACGAACCGCGGTTTTCCCCCGAACCGGACGGAACTGGACGTGAGCTCGACCGCCACCCTGGCACGGCACCTCGTTGCCGTGCTGCTGGTGTCGCTGGTCGCGGTCTTCGCACTGGTCGCCGGTTCCGCCACGGCCGGGGCGGCGCCGGGGTGGGTGTCGGTCGGCGACGACGTGGCGCCGGTCGCGGCCGGGCCTCAGTCCGCACTTCCCGGCCGGCTGGTGCCGAGCGGCCCGCTGCCCGGCGACGGCGTCACCCCGGCCGGGCATCCCGGCCCGGTGCTGGAGGTCCTGCTCCTCGCGCCGCCCGCCGTCGCCGCTCCGGCCGGCACGGTGGGAGATCACAGCGCGACCACCGGCCTCGACCCGGGGCACGGCTCCCGCACCGATCCGCGCGGACCGCCGGCGGTCTGAGTCGCCGGTGCCCAGGCGCCGGCGCCCGTCGCCGTCTCCCGCCCGCCCGTCCCGCATCCGGGACGCTTCGCCGAGGAATCCCGTGTCGCAACAACGTCCCCGGCTGTGGCGCGCGCTGCTCGCGCTCGCAGTCCTCGCCGTGTCCGCCTTCGTCGCGCTCAGCACCGCCCCCACCCTGGGGCTGGACCTGCGCGGCGGCACCCAGATCGTTCTCGAGACCCGGGACACCGAGGAGGTGGCCGCCGACGGTGAGGCCACCGACCGCGTCCTCGAGGTGCTCCGGGGCCGCGTCGACGGCCTCGGGGTCGCCGAGCCGTCGCTCGCCCGTTCCGGCGAGAACCGGATCATCGTGGAGCTGCCCGGCCTGACCGACCCGGCGGAGGCCGCCGAGACGCTCGGCCGCACCGCGCAGCTGACCATGCACCCGGTGCTGGGCTTCGGGGCCGCGGACGGCGCACCGACCGCCGACGAGAGCGGGCAGCCGCTGCAGCTCGGCCCGGCCGCGCTGACCGGAGATCTGATCGACTCCGCCATCTCGGGGCCCAACCCGCAGGGCGTGGGGCACGTGGTCGACGTCCGGTTCGACGGCGAGGGCCCGGACCGCTGGCAGGCGCTGACCGGGCAGGCCGCGTGCGCGCCGCCGGGTGACCCGCAGCGCCGGGTCGCGATCGTGCTCGACGACCAGGTCATCTCCTCGCCGCAGGTCGATCCGTCGATCCAGTGCCAGGTCGGCATGACCGGCGGCCAGACCCAGATCAGCGGCACGTTCTCCCCCGAGCAGGCCGCCGAGCTCGCCGTGCTGATCGAGGGCGGCGCCTGCCGGTGCCGGTCGAGATCATCGAGCAGCGCACCGTCGGTCCGACCCTCGGTGCGGACGCGATCGAGGCCAGCGCGCTGGCCGCGATCATCGGCTCGGTGCTGGCCGCCGTGTTCCTGATCGCCGTGTACCGCCTCGTCGGTCTCGTCGCCGTCCTCGCGCTCGGCGGGTACGCGCTCATCGCCTACGCCGTGCAGACCGGGCTCGGCGCGACGCTCACCCTGCCGGGGCTGGCCGCGTTCGTCCTCGCCGTCGGCATGGCGGTGGACGCCAACGTGCTGGTGGCCGAGCGGTCGCGGGAGGAGTACGCGGCCAGACCCCGCCTGGAACGCGCGTCGGAGAACGGCTACCGGAACTCGCTGTCCGCGGTCGGCGACGCCGCGGTCACCTCGCTGCTCGCCGCCGTGCTGCTGTTCTTCCTCGCGTCCGGCCCGGTCCGCGGCTTCGGGGTCACGCTCGTCATCGGAGTGGTCGTGTCGCTCTTCTCGGCGCTCGTGCTCTCCCGGCTGCTGACGCTCGCCGTCCTGAAGATCCCGGCCGTCCGCGCGCGGCCCCGGATCACCGGCATCGCCGAGGTCGGTCCGGTGCGCAGGAAGCTGGAGGCCCGTGACCCCGGCTTCCTGCGCAGCGCCGGCAAGATCCTCGCCGTCGGCGGGGTGGTCGTCGTGCTCGCGATCGGCGGGTTGATCGTGCGCGGTCTCGAGCTGGGCGTCGAGTTCACCGGCGGCAGGATGGTCGAGTTCACGACCACGAACCCGATCACCGCGGAGCAGGCCCGCGGCGCGGTGGCCGCGGCGGGCCATCCGAACCTGCAGGTGACGACGACCGGCGACGGTGCGGTCGCGTTGCGCGCGGGCGAGCTGGACGACGCGGAGGTCGGTGCGCTGCGGGAGGCCGTCGCCGCGGCCGGTGGCGGTGCGCAGGTCCTCCGCGACGAGATGATCGGGCCCAGCCTGGGCGCCGAGCTCGCCCGCGGCGGCATCATCGCCCTCGGCGTCGCGCTCGCCGCGCAGTTCGCCTACCTGGCGTTCCGGTTCCGCTGGACGCTCGGTGCCGGGGCGGTGGCCGCGCTGTTCACCAACGTCATGGTCGTCGCCGGGGTGTTCGCCTGGACCGGCCGGACCGCGGACGGGGTGTTCCTGGCCGCGCTGCTGACCGTCATCGGCTACTCGGTGAACGACACCGTGGTGGTGTTCGACCGGGTGCGCGAGCACTGGGCCCGGCGCGCGGGGGAGCCGTTCCACCGGGTCGTCGGGTCGGCCGTGCTGTCGACGCTTCCGCGCACGCTGAACACCGGCATCTCCACGCTGGTGATCCTGGCGATGCTGCTGTTCGTGGGCGGTGCGACGCTCGCCGACTTCGCGCTGGCGCTGATCGTCGGCATCGTGGTGGGCACGATCTCCACGATCGCGGTGGCGGGGCCGGTGGCGATCCTGCTGCAGCAGCGGTGGAGCGGGATGCCGCCGCGGCTGGGGAAGGCGGAGCAGCCGGTCGGCAAGGCCGGTCGCCGGTCCAGGGAACGGGCAGGCCCGGAGGGCACCCGCACCGGCGACGGCGCGGTCGTCTGAACCGCCGGCGCGGGATGCCGTTCAGGGGAGCTGGGCGTAGCGGGCGAGGTGCGCGGCCGCGGCGGCGTCCCAGGTGTGCCGGTGCGCGAGCCGACGCCGGCCGCTCTGCGGACCGGGTCCGGCGTGCGGGCCGCCACGAGCAGCGCGGCGGCGAGGCCCGGCGGATCCGTCGCGAACGCGGCGGCGCCGTCGAACACCTCCCGCAGCACCGGCAGGTCCCGGGTGACCACCGGGACGCCGGCGGCGAGCGCCTCCATCGCCGCCAACCCGAACCCCTCCTTGGTGGACGGGAACGCCAGGACGTCGGCGGCGGCCACGAGCGCGGGCAGGTCCGGGTGCGGCACCGGGCCGAGCACGACCGGTGCGACGCCGAGCTCGCCCGCCCGGCGCTCCACCACGGCGCGGTAGTCGCGGTAGTCGAAGAGGGTCTCGCCGCCGGCGATCACGAGGGCGAGGTCCGGGCGCTCGCGGTGGACGAGCGCCATCGCCTCGACCAAGTCGAGGGTGCCCTTGCGCGGCTCGATCCCGCCGACGGCGAGGACGTACCGGCCGAGCCGCCGCCGCCATCGGGCGCGGGCGGGCGCCCCGGCCGGGCCGGCAGCGGCGGCGAAGCGCTCGGCGTCCACACCGTTGGGGATGACGGTCGGGGTGCGCCCCCACCCGCGCTCCACCTCGGCGGCCACGGCGGCCGAGACGCACACCAGAGCGCGGGGACGCACGACGGCGCGGTCGTGGCAGGTGGCGAGCGCGGGTGTGGTGAACGTGTCGAGGTGGTGCACGGTGCGCACGCAGTCCGGTGCGGCGTTGGCGCTGATGCAGTCCTGCGCGTGCACGACGTCGTAGCGTTCGCCGCACGCCGCGAGCGCGGCGCCGAGCACCGCGATCGAACGCAGGATGCGCGCGCCCACGTCCTCGCCCGCCACGTCGGGGAACGGCACGAGCCGCACCGCAACGCCCGCGTCGACCGGCCGGAAGAACCCGGCGTCACCGCCGCGGGCGAGCGACCACACGGTGACGTCCGCGCCGGCACGGGCGAGCGCCTCGGCGAGCGCGAGCGTGTGCACGACGCCGCCGCGCGGCTTCGTCGAGTACGTCAGGAGCGCGATCCTCAGTCTTGTCTGTTCGCTCCGACAAGCTCCGCTCACCGGTACGCCCCGGGGCGCCGCTCGGCGAGGTGCGAGAGCACCGTGCGGGCCCTGGCCACCTCGCCCGCGACGTCCAGGTCGGCCAGGGCGAGCCCCGCCTTCGCCCACGTGCGGGCGAGCACCTCACCACCCGGCCCGACCACCTTCGCCTGGCCGAGGAACCGCAGGCGGCCCATCGTGCCCGTCTGGTTCGCCGACACCCACACCACCTGGTTCTCCGCGGCCCGCGCGCAGTCGTAGAGGTCGAACAGCCGGGTCTGCCGGTCCTGCACCAGCCGCGGTGCCCGGTTGGTGAGGCTCGCGGGCCACGCCGACAGGCACGCGACGAGCTGGGCCCCTCCGGCGGCCAGCGTGCGGGCGGCCTCGGGGAACGTCTTGTCGTAGTCGATCAGCATGCCGATCCGCCCGACGGGGGTGTCGAACGCGGCGAACCGGTCGCCCGCCCGGTAGACCGCCGCCTCGCCGACCGGCTGGTGCACCTTGCGGTGGCGGCCGAGCACACCGTCACCGGTGAGGCAGACCGACGCGTTGTACGGCAGGTCCGGCCCGTACTCCCGGTAGCCGAGGCACACCACCACGTCCCCGGCCGCGGCGGCCACCCGCTTCAGCTCGGGCGAGTCCTCGGTGAGGACCGGCGGGAGGCCGGTCTCGTCGGTGCCCGCGAACGTGCCGAGGTACCCGCCGATCGCGGCGTCCGGGAAGACGAGCAGCTCGACGCCCTGCGACGCCGCCGCCCCGATGATCATCTCGATCTTGGCGACGCACTGCTCGACGTCCCGGCCGAAGTGCGCCGCCACGCCTGCGACCTTCATGCGGCGACCTTCACCCCGCCGCGGCCAGCGCCGGGTGCACCGTGGCGGCGATGTGCTCGGCGAGGTGTTCGGCGTCCCGGGCGATCCCGGAGAACCGGCCCGAACCCCAGGTGTGCAGCCAGGGCAGACCCAGCACCGAGAGGCCCGGCACGCTGGTGACGCCGCGCCGGTGCGTGGGGTAGCCGCGGCCGTCGAAGGCGGGTACGCGCACCCAGCTCCAGTCGCTGCGGAAGCCGGTGCACCAGACGACGCCCGCGATCCGCCCGAGGTCGAGCGTCGTGGGGTGGTCCGGCCGGGGTGCCCACACCGGCCGGTACCGCGGCTCCACGGGGGCGTCGACACCGGTCGCGGCGATGTGCCGGTCGACCACGTCCTTGGCGTTCTCGCTGACCCGGTCGGCTGCGTCGAGGTTGGAGGCGAGGTCGGCGGCGAAGGTCAGGGTGGGGCCGCGGACTCCGGCGAGCCGGCCGTACAGCCGCATGCCGCCGCGCGCGAACGCGCGCAGGTCGATGTCGCGGCCGCCGTCGCGGCCCGTGACGTAGTGGTTGGTGCCCAACCGTGCGGCCTCGCCGTCGCGGTGCCGCTCGACCGGCATGTCGTAGTGGCCCATGTCGGAGAGCCACGCCACCATGTCGCGGCCGCGGTAGAACCGTGCGATCCGTGGTGCCCGCCCGACGGCGAGGTGGACGGTGCGCCCGGCGAGGTGCAGGTCCTCGGCGATCTGCGCACCCGACTGCCCGCTCCCCACCACCAGCACGTCGCCTGCGGGAGCTGCGCGGGACCGCGGTAGCGGGCCGAGTGCAGCTGCGTGATCCGCTCCGGCAGCCGGTCCGCCCACCGCGGGACCACCGGCCGGTGGTAAACCCCGGTGGCCAGCACGACCTGGTCGGCGGTCAGCGTCCCGGCCCTGGTCGTGAGCACGAAACCGCCGTGGGGACCGGGGTCCAGCCGCTCCACGCCCGTGTGCTCGAGCACCGGCGGGTCGAACGAGGCCGCGTAGCCGCGGACGTAGGCCACGATCTCGTCGCGCACCATGAACCCGTCCGGGTCGTCGCCCCGGTACGGCCAGCCCGGGAGCCGGCACTGCCAGTTCGGCGTGACCAGGCAGAAGCTGTCCCACCGTGCATCGGACCACGCGTGTGCGATCGTGTCCCGCTCCAGCACGACGTGCGGGACACCGCGCGTGCGCAGGCACCACGACATCGCGAGGCCGGCCTGCCCGCCACCGACGACCGCCACCGGGACGTGCGAGGGGAACGGGACGCGGGGTGCGCCCCAGGTGGTCTGCTCATACACCGGTCGGCACTCCGTAGGTTTCGGGGCGGCGGTCGCGCAGGTGCGCCATCGAGCGGCGGGCACCCGCGAGCAGGGCAGGCACGTCCACGTCGGCGACCGCGAGCCCGGGCGCGACGCCCGTGGTCGCCAGCACGTCCCCGCCGGGCCCGACGACCTTGGCGCTGCACACGAACCGCAGCGAGCCGAACGTGCCGGACTGGTTGGACGCCACCCACACGACCTGGTTCTCCAACGCGCGGGCGCGGTCGAACAGGTCGAAGCGGTGGGTCCAGCGGTCGTCGGCGAGGTCCGGGGCCGCTGCCGTGCGCGACGCCGGCCACGCCGAGACGCACACGATGATCTCGGCCCCGTCGATCGCGAGGGTGCGGGCGGCCTCGGGGAAGGCCTTGTCGTAGCAGATCAGCATGCCCAGCCGGCCGACCGGCGAGTCGAACGCCCGGAACTCGCCGCCCGCGGCGTAGCTGTTCGACTCGCCGAGCGGCTGGTGCACCTTGCGGTGCACGCCGAGCACGCCGTCGCCGGTCACCGCGACGACCGTGTTGTAGCGCGAGGCGCCGTCGGACTCGCAGAAGCCTGCGGTGACGACCGTGTCACCTGCCATGCGGGCCAGCCGGGCGATCTCCGGCCCGTCCACGTCGAGCGCAGGTGGTCGGGCCTCGCGGGGGAGCACCCGCTCGACGCCGTGCTCGCCGAGATCGGCCAGGTAGCCGCCGAGCGCGGCCTCGGGCAGCGCGAGCAGGCGGACGCCGCGCGCGCGGGCGTCGGCGAGCAGCCCCTCGATGCGGGCGAAACAGGCGTCGAGGTCGCGGCCGAACGGTGCGGCGGCAGCGGCCAGCTTCGTGATCATCCGGGAACTCCTGTCGCGGGGCCGAGCCCGGTGACCGGTCCGGGCAGTGCGGGGGTGGTCGAGCCGTCCGGCCACCGCAGTGCGACCCCGCTGCCGGGCACCAGCTCGCCGCAGGTGGCGGTGGTGGCCGGACCGGCGGGCGCGACGGCGCGGTCGGCAGCGTCAGCGGTGAGGAAGGCCGAGCCGGGGAAGCAGGTGAACCAGTCCCCGACGGTGACCGCGGCCGGGCGGGGCACCGCAGCGACGTCGAGGACGGCTCCGCAGCCGCCGGCCTCGGCGAGCATCCCGAGCGTGCCGACGAGTCCGGCCATGCTCACATCCTTGGCTGCGGCGGGCATGGTGCGGGCGACGGCCGAACCGATGAGCTGCAGCTCCTCGGTGGTCCGGGCCGTGGTCGAGTCCCACTGCCGTCCGGTGTGGCCGCGCCGCCAGCCGCCACCGAGGTCGGCGGTGACCCGCACGGTGTATCCCGCCCGTCCGCCGCCCGCGGGGACCAGCCGGTCGGTGCGCCCCAACGCCGTGACGGACAGGGCCGCGGGCACGCCGAGCTGGGTGTGCCCACCGAGCACCGGCACGCTCCACGCCGCGCTCGCCGCGCGCAGCCCGGCCAGCACCCGCGTGGTGAACGAGACGTCCCGCCCGGCGACCGCGTCGAGCAGCCCGACCGGGGCGGCGCCCATCGCGGACAGGTCGTTCACGTTCACGAGCACGCCGCACCAGCCTGCCCACTCGGGGTCGCGCTCGACCATCGACGGCAGGATCGCGTCGCACGCGGCCACCACGTCGGTGCCCGGGACGGGGGCGCCGTCGTCGCCGACGAACCCGGCCCCGCCCAGGTGCATCCCGGTGAGCAGGCCGCCGAGCGCTCCCTTGGTGGCGCGGGCCAGCGCGGCGAGGCGGCCGACGGGCCACGTCATCGACGTGTGCCCGCGCCCGCCGATCACGGTCGTGCCGGTGCGCTGCCAGCCCAGCCGGGTGAACATCCGCGCGTAGCGGTCCTGCACGCAGGCGTCGAATCGCAGCACGCCCGCCGCCTCGGCGGTCGAGCAGGCGGCCCGGACGAGCGCCGGTCCCACAGCGGGCGGTGCGCCGGGCGCGGCGACGAGGCGGGAGCCGGTCCACCAGCCGATGTCGGGACGGTTCGGTTCGGCGGGCCCGAGCCGGACACCGCCGAGCACCGCGCCGTCCGCGGCGCGGGCCACCAGCACCCGGGTGCGCGGGTCGTCGTCGGCGTCGTCGCGGTCGGTGCCGGCGAAGAGTCCCTGCTCGGCGACGAACGCGGCGTGCCGGAGCGCGGCGTGCTCCCGGCAGGCAGCCTCGTCCGCCTCCTCGATCCGCCACACCGGCGCGTCCGGCAGGGTGCGGTGGTCGACGAGGAGCACGTTGCGCGCCAGCAACGCGTCGGCGCCCGTCATGCCCCGGCCGCCTGCAACGCGCTGCACGCCCCGCAGGCCGCGCAGCCCGCGCCTGGTCGCGCCGGACATGCCGCGGGCCCGCAGCCCGGCGGCGACGCGCCGGGTGACGGCCCCCAGGACGGCCGGGTCGGGAGGCCCGGCGCCGTCGGCCATCGCGAGGGTCCCCGCGAGGGGCCGGTAGGGCACCACGAACGGGTAGACACCGCGGTCGGCGAGCGCCAATGCGCCGTCGACCAGCTCGTCCGGGTCCTCGCCGAGGCCGACGAGCAGGTAGGTCGACACCCGGTTGTGCCCGAACACCCGCACGGCCTCGTCCCATGCTGCGTCGTACTGCGCGAGCGGCACGGTGGCCTTGCCCGGCATCCAGCGCCGCCGCACGGCGTCGTCGAGCGACTCGACGTGGATGCCGATCGCGGTGGCTCCCGCATCGTGCAGCTCGCGGATCGCCGCGAGGTCGTCCGGGGCCGGGGGCTCGCACTGCACCTGGACGGGCAGACCGGGCACGGCGTCCAGAACCGCCCGGACGCACCGGGCGAGGTGCCGGGCGCGCGATCGCGGCCGTTCGTGGTGCCGGTGGTCATGACCATCTGCCGCACGCCGTCGAGCCGGACCGCGGCTTCGGCCACCTCGGCGAGCTGTGCGGGGCTCTTCACCGCGGTGGTCGAGCCCGCTGCCAGCGACGCCTCGATCGCGCAGAACCGGCACCGCTGGTCCTCGGCGTAGCGGATGCAGGTCTGCACGACCGTGGTGGCGAGGACGTCGCGCCCGTGCAGGCGGGCGAGCTTCTCGTAGGGCACCCCGTCCGCGGTGGCGAGGTCGTAGAACCGCGGCCGCCGCACCGGCGTGGCCTCGAGGCCGAGGTCGGCCCCGTCGAGCAGCAGCCTGCCACCGCTGATCGAGTACGGGCTCGCCGGGTCGATCGGCAGGGCGGCGGCGCGGCCGTCGAGCAGCACGTGCCCGTCGTCGCTCGGACCGGCGCCCGCCCGGCGGGAGACCGGGGCGTCGACCCTGACGCCCAGGATCGCGATGTCCACCCGGGTGGATACCTGGGTCGTCACGGCCGACTCAGAGGTTGTACGTGGAGTTGATGATGGCGCCCTTGCGCGCGTAGTGGATCAGCGCGTCCTGGACGTCGAGCGGGTGGCTCGGGATGCACCCGGCGATCAGGTCCTCCTCGCGGAGGCCGTGCAGCGAGAGCCCGAAGCGGCAGACGTAGACGGTGCCGCCCTCGGCGATGAACCGCTCGATCTGGGTGTTGATGTTGTGCTCGCCGGGGAACGCGGAGTCGCCGGTGGTCGGGAAGCCGCGGGTGGCCATGGCGTTCATCGCGGCGGGGCCGTAGAAGTACAGCACCGAGTCGAAGCCCTTCCGCAGGGCACGCAGTGCCTGCAGGACCGCCACGAAGCTCACCGACGACTCGTGCGCGATGCCGTGGACGAGGGTGAAGTAGCACTCGCCCTCACCGGCCTGGTAGTCGGGGAAGATCTTGGTGGAGCCGTAGATGTTGCTGCCGGCGGGCAGTGACGGGTGGGGGATCTCGGCGAGGCTCGCCTGCTGGTTGGCCTCGAGGTCCTCGTCCGAGATCAGCGGCGTTCCGGTGGTGGCGGGGGCGGTCTGGGTCATGACGGCTCCTTCTCAGCGGTGTTGATCGGTGTGGGACTGGTGATCACTCGAAGCCGTGGAGGGCCTCGAAGTTGCGGGTGAAGGCGAGCTCGGCGAGCTCGCCGTCACCGGTCGCGGCGCGCAGCCGCGCGTGTTCGCCTGCGAAGTCGCCCCACGGCTCGTCGGAGGCGAAGAGCACGCGGTCGGCTCCGATGCCGCGGCGTTCGATCTCGGCGGCGAGCCAGCGGGGCGCGAACCCGATCGCCCAGCTGGTGTCGGTGTAGACGCGCTTCCCGGCGGCGACCCAGTCGAGAAAGCGGTGCCCGATCAGCTTGATGTGCCCGCTCATCCCCCCGCCGAGGTGCACGAGGTGCACCGGGACGTCGTCGGCGTAGCGCTCGACGAGCAGCCCGACCTCGTCGATGTCGCTCGCCGCACCCGGGCTCGTGTGCACGTGCACGACGAGCCCGTGCTCCCGGGCGGCCGCGAAGATCGCGTCCAGCTGCGGGCGGCAGGCCTCGTCGCCGGCCCGCCCGCCGAGCAGGAAGGACAGCTTCAGCGCGGCCACACCGCGCTCGCCTGCGAGCGCGAGCGCCTTCCCGGTGGCGGCGGCGTCCTGCGGCCGGGGCGAGGTCCACAGCCCGGCGAGGATGCGGTCGTCGTGGTGCGCGGCCTCGACGACCAGGTCGTTCAGGGCGAACGACGTGCTCGGGTCGGGCACGCCGTAGTTGGGCAGCACCAGCGCCCGCTCGACCCCGTCCCGGTCGAGGTCGGCGATCAGCTCGGCGATCGTGGCCCGGGCCGTGGTGTCCGGGTTGACCGGCGGCCCTCCGTAGAACGGGTGAGCCGGCAGCACCCCGAGGTGCCGGTGCGCGTCATGCACCCTGGCTGGGCTCGCCGTCGTCATGGGGAAAGAGTCGGGCGGCGGTGTGTCCTCGTGGTGACGCTCGGAACGAGATCATGTTGCACGGGTCGGCGCAGCGTTGCCGCGCGGTTGCGCAGCGTTTCGGCGCGGTGCCACGCACCCCGGCGGCGGCGCGGATATGCTGCGGGAGGTGCGCCGGGAAGTCTGGTCGGCAGTCGTTGTCCTCTGCCCGGGCCCGCCGCTCGGGCGACCACCAAGGCGGCCACCGTGCGCATCCTGATCACCACCTTCGCACCCGCGGCGACATCCAGCCCTACGTCGCGTTCGCCGGCGCACTGCGGGACCGGGGCCACGACGTGACGCTCGCGGTCCCGGAGGGGTTCCGCGATCTGGTCGCCGGGGTGGGCGTCGGGATGCACCCCGCAGGCTCCCGGATGCTCACGATGCTGCAGGAGATCATGCCCGAGCTGAGCGGGCCGCGGGACGCGTTGCGGACGCTCGGTGTCATGCGGGAGGCGATGGGTGAGCTCGTCGAGGAGCAGTGGGCCGCCGCCCGCGCCGCGGCCCCCGATCTGATCGTGTACCACCCGAAGTGCCTGGCCGGCCCGCACATCGCGGAGGCGCTCGGCGTGCCCGGGGTGCTGTCGATCCCGCTCCCGTTCTACACGCCG
Source organism: Pseudonocardia sp. CNS-004 (assembly GCA_001942185.1). Taxonomy (GTDB): domain Bacteria; phylum Actinomycetota; class Actinomycetes; order Mycobacteriales; family Pseudonocardiaceae; genus Pseudonocardia. Next base: position 51,204 of record MKJV01000098.1, read on the forward strand.
ACGCGTGCGTTCCCGATCCCCTTCGCGGGCGGCGCATCGCTGGGCGGTTGGGGCAACCGCGCGTCCTACGCGTTCACCCGCATGGCGACGGTCATGTACGGCGGGATGATCAACGACTTCCGGAGCCGGATCGGGCTGGGCAGGATCGGCCGGTTCGCCGACCCGCTCCGCAACCCCGACGGGACGCCGGTGCCCGTTCTCTACCCCTACAGCAGGCACGTGGTGCCGGTGCCGGCCGACTTCCCGCCCTCCGCGCACGTCACCGGCTACTGGTTCCTGCCGCCCGACCCGGCGTGGACACCCGATGACCGGCTGGCCGGGTTCCTGGCCGCGGGCGAGCCGCCGGTGTACGTCGGGTTCGGGTCGATGGGTTTCGGGAAGGGCGCCGACGAGCGGCGGGACGCCGTGCTCGGGGCGCTCGAGGCGAACCGCCTGCGGGGAATCGTCGCCACGGGATGGGGTGGCCTGAGGGCGGGGGACGCGCCGTCGGACGAGGTGCTGGTCGTCGACGCCGTGCCGCACGACTGGCTGTTCGAGCGGGTCGCCGCGGTCGTCCACCACGGCGGTGCCGGCTCCACAGCGGCCGGCCTGCGCGCCGGGAGGCCGTCGCTGATCTGCCCGTTCCTCGGTGATCAGCCGTTCTGGGGTGCGCGGGTGAGCGCTGCAGGCGCGGGGCCCGCGCCGTTGCCTGCCAAGCGGCTCGCCGCCGGGCTGGCCGAACGCGTCGGAGATCTCGTCCGCGACGAGGAGTACCGGCGGCGGGCCGCGGAGCTCGGCGCGTCGATCCGCGCGGAGGACGGCACGGGCGCCGGCTGCAAGGTCCTGGAGAGCCTTGTCCCGGCCTGAGCCGTTTCAGTCCCGGCCGGTCATCACGGCGCGGCGGACGCTCTCGCGCAGGAGGGCGCGGCGCTGCTCGTGCACGTCCGCGGGTTCGTCGGCGGTGGCGGCGTAGACGTTGCTGACCGGTGACCATGCCATGGACATCGCGATGACCATGGCCATCACGTCGAACGGGTCACCGGGCGCCACGACGCCCGCGGCCTGGGCGTCGGCGATGGCGCGCAGCTTGTGGTCGTCGAGCCGGTGGGCGTCGTCGACGAGGTGCCCGGCCGGGCGGCGCTCCAGGCGGGTCCACGTGGCCAGCCGGATGAGGTCGGGGCGGCGCAGGTACTCGTCGTAGAGGCGCACGGCCCAGTCGGCGAGGTCGGTGGCGTCGATCGGGACGACGTTGACGATCCGCTCCAGGGAACTGCGGAAGATGGCGTCGAACAGCCCGTCCTTGCTGCCGAAGTACCCGTAGAGCTGCGCCTTGTTGGTGCGTGCCGCGGCCACGATCCGTTCGACGCGCGCTCCGGCGATCCCGTGCTCGGCGAACTCGCGCGTGGCGGCCTCGATGATGCGGTCGCGGGTCGCAGCGCCACGGGCGGTGAGGGGCGGCCGCTCGGTCATGCGCGCACCTTATCCAACAGACCAGTCGGTCTGCTATCGTCGGAATAGACCGAACAGTCTGTTTGGAGGCTTGGGATGAGGAACACCGTGGGGTGGGGCGTGGACGGCGCCGCGACGACGTTGCGCCGGCTGCCCGTCGAACGCCGCGACCTGCGCCCCGACGACATCGCCGTGCGCGTCGACTTCTGCGGCGTGTGCCACACCGACCTGCACGCCCTGCATGCCCGGTCGCACGGGGATCCGCTGCTCGTGCCCGGCCACGAGTTCACGGGGATCGTCACCGCCGCCGGGTCCGACGTCACGCGCTTCGGCGTCGGTGACCCCGTCGCGGTCGGCAACATCGTCGACTCGTGCGGCCGGTGCGCCATGTGCCGGGCCGGGCAGGAGAACTTCTGCCACGAGTTCCCGACGCTGACCTACGGCGGCGCCGACCGCCACGACGGATCCCGCACCCTGGGCGGCTACACCCGCGAGTACGTCGTCCGCGACCGGTTCGCCCACCCCCTTCCGGCCGGCCTCGACCCGCCGCCGCGGCGCCGCTGCTGTGTGCCGGGATCACCGTGTGGGAGCCGCTGCACGCCCTCGGCGTGGGCCCGGGCACCCGGGTCGCCGTGGCCGGGCTGGGCGGTCTGGGGCACCTCGCGGTCAAGTTCGCCGTGGCGCTCGGCGCCGACACCACGGTCATCAGCCGGTCGGCAGGCAAGGCCGAGGACGCAGGCAGGCTCGGTGCCCGCGACCTCCTCGTCTCCGGCGACCAGGATCGGATGGCCGCCGCCCGGGACCGGTTCGACGTCGTCATCGACACCATCGCCACCCCCCACGACCTCGGCCCCTACCTGCGGCTGGTCGCCATGGACGGGACGCTCAGCCAGGTGGGGCACCTCGGCCCGGTCACCGTGGAGACCCTCGACCTGCTCGTCGGCCGCAAGAAGCTCAGCTCCGCCGGCAGCGGAGGCCTGCCCGTCACCGCCGCCATGCTGGACTTCTGCGCCGAGCACGGCGTCGTCGCCGACGTCGAGGTCCTCCCGTCGGCGCGGGTGAACGAGGCCATCGACCGCCTCGGGTGCGGCGACGTCCGGTACCGCTTCGTGCTCGACATGTCCGACCTCGGCTGATCGACGCGCCGGGCCTCCGGGCCCGGCCTTATCCCTGGGTGGTCGGCCGGATGGTGAGCTCGCCGATCTCGACGTCCCACGGCTGTTCGATCGCGAACGCGATCGTGCGGGCGACGGCCTCCGGCGGGATGCCGATGGCGTCCATGCTGCCGCGAACCTGTTCCCGGACACCTGGATCGGTCATGGAGCCCGCGAGTTCCGTGCGGATGTAGCCGGGGGAGATGGCGGTCGTGCGCAGCAGGCCGTCGGTCGACTCCGCGCGCAGGGTCTCCAGGAGCGTGCGGACGGCGTTCTTGGTCGCGGCGTAGACGGCCATCGTGGGGGTGACGGTCAGACCGGCCGTGGACACCGTGGTCACGAGGTGCCCCCTGCCCTGCTCGCGGAACACGGGGAGCGCTGCGGTGATGCCGTGCAGCACCCCGCGCAGGTTCACGTCGATCATGGCGGCCCATGCTTCGGTGTCGAGGGCGGCGATCGGGCTGATCGGCGCGATGCCGGCGTTGTTGACCAGCACGTCGATCCGGCCGAACTCCGCGACGGTGGTCGCGACCAGCCGATGGAGATCGTCGGGCCTGGTGACGTCGGTCGTGCAGCTGGTCGCCCGGCCACCGGTGCCGCGGATGGTGGCGGCGACGGCGTCGATCCGGTCGCCGCGGCGCGCGCCCAGGGCGACCGCAGCGCCGCGGTCGGCCAGCAGGTAGGCCGTGGCTTCACCGATGCCGCTGCTCGCTCCGGTGATCGCCACGACCGTGTCGTCGAGCGTGCGCATGAGTGCCTCCCGTGTAGTGGACACATGTCCGGTTCGCCGCACAGTACCGGACATGTGTCCGGTTGTGGGCGGACCCATGTCATCCGGGCACCCGGCCAGGGTCCGAACCAGCCGCGGCGAATCGGTTCCGACTGCGCGCCCCTAGGCTCTCCAGGTGCTGACGCCCGAGGTGGTCACGGTCGGACCGGTGGGGCTTGGCGCGCGCGATGGCGGGGTGGCGGTGGCCGGCCGGTGCTGTTGGTGCACGGCCTGTCGTCCAACGCCCGGCTCTGGGACGCGTCGCCGCGAGGCTCGCCGGGGCGGGGCACCCGGTGGTCGCGGTGGACCTGCGCGGTCACGGTTCGTCCGAGGACGTCCCGGACACCGACACCGACGACCTCGACGCGGCTCCGACCGACCCCACCCGGCTGGCGGCCGAGGACCTCGCCGCGGTCTGCGCGGACCTCGATTGGCGCGCGCCCGTCGTCGCGGGGCACGCGTGGGGTGGCAACATCGCGCTCCAGCTCGCCGCCGACCGTCCCGGGCTCGTGCACGGGCTCGCGCTCGTCGACGGTGGGTGGTTGCACCTGGGTGACCAGTTCCCCGACCTCGACGCGGCGTGGTCGGTGCTGGCGCCACCGCGGTTCGACGGCGTGACCGAGGCGGCGGTTCGCGCCGGCTTGCACGCAGGTCACCCGGACTGGCCCGACGCTGCCGTCGAGGGGGTGCTGGGCAACCTCCGCGAGCGGGCCGACGGCAGCGTGACGCCACGACTGGAGCGCGAGCGGCACCGCGCGATCATCGGCAGTTCGCTCCGGCACCGACCGCGGACGCTCTACCCGTCGGTGCGGTGCCGCGTGCTGCTGCTCGCGGCAACCGGCGACGCCACCCCGGCCCGGAAGCGCGAACAGCTCGCAGAAGCGGTCACATCCCTGTCGAACGCGGAGCTCGTGGAGTTCCGCGGCGGCGACCACGATCTCCACGCGCACCGCCCGGAGCGGGTGGCCGAGGAGATCGCCCGGTTGACGTGACCGGCCGGTCTCATGCGAACTTCGTGGCCCCAGCGTCGACCGCCCAGTTCGCGCCGATGGCGCTCGGCATGGCCGGGGACGCGAGCAGCAGCACGGCCCGGGCGATCTCGGCGGGGTCGATCAGGGTGTCGGTGAGCATCCCGTTCTGCTTCGGCATGGAGGTCACGAAGGTGTCGAGGTCGACGCCCATGCTCGTGGCCACCTTCGCGCCGTACCCGTCCTCGCCCACCAGCATCGGCGTGCGCGTGGCCGACGGTGACACCACGTTGACCCGCACCCCGGACGCCGCCACCCGCTCCGCCAGTGCCCGGGAGAACGCGTTGAGGGCGGCCTTGGCCGCGGAGTAGGGAAGTGGGGTCGTCCACGGGCGCCGGGCGCTGTCGGAGCTGATGTTCACCACGGCGCCCCCGGCCTCGACGAGCGCGGGAAGTGCGGCCCGGGTGGTCTCCACCGCCGCGCCGAGGTTGAGGGCGAACGCGCCCGCCCAGGCGTCGGGCCCGCCGTTGAACGGGTCCTCCAGAATGCCGTCGGCGAGCTCGCCGCCGCCGGCGTTGTTGACCAGGACGTCGATGCGCGGGGCGATGGACAGTGCCGCCTCGACGAGGCGCCGCGGACCGTCCGCGCCGGCGAGGTCGGCGGCGACGAAGGTGGCCCCGGTGGCCTCGAGCTCGGGGGTGCTGCGGCGGGCCGAGGCGATCACCGACGCGCCCTCCGCCCGGAACGCCCCGACGATCGCGAGTCCGATGCCCTTGCTCGCTCCGGTGACGAGGACGTGCGTGCCGGCAAGTTGAAGATCCATGCCCATAGTGATACTCAGATGTATCAGTTATAGCAACAACTGTGACGTCAATGACTCAGATAGCGCCGGTTAGGGTGACGTGGACGGGGGAGGTGGCATGGACGGAGGCGGTGTACCGCGCCGGATCCGGGCAGACGCCGAACGCAGCACGGCCCGCATCCTCGAGGCCGCCGAGGCTGTGCTCGCCGACGACCCGGCCGCGTCCCTGGAACGGATCGCCGACGCCGCGGGGCTGGCCCGGGTCACCGTCCACCGGCGCTTCTCGTCGCGCACCGCGCTGCTGGACGCACTGGCCGCGCAGCTCAACGAGCGCTACCTGCAGGCGCTGGGCGAGGCCCGCGTGGACACCGCGCCGCCTCTCGTCGCCCTGCAGCGCCTCACGGAGATCGTCTTCGAGCTGAAGCTCACCCACCGCTTCGCCGTCGGGCTCTTCGCAGCCCTCACGCCGGAGGTGCTCGACCGCCTCGACCAGCTCTTCGTGCGGCTGCGGGAGGCGGGGGCGATCACCGCGGCCGACCCGGCGTGGGGGCGTCGCGTGTACCTCGCCCTGCTCCACGAGGTGCACGAGCTGCCCGCCGACTCGCCCACTCTCGCCCCCTCCGCGCCGCGGACGAGGTCGCGGCGAAGGTCGACCTGCTCGTGCGCACCGTGCTCGGCGCGGTGGGCGGCACCCGCGACGCGATCGGGTCGCTCACCCGCTAGTGTTCCGAACCGGTAGTCCGGTGCATAAATCGGCGGATCCAGCTTCCCGCTGAGCACACCGGCGAACCGCCCGAGTACGCCCGGTACGAGGCCGGCCCGCCAGCGCACTCAGCGGAAACCTGGGTGGTCATGCTCGGCGACGACACCGACCGTGACGAGGCGCGGCAGCGCGCGGTCGTGCGGCAGGCGATCGGCCGGTCCGACCTGCCGATCGAGCTGCTCGCCTCCGGTCGCTGGGAGCTGGCCGCGTCGATCGCCGACCGGTTCGGCGCCGGAAGGGTGTTCCTCGCGGGCGACGCCGCGCACCAGCTCCCGCCCAACCGGGGTGGGTTCGGCGCCAACACCGGCATCGAGGACGCGCACAACCTCGCCTGGAAGCTCGCCGCGGTGCTCGCCGGGCGTTCCGCGCCACGGCTGCTGGAGACCTACGACGCCGAACGCAGGCCGATCGCCTGGCTGCGGCACGAGCAGATCTTCGCCCGTGCCGACTACAAGGCGTACCTCGACACGGGGGAGTCCCCGGCGGAGGTCATCGACGACGACGCCATCGAGCTGGGGCAGCTGTACCGCTCGGCCGCGGTCCACGGCGCCGGGCCGGACCTCCCGCCCGCACGGCGACCGGACCAGTGGGCAGGTCAACCCGGAACCCGCGCACCCCACGTCGAGGCGCGGACAGCCGACCGCGAGCTGTCGCTCCTGGACCTCTTCCAGCGCGGCTGGGTGCTCCTCTCCGAGGATCCCCGGTGGGCCGCCGCCACCACCTGTGCTGCCGGCGAACTGGGCGTCGACGCGACGTTCGTCCACATCGGAGGGGACGTCACGACCCGCGACCCGCGGGCGTTCCGGAGCGCCTACGGCATCGAAGCCTCCGGGGCCACGCTGATCCGCCCGGACGGCTACGTCGCGTGGCGGACCCTCGACGCCCCGGACGATCCGATCGCGACGCTGACCGGCGCGCTGCGCGGCGTCGCGGCTGCGTGACGGATGGGAGCCGACATGTCATCCACCACTCGCGGGCGGCGCTGGGACGTCGGCGGGCTCCCTCCGGCCCACGACAAGAACGTCCTGGTCACCGGAGGTGACGCGGGCATCGGCTACTTCGTCGCCGAACAGCTCGCCGGCGCCGGTGCCTCGTGGTCCTCGGCAGCCGGGACACCGCCAGAGCCGCCGCCGCCCTCACCGCGATCCGGTCCCGCGTGCCCGATGCGCGGGTGCGGCACCTGGCCCTCGATGTGTCCGACCCGGCCGCGATCGAGGCCGCGGTGGACGGGCTGGAGCTCGATCGCCTCGACGCGCTCGTGTGCAACGCCGGTGTGCTGCTCGACCGCCCCGGACGGCGCGAGACCAGGGACGGCCACGAGCTGACGTTCGCCACCAACCACCTCGGGCACTTCGCGTTGACCGGGCGGCTGGCGCCGCTGCTCTCCGCCGCTCCCGCGGGCCGGGTCGTCACCACCGGCAGCTTCGTCGCGAAGTCCGCCCGGCTGGACCTCGACGACCTGCAGTTCACCCGCGGGTACCGGCCCAAGGACGCCTACGCCCGGTCGAAGCTGGCCCAGATGCTGTTCGGGTTCGAGCTCGACCGCAGGCTGCGGACCGCCGGAAGCGCCACGGTGAGCGTGGTGAACCACCCCGGCGGTGCGTTGGACTCGCTCACCCCGTCCCGCCCGCCGGTCCACCACCGGACCACCGGCCAGCGGCTGCGCGGCCTGCCCGTAGGTGTCTTCCTGCAGGGCAAGGACGCCGCCGCATGGCCCGCGGTGCGGGCGGTCCTCGACCCGTCCGTTGGTGGGGGACAGCTGTGGGGGCCCCGGCTGTTCGGGCTGCGCGGCGCTCCCCGGCTCGAACCGGTGCGGGGCGTGCTCGCCGACGCCGCACTGGCGGCCCACCTGTGGGCGGCCAGCGCCGATCTGACCGGCATCGACCCCTTCGCGTGCCTCCGCGCCGCACCGGCCGACGAGCGGCCGGCGTGACGCGGCTCCGTCAGCGTTCCGCCAAGCGGGCGAGTGCGGCAGCGTCCGGGGTGCCCGGGTCTGCGGTGTACATCACGAGCCGCAGGCCGGTGCCGGGCACCACGAGGGTCTGGCGCTCGAGTTCGAGCTCGCCGAGCTCGGGGTGGTGCAGGCGTTTGCGGAGCGCCGGCCGGGGCCGGACGTCGTGGCTGCGCCAGGCGGCGGCGAACTCCGGGTCGTGCGCGGCGAACGCGTTGACCAGCTCGCTGATCGCGCCGTCTCCGGGGAGACGCGCGCTGGTCGCGCGCAGTTCGGCGGCGGCGTGCCGGGCGAACGCGCCTTCGTCGCCTGCGGGTGCCGCGCAGAGCGTGCCGCCCAGCCGAATGGACAGCGCCACGGTGTTGCGCTCCTCGACGGGCAGCTGTGCGAAGTCGATGATCAGCGCGGCAGCCGCCGGGTTCCACGCCAGGACGTCCTCCCGGTCGTCGACCAGGTAGGCGGGGATCGGTCCGAGCCGGTGCAGCAGCCGACGTGCGTCGGCGGGTACGGGCGTGCGGTCGGCGGGCGTGCTGGGCGGGACCTGACCCGCCAACCGCGCCAGGTGCTCGCGCTCCGCGGCGGTGAGCTGGAGTGCCGTGCCCAGCGCGGCCAGCACCTGGGGCGACGGGCGCGGGGCGCGGGCCTGTTCCAGCCGCTCGTAGTAGCTCGTGGACACCCCGGCCAGCGCGGAGACCTCCTCCCGGCGCAACCCCGGGGTGCGCCGGGCCCGCCGGCCGCGCGGGTGGGCGCCGGGCACCCGGTCCGGGTGCAGCGCCTCCCGCCTGCGGCGCAGGAAGTCGGCCAGTTCACCTTCGCTCACCACAGCAGGTTGGCACAGCGGCGCCCGCGATATCCACGCACCGGTGGTCGGGGGATCACCCGTCCGTTCCGTCCCCGTGCTCCCGCGCCCAGCCTGGTGGGGCCACGTCCCGCGCAGAGGTTGGAGAGTCCCGATGTCACGAACGACGGCGCCACGCACCCCCGAGGAGACGTTCCGCAGGCTGCTGGATCTGTTGCTGGCCAAGGACATGGATGCCATCGCCGACCTCTGGGCGGATCACGGCACCGCCGAGTTCCCCTTCGCGGAGGGCGGCTCGCCTGCGCGGCTGGCCGGGCGCGAAGCCGTCCGGGCCTACCTGGCCGGCTACCCGGAGCTGATGGACGTCCGCTCCGTACCGGCCGTCACCGTGCACCACACGCAACAGCCCGACACCATCGTCGTGGAGTTCACCGCGCACGGGCGGACGGTCCGCACCGGCGCGCCCTACCGGCTGGACTACGTCACCGTCGTCACCACGCACGACGGCCTCATCACCCGCTACCGCGACTACTGGAACCCCGTAGCTGCCGCATCCGCGGCCGGGGTGCTGCCCGAGCTGCTCGTCGCGCTGCGCCCGGAGGGCGTCCGATGACCGGTGTGCTGATCACCGGCGGCACCGGGAAGACCGGGGCCGCGCTGGCCGAGCTGTTGCGTGGGAGCGGGGTGCGGGTTCGGGTCGCCAGCCGCAACCCGGCTGTCGACGACCCCGACGCGGTCCGGTTCGACTGGGAGGACCCGGCCACCCACCACGCCGCGCTGAGCGGGGTGGACCGCGTCTACCTGGTGCCGCCGCCGTTCGCGCTGGATCCGGTGCCGCTGGTCGGTCCGTTCCTCGCCGAGGCGGAACGCCTCGGCGTGCGGCGCGTGGTGCTGCTCGGCTCCGCGATCGTGCTGCCGAACGCGCCCGGCGCACTGGAGCTGGCCGAACGGGTGCGGGCCCGGCCCGGCTGGGTGGTGCTGCGCGCGTCCGGGTTCATGCAGAACTTCCTGAGCCCGCACCCGATGGGCGACCGGATCCGGAGCCACGGAGAGATCCGCACCGCAGCCGGTGCGGGCCGGGTGGGCTGGATCGACGCCCGGGACATCGCCGCAGCCGCCGCCGCGCTCCTGACCGACGCCGGCAACCCCGCGCACGACCAGCGGGACCACCTGCTCACCGGTCCGAAGGCGCTCAGCTACCGGGAGGCGGCGGAGATCATCACCGCACACGCGGGCCGACCGGTCCGGGTCGAACCCATCGGGGCCGACGACCTGGCCCTCGGTTACCGGGCCGCGGGGATACCGGAACCGCTCGCCGACGCGCTCGCCGCCGTCGACGCCGGCCTCGACGCCGGCGAGGAAGCCCGGGTCACCACCGCCGTGCTGGATCTGACCGGCCGTCCACCTCGCACCTTCGCCGAGTTCGTCCGCGACAACGTCACCGCATGGGAGGCCACTCGGTAAACCGTGCATGACGCATGTTCATATCTGATCCGTCCTGTCACTGGCTGATCTACATGCGATGACTGCTGGCTCAAAGTGTGTAATATGCACGTGTTGCCCGTGGTCGACGGGCTGGGTCAGGGGGGCGGCATGGACACCGACGGGATCGGCTCAGCGGCGCGATCGAAGATCGTGGCGGTCGTCGTCGCGGTGTTCGTCCTGGTCCTCGGCACCGCCACGCCCGCGGCGGCCGACGGCGGCACGACCGGGGCGGACCTCCAGGTGGCTCAGACACTGGGGGACCGGGAGCTGACGGTGATCATCCGTCGGGTGGACGCCCCGTCCGCCCCGTTGCAGGTCGACGTCGTCACGCACGTGGGGACGCCCGCGGGCAGGCTGGCGCTGCGAGCGAGCACGGCGGGCGAGACCGTGAGCGCCACGACGGTTGATCTCGGCGCCGCCCCGGGCTTCCACACCGGGATGCTGCGGGTGGACCGCGCGGGGCCGTGGGAGCTCGCGGTCGACGACGGCGAGCAGGTGGCCACGATCGGATTCATCGTCCCCGCGATCGTCACGCCGCCGTGGGAGAAGGCCGTCTACGGCGGCTTCGTCGCGGCCGGGGTGCTGCTGTTCCTCGCCCTCGGCACCGCGGTGACCGGGCGGGTCGGGCTCGCGCTGGTGCCGACCGGCGGTGTGGTCGCCGCCCTGGCCGTGGCGCTCACCGCGGGCGTACTCGCCCCGACGATCCCCACGCCCCCGGCTCCCGGTGCCGACCTGGACCCCACGGCCGGGTCCGTCAACGATCCCTACCGGCGGCCCCCGCTGACGGACATGGCGCGGCCCGCGGTGAACCTGGTGGCGACCATGGAGGGGGCGGACCTGCGCCTCCGGGTGAGCGACGGGGCGACCGGCCGTCCGGTGGACGACCTGCTGGTCCACCACGCCGCCCTGATCCACCTGGTCGTGGTCTCCCCGTCGGGGGCCATGAAGCACCTGCACCCGGTCCGGCTGGCGCCCGGCGACTACCGGGCGCGGCTCGACCCGTCCGAGGCCGGGACCCACGCCGTCGGGGCGGAGCTGGCTCGTCGCGGCGGCGGGACCCAGTTGGTCCGCTCGTCGGTCGACGTCGGAGCGGTCGGCGTCGGAGCGGTCGGCGTCGGAGCCCCCACCTGGGCAGCGGTCGAGCCCGGGACGGCCGGTCCGGCCCTGGCGATCCGGCCGGCCGGGGCGTCGAGCACGGTCACGGCCGAGTTCGGTTCGGCGACGCTGCAGCCCTGGCTGGGGATGGTCGGGCACATGATCGTCGTCGGGCCGGTCGACGGCCCCGGGACCGCGGCGGCCGCGCCGATCTGGGCCCACGTGCACGCCATGGTCCCGCGATCGCCGACGTTCCCCGGCGGGCCCGACGAGAGCGTCGCCGCGTTCGGCCCGGACGTCCGGTTCACCTACACGTTCCCCTTGCCCGGCCGCTACCTGGCGTGGGTCCAGGTAGAGCGCGACTACTCCATCGTCACGGTCCCGATGGTGGTCGACGTGCCCGCAGCGAGCGAGGTGCAGGGGTGAGGCCCGTCTTCTGGGTGGTGGCGGCCGTGGTCGTCGTCGCCGTCGCCGCTCTGTTGTGGTGGCCTTCCGGTCCGCAGGCGACGACGAGCGTCCGGACGGCGCAGCACCGGGTGACCCTGACCGTGGACGATCCGAAGCCGGGCCCGAACACGCTCGACCTCGAGGTCACCGACACCACCGGAGATCCGTCCGTCGCGGACGCGATCGAGGTGGAGCTCGTGATGCCGCAGATGGGACACGCGCTCCCGGCGGCCACCGCCGCACGCACCGGCGAGGCGCGCTACCGCGTGGCGGAGATCGAGATCCCGATGCCCGGCTACTGGGAGGTGGTGGTCTCCCTGTCCGCCACCGAGCGAGCCGTTCTTCCGTTGTTCGTCGACTGAGAGGAGTGTCCTCATGGACGCGACCACGTCCCGGCGGGGCCTGGTCCCCGCGAGTTTCGTGCTGGGGGGTGCGCTGCTCTCCCTGATCGGGCTGAGCTGGGACATCCAGTGGCACAACGACGTGGGCCCGGACACGTTCTTCACGATGCCGCACCTGTTCCTGTACGCCGGTAGCGCGGTGGCCGGGTTCGCGAGCCTGGCCGTGGTGCTGTCGACCACGGCGGCGCAGCGCAGGGGAGAGCCCATCGATCCGGCCGTCGGTGGCCGGGCGGTCGGTGTGTTCGGCCGGACGTTCGCCGCGCCGGTCGGCTACCTGATCTCCGGGACGGGGGCGGCCGGGTTCCTGCTCTACGGGCTGTGGGACGAGTGGTGGCACGGCCTGTACGGCTTCGACGTCACGATCGCCTCGCCGCCGCACATCGGGTTCCTGCTGTCGATCCAGATCACGATGGTCGGCGCGCTCGTCGTCTTCATGGCGGCGCGGCGGGCCCGCTGGGGCGTGGTCGGCACGATGCTCAGCGCGGCCACGCTGATCGCGTTCAGCGTCGTGACGGTGATGGGTCTCGAGGCGCTGCCGGTCGACGAGGCCACCGTGGTGGGCGCAGGTGTGGTGTTCGTGTGCGTGGTCGTCGTGGTGATGTCCGCACGCGCCCTCGACGGGCGCGCCGCGGTCGGCGTCGTGGCCGCGGTGGCGGCGATGCAGGCGGTGCTGTGGTGGTTCTCGCCGTGGGCCACGGTGCTGTACGCCGATGCGATCGGGCTGCCGATGCGCGATTTCCTCGAGGGTGTGCCCGGCCATTCGGCGATGATCCCGATGGTCCTGCTCCTGGTCGGCGTCCTCGTGGGGGTGCTTCGGCGGGCGCCGGCGTGGTTGATCGGTGCGATCGCCGGCACCGTCATCGGCGGCTGCCTACCGCTGCAGGAAGCGTGGCTGTACGGCGGCGAAGCCCGGAGCTCCTCACCGTTCTCCTGATGGCCGCGGTGGGGAAGGTGGTCGGCGCGGTGGCGGGGTTCCTCGGTGCCCGCTTCGGCGCCATGCTGCGGTTCTCCGGCGCGGAGGTCCGTCATGCGTAGGGCCATCGCGGTGCTGGCGGCCACGATCGCGCTGTTGCTCGGGACGGCGCTGCCTGCCGCCGCCTTCGAGCCGGTGGAGGTCGTGCACGCGGAGTTGGTGCAGGCAGGCCCGTACCGGATCACGGTCGGCTTCAGCACCTGGCCGGTGCGGGCGATGCAGTCGCTCGACTTCACCTTCGCCCCGGACGGGGGGATCGCCGACAAGTCCGGGACGCTCGAGGTCATCGGGCCCGAGTCGTTCGAGGACATCGGGGACGGAACGGCCTACAGCCAGCCGCTGGCCCGGCACCCCCGCAAGCGCGAGGTGTGGGGGATGGACGTGCAGAGCCTGCCCGCGCCCGGCGAGTGGAGGATGCGGTTCACCGTCGAGGGGCCCGAGGGGCAGGGCGTCGGGGAGCTACCCCCGTTCACCGTGCTGGAGCAGCCAGGCCCGCCCTTCGCCGTGAGCTGGGCGATCAGCACGATCCCGCTGTGGGCGCTGGTCTCGCTGATCGTGGTGGCCTGCGCCGTACGCCCGTGCCCGCCGGATGAGCCGGACCCCACCCGGGGCTCGTCAGTGCTCGGCTGCGGCCTGTTCCCCGCCGGCGGCGATGCACGCTGCTTCGACCCTGCGGCGCAGCCACTGGTGCGCCTTGTCGTTGTCATAGCGGTGGTGCCAGGCCAGGTGCAGCGGTACCTCGGTGAGCTCGAAGGGCAACACCCTGGTGACGAGCCCGAACGTGCGCAGCATCGGACCGCAGATGGTCTCCGGCACGGCGACGACCAGGTCGCTGTCGGCGACGATGTGCAGCGCGGCGGTGCTGGTCGGCGCGAGGCGACGACGCGCCGCCGCAGGTCCATCGCGGCGAGCCGGTCGTCGATCGGGTCGGAGAGGCGCCCTCGCCTGGAGACGATGATGTGGTCCGCAGCGGCGAACCGGGCGGCGGTGAACGGGCCGGTGGCGAGGGGGTTGTCCGGGCGCAGGGCGGCGACGAGCCGGTGGGCGCCGATCCGCCGGTGGTTGACGTCCGGCAGTGCGGGCTCGGTCGAGCCGACCTCCAGGTCGATCTGTCCGTGTCGCAGCTCGTTGGTGTCGGCGCTGGCCTCCGCGAGCAGCCTGATCGCGACTCCGGGGGCCTGCGCGCGGGCGTCGGCGATGACCTTCGGCCCGATCACGGCCGTCACGGCGTCGTGGCAGCGCACGGTGAACACGCGCTCCAGCGCCGTGAGGTCCAGGTCGTCGTCGGGCTCCAGCAGCGAGTGTGCTCGCTGCACCAGGTCGTGCACGTCGCCTCTGATGGAGAGGGCGTGCGGGGTCGGCGTCATCGTCCGCCCGGTGCGCACCAGGATCTGGTCCCCGGTGATCCGTCGTATCCGGCCGAGCGTCCGGCTCATCGCGGGTGCGGACAGGTGGAGGCGCTCGGCAGCTCCGGCGACGCTGCTCTCTTCGAGGAGTGCGTCGAGGGCGGTCAGCAGGTTGAGATCAAGATGCATCTGACGCATGTCTTCCGTAACAAGAGTGCACTGGCCGTCATGTCCATTCGATCCTACGGTCGGGAACGGGGGCGGAGGGTGGTCCTGTACGCCCCAAAATCATGTGCATTTTGCACTCGATTGCAGGTCCGGTGGATCTAGGAGGACGAACATGCGGAATCAGGTACGGCGGTGGGCGGTGACCGTCTCCGTCGCTGTGGTGACGTCGGTCGCCGCGGGATGCGGAGCGATCGGAACGCCTGACACCGGAGCCGGGGTGGATCCCTCGGCCACCACCTCCGGCTCGGCTGCGCCCGTCGAACCGCTCGCGCTCGATGAGGAGAAGTGGTTCCGTGAGGTCCGTCTGGAGGATTGGACGACTCATGGCGGCGATCCCGCGGTGATGGCGGCGGTCCTGCACCGCATCCAGGTGGCGACGGGCGAGCGGGAGGATCCGGAGCGGTTCGACACCGTGATCGGCGACGGCGCCGGCAACTGGATCACGGAGTGGACCGCCGTGGCGGAGGAGGCCGCGCGCAAGGCCGAAGCCGCGCGGTCCGGCGGCGATTCCCACGCGGCACTGAGCCAGTACCGCCGAGCATCGCTCTACTTCACGGTCGCCGCTATCCCCAGCACCGGGAGACGGCACGGGAGGACGAGGCGTTCCGGAAGGGGAAGGACGCGTACGAGGAGGCGGCCCGTCTCGCGGGCTGGAACTTCGAGCGGCTGGACGTGCCCTTGGAGGGCGGAACGTTCGAGGCGTTCCTCCACCTGCCCGCGGGCGAGGGCCCGTTCCCGGTCGTCGTCACCGCAGGCGGCGTCGACTTCTCCAAGACCGAGAACGGGATGCTGTTCGAGGAGTTCCTCGCTCCTGCCGGTACCGCCATGGTCACGTTCGACAACGCCGGCTTCGGCGACAGCAAGGACTGGCCCGCCGACCGGCCCGACACGGACCGCCTGTACAGCGCCGTCGTCGACGTGCTGCTCACCGACCAGCGCATCGACGCCGAGCGGATCGGAGCCATGGGCCAGTCGTACGGCGGGAACAGCGCGGCCCGGCTCGCATTCACCGACGAGCGGGTCAAGGCCGTGGCGTCCGTCTGCGGACCGGTGCACGAATCCATGGTCATCGGCATTCCGTTCGTCGAGAACCTCCCGCCGCAGCCGCGGGCGACGCTGTCTGCTCGCTACAACGTCCCGGTGGAGGACACCGAGCGGATCGCGCAGCTCCTCGGGGAGGCCTCGCTGGTCAACCAGGGTCTCGTGGGCGAGGTACGCACCGACACCCCGATCCTGGCGTTCTCCAACGCGGACGATCCGTTCGCGCCGGTCGAGGACCTCGAGCGCCTCGCCGCCTCGTCCACCGCCGGCGAGGTCAAGGTCATCGAGGGTCATGGACACTGCCCGCTGATCAGGGATCGCAACCCGGTGGTCGCAGACTGGTTCGAGCGAGTCCTGTGACCTGGCGAGTTCGTGACGGACGCCCGGAGATGCCGCTCCGACAGGCCTCCGCGTCAGCTCTGCCGATGGGCGTCGAGCTTCTTCGCGGTGATCGCGAGCCGGTGCCGGTCGTCGACGTACCGGCGGAGCAGCCGCTCGAGTTCGAGGAGGTCGTGGTCGCTCCAGTCGTTGAACACGACCGTGTTCATCCGGTGGCGGGCGGCGTCGATCGCGTCGGTGACGTCGCGGCCCGCCGAGCTGAGCACCGCTTCGTTGACCCGCCGGTCGGTGGGGCTGGGGCGCCGCTCGATGAGCCCCAGCTCGGCGAGCTTGGCCACCTGCCGGCTCACCGTGGTGTAGTCGCGCCCGGCCCGGCCGGCGAGCTCACCGACCCCGATCGGCCCGTACCGCTGGATCCCCACCAGCAGGGGGAAGAGTGCCCGGTCCAGCGTGACGCCGGCTTCGGCGAGGAGTGCGTCGTCGCGCTGGGGGAGGTTCATCTGGGAGACCAGTTCGACGACTGACCCGTGCAGGTCCCGCATCGCGACCTGTCGGCGCCTGCTGGCCATGCTCGCAACGCCCGCCTCTCGTGCTCGACCCCGGTGTGTGAGGAGCGTACCTGCTGGTCAGAGAGTGCTCGGCGGCACAGGCCATGCCGCCTCCGGGCCCGGACGCGGGCCCAGGGAGCGGGCCGGAGATCACGTGTGGGTGTCGGCGGTGCCGGTCGCAGCACGCCTTGCCCATGATCGGCTCGAGGGCGTCGCCCACCGCAGCGCCCGGACGGCGTCGGGCTGGTGGTGACCTCCGTCGTCGTGCCGGCGATCGTCCGCGTACGGAGGTGGGCAGATCCGCTCAGCGACGAAGCCAGGTCCAGGCGGCGCTCAACTCGTCACGGGTGAAGATCTTGATCTCGCCGGCGATCAGGAGGTTGGCCAGCTTGGCGCACCACTGCTCCCAGGTCGGCGCACCGACGATCGCGACTTTGTCGAAGTCGCGGCGGTGGCGCAGGTCCAGGCAGGTGTTGCGCCAGGCGGCGCGAACGTTCCAGCCTTGGAACGTCTCCTCCATGAGGACCAGAACCCGGATCCGCCCCCCGGCCTCGAGCGCCTTCTGCAGGTGTGGGTCGAGGACGCTCTGGTAGTCGTCCTCGGTGAGCACGCCGCGGGCGCGGAAGCCGATGACGTCGCCGTCGCTCTCGGCCATCAGTTCGAGCATCGGCAACGTCCCTCGTCGTCGTGAGCATCCGGCGCCCCGGGTAGGCCGGCGAACGCGGTCGGACAGCCCGGCCGTGCAGCGCTCCTCCAGGTCACCGCACCGACGGCGAGTACATCGTTCAGCTCCTGCCGGAGGGGCGCCACCGGGGTAGGGGGCAGCGCCGGGGCCGGATCGGACCCGCCCGACCTACGACTGGAGGTAGTCCTTCACCTCGGAGCGGTCGGCGTCGTCTTCGTCGGTGATCACGTAGAAGACCATGCCGGCGTCGGAGATGTCGCCGTTGCCGACGATGTCGAGGCGGGAGTGCAGCCATTCCCAGTTGTCGTCG
>MKJV01000099.1 GCA_001942185.1 Pseudonocardia sp. CNS-004
GAGCGGGCCCGGGAGCAGGAACCCGGGCCGGTGATCGATCGGATGGCGGCCCGCCGCGCCGACGCACTCCTGGGCCTGGTCACCCGCACCCGCGCTGCCGGCGACGGCGCCGCCGACGACGGCGACGCCCGCGGCGGCGAGGCTGCGCCGGTGGTCGAGCGCGGCAACACCCAGCTGGTCGTGCACCTCGACGTCAACTCCGGGGCGGCCCGGATCGCCGGCGGCCCGGAGATCCCGGCCTCGACCACGGAACGCCTCGCCTGCGACGCCGAGTGCAGCTACTGCTCGATGACCGGGAGGGGAACCGAATGTACCTGGGCGGTCCCGACGACTGGCCACCCCGGCCCAGATCACCGCACTCGTGGCACGAGACGGCCAGCGATGCCATTTCCCCGGCTGCACCCACACCCACTACCTCCAGGCACACCACGTGCGGCACTGGCTCCACGGCGGGCGTACCGATATCGACAACCTGGTCCTGATCTGCTCGTTTCATCACGCCACCATCCACGACCACGGCTATCGCATCCGCCGGCGGCCGGAGCTGTGGGAATTCCTCCGACCGGACGGCACCCCGATCCCCGAACCGGTGGTACTGAACGGGAACACCGAAGGCCTCATCGAAATGCACACCTGGGACCGGCTGCGGATCGACCGCACAACCCTGTCCCCGCAGTGGTACGGCGAACGACTCGATGTGGATCCGATCCTGGGCGCCCTGCTTCCGAAGAGGATCGCGGCGGCGGCCTGACTTTGGGGCGTTCCGCGGAACGCTGGACTGGTGGATCGGGACCACCGGATAGTGGCGTGGGCACCCGGCAGTGACGGTCTCGTCGAAATGCGGCGTGCCCCACGTCGGGGACGGCCGTCAACGCCACCACGGTGTTCGGTAGTGATCGCAACCCAGCCACACCGGGCACGCAAGGCGAGGATGCGAAGGAGGCGACTGCGCCCGAGACCCCCCAGCGCGGAGGTCGAGGGCGGGGCCTTCGAGGGCGACCAAGGCGCGCCCACGAGAGCCGGGCTACGAGGCAGCACCCCGGGCAGAACAGAGCCATGCGTTCCGCGGAACGCTGGGCTGTCAGTTGGTGCGCAGCACCACGAACTGGAACCGGCCTTCGACGAAGTACGTGCGGCTGTAGGCGACCGCGCTGCCGCGCCGGCTGAAGTGCACCTGGTCCAGCAGGACGTAGAGGCCCGGCACCGGCTTCTGCGGGCCCCATCCGATCGACTCGTCGCTGATGGCGTGCACCTCGGCGAGCGCGCGGGCCGGCATCAGCCCGGCCGCGGAGAGCGTGGCGAACAGGCTTCCCGCCCCGAGCTCGTCGACCAGCTCGGCGGGGAAGCCGGCCAGCGGCACCACGTCGTAGGAGTACGCCACGGCCTCCCCGTCGGCGAGGATCATCCGCTCCACCGCGAGCACCTCGGCACCCGTCGGGATGCCGAGCTTGGCCGCCTCCACGGCGGTCGACGGGCGCTGCTCCCGGGAATGGCGCTCCATCCCCGGCTCGTGGCCCATCTCGCGGATGGTGTCGCTGATCGAGCGCAGCTCCTGCAGCCCGGCGCGATCCCGGCGCCGAAGTCGCTGACGAACGAGCCGGTGCCGTGGCGGATGTCGACCAGACCCTGCGCCTCCAGCGTGCGCAGCGCCGTGCGGACCGTGACCCGGGAGACCTCGTAGCGGCGCACGAGCTCCGCCTCGCTGGGCAGCCGCTCCCCCGGCGCGTACTCCCCCGACATGATCCGCGCCCGCACGTCCTCGGCGAGCCTGCGCGCCAGCGAGGTGCGGGAACCGAGCGACCCACCCAACGACGTCGACACGACCACAGAGTAGCGGTTGACAGTCGTCCTACATCTCCATAGCGTCGGCGGGAGTCGTAGGACGACTGACAGCTCGGGAGGCGGTGTGGCCGTCAGGACGGTGGAGTGGCTCGACGAGCCGGTCGCGGCGGTGCGGCTGCTCGACCAGACCCGCCTGCCGGTCGAGGAGGTCTACCTCGAGGCCGTTGACGTCGACACGCTCGTCGATGCGATCGTCCGCCTCGTCGTCCGCGGCGCCCCCGCGCTCGGCGCGGTCGGGGCGCTCGGCGTCGCGGTCGCCATCGCGCAGGGCGAGCGGGAGGGGTGGGACGACTCGCGCCTGCGCCGTGAGATCGCCCGGCTGCGCGATGCCCGCCCGACCGCGGTGAACCTCGCCTGGGCCGTCGACCGCGTCGTGACGTTCCTGCCCGACGGGCCGGACGCGGTGCTCGCCGAGGCCCGCCGGGTGTTCGACGAGGACGTCGCCGCCAACCACGCGCTGTCAGAGCGGGGCGCCGACTGGCTGCTCCGGCGCTGCCCCGACCGCCCGTTGCGGGTGCTCACCCACTGCAACACCGGGACGCTCGCCGCCACCGCCTGGGGCACCGCGCTCGGGATCGTCCGCGAGCTGCACGCGCGCGGGCGGATCGACGTGGTGCACGTCGACGAGACCCGGCCGCTGCTGCAGGGCTCGCGGCTCACCGCGTGGGAACTGGCGGCCGACGGCATCGACCACGTCGTGCAGGTCGACAGCGCGGCGGCGGGCGCGATCCTGCGCGGGCTGGTCGACGCCGTCGTCATCGGCGCGACCGCATCGCGGCCAACGGCGACACCGCCAACAAGGTCGGGTCGGTCGGGCTGGCGCTGGCGTGCGCCGACGCCGGCATCCCGTTCGTCGTGGCCGCACCGTGGTCCACGGTCGACCTGGCGACGCCGGACGGGGCGGGCATCACGATCGAGGAACGGGCGGCAGCAGAGGTCGTCGCGCTCGGCGGGGTGCCCACCGCGCCCGCGGGCAGCCGGGTGTTCAACCCGGCGTTCGACGTCACGCCCGCCCGCCTCATCGACGCCGTCGTCACCGAGCGCGGTGTCGCCGAACCGAAGCTCCGCCCCGACATGACGGCGGTCAGCCAGCCACTTTGAGGCCCGAAGGAGATGTCAGTGACGACACTCGTGACGCGCGCCCGAGCCACCGCCCGGGCCGGAGCTGCACTGCTGGGTTCGGCCCTGCTGCTGGCGGCCTGCTCGCAGGACCTCGGCCCTGGCGGCGGGCAGGCCGCGGCACCGGAGACGGCCACGGTGCAGGAGGCCACCGGGCAGGCGCCGGCCCCGTTCTCGGGCGAGGAACCCGTGCGCGTCGCGCTGGTGCAGAACAGCGGGGCGGGTGACTACTTCCAGCAGTGGACCAACGGGGCCCGCCAGCAGGCCGCCGCGCTGGGCATCGAGCTGCAGGTCTACGACGCCCAGGCCGACAACGCGCGCCAGGCCACCGACATGCAGACCGCGATCGGCTCGGGCGTGGACGCGATCATCGTCGACCACGGGCAATCCGACACCATGTGCCCGCTCATCAACGACGGGCTGGCCGCCGGGCTCCCCGTCGTCATCTACGACGTCGAGATCACCGAATGCGCGCCGGAGGCCGTGGAGACGGCGCAGGACGACGCGAACCTCGCGAGCCTGATCCTCGGCAAGATGACCGAGGACCTGGGGCCGGGCAAGCCGGTGGGCTACGTGAACGTGCTCGGTATCGCGCCGCTCGACCGCAGGCACGCCGTCTGGGAGCAAGTGCGCGCGGAGAACGGCTGGGAGCAGCAGTTCTTCGTCGGCGAGTTCACCAACTCGGTGGCCACCGACAACGCGCAGCTCGTCGACGCCGCCCTGAAGGCCAACCTGGGGGTCGCGGGCATCTTCGCGCCCTACGACGAGCTGACCAAGGGCACGGTCTCCGCGGTGCAGCAGAACGGGCTCGAAGCCGGCATCCGCGTCTACGGCGTGGACATCTCGACCGCCGACATCGAGGTCATGACGGCCGAGGGCAGCCCGTGGGTCGCCACCGCGACGACCGACCCCAACGCCATCGGCGCCGCCGTGGTCCGCACGACCGCGCTGGAGCTCGCGGGCCAGCTCAGTTCCAATGAAGTGGTGTTCCCCGGCACGCTCGTGACGCAGGACCTCCTGCGGGAGAGCGGCATCCAGAACCTCGCGCAGCTGCGCGAGAAGCTGCCGGAGCTGAACATGACGAGCGTCGCGACGGCGGACTGGATCCCCGTCGTCAACTTCTAGTGGCAACCGTCGAGCTGCACGACGTGCAGCACGCGTTCGGCGGCAACCCGGTGCTGCGCGGGGTCAGCATCGGGTGGGACGCGGGCGAGGTGCTCGCGCTGATGGGCGCCAACGGCGCGGGCAAGTCCACGCTGATCAAGGTGCTGGCCGGGGTGCACCCGCTGCAGCACGGCCGGATCAGCGTGGACGGCACGCCCCTCTCCGCCGCCGACGGCCCGCTCGCGGCGCGCAGGCTCGGCATCGAGACCGTGCACCAGCGGATCGACGAG
The DNA here is from genome assembly GCA_001942185.1 of Pseudonocardia sp. CNS-004. Classification (GTDB taxonomy): domain Bacteria; phylum Actinomycetota; class Actinomycetes; order Mycobacteriales; family Pseudonocardiaceae; genus Pseudonocardia. The sequence continues at coordinate 4,356 of MKJV01000099.1, forward strand.
GGCGTCGTCCCGGGCCTGTCGGTGGCGGAGAACCTGCTGTTCGAGCGCATCGCGCAGGCCGAGCTGCCCGCGGTCGGCTCGCTGCGCAGGCTGCTCCCCGCGGCCCGCGAGGTCGCGGCGGGCCTCGGGCTCGACTGGAGCGACGCGACCCTGCGTCGCGACGTCCACGAGTTGGGGATCGCCGACCAGCAGCTCGTGCTGCTCGCGCGGCGCTCTCGCGCCGTCCACGGCTGCTGGTGCTCGACGAGCCGACCTCGGCGCTGTCCGCCGCCGAGACCGACCGGCTCTTCGGCGTCGTCGACGACCTGCGCCGCGGCGGTGTCGCGGTCCTCTACGTCTCCCACCGCATCGGGGAGATCGACCGGCTCGCCGACCGGATCGCCGTGCTGCGCGACGGGAACATCCGTTCCGAGCAGACGAAGCCGTTCGACTGGCCGTCCGCGGTGCGCGACATGCTCGGCGAGCGGGGCGCGCAGGAGCTCGCCGAGGTCCACGACCGGCGCGGCGACGAGACCGCGCTGGAGCTGCGTGGGGTGCAACTGTTCCCCCGGAGTGCACCGTTCGACCTGACGCTGCGGCACGGCGAGGTCACCGGGGTCGTCGGCCTGCTCGGGGCCGGCAAGAGCGAGCTCGCACTCGGCGTGTTCGGTGCGCAGCCGTTCCCGGCCGGGACGATGCGCCTCGGCGCCGAGTCCTACGCCCCCGCCTCCCCCGCGGACGCGGTGGCGCGCGAGGTCTACCTGGTGCCCGAGGACCGCGCGGCGCAGGCCATGCTCCCCGGCTGGTCGATCGCGCGCACCGCGTCCTTGCCGTTCCTGCGGGCGCTCTCGCGCCGCGGCGTCGTGGCGCGCGGGAAGGAACGCGCCGACGGGCGGGCCGTGGTCGAGCGCTTCGACGTCGTGGCCTCCTCGGAGACCCAGCGCGTGGACGCGCTGTCCGGCGGCAACCAGCAGAAGGTCGTGGTGGGACGGTGGCTGCGCGGGCGGCCGCGGGTGATGGTGCTCGACGAGCCGTTCCGCGGGATCGACATCGGCGCCCGCCACGACCTGTCCCACCGGGTGCGCGAGCTCGCCGCAGGCGGGTCGGCGGTGCTCGTGCTCGCCGCGGACGTGGACGAGGTGCTCGAGGTGGCCGACCGGGTGGTCGTGCTCGTCGAGGGCGTCCCCCGGCTCGACGCGCGCACCGTCGACGTGACCCGGGACCGGATCGTCGCGCAGATGGCGGCGCTCCACGGAGAAGGGCTCCACGGAGAAGGGGTGGCCTGAGTGGCGATGCCGAAGACCGAGACCGAACGGGCGGCCGCCGCGGCTGCGCCCGAGCCCCGCCCCGGCGCGCGCGAGCTCGCCGTCCGGTACGGGTTCATCGCGATCACGGTGGCGCTGTTCGTCTTCTTCGCCGTCACCGAGGAGACCTTCCGGCAACCGAGCACCCTGTTCTCGATGCTGAAGTTCGCCTCCGTGGTGGCCGTCGTCGGGCTCGGGGTGACGCTGACGATGGTGGTGGGCGGCTCGACCTGTCCGTCGGGGCCGTCGCCGGGATGGCGGTGACGATCTCCGCGATGACCATGGTGATCTACGCGCAGGTCGGGGGCGTCGCGGTCGTGCTGGTGCTGCTCGCCGGCGCGCTCATCGGGGCGGTCAACGCGCTGCTCATCGTCGTGCTGCGGATCCCCGACCTGCTCGCCACGCTCGCCTCGATGTTCGTCGTCATGGGGCTCAAGCTCGTGCCGGTGGACGGCCAGTCGGTGTCGTCGGGCATGGTGTTGCGCGACGGGAGCGTGCGCCCGGCCGCTTCACCCCGGACTTCCTCGCCATCGACCGCGCGTTCGTCGGCCCGGTCCCGCTGCCGGTCCTCATCGTCGGCCTGCTCGCCGCCGCCACCTGGTTCTTCCTCACCCGCACCCGCTGGGGCCGGCTGATGTACGCCGTGGGCGCCAACCCGGAGGCGTCCCGGCTCGCCGCGTCCGGGTGGGCCGCTACCGCGCGCTCGCCTACGTCCTGTCCGGGGTGTTCGCCGCGATCGGCGGGCTCATCCTGTCCGCGCGCATCGGCCAGGGCGACATCAGCGCGGGCAACTCCCTGCTGCTCGACGCGGTCGCCGTGGCCCTGGTCGGCACGTCGGTGCTGGGCCTGGGCCGCCCGAACGCCTGGGGCACGATCCTCGGCGCCGTCCTCGTCGGCATCCTCATCACCGGCCTGACGATCACCGGGTTCCCCTACTACGGGCAGGACGTCGTCAAGGGGATCGTCCTGCTGCTCGCCCTGCTGTTCTCGTTCACCCTGTCGCGGCGCCGCTCCCGGTACACGCCCGCCGCGGTGATCTGAAGGAGCGCGACGATGACGACGGACGCCGCCCTCGAGGCGCCCTACGAGATCCTCACCCCGCAGAGCGCAGCCGCGTACGTCCGCTCCCGCCCGGGCCTCGCATCGCGCATCGACGCCGACGACATCGGCTCCGTGCGCGAGATCGGCGACGGCAACCTCAACCTCGTGTTCGTGCTCACCGACGGCAGCGGCCGGGGGCTCGTGCTGAAGCAGGCGCTGCCCTACGTCCGGCTGGTCGGGCCGAGCTGGCGCCTCACCCCCGACCGGGCGCGCCACGAGGCCGAGGCACTCCGGCTGCACGGGCAGCTCGCCCCCGACCTCGTGCCGCAGCTCTACGACTACGACCCCGACCGCTACGTCCTCGCCATCGAGGACCTGTCCGACCACCGCGTCTGGCGCACCGCCCTGAACGACGGCCTGCGCCACGACGGCGCCGCGGAGGCGATGGGCCGCTACGTCGCCGCCGTCGCGTTCGGCACGTCGGTGCTCGGCATGGACGCGGCGGACCGCGCGAGCACCCTCGCCGCCGCCGTCAACCCCGAGCTGTGCCTCATCACCGAGGACCTCGTGTTCACCGAGCCGTACGTCGACGCGGGGCGCAACAGCGTGCTACCGGCGAACGAGGCCGATGCCGCCGAGCTCGCCGCCGACCGCACCATGGTCGACGCGATGGGGCAGGCGAAGTGGACGTTCATGACCCGCGCCGAGGCACTCCTGCACGGCGACCTGCACACCGGGTCGGTGATGGTCCGCGCAGTCGACGGCGACGAGGGCCGGGTCGACTCGGTGCGCGCGTTCGACTCCGAGTTCGCCTTCTACGGCCCGGTGGCGTTCGACCTCGGCGCCCTGTGGGGCAACTACGTCATCGCCGCGGCCCGCGCCACCGCCCTCGGCGACGACGAGCGCGCCGCGTGGGCGCTGGGGCTGTGCACCCGCACCTGGGACGCCTTCGAGGCCGGGTTCCGCGAGGCGTGGACGGACGGGCGCGTCGACCCGCGCATGTTCGGCGACGACCTGCGCGAGCACCTGCTCGCGACGTGGCGCGCCGAGGCCTGGCTGTTCGGCGCCGCGAAGATGACCCGGCGCATCGTCGGGCTGGCCAAGACCACCGACATCGAGACCCTCCCCCCGCCGCTGCGCGAGGGCGCCGCCCGCGGGGTGCTGCGGACCGCGCGCCGTTGGGTCCGCGAGCGCGGGGTCGACAGCACGCCCCGCCGGGCCGAGGACGTGGCCGGGGAACTGCTCGCGGCCACGGCGACACGCGGCTGACCGGTAGTAGTTTCGTCGGCGATGAAGATCACGAACATCCGCCTCGACCGCCTGCGGCTGCGCCTGTCCCCGCCCTTCGCGGCCGCGTGGGACCCGCGGCCGCGGGAGCACTTCGACGCCACCATCGTGCGGGTGGAGACCGACGAGGGGCTCGTCGGGATCGGCTCCGGCGACACGATGGACGGCTTCTCCGGGCACGAGCACCTGTTCGTCGGGCGCGACCCGCTCGACATCGCCCGGCACGTCCGCACGATCGAGACGATCAACTTCCACTCCGGCCGTTTCTGGCCGCTGGAGGTGGCGCTGTGGGACATCCTGGGCCAGGTGGCGGGGTTGCCGGTGGCGACGTTGCTGGGGAACGTGCACCGGCGGGTGCCGGTCTACGCCTCGTGCGGCGAGCTCAAGGCGCCCGGCGAGCGCGCGGAGTCCGCGCTGGCGCTGCGCGAGCAGGGCTTCCGCGCGATGAAGATCCGCATCGCCCGGGACCGCATCGACGAGGGCATCGCGGCGGTCGCCGCCACGCGGGACGCGGTCGGCGACGACCTCGAGATCATGGTCGACCTCAACCAGTCGTGGCGGATGGCGGGGGACATCCAACCCGCCCTGGACTACCCGACGGTGCGGCACACCGTCGAGCGGCTGCGCGATCTGGGCGTTTTCTGGGTCGAGGAGCCCCTCCCCTACCAGGACGTCGCCGGGCTCAAGGCGTTGCGCAGCGCCACCGGGGTGCGCATCGCGGGCGGGGAGATGCTCGACAGCGTCAGCCAGATCCTCGGCTACCTCGAAGGCGACGCGCTCGACGTCTACCAGATGGACGTCGTGCTCGCCGTCGGCATGACGCGCGCCCGGACGCTCGCCGAGCTCGCCCACCTCAAGCACCGCAGTTTCACCCCGCACACCTGGACGAACGGCATCGGCGTGCTGGCCAACCTGCACGTCGCCGCGGGCGTCGGTGGCGGGCCCTACTTCGAGTACCCGTACGACCCACCGGGCTGGACCCCGCAGCGCCGGGACTTCGTGCTCGCCGAGCCGCTGCAGGTCGGCGCCGACGGCTGCCTCGCCGTTCCCCAGGTCCCGGGTCTCGCGTCCGGCTCGACGAGGCGGCCCTGCGGCGGTGGGCGGCGTGACGGGCCTGTCGACCCAGGCCTTCACCATCACCCCGCCCGGGCGCATCGAGTTCGCCCGCGGGGCGATCGACCGGCTGCCGGAGGCCATCGCCTCGGTCGGGAGGTCCCGGGCGTTCGTGGTGACCGACCAGGGCATCGCGGCCGCCGGCATCCTCGACCGCGTGTGCGCGTTGCTCGACGCGGCAGGCCTGCGGTCGGGCGTGTTCGCCGAGGTCGAGCCGAACCCCTCGGTCGCGACGATCGACCGCGGCGCGGAGCTCGCCCGCGCGTTCGGCGACGCGGCCGTGGTCGCGGTCGGCGGCGGGTCCAGCCTCGACGCCGCGAAGGGCATCGCGCTGCTGGCGGCGGGCGGCGGCGCGGCTGCAGACCTCGACCTCGGCGTCGAGCCCGATGTGCCCGGCCTTCCGCTCGTCGCGGTGCCCACCACCGCGGGTACCGGAGCCGAGACCAACGGCTTCGGCGTCATCGAGGACACCACGCGACACTGCAAGGTCTACCTCGGGCACGCCTCGGTCGCGCCGCGCGTCTGCGTGCTCGACCCCGACCTGACCGTCGGGCTGCCGCCCCGCGCCACCGCAGCGACGGGCGTCGACGCGCTCGTCCACGGCATCGAGTCCCTCACCTCGCGGGGCCGCAACCCGGTGTCGGAGGCCTACGCCCACCACGCGGTCCGCATCGTCCACCGGTGGCTGCCACGCGCGGTCGAGGACGGGACGGACCTGGAGGCCCGCGCCCAGCTGCTGCTCGGCTCGCACCTCGCGGGGCTGGCCCTGAGCATCTCCGGGCTCGGCCTGGTGCACGGGATCGCGCACGCGCTGACCGCGCACACCGGTGCCCCGCACGGCGTCGCGCTGGGGGCGGTGCTCGACCGTGTCCTGGAGTTCAACCTGCCCAGCAGCACCACGCAGTACGCCGAGATCGCGGTCGACATGGGCGAGCTCGACACCGGTGGGCCCGGCGAGGCGGCGGCCTCGACGATCAGCCGGGTACGGGAGTTCACCGCACGGCTCGGGATGCGCACGCCGCTGGCCGAGCTGGGCGTCACCGAGGCGATGGTTCCCGATCTGGTGCGCACCGCGCTGGCCGACGCAGTCACCCGCAACACCCCGCGACTGCCGACGGGACCCGAGCTGGCGGAGCTGCTGACCGGCCTGCTCACCGAGTCGCGCTCCGCCGCTGTGTAACGACTGAGTCACCGATGCAGGGGCGGAGTCGCCCGGCGGCGACGCGGCCACCGTCCGCGTTCACGCAGGTCCTGAGCCTGAACTGCGCGAGGGGTCGTCCTGGTGGCGGTGACGGTCGACGTCGCCGGAAGCGCTGCCCGGACGTTCTTGTCCGGCACCAGCGGTCGGATCGCAATAGGGTTCCCGAAACCGCCGGGCCGAACCACGGTCGGCGAATGTTGCGGGAGGTGGTCGGAGGGTGAGCCTCTGGCAGTACATCGCCGAACGGTGGGACCGGCTGTCGTTGCAGTCCTGGTTGCACGTCAGCGGTGTGGTCCAGTGCACGATCCTCGCCGCGGTGATCGGGGTGGGCGTCGGGATCCTGGTGTACCGCAGTCCGGCGGGCTCGGCGATCGCGACGGCGTTGTCCAGCACGATCCTGACGATCCCGTCGTTCGCGCTGCTGGGTCTGCTGATCCCGGTCGTCGGCCTCGGCGTGACGCCCAGCGTGATCGCCCTGACCCTGTACGGGCTGCTACCGATCGTGCGGAACACGATCGTCGGGCTGTCCGGCGTGGATCCCGCGGTGTCCGACGCCGCGAAGGGCGTCGGGATGGGGAGGTTCGGCGTGCTCACGCGCGTCGAACTGCGCCTGGCCTGGCCGGCGATCCTCACCGGGATGCGCGTCTCGGCGCAGATGCTGATGGGCATCGCGGTGATCGCCGCCTACGCGAAGGGCTTCGGGCTGGGCTCCGAGGTGTTCTCCGGTCTGACGCGCGCGGGGTCGGCCAACTCGCTGAACCAGGCACTCGCCGGAACCCTCGGCGTCGTCGTGCTCGCACTCGTCCTCGACGCGATCTTCATTCTGATCGCCCGGCTGACCATCCCGAAGGGGATCCGATGACCGAAACACTGCAGGAGCCGGCCGCGCAGGGTGTCTCCGGCGCCGAGATCTGCCTGGACAAGGTGACCAAGCGCTACCCCAACACCGCGGCCCCCGCGGTCGAGGAGTTCTCCATGACCATCCCGGCCGGGAAGGTCGTGGTGTTCGTGGGGCCGTCGGGCTGCGGCAAGACGACGACGATGCGCATGATCAACCGAATGGTCGAGCCGACCTCGGGAACGATCACCATCGGCGGCCGGGACGCGCTGCACATCGACCCCGACGAGCTCCGTCGCACCATCGGCTACGCGATCCAGCAGGTCGGGCTGTTCCCGCACTACACGGTGTCGGAGAACATCGGCATCGTTCCCGGGCTGCTCAAGTGGGACAAGCGGCGGATCGCCGACCGGGTCGAGGAGATGATGGACCTCGTCGGGCTCGACCCGAAGACCTTCGCCCACCGGCTTCCCTCGCAGCTCTCCGGTGGCCAGCAGCAGCGCGTCGGGGTGGCGCGGGCGCTCGCCGCCGACCCGCCCGTGCTGCTGATGGACGAGCCGTTCGGCGCCGTCGACCCGATCACCCGCGGCAACCTGCAGGACGAGCTCATGCGCCTGCAGAGCGAGCTGGGCAAGACCATCGTGTTCGTCACCCACGACTTCGACGAGGCCGTGAAGCTCGGCGACAAGATCGCCGTGCTCGGCGACCGTTCGACCATCCAGCAGTACGACACTCCGGACGCGATCCTGGCCAACCCCGCCAACGACACGGTCGCCGGGTTCGTCGGCGCAGGTGCCTCGCTCAAGCAGCTCACCCTCACGCGGGTACGGGACGTCGCGTACTACACGAACGAGGTGCTGACGGTCGGAGATCACGAACGCCCGGCCGCGGTCGTCGAGAAGCTCGGGAAGGCCGGCCGGACGTACGCCCTGATCCTCGACGCGCGGCAACGCCCGCAGCGCTGGGTGCACGTCCGGGAGCTGGGCGGCAGGCAGTCGCTCGACGGCGTGGGCAAGCCGGTCGGCGACTCGGTGTCCCCGCAGTCCACGTTGCAGGACGCGCTGGAAGCGATCCTCACCGAAGGCGGCCACGCCGTCGTCACGGGGAACCGCGGCGAGCTGCTCGGCACGATCGACATCGACACCGTGACCAGCGTGATCGCGAATGTCCGCGAGGAGCACGGCGCATGACGGCCATCGCGGAAGGCCTGGCCGGTGTCAGCGGCACCCGCGCGGCCCCGCAGCGGCCGAGCGTCGCGGCACGCGGCGACCGGCTGCGCCTGTTCATCCAGCCGATCGCGGTCGTGGCGATCGTCGGGGCTGTCGTCGTCTGGGCGCTGAGCAGCGACCTCAACGCGAACGAGCGCGAGACCCTCAACCTGCCGACGATCCTCACCCTGACCGGCCAGCACGTGCTGATCACGCTGGTGGTGAGCGTGCTGGTGGTGGCGATCGCCATCCCGCTGGGCGTCGCGCTGACCCGCCCCGCGTTCAAGGGGGCGAGCCCCGTGTTCCTGGTGATCGCGAACATCGGTCAGGCCGCGCCCGCGCTGGGCGTGATCGTGCTGTTCTTCCTGTGGTCGGGCATCGAGGGCCTGTGGGCGGTGGCGATCCCGCTGGTCTTCTACACGCTGCTCCCCGTCCTGCGGAACACGATGGTCGGCATCCAGCAGGTGCCGGCAGCGCTGATCGATGCGGGCCGCGGCATGGGGATGTCCGCCACATCGGTGCTGATGCGGGTCGAGCTGCCGCTCGCGGTCCCGCTGATCCTCGCGGGCCTGCGCACCGCGCTGGTGCTGGCGGTCGGCACGGCGACGCTGGCGTTCTTCGTCAACGGCGGCGGGCTCGGAGAACTCATCGACACCGGCTACAAGCTGCAGCTCAACTCGGTGATGTACGTCGGCGCGGCACTGGCGATCGGGCTGGCGCTGCTCGTCGACTGGGTCGGCGGGATGGCTGAGCGCTGGCTGGCGCCGAAGGGGGCCTCATGAGGCGGCAGGCCGCGGCACTGGTGACCGCAGCGATGCTCGTCCTGTCCGGGTGCGGGCTGTCGCAGAACACCGCCATCCCGTTCACCGTCACACCGGGCACCATCACCCCGGTTCCCGCACTGGACGATGTGACGATCACGGTCGGCTCCAAGGACTTCACCGAGCAGATCCTGGTCGGCTACATGGCCGAGCTCGCCCTGTCGGCGGCGGGCGCGAACGTCCGCGACCTGACCAACATCCAGGGGTCGTCGAACTCACGGCTCGCGCTCGTCAACGGGGACATCGACCTGACCTGGGAGTACACCGGCACGGGCTGGATCAACTACCTGGGCAACACCGACCCGATCCCCGACGAGCGGGAGCAGTACGAGGTCGTCCGGGACGCCGACCTCGCCCAGAACGGGTTGCGGTGGCTGCCCTACTCCGAGCTGAACAACACCTACGCGTTCGGCGTCACCGAGGCCTACGCGCAGGAGCACAACCTGCGCACCACCTCGGACATGACCGCGTTCCTGCAGCAGAACCCCGCCGAGGGGGTCTTCTGCGTGGAGACCGAGTTCGCCAGCCGGCAGGACGGCATGCCCGGCGTGCAGGCCGCCTACGGCTTCGAGCCCACCGAGGTGAAGAACTTCGGCACCGGCGCCATCTACGCGGGCATCGCCAACGGCACCTGCAACTTCGGTGAGATCTTCACGACGGACGGCCGGATCGCCGGGCTCAACCTGCGCGTGCTGGAGGACGACCGGAAGTTCTTCCCGCAGTACAACATCTGCGTGGTGCTCCGGGAGGAGCTCTACCAGCGCCACCCGGAGATCGAGCAGGTCATGCAGCCCGTCGCGATGGCCCTGAACAACGAGGAGATGATCGAGCTCGGGAAGCGGGTCGACGTCGACGGAGACGACCCCGGGATCGTCGCGCGGGACTGGATGATCGAGAAGGGATTCATCGGCTCCGACACCGCCTGACGAGGCCTGGCCAGACCTGACCAAGTAGCATGGGCGTCATGGCCGAGCAGGTGAACGTCTACGACGCGAAGTCGCACCTGTCCCAGCTACTGGCCCGCGTGGAAGCCGGCGAGGAGATCGTCATCGCTCGCAACGGACGCCCCGTCGCGAGGCTCGTGCCGGCCCAGCGCCAAGGAACCCGACGCACGCCGGGCTCGCTGCGCGGGCGCATCTGGATGGCCACGGACTACGACGAGCCGGACGACGAGCTGATCTCCGCGTTCTACGAGGGCCCACTCGTCCCCGGTGAGAGGAACGAGTGAGGCTGCTCGTCGACAGCCACGTCCTGCTGTGGTGGCTGCAAGCAGACCCACGGCTGGCGGCGGGCGCCGCCGAGGCGATGGCGGACGGCGACAACACCCTGTACCTGTCCGCGGCGTCGGTGTGGGAGCTCTCGATCAAGCAGTCGATCGGAAAGCTGCGCGTGGACGTGGACCTTCGATCCCACGCGAGAGATCAGGGCTTCACCGAGCTGCCGATCACCGGGGCACACGCGACGGCGATCCGCGACCTGCCGTTCCACCACAAGGATCCGTTCGACCGCATGCTCGTCGCCCAGGCGACCGTCGAGGGACTGACGATCGTGACTGCCGACGATGCCATCGCCGCCTACGACGTGCCGCTGCTGCCTGCAACCTGAGCGAGTGGCCACTCAGAGGGGCTTGCGCGCCAGCACGTAGAGGCGGTCGGTGGGTGTCTCGACGTCGCGGAGCGGGGAACGCAGGTACCACTCGACGTCCACCAGCCCGGCTGCGGTGACGGCCTCGACCACCTCGGACGCGTTGTGCTGCACGAAATCCAGGTCGACGGGGGCGCCGAAGAACTCGTCCAGGTGGCGCACCTCGTCTCCCACGTGCAGGGCGAACGCCAACCGCCCGCCGGGGACCAGCACCCGGGCCAGCCCGGCGATCACGGCCGGGAGCTCGGAGGCGGCCATGTGCACGAACGCGTACCAGGCGGTGATGGCCGACCATCCCGAGGCGGCGCGCGGGCGCAGCAGGTTCGTCAGGTCCCCCGCCTCGAACTCCAGGTCCGGGAACAGGCTCCTCGCCTTGTCGACCATCGCGGGCGACAGGTCGACGCCGACCACGGAGGCACCGGATTCCGCGAGCCGCGCGGCGACGTGCCCCGGCCCGGTGCCGACGTCGGCCACCGGGCCGCCGTCCGCCTCGACCGCGACACGGTCGAGCAGCCAACGGTCGAACGGCTTGTGCGCCAGCTCGCCCGCCAGCTCCTGTGCGTAGCCCGCCGCGGCGGCGTCGTAGCCGGCGCGCACCCGGGCGCGCGGAAACCCGTGCCTCGGCGATGACGACGTCCCGGTCGACGGCCACGGGCGGGGGTGTGGCTTCCGGCAGCGGGCCGAGCAGGTGCGCCCACCGGTGATCCTGCTGGCCAGGCCTGCGCTCCAGCTCGACGACCAGCGGCTCCGGCAGCTCCGCGAGCCCCCGCAGCACCGCCTCCACCTCGGCGCGATCCTCGAAGTGGTGCAGCCGCGCGGTGCGGCTGCGCAGCTCGCCGGGGGCCTGCGGCCCTCGCAGCAACAGCACGGTCAGCAGCGCCAACTCGGGCTCGCCGACCCCGAGGTGCTCCTCGAGCCGCTGGTGGAACTTCACGACCCGCGACCCCGCACCGGTCCACACCGGCCGGACCAGCTCGCGGTCCCTGAGCTCCTTCAGCGTCGCCTGCAGCAACGACTCGTCGTAGTCGGCGACCGGCTCACGGCTGCTCGACTGGTTGCACGCGGCGCGCAAGGCGTTGGGGGTGAGCGGGTAGCTCGCCGGGACCGTGCGCTGCTTCTCCAACAGCGCACCGAGAACCCGCTGCTCGACGGCGGACAACTGCGGTCGCGTCTCGGCCACGCCCGGGAGCGTAGTACCTGCCGCCGCGCATTGATCATCACCTTTGCCGTAACGCCGACGCGGCCCCACCGACCACCTCTCGGGGATCGAACGACCCGTTGTCTTCCGGAGGGCCTCATGTCCGCAGTTCCCGATGATGTCGTCATCCGCGAATCCCCGCGGGAGCCCGCGTCGGATCCCACGCTGGGCATCCCGGTGACCGGAACCCAGCAGCAGGGGCGCCCACGCCACCGCCTCGTCGGCATCGGTGACTCCCTGACCCAGGGTTTCCAGAGCGGCGCGATCTTCAACACCGGTCTGTCCTACCCGGCCATCGTCGCCCGCGAGCTCGGCGTGGCCGACCTGCGCTTCCCCCGCTACGGCGGGCCGGGCGGTCTGCCGCTGAACATCGAGCTCCTCATGCGCGAGCTCGAGGACCGGTTCGGGCCACAGGTGAGCCTCTTCGAGGTGCCGCTGGCGGCGTTCCGGGTGCGGCAATGGATGGACTCGGTCGAGGACTACTGGGAGCGAGGGCCGGGATCCATCGCTCCAACCACGGCAGCGATCAACCATGTACTCGCGGTCTACGGCTGGGACCTGCGGGACGCGCTCGACCGCACGGCCCGCCAGGTCGCGTCCGAGATCGAGCAGCCGCGCGACGACGCCATCAGCCAGATCGTCCAGAACAACGGCGCCCGGGCCGCACTGGGGGTGCTGCCCAACGCGAGCGCCGCCGACCGCAAGCTCACCGTCTTCGACGCCGCGGAGCGGCTCGGGGCGGAGACCGACGGCACCGGGGCCACGCACGGCATCGAGACGCTCGTGATCGGCCTCGGCGCGAACAACGCGCTGGGCGCGGTGACCCGCCTCAACGTCACGTGGAGCGGACCGGGCCACGACACCCTCGGCGGCAAGGCGGGGTTCACCGTCTGGCGGCCCACCCACTTCGCCTCGGAGCTGAAGAAGGTGGCCACCGCGGTCGAGCGGATCACGCCCGGCACGTCGTCTGGTTGACGGTTCCGCACGTGACGATCGCACCGATCGCGCGGGGCGTCGGCGTCAAGGAGAGCCCCGGGTCCCGGTACTTCCCGTTCTACACGCGGCCGTGGATCACCGACGCCTCCTTCGACCCGGCCCGCGATCCGTTCATCACCGCGGACGAGGCCAGAGCGGTCGACTCCGCCATCGACCAGTACAACGACGCGATCGCCGACACCGTCGCCGGAGCCCGGAACAAGGGTCGCGACTGGCTCCTGCTCGACCTCGCCGGTGTCCTCGACCGGCTGGCCGCGCGCCGCTACGTCGAGGACCCGAACGCCCGGCCGGCGTGGTGGCGGCCCTATCCCCTGCCGCCCGAGCTCGCAGCGCTGGACCCGGTGCCCGACACCCGCTTCCTCGCCGCCGCAGACGGGCGCCGCGTCGCGGGTGGGATGTTCTCCCTCGACGGGGTGCATCCCGCCACCGTGGGCTACGGCATCCTCGCGCAGGAGCTGATCAACGTGATGGTGGGCGCCGGGGTCGAGTTCTCCTTCCTTGACGGCACTCCCCGCCCGGCCCCGGTCCGCGTCGACTTCGCCCGTCTCATCAACCACGACACGCTGCTGACCGTCCCGCCTGCGAACATCACATCGGGACTCGACGTGCTGGGCTGGGCGGACGAGATGCTGGACCTGCTGCGCCTGGCGCTGCCTTTCTGACGGCGCTGCCCTTCTGCCGGCCCACGCACCTGCCGTGCGCGGACCGTCGGGGAGATCACCTACGTTGAGATCATGGGTGGCTTCGTGCGCGCGTTCCTGAGCACCCCCGGTCTCGGCAGGAGACTGGCGATCACGGTTCTCGCCGTGGCGCTCTGCCGGCTGGGCCACCAACTCCCGGGTCCGGGCGTGGATCTCCGGGCGGTCCGTGCCGCGGCGGACGCGGCCGTCCGGGACGACCCGTTCGTCGCGCTGGTCGACCTGCTCAGCGGTGGCGGCCTGCTGCGCCTGTCGGTCCTCGGCCTCGGGGTCTTCCCGTACCTCGTCGCGATCCTCGCCGTGCAACTGCTCACGCAGGTCCACCCGCGCGTGCGGGCGCTGGCGGCGGAGGGGAAGTGGGGAAAGGCCCGGCTCGACCGCCTCGCCCTCATCCTGACGGCCCTCGTGGCCGCCCTCATGGCCGCGGCCGTGGTGCTCTCGGCGGCGGGCGGCCGCTTCCCGGGCGGGGACGTCCTGACGAGCGCGAGCGCGCCACGCTCCTGGGGATCGCGGGCTGCATGACGGCCGGCGCGGTGGCCATCGCCGGGCTCGCGCGGATGCTCTCCACCGCGGCGTTCGGCAACGGCGTCGGCCTCCTGTTCTTCGTGCAGGTCGCCGCCGGGTTCGCCGGCCGGCTCGCGGACGTCCACGAGGAGCACGGCGGCGGTGCGTTCGCTACCGCCGTGGCCGTGGCCGCGCTCTCGGCGGTGGTCGTCGTGGGCGCCGTGCTCGTCGTCGCCCAGGCCACGCGCCGCGTGCCGATCCAGTACCAGAGGAAGAACGTCCCGCTCGGGGTACGGCGCAGAGCCGAGCGGGAGTACATCCCGATCCGGGTCTGCGCCGTCGGCCTGTTCCCGGTGCGCACGCCCTGGTGTTGCTGTTCCTCCCGGCGCTCGTCGCCCGGCTGTGGCCCGGCGAGGGCCGTCCGGACGGTCTGTGGACCCTTCCTCAGGAGGGCAGCGTCTGGTTCCTCGCCGCGCTGTTCGCGCTCGTCGTTCTACTCGTCCCGGTCACCTCACTCGGCACCTTCGACGCCGGCGGCCTCGCCGACCAGCTGCGACGGAGGGGCGCTTTCGTGCCCGGGATCCGCCCGGGCCGCCCGACCGCCGAGTACCTCTCGTACGTGCACCGCCGGGTCACGGCGGGCACACCGCTCGTCCTCGGAGCGGTCGCGGTGTTCCCGTCGGCCGTGCAGGCGGCGGTGGGATCGACGATCACCGGTGTGGGGGTCCTGATCGTCGCGACAGCCGGGATCGACATCGCACTCGGGACCGCCCGGGTCGTCGAGACGAGGATCCAGCTTCACCGGTTCGCCCCGTTCCTGCCGGGCGCCTGACCGGGATTTCGGGCGCGTGGTGTCCTGGGACGCCGACGAGCCCGCATCGACGTCCAGGAGCATAGGATCGCCTCACCTGAGCGAACGGGGGGTCGCTGTGTGGCGCACCGGACTGGCCAGGGCAGCCGCCCCGCTCCTGGCGGTGCTCCTGCTCGCGGGCTGCGGGTCGCGCCCGCGGAGGACCCGGACCCGGTCCCGCCGGACGCCGCGATCACCGTCGAGCACACTTTCGGCACATTGACCCTGCCGCGCGCTCCCGCGCGCGTGGTCACGTTGACCACGAGGGACACCGACACCGCCCTCGCACTCGGGATCGTCCCGGTCGGCATCCACACGGTCTACCCGTTCGAGACCGGAGTGGGCCCCTGGTCGCAGGATCTGCTGGGGGCTGCGCAACCCGAGGTCTGGCACGGCCGCGAGTTCAGCTACGAGGCGATCGCCGCGCTGCGACCGGACGTCATCCTCAACGCCAACGGCGACGACGACGCCGCAGTCCACGAGCGGCTGGCCGGCATCGCCCCGACCGTGGGTCTCCCGCGGGGACAGGTGCCATTCGGCGCCTCGCTCGACAGCAGCACCACCCTCGTCGCGCAGGCCCTCGGCAAGCCCGAGGCCGGCCGTAAGCTCGTCGACGACCTCAACGGCCACCTCGGGGCTGTGGCGGCCGAACACCCGCGGTTCGGCGAGCTCACCGCGACCTACCTCGACATCCACACCAGCGGCATGATCGCCTACCCGGACGACCACGTCGTCAACCAGGTCCTCGCCGGGCTCGGCTTCCGGATGACGGCGGGATCCGCTGGGATCACCGGCGCTTCGCAGCAGGTCTCCCCCGAGAGACTCGGCGACTACGCGGCCGACGTGATCGTCGCCTACCCCTTCGACCGCACGCTCGCCGAGGTCGAGCAGCAGGTCCCCACGCTCGCCGCCCTGGACGCGGCCCGCAACGGACGTGTCTTTCCCCTGGACGATCTGGCGTTCAGCGCGTCGTCGGTGCTGTCGCTGCGCTACGGGATCGACCGCCTCGTCCCCGAGATCGCCCGATCGCTCGGGGAGGCGGCCTGACCCGGGCGCCAATCACGCGGTGCCGGCGGAGGTGAGCAGCAGCACTCCCGCCGTGCCGAGCCGAGGCAGCTCGACCGTGACCGCGCCGTCCCGCACCTCCAGCTCGTCGCGGCGATCTCCCAGGTAGGTCGCCGTCCAGGCCGCGCTCACCGGCGTGCCCGCGCGCACCCGCACCACGACCGGCTCCTCGGCGTAGGACTGCAGCCGCAGCAGCACGCCGCCCTCGGCGCCGGAGACGGAGACGAGGCGGACGCGGTCGTCGTCCAGCTCCAGCAGCGAACGCTGCGGCGCCGGTCCGGCCGTGGCCGGTCCCGCGGCGAGCACGCCCTGCACCGGCTGGGTGAGGTCGGCGGCCGTCCGGATACCCAGCCCCGGTGCCGAGAGCCGCTCGCCGGCGCGGCGCACGCCCACGGCGTAGTTCACCGACGCGGTGAAGCCCTGCTGGGAGGGGAAGTTGGTGTCCCAGACGTTGTTGTGCACCCAGGAGTAGATCGTGGCGGGCTCGCGCGGGGTCGTGGAGTCCGGGAACGGCGCGTACGGCAGCGCGATCGTCTCCGGGTGGACGAGCGGCGCCTCGTCGGTGACCCACGCGACGGCGTGCTCGCCGTCGGCGACGCTCACCCAGTTCCGCACGGCGCGCATGTGCTGGGGTGCTCCGGGCACGTGGTCGAGCCCGTCGCCGGTGAGCGCGCCGGAGATCTCGTACCGGACGACCGGGTCCTGCGCGGCGAACGGGAATGCGAAGAACGCGCTCTCCTTCGTCATGGTCAGCGGCTTCGAGATCCGGTTCTCGATGTCGAGGCGGGGCTGGTCGCGCCGCAGGCGCAGCGTGGTGCGCGCCCAGCGCACGCCGTCGGCCGCGTACTCGTAGACGAGCCGCTGCTCGATGCCGGTGTCGACGCGCTCGATGAACGCCGCAGGCCGAGCGAGGGTGCGGCTGCCGAGCAGCTCCAGGTCCGGTGACACCGCGGTCTTGTTCGACTGGTGGTTGTAGCCGCCCGCAGTGGTGTAGGTGTCGTAGACGTAGGCGTTGAAGCCGACCACGGCATCGGGGTTCACCAGCTCCCGGCCGGTGGCGAGCTCCACGATCGACGCGATGCAGGTCTGGGAGAGGTCGACGCGCACCCGCAGGTGCTCGTTCTGGATGACGAGCGGGTCGGGGTGCTCGGCCGCCACCCGCGCGGGCGGCTCCGGCGCCCCCTCCGGCGTGACGACGTCGAGCCGCACGTGGCCCAGCGGTGGCACGTCGGGGACGTGCACGGTGACGATGCGGCCGGCGTCGCGGTGCATCGGGTTCTCCTGCGCGGCCACGGTGATCGGCAGCGGTTTGCCGGTGCGCGCGTCGCGCACCTCGATCGTCCGGTCCAGCGGCACCCGGCTCTCCCGGACGAACAGGCGCACGGCCGCGGTGCGCACCAGTGCCGTGGTGTTGGTGGCGTAGTAGGTGACGACGGCGTCGGCGCTCTCGGGGAGGACCTCGCCGAGGTGCGCCGCGGCGTGGTCGGTGAACGTGGCGGCGTCGTCGTGGGCGTTCACGCCGTGGGCGTACTTCCAGTGCCACTGCTGCTCACCGGAGTGCATCCCGGCGTCACCGTCGGTCCACGGGTTGGACGCGCCCCAGGTGTGCTCGTTGAACAGCGAGACCGAACGGTAGACCCGCTCGGAGTGCTCGGCCTCGTCGTCCAGGGGGCCGCCGCCGAGGAGCGCCGACATACCGCTCATCGTCTGGGCCCCGGTGACGGCGGCCTGCGCCTTGCGGGTCATGGCGAGCGGGCGGGCACCGCTCCCGACGCCTCGACCCACCAGTCGCCCCAGTCGCCCTCGAACTCCCGGATCTGCCCGGCCAGGCGCTCCTCGGCGTCGCGGAAGAAGTCCTCGTTGCGCGACAGCCGCAGCCGCGGGTAGAGCCATGTCTCGTTCCAGCGGGCCACGGTGTCGGCCATGATCAGCCGCGGCGGCGCGTTGTCGCCGAACATGCCCTGCACGCGCAGGTGCAGCACGTCCCACGGGTACGGCTCCCGGTCGTGCACGGCGTCGCCGTGCCAGCCGAACATCCCGGGTGGGAACGGGTAGGGCTTCGTGGCGAGCGCGGTGAGGTAGGCCGGGAGCATCCCGTCGACCTCCTCGTAGGAGGTGTCGAAGCCCAGCACCGACCCCTCCATGTACGCGAGGCCGTGCGGGCTGTCGGTCATCCACACCAGCACCGAGTTCCCGGCGGGCGAGCGCCAGCGGAACAGCCGCGGCAGGTGCTGCCCGCCGTTCAGGTGCGGTACCGAGCGGCCCGCCCAGTTGTGCGCCACCGACAGGTAGCGCACCCCGATCTGGGCGAGCGCGTCCGGCAGGCCCGCGACCGTGCCCGGCACGTCGGTCTGCATCGCGGAGGTGAACTCGACGCCGTAGGTGTCGCGCACGGTCCGGGCGAGACGCAGCAGCTCGTGCAGCTCGTCGGTGGAGCAGGTGTCGGTGTGCAGGTTGTAGGGCAGCGCGGTGAGCTCGATCTGCCCGGCGCGGACGTACTCGACGAACTCCGCGACCCGTTCCGGGGAGCGCGCCGCCACCCACTGCTCGAACGACCACAGCGACTCCACCGCCCACCGGAACTTCGCGTCGTCGGGGCGGTCGGCCGTCTGCCGGACCAGGTCGAGGCAGGAGTCGAGGAACGCGACGTGCTCGGCGAGCACGGTGCCCTGGGGGTCGGTGTAGCCGATGTCGAGGTGGGAGTGGTGGACGAGGTGGATCGTCCACTCCCGCACCGGCTCCACCGTGAGGCCGATCGTGGCGTCGGCGTCCAGCGCCGGGATCGCGAGCCGCAAGGTGGTCGGCGCGTCGACCGCGGGCACCAGCAGGCGCAGCGACCCGGCCGGTCCGTCGACGCCCTCGACGGGCACGGACGAGCCGCCGTCGGTCCGCAGGTGCACGTCGGCCGCCGCGAAGTCGGCGGGCCCGTCCACCTCGACCCGGATCGCCTGGCGCCGGGGACCACCGCGCAGCAACTGCTCGGCAATCACCCGGACGGAGCGGCCGCCGAGCGTGCCCCGGCCCGCGGTGGCGAAGTCGACCATCCCGGCCTTGGCCTTGTCGGCGGACCAGGGGGTGGCGGCGATGAGTGCCTTGGTCGTCATGGGTCCTTCCGGGGATCAGGAGGTGAGCTTGAGGCTGCGGGTGAAGAAGCGTTGGAACGCGAAGAACAGGACGACCGTCGGCAGCGACGCCACCAGCGCCCCCGCGAGCACGACGGGCGGCCCGACGTTCGAGTAGTTGCTCGTGAGGTCCGCGAGCGCGGCCATGGCGGGCCGGACGTTCGGGCTCGTCGAGAGCGTGATCCCGAACAGCATGTCGTTCCAGATCCAGGTGAACTGGAACAGGAACGCCGCCAGCATCGCGCTGCGCACCAGCGGCAGGTGGATCGAGACGAACATGCGCAGCCAGCTCGCGCCGTCCAGGGCCGCGGCCTCGTGCATCTCACGCGGCACGGTGGTCATGTAGTTGCGCACCACGAAGAACGCGAACGGAACGGCCAGCGCGGCGTAGATCAGCAACATCCCGTACTGCGTGTCGTACAGCGAGGTGGTGGCGTACCCGCTGAACAGCGGCGCGAGGAACATCTGCAACGGCAGGATGGTGCCGACGTAGATCGCCCAGAACCACAGCGCGGGCCGCTTGACCGGCATCACCACCACCGCGAAGGACGCCAGCGCCGCCACCACGACCGCGATCAAGGCGCCGACCACGGCGTAGACCAGGCTGTTGAGCATCCCGGCGCCGACGTTGGCCCGGTCGAAGGCCTCCGCGACGTTCCCGGCGAACGCCCACGACGCGGGCCACCAGCTCGGCGTGCCGGTGTAGTCCGCGGCCGCGGTGAAGGAGTTGACCACCAGCAGCCAGCTGGGCACCAGCCACAGCAGCGCGGTGACCACGAGCACGACACCTCTGACCGTACGTCCCATCCCCGGCTCCTCAGTTCGCCCGCAGCTGGCGGCGCAGGTAGATCCAGGACACCGCGACGACCACGACCGTGAGCACCACCGCGACCGCGGCGCCCGCGCCGTAGCGGGCGAGCGTGAAGGTCTCCCGGTACATGGTCAGCGCCAGCGTCTCCGACGCGGTGCCCGGACCGCCTTTGCTGAGCAGCCAGACGATGTCGAAGGTCTTGAGGCTGTTCACCACGGAGATGCCGACGACGACCACGGTGATCGGCCGCAGCTGCGGCAGGGTGATGTGCCAGAACAGCCGGAACCCGGTCGCCCCGTCCAGTTTCGCGGCCTCGATCGTCGACGGCGGGATCGCCTGCAACCCGATCAGGAACAGGATCACCGCGACCCCGGTGCCCTGCCAGGTGCTCGCCACGATCATCACGACGGTGTTGAGCGGCCACTCCAGCAGCCAGCCCTGCTCCAGGCCGCCGAGACCGACGGCGGCCAGCGCGGCGTTGAGCGCGCCGTCGTCGCGCAGCACGAACATCCACACGACGGCCGTGGCCGCGCCGGACAGCGCGTACGGCAGCACGAGGGCGAACCGGGCGACCGCTCCCCAGCGCAGCTCGTGCGTGCCGGCCGCGATCAGCAGGCCGATCAGCACCGGCAGGGCGAGCGTGCCCGCCACCCACATCAGCGTGTTGAGCAGCGTCTGCCCGAAGCCGGCGCTGGTGAACAGGGTGACGTAGTTGTCGAGGCCGACGAAGGTGCGCGTGAAGCCGTTGTCGGCGAAGAAGCTGCGATAGGCCGTGTCCACGAACGGCGCGATCATCAGCAGCGCCACGAGCCCGACCGCGGGCGCCAGGAACAACGCGATCGCGAGCACCGACCGCGGGCTGCGCCGGGCCGGACCGGTCGCGCGTACGCTCGCCGGGCGCTCGACCTCGGCGGCGGGGGTCAGGACGGTCATGCTCGCCAGGCCTCCCATTCGGCGTCGGCGCGGTCCTGCAGGTTCCGCAGCACGGTGATCCCGTTGTCGACGGTGGGCGTGACCATGAACGCGCTCAGGTCCTGCACGTTGCCCTCCACCAGCACCGGTGGTGAGGCCTCCCAGTAGCGCGTGACCTCGCGGGGGCGGACGCGGGCGACATCGTGGGCGAAGTCGGCCACGACGCTGCCGGTCGGCAGCGCAGCGGGGTTCGCCGAGGCGTCGCCGAGCTGGTCGGCCCAGGCCTGCTGCACGTCGGTGGCGAGCCAGTCGTCGGCGACCGCCATCGCCTGCTCGTGCTTGTGCGCGTCGGCCGAGACGCACAGGGCCGCGCTCTCCACCACCACTGCGTGCTCCACCACGGGATCCACCGGTGGGACCAGGAACATCCCGACGTCCGCGGCGCCGAGCCCGGCCTGGATGTAGCTGTTGATGGTGAACGTGCCGGCGATCACCATGCCGAGCGTGCCGTCGGCGAACATGCCCGGGAAGCCCGACTGGTCGGCGTCCGGCTCGGAGAACAGGCCGTCGGCGTACATCCGGGCCCACAGCTCCATGGCGGCCGTCGCCGTGTCGTCGAGGTAGCTCGCGCGACCGGCGGTGACGTCCTCGTAGTAGTCCGGGCTGTGGCCGATCAGCAGCTGGGTGAACCAGATGATCGACTCCCACGTCGTGGCACCCGGCGCCCCGATCGGTGTGATGCCCGCGTCGCGCAGGGTCCCGGCCACCTCGAGCAGCTCGGCGAACGTCGTCGGCACCGTCACCCCGGCCGCGGCGAACGCGCGGCGGCTGAAGAACATCGGGTAGTAGGTCTTGTAGAGCGGCAGCGCGTACGGCCGCCCGTCGAAGCTGAACGACTCCCGCATCTCCGGGTTCACCCAGCCCTGCTCCTGCGCGTGGTCCCACGCGGTGGACAGGTCGGTGATGATGCCGCCGCGGGCGATGTCCTGCAGGCGGTAGCCGTTCCACCACTTGAACAGGTCGGTGGTGGCGTCGGTCTGCGCCGACATCCGCACGATCTGCTGGTAGGTGCTCTGGTTGGGCACGGCGCGTACGGCCAGCCGGGAGCCCGTGCGCCGCTCGAGGGCGTCGGATGCGGCGGCGTAGGCGTCGGTCCAGGTGGCGACGTCGTTGTTGAGCGTGAGCACGTTGCCGGGGGCCGGTCGGGTGTAGGTCCCGCGGGCGCACCCGGTGGCCCACGCGAGCCCACCTGCGCCGGCGAGCCCGAGCAACGTGCGGCGGGAGAGCGGCCGATCGGTCATCGGGCCTCCGGTCGTCGATGAGCGGTTGCGGCGAAGGTATCGGTAACATGTCGCTTGAGCAAGGGTGCTGGCGAAACCTAAGGTATCCGTATCTCAGCACCGCAGTGAGGAGTACGGATGACCGGCTACGACCCGAGCCCGCGCTACCGACCGGTCGGCGGTGACGTCGCCACCGGATGGGCCGCACCGGTCGCCGGGCTCCCCCCGGCACCGCTCACCCTCGCCGTCGACGGGCCGGCCACGCAGGACTGGGCCCGCCTCGCCGCCGACCTCGCCGGCGCACTCGCCGCGCGCTACGCCGACGTCCGCGTGCTCGACACGACCACCGGGTACGCACCGTGGGACACCGTCGTGGAGCGCACGACCTCGGCCGAGCTCCCCGACGACCCCGACTTCGTCCGCCTCGCCGATGGGTCGCTCGCCGACCTGCTCGACGTCCGCGAGCACGACGGGCCTCCGGCCGCGGGGGTGCTCCTCGTCCACGGGCCGGGCGCCGCGCTCCTGCCCCACGACGTGCTCTGGTACGCCGACCGCCCCAAGCGCCACGCCGAGGCCGAGATCACCGCCGGCGCCGGGCGCAACCTCGGCCAGCGCCACGGAGCGGGCACCACCCGCAGGCTGTTCTACATCGACTGGCCGCTGCTCGACCGGCACCGGGACGCCCTGCTCGCCGACGTCGACCGCTTCATCGACGTGCAGGACCCCGACCGCCCGACGTCGGTCGACGGCGCCACGTTGCGCCGCACCGCGGCGGAACTGGCCCTCCGCCCGTTCCGCACGCGGCCGTTCTTCAACTCCACCTCGTGGGGCGGGCACTGGGCGCAGCAGGAGCTGGGTGTGAACCCGGACGCGCCCAGCACGGCGCTGGGCTACGAGCTGATCGCCCCTGAGAGCGGCGTGCTTGTCGGCGAGAACGCCGAGGCACAGGTGGAGATCCCGTTCGCGGCCGTGGTGGCGCTGCACCCCGCCGAGGTGCTCGGCGCGGACGTGCACGCGCGGTTCGGCACGTCGTTCCCGGTGCGCTTCGACTACCTGGACACGGTCGGCGGCGGCAGCCTCTCGGTGCACTGCCACCCGCAGCCGGAGTACATGGCGCGGGTGTTCGGCTGGCCCTACACCCAGCACGAGACCTACTACCTGATGGAGACGGACGGCGGCCGCTCCATCTACCTCGGCCTGCACGAGGACGTCGACGTCACGACGTTCAACGCCCAGGCCCACGCCGCGGCGCACGACGGCGTGCCGTTCGACATCACCGATCACGTGCAGGAGCACCCCGCCACCGCCCACCAGCTCTACCTGGTGCCCGCCGGCACGCCGCACGGCAGCGGCGAGGGCAACGTGGTGCTGGAGATCAGCGCCACGCCCTACCTCTACTCCCTGCGCTTCTACGACTGGCTGCGCCGCGACGCCGCGGGACGGCAACGACCCGTGCACGTCGAGCACGCCTTCCGCAACCTCGACACCACCCGCCAGGCAAGGCCGTGCACGAGCAGCTCATCCAGGACGCCCGCGTCCTGCGCTCGGGCGACACGTGGTGCGAAGAGCTCATCGGAGCGCTCCCCGAGATGTTCTTCGAGGTGCGCAGGCTCGTCCTGGACGGGGGCGGGCAGGCTCCGCAGCGGACCGGCGGGAGCTTCCACGTCTGGACGCTCGTCGAGGGCGACGGTGCCGTGTTCACCGCCGGGGAGCGCACCCACCGGCTCGCCTACGCCGAGACGCTCGTGGTGCCCGCGTCGGTCGGCGACTACACGGTCGCTGCCGACGGGCGAACGCGCCTGGTGCAGGCTCTCGTGCCATGACCCCGGCACTGGAGATCGGCGGCACCCACGTCTCGGCCGCGCTCCTCGCCCCGCCGTGGACCGTCCCGGACGGACAGGTGCACCGCTCCCCCGTCCGCGCGGACGGCACGGCCGCGAGGATCGTCGACGACCTGCTGCGCGGTGCCGCGGCGCTCGGTGCCCGGCCGGGGGCCCGCTGGGGAGTCGCGATCCCCGGCCCGTTCGACTACGCCGCCGGGATCGGGCACTTCGAGGGCGTCGGCAAGTTCGACGCGCTGCGCGGCGTCGCGCTCGGCGAGATCCTCGCGCGGGAGCTGGACGCGGACGAGGTGGTGTTCCTCAACGACGCGCACGCGTTCGGCATCGGCGAATGGCGGGCGGGCACGGCCCGCGGCCACGACCGGGTGCTGGTGCTGACCCTGGGCACCGGTGTCGGCAGCTGCTTCCTCGATGGGGGCACGCCGGTCACCGCTGGTCCCGACGTGCCGCCCGAGGGGCGGGCCGACCTGCTCACGATCGGCGGCGCCCCGCTGGAGGACACCGTCTCGCGGCGGGCACTGCTGTCCCGCGCCTGCGCCCCCGCCGGGGTGGACGTGCACGACATCGCCGAGCGGGCCCGCGCGGGCGACCGCGCCGCCGAGGCCCTGTTCACCGACGTGTTCGCCGCCCTCGGGCGGGCGATGGCGCCGTGGGTACGGCGTTTCGGCGCGTCGCTCGTCGTCGTGGGCGGGGCGATCGCGGCATCATGGGACCTGGTGGCCGTCCCGCTCCACGCGGGCCTGTCCGACGGCCGGGACGAGGTCCCGGTGGTCCCGGCGTCCTCGGTGCACGCCGGTCTGGTCGGCGCCGCCTGGTGGGCCCACCGGCTGTAGAGGAGGACATCGTGTCGTCGTCGATGGCGCCCGGGAACAGCCCGACCATGCGGGACGTCGCCGCGCACGCCGCGGTCAGCCCGATGACCGTGTCCCGCACGCTGCGCGGCGACCCCCGGGTCTCCCCCGAGATGCGCGAGCGGGTGCTCGCCTCCGTGGAGGCGCTGCGGTACCGCCGCAACGACCTGGCGCGCGGCCTGCGCACCGGCCGGTCCAGCGGGCTGCTCGGCCTCGTGGTCACCAACCTGTCCAACCCGTTCTACTCGGAGCTCGCGCTCGGCGTGGAGAGCCTCGCCTCGGCGGGCGGGATGCGCGTCGTGATCGGCAACACCGGCGGCGACCTCGACCGCGAACGCCAGCTCGTCGACGACATGGCCTCCCGCCGCGTCGACGGGATCATCGTCGTGCCCGCGGGCAACGACCACAGCCACCTGGATCCGGCCGCCCTCCACGGGCTGCCCGTCGTGCTGGCCACCCGACCGCCATCCGGGCAGGACATCGACTGCGTCGTCGTCGACGACTTCGGCGGCAGCCGCCGCGCCACCGCCGCGCTGGTCGCACAGGGGCACCACCGCATCGGGTTCCTCGGCCTCGGCAGGTCGCTGTGGACCGGTGCCGAACGGCTGCGCGGGCACTGCGCCGCCCTCGAGGAGGCCGGCCTCGCCGTCGAGGACGCCCTGCTGCGCAGCGTCGCGCCGGATGCGGGTGCCGCCGAGACCCTCGCGCTGGAGCTGCTCGGCCGGGACGACCCGCCCACCGCCCTGTTCGCGGCGAACAACCGCAACACCGTGGGCGCCTATCGCGCGATCGCCGAGACCGGGTCGTTCGCCGCCCTCGCCGGCTTCGACGATCTCCCGCTCGCCGACCTGTTCGCCGCCCCGATCAGCGTGGTCACCTACGACACCGGCGAGGTCGGAAGGCGCGCCGCCGAACTGCTGCTCGAGCGCATCGCGGGCGAGCAGCAGCCTGCGCACCCCCGGATCGTGACGATCGGGACGACGCTCAAGCGCTACCAGCCGTTGCGCGGGCCGGCGTCCGGTTAGGAACCGTCACCCTTCGCGGAGGAGCTCCGCGAGCACCACGGCGTTGTTGTGGTCCTCGTCCCGCGCGGCGTAGACGATCGTGACCCGGCCGTGGCGCGCCCGGCCCCGGAGCTCGGCGAGCTCGTCCGCGTGCGATGCCAGCTCGGCGCGGTACCGCGAACGGAACTCACCGAACCGCTCGGGGATGTGGTCGAACCAGCGGCGCAGCTCGTCGCTCGGAGCCAGCTCACGGCGCCACTCGTCCAGGCCCGCGCGCTCACGTGACACGCCGCGCGGCCACACGTGATCGGCCAGCACGCGGTGGCCGTCGTCGCGCTCGGCCGGCTCGTACACGCGCTTCGCGCGGACATCGAGGTTCCCCGTCATGCCGTCATCGCCACCCGCTGCTGCCGCCCGCAGCCGACCCGATGACCGACAGCAGTTGCAACTTCTCGTGGCTCTCGCTGCCCGGCACCGCGGTGTAGACCAGCAGGCCGTGCGACTGCTGCGGGTCGAGCAGGCGCTGGCAGTTCAGCTCCAGCACACCGAGCTCCGGGTGGAGGAGACGTTTGACGTCCTTGGGGCGGACTCCGATCTCGTGCTCGTCCCACACGCGCCGGAACTCCTCGCTCTGCCCGAGGAGGAGGTCGGCGAAGTACGCCGCCCGGGACGAGGGGCCGCGCAACGCCACGATCGAGCGCAGGCCCGCGGCGTACATCCGGGAGAGGAACGCATGGTCGTCGGCCGGGTACGTCCGCCGCGCGGCGGGATCGGTGAACCAGCGGTAGCCGATGCTGCGCGCCGGACCGGTGTAGTGGGTCGTGTCCCCGGTGAGCGCGACGCCCATCGGGCTCTGGCGCAGGGTCTCGCCCAGCTCGGTGACGATCTCGGCGGGGGTGTCGGTGAGCCGGTCGAGGATGCGCAGCAGCCCGGGGCTGATGTGCTCGCTGTCCGCACCCCGGACCGGGGGGTGGTGCCCGCCGAGGCGGAACAGGTGGTCGCGTTCGTCGAGTGACAGGTGCAGGCCCTGCGCGATCGAGGCGATCATCTGCTCGGAGGGCTGCGGCCCGCGTTCCCGCTCGAGCCGCGCGTAGTAGTCGGCCGACATGTGGCAGAGGGCGGCGACCTCCTCCCGCCTCAGCCCGTTGGTCCTGCGCCGTTGACCGCGGGGAAGACCGACGTCCTCGGGTTGCAGGGACTCGCGGCGGTGGCGCAGGAACGCCGCCAGTCCGGCCCGATCGATCACGGCACGTCTCCTTCTCCCGGTTCGTCCTCCCGTTCATACCGCGGGTGGGTCTGCTCAGCCACGGATCAGGAAGTCGTGGTTGCGCTCCCGACAACCAGGAACCGTCGGTGGCACCCACCTCACGACCGGAGGAGCACTGCATGACGAACGAAACGGCCCTCTCGCCCCAGCGCGAGCGCCCGGCCGAGAACGAGCCGGTGAGCCTCGCGGATGCCCTACGCCACGCCCTGGAGCGCTCGGGGGGTCGGGTCGGGATCGCCGTCGCCGCCGCTCCCACGGTGGCGTTCGTCATCGCCAACGCCGTCGGCGGGCTGACCTGGGCGTTCATCGCCCTCGCGGTGGCCGCCCCGGCGGCGTTCGGGGTGCGCCTCGCACGCCGGGAGTCACTGCGGGAGGCGGTGATCGGCCTCGTCATCGCCGCCGTGTGCGCGCTGGTCGCCGCGCTCACCGGGGAGGCCCGGGGCTTCTTCCTCGTCCCCACGCTGCTCCCCGCCGGGTGGGCGCTGGTCTTCGCAGGCTCGGCGCTGATCGGCAGGCCGGCGACGGGGATCGTGCTCAACCGCCTGGCGGGCGGGCCCCGCGACTGGCGCCGGAACGTCGCGCTGCGACGCGTCTACGGGGCCACCAGCTGGGTCGCGGCAGGCGTCTGCTTCGTCAACTTCGTCGTCCGCGTCGCGCTCTACCTCACGGAGCAGCTGGCGGCGCTCGCCGTCGTCGAGGTCGCCGTCATCCCGGTGCCCTTCGCGCTGGCCGCCTTCACCGTCGCCGCCGCCCGCCGCGCCATCCGCCGGTCAGACGCCGCCGCCCCGGCCGCTTGACCACACCGATCACGACACCTGGAGATCCGTCATGCCACGCACCCGCCCCGACATCACCGTTCCCGACCTGTCCGGGAAGCGCGTCGTCGTCACCGGAGCCAGCGACGGGGTCGGCCTCGGCCTCGCCGCCAGGCTCGCCGCCGCCGGGGCCGAGCTGGTTCTGCCCGTCCGCAACCAGCGCAAGGGACACGCCGCTGTCGGCCGGATCGCCGACCAGGTGCCCGGAGCGCAGGTGTCGCTGCGCGAGCTGGACCTGTCCTCGCTCGCCTCCGTGGCGGCGCTCGGCCAGACCCTGCGCGACGAGGGCCTGCCGATCCACATCCTGATCAACAACGCCGGGGTCATGGACCCGCCGAGCCGCCAGACCACCGTCGACGGGTTCGAGCTGCAGTTCGGCACCAACCACCTCGGCCACGTCGCACTCGTCGCCCACCTGCTGCCGCTGCTGCGAGCCGGCCGTGCCCGGGTGACCTCGCAGATCAGCGTTGCCGCGGGAGCGGGCTCCATCAACTGGGACGACCTGAACTGGGAACGCTCCTTCCGTCCCCGCCGCGCCTACGCCCAGTCGAAGGTCGCGTTCGGGTTGTTCGGCCTCGAGCTCGACCGGCGCAGTCAGGCAGGCGGCTGGGGCATCACCAGCAACCTCTCCCACCCCGGCGTCGCCCCGACGAACCTGCTCGCCGCCCAGCCCCACATGGGACGCGACCGACCCGCCCCGCAGATCCGCCTGATCCGCACGCTGTCGCGGTGGGGCGCCATGGGCACGGTCGAGACCGCGCTGCTCCCCGCCCTGTACGCCGCGACCTCGCCCGACGCCCGGGGCGGGCGGCTCTACGGGCCGGACGGGTTCGGGCACCTCAGCGGTGGGCCCGCCGAGCAGAAGCTCTACCGCCCGCTGCGCAGCCACGAGGACGCCGAGCGCATCTGGCGCATCTCCGAGGAGCTCGCGAAGGTGCCGTTCACCGCGCCGGGGCCACGAGCCCCGCGGTGAAGAAGGCGCTGAGCTTGGCGACGGCCTGCGTGACGTGCTCGTCGGTGTCGTAGAGGGACACGTGGGTGGCGCCGTCGATGACGAAGAGCTCCTTCGGCTCGGCCGCCCTCCGGATGGCCTCGCGGCTGATGTAGCGGTTCTCGCGTCCGAACCGATGATCATCAGGAGCGGGCGGGGCGAGATCAGCCGGATCATGGCGTACGAGTCGTACTGGATGATCTGGTCGAGGTTGCGCACCGGCCAGGGTTGGACGGCGCGGGGGTGGTACCCGCGCGGGGTGCGGTAGTAGTCGTAGGTCTCCTCGTCCACGGCATCGGTGATCCACTCCTGGCGGCGGACCCCCTCACCACGGGCCTCCGCGGTGCGGGCCGCCCCGGCGAGCTCCAGCATCGCGCGCGTGGTCTCCGGGGACTGGTTCCCACCCAGGCCGTTGCGCATCACCGTGCCCAGGTCACCCGAGCTCACCGTGGCCACCGCCTTGATGCGCAGGTCGGTCTGGGCGGCGAAGGGAACGTAGCCGCCGGAGGCGCAGATGCCCAGGGCGCCGATCCGGTCCGGGTCGATGTCGCCGCGCGCCGTCAGACAGCTGACGGCGGCCTTCACGTCCTCGGCGCGCTGGAACGGGTCCTCCAGGCCACGCGGTTCGCCTTCGCTCTCGCCCTGGTAGGCGGCATCGAACACCACCGCCGCGAACCCCTCACGGGCCAGGCGCTCGGCGTAGGTGCTCGCGGTCTGCTCCTTCACCCCGCCGCTCGGGTGCCCGATGACGACGGCGGGCAGCGGGCCGGCGGAGGGGGCGTCGGGCAGGAAGAGGGTCCCGGCGAGCGCGAGGTTGTTGCTCGGGAAGCTGACGTCGATCTTCACGCCCTCGAGTCTCACCGGTTCGGCGCCGACGGCGGGGGCCAGTTCTGTCCCACCGTCCGGAGGGCGAGGGCTGCGACACTCGAACCCGTGAGCAGCGAACTGGGCGACTTCCTCAAGGCCCGGCGCAGAGACCTGGCCCCGGCCGACGCCGGGCTCGTCGACGACGGACGGCGGCGCGTCCCGGGCCTGCGCCGGGAGGAGGTCGCCCTGCTGGCCTCGATCAGCCCCGACTACTACACCCGCCTGGAGCAGGGGCGTCGACGGGCCGCCGAGCCGGTGCTGGACGCGCTCGCCCGCGTGCTGCGGCTCACCGCGGACGAGCGGGCGTACCTCTTCGAGCTCTCGGGCAAGGACGCGAGCAGGCCGCGCAGGCGACCCCGGCAACAGGTCCAGCCACAGCTGCAGCGCCTGCTCGACGACCTCACCGCCACCCCGGCCATGGTGCTGGGCCGGTGCACCGACATCCTGGCGTGGAACCCCCTGGCCGCCGCGTTGTTCACCGACTTCGCGGCACGCCCCCGGGAGCAACGCAACTTCGTGCGCCTGGTCTTCTGCGACACCGCGGTACGCGCCATGTACACCGACTGGGACCACGTCGCGCGGGCCTGCGTGGCCCAGCTGCGGATGGAGGCCGCCCGGGACCCACGCGACCCGCGCCTGATGATGCTCGTCGGTGAGCTGTCGGTGCAGGACCAGGACTTCCGGCGCTGGTGGGGCGATCACCGGGTGGCCGAACGGACCGGCGGGACGAAGACCCTCCGGCATCCGGTCGCCGGGGAGCTCGCCCTCGACTGGTCCACCCTGACCGATGCCGCCGACCCGGACCAGCAGCTCATCGCCCTCACCGCGGCGCCCGGCACGCCCGCCCACGACGGCCTGCGCCTGCTCGCCTCATGGGCCGCCGAACCGGCGCGACCCGGCCGTCGACGGCGCCCGCTACTGACGGACGTCGGCATCGGGCGGGTCGACGAAGCGGCCGAGAGCCGCCACGAACCGCTCCTCGTCGACCGGCACGCCCGCCGCGACCAGCGCGGCCAACCCGATGACCGCGCAGAGCGCGACCTGAGCGGTCGCGCCGTGGTCCTGGCCGGGCTCCGCGGCCGTCGCCTCGGCGTGCAGGAGGCGGGTCAGGTGCTCTTCGAGCCGCTGGTGGATGGGCACGACCCGGGCGGCGACTCGGGCTCGACCGCGGCCTCGCCCCACACCTGCACCGACAGGCGGGCGTGGCTGCTCCCGGGACCGACCTCCGCGGCAAGACGGGTCACCAGGTCGCGCGTCCGCTCGGCGGGGAAGCCCCCGTCCACCTCGCCACCGTGTCCTTCACCCGCGGCGATCACCAGGTCGGCCTTGCTCGGGAAGTACCGGTAGACCGCACCCATCGACATCCCCGACTCCCGCACCACGTCGCTCATGCTGGTGCGGGCGAAGCCGCGCTCGGAGAACAACCCGACGGCCGCGTCGAGGATCTGCTGACGGCGTGCCGCCAGGTGTTGCTCGCTCACTCGCGGCACTCGTTCCCCCCACCCTGCGCCGGGCGCGTCGACGGTCCTGCGGACCCTATCCGAGCAGCCCGGAGCAGGCCGTCGTCGTCACGGCGGGAAGGTGGTCGAACGGTCTTCCGGGCCGCCCCTCAGCCCCTGATCACCATCGGCGGGCCCGGGGGTGGCGGCGGGTCCGGCGGCATCGGTGGTACCGGCTCCGGAATGGGTGGTGGCGATGGGTCGGGGCCCGGTACCGGCGGCCCCGGCTCCGAGGGTCGCGGCAGGGTGGAGCTCATGGTGATCATCACGATGCCCCCGTCCTGGTAGGTCGTCCTGGAGTGGTCGCTGTCAGCCCGACATGCGCGTCAACAGCAGCTGCTTGCCCAGCTCGGCGCCCTTGCGGCTCTCGGTCTGGGCCTTCCTGAAGAACTCGACCAGCTCCTGGTCACCCGCCCGCTCGGCGTCCTGGGCGTAGGTCTCCAACCGCAGTGAGTTGGACAGGCACGACTCGACGAACCAGATCAGGTTGTAGTCCTTGTCCATCGTGCCGGTGACGCCGCCGGTCTCGGTGCCTGCTGTCATGGCTTCGCATCCCTTCTGCTCGTCCTGTCGATGGGGATGGCGTACCCGGCGAGAGCCGGTATATGGCGCAACGACGGAGGATTTTCGTCGAACCGCGAACGTGTCGTCCTGACCCTGCGGGTAGGCCGCTCGTACGTACCGGACCGAGAACGCATCGGGAGGACGACATGGAACGCGGCAGTGCCAAGCACGGTGCCAGGCGTGACGACGCTCTCGTCGACGAGCTCAGCGGCGAGCTCGGCCCGGGTGGGTCGAACCGCGAGGACTGGGCCGCCGCCGAACCACCCGCCGACGACGACCCTGAGTCGCGCACGGACCTCCCGGCCCCGACCGAGCAGGAGAAGGCGGGTCAGGACGAGGACGAGCCCTGACGGCGCCCGCCGGGCAGAACCTCCTGGAGTTTGGTCCTCGCGCCCTGCGCCAGCAGGTGGAAGGCCGCGGGATCGCCCTTGAGCACCGCTTCGAGGGTGGATCGCGCCTGCTCGAACGTGGCGTGCGGTGGGATCGGCGGCACCTCGGGGTCGCAGTGCACGTCCAGCAGGGCCGGCCGGTCCGATGCGAGCACACGATCCCAGGCCGGGCCCAGCTCGTCGGGCGACGTGACGGTGAGCGCGTCGAACCCCAGCCCGGCGGCGAAGCCGGCGTAGGAGATGTCGGGCAGGGTCTGCGACTCCTCGAACTTCGGGGCCCACCCATCGCGCGCAGCTCCCAGGTCACCTGGTTGAGGTCGTTGTTGTGCAGCACGCACACCACGCACCGCGGATCGGACCAGCGGTCGGCGTAGCGGGCGATCGTCAGCAGCTCGGCCATGCCGTTCATCTGCATCGCACCGTCGCCGGTGATAGCGATGGCCGGCCGGTCGGGGTGGGCGAACTTGGCCCCGATCGCGTAGGGCACCGCGGCTCCCATGGTCGCGAGCGTGCCCGACAGCGAGCCGCGCATCGTGCCCCGCATCCGCAGGTGGCGCGCGTACCAGTTCGCGGCCGAGCCCGAGTCCGAGGTCACGATCGCGTCGTCCGGCACCCGCTGCGACAGCTCCCACAGGATCCGCATGGGGTTCACCGGCTTCGCATCGAGCATGGCCTGCTGTTCCATCGTGCGCCACCAGCCGGCGACGTTCTGCTCGACCGTCTCCCGCCATGCCCGGTCGGTCGGTCCGGACAGCCGCGGCAGCAACGCCCGCAACGTCGGCGCGGCGTCGCCCACCAGGTTGACCTCGGTCGGGTAACGCATGCCGATCAGGGTGCCGTCGATGTCGATCTGCACGGCCCGCGCCTGCCCGAACTCGGGCAGGAACTGGGAGTAGGGGAAGCTGGATCCGACGATCAACAACGTGTCGCAGTCCCGCATCAGCTCATAGCTCGGGCGGGTGCCGAGCAGACCGATCGCCCCGGTGACGAAGGGCAGCTCGTCCGACAGCACGTCCTTGCCCAGCAGCGCCTTCGCCACGCCCGCGCCGAGGACGTCCGCGACCTGCTCCACCTCCAGGGCGGCGCCACGCGCCCCCTGCCCGACCAGGATCGCCACCCTGTGCCCGGCGTTGAGGACCTCCGCGGCCTCGGCGATCGCCGTCTCGTCCGGGATCGGCGACGAACGGGCCGGCCCCGGCGGGCTCGACGGCACGTGCTTGACGCGTGGGCAGGCGGCGTGTACGGCTGTTCCTGCACGTCCGCCGGGATGATCACCACGGTGGGGGCGCGGCGCGTCGACGCCGTGCGGAACGCGCGGTCGATCGCGTTCGGGAGCTGCTCGGGCACGTTGACCTCGACCAGGTAGTCGCCGGCCACGTCCTTGAGCAACGACTGCAGGTCGACCTCCTGCTGGTACGCCCCACCCATCGCGCTGCGGTGGGTCTGGCCCACCACGGCGACGACCGGCACGTGGTCGAGCTTGGCGTCGTACAGGCCGTTGAGCAGGTGGATCGCACCCGGCCCCGAGGTCGCGAGGCACACGCCGACCCGGCCGGAGAACTTCGCGTACCCGACCGCCTCGAACGCCGACATCTCCTCGTGCCGCGACTGGATGAACCGCGGCCGGTCCTCCGACCCACCGAACGCGACCACGATCCCGTTGATCCCGTCGCCCGGGTAGGCGAAGACCTGCTCGACACCCCATTCCCGCAACCTCCGCACGACGTGGTCGCCGACGGTGTCGGCCACAGCCATCACCTCCGCTCATCGACTCCGTCCGGGTCACCAGTGGGCTACCCACCAGAACCCGCGTGACACGAGGTGCCGCCTGCGCGCTACGTGGACTCGACTCGCCCGAACGGCACACACTGGAGCACGTCGAAGGGAGGACGGGATGCGGTTCCTCGATCGTGTCGACGCAGGTCGGCGCCTTGCACGCGCGTTGCGGTTCGCGCGCGACGAGGACGTCGTCGTGCTGGGCCTTCCGAGGGGCGGGGTTCCGGTCGCGGCCGAGGTGGCGAAGGCGCTCGGTGCACCGCTCGACGTGATCCTCGTGCGGAAGCTCGGGGTGCCCGACCAGCCCGAGCTCGCGATGGGCGCCGTCGGTGAGGGCGACGTGCTGGTCCTCAACGAGGACGTCGTCAGGAAGGTGCAGCCGAGCGCGGCGGAGCTGGCCCGGCTCGAACAGCAGGCCCGGGGGGAGCTCGAGCGGCGGGCGTCGCGGTTCCGCGGTGACCGGCCGCCTCTGGTGGCGGCGGGGCGCACGGCGGTGCTGGTCGACGACGGGATCGCCACCGGTGCCACCGCCCGCGCGGCATGCCGGGTCGCGACGGCACAGGGCGCGGCCCGGGTCGTGCTCGCGGTGCCGGTCTGCTCATCCGGCACCGCAGCCGAGCTGCGGAACGAGGTCGACGAGCTGGTCTGCCTGCAGACTCCGAGGCGGTTCGTCGGCGTCGGTGAGTTCTACGCGGACTTCCGCCAGACCAGCGACGACGAGGTCGCCGACCTACTGGCCGCGCCCCGGTAGCGTCACCGCGGCCCCCAGCCGTGCGCGAGGGCCTGATCCGGCACGTCACGACCGTCAGGGCAGGCCAGCGAGCTGGAGGGCGCGCAGCGCGGCCGCGACGTCGGCGATCGCGTACGGCTCGGTGAGCGACCGGTCGATCAGCTCGTGCAGCCGCCGCAGCCGGTAGCGCACCGTGTTCGGGTGACAGTGGAGCTGGTCGGCCGCACGTTCGGCGGACCCGGCCTGGTCGAACCACGCCTGCAGCGTGTCGAGCAGCATCGTCCGCTCCTGGGCGGGCAGCTTGAGCACAGCGCCGAGGACCTCTTCCGCGATCCGGCGGGCCTCCTGGACGTCGGAGGCGACGAGCGCGGCGAGGGGGGCGGTCGAGAACTGGGCCACCGCCCCGCGTCCCGCTTCCACGGAGCTCAACGCCACCCGCGCCAGGTGCAGCGCGCGAGGCGTGTCCCGGAGCAGGCGGAACGTCGGACTGATCCCGACCCGCGTCGTGGCCATCTCGTCGAGTACGCCGCGCAGGAGGTCGAACTGGCCCGGCCGCAGGGACACGACACCCATCTGGAGGTCGGGGGTCAGCCTCCACGCGGAGACGATGCCGCGCCGGGCCAGTCGCGACTCGACTCCCGGGAGCCCCTCCTCCGCGGTTGCCGGCGTCTCGGCCGCGACGACCGCCACATCGACGTTCGGCTGCAGGCCCAGCAGCCGCGGGATCTCCCACGGGCTCACATCGGAGCTGTGATCCCCCGTGAACAACGCCTCGAGCAAGGCGGACCGGCGCTGCTGCTGGGCGATGAGCAGCTCGGCGGTCGTCGCCCGGTACGACTCGGTGAGGGCCACCGAGTGCTGGTCGTTGAGCTCCCAGAGCCTTGCGGTCACGGTGAGCACCGCGTCGACGGATTCGGGATCGGGATGGGTGCGCGCCCGCTCCGCCACCGCGTCCCAGATGATCGTGCTGGCCATGCGGAACGCGCGGAGCACCTCGGGGAGAGCCACCCCTTGGTGGGCGCGCCGGCGGCCGGTCTCCTCCGGAGCGGTGAGGTCGCGGGGGGCGTCCGGGTCCCGCACCGCCGCGAGCGTGAGGCGCATGTTCTTCTCGACCGAGTGTCGAAGGTCCTCCAGCGGCACCTCACCGTCCCGGTACACGTCGATGCACGTCACGAGGTTGGCGACGTGGTCGTCCACCAGGCGGGGGAGCTGCGACTCGAGCCACGCCACGAGATCGACCGGGCTCGTCGCCTCCGGGCCGACACCGGTCCCAGTCTTCAACCGCCTCACCTCGTTCACCACCCGGGCCCGGGCGACCTCCGCGGGCCGTGGGTCGTTCGCACTCTGGCACACACCGACCGCCTGCGCTCTGTTCCCGACTTCAGCGGTGCAGGCGCGCGACCCGCACCTCCAGATCGCCGAAGCCCCTGGCAGCCAGCCTGCGCTGCAACGCGTCGGCGGCGACGGTGGCATCCAGCCCCGAGTACGGGCCGTGGACCTCACCGATGCCGTAGGCCCCGTCGAGGACGACCACCAGGTAGTCATCGGGCGTCACGCCGTGCGGATCGTGGCCCGCCCGCCGTTGTGGCCCGCACCGCGGCGCCCTCGCGGTCCTGTGCCGGGCACGCCGCGCGCGACGGCCGGTCATCCGTGGTCCAGCGGGCAGGTGGGATCCACCAGCGGCGTGGCGTCGGCGCCGATGCGGTAACCCGCATTCGCCAACACGGAACAGGAACAGCCCGCCGCCACGGCCTCGGCGCTCCCCGGTGCCGCTACCACGGCTGACGGCGACGTGTCCGGAGTGGACGCAGCCGCCGCGGCGACGTCGGCGTGCTCCTCGGATGGGGTCGGCGTTGCTCCCATCGATACCTTCCCTTCGTACGGTGACGGGTGGGCTCGACGGCATCGCCGTCGGCGGCGTCCCCCTCGGTCGTGTCACCGAGCACGTCCTCCCACATCCGGACGGTGGCAGGCGCCCGCTCCACCATCGGGTAGTGGCCTGAGCCCTCGATCGGCACCAGCGTGAACCCGCGAAGATCGACCATCGTGTGGGCGAGGTAACCCGCCGTGATCAGCGGATCGCGCACGCCGTAGGCGATCGTGATCGGGCCGCTGTAGCCGCCGACGGCGTCGGCGAAGTCGAATCCCGTCCAGTTGGCCAGGTAGGTCTCCCACACGTGCTGGTCCAGCGATGCGCGGGTCACGGCCACGAGTGCGTCGCGTTGGTCGCGGGTCAGGTTCGGCGCGAGCGTGCCCAGCACGGGGCCGGGGTCGGCCCACGTGCCGCGCAGGACCTCGTAGCTCCTCGCGGGGAGCGGCATCCCCCTCGGCCCCACCGGTGCCAGCGCGACCACGCCGGTGACGCGCTCCGGCGCGAGGTGGGCGGCCCGGATCGCGGTCCCGCCGCCCATCCCGTGGCCCAGGAGGCCGAAGTCGTGCCACCCGAGGTCGTCCGCCGCGGCCAGCGCCGCCGCGGCCATGGCGTCGACGCCGTCAGCGGGGGCGGCCGGACGAGCCACGCCGTAACCGGGGAAGTCGACGTACGCGTAGGTGAAGCGCCGGCGATCGACCGACCGCCGCGCCACGGACCACGTCGTGCTGTCCGACGCCCAGCCGTGCAGCACGAGCACTCGTCGAGAACCGGTTCCCTCGACCGCGGCAATGCCAGGCATGCCTCCCCCCTTCGGTACCTCGAACCCGTCGCTCGTCCCCGCCGTCGCCCCACGACGCGGGGTAGCCGATCGTGTCCACACGGGACGCCGAAGTCGATGTCGCCGCGAACAACATTTGTCGTTCCACGGAACAAGTCCGGGCCGAAAATTCACCGGATCAGGTGGTACGCAGCGCTCGGTCAGTTGATCCCAGAGCGTCGAGTGGCGGGCCACAGAACAAGCCCTATGCTGCACGGACCCAGGCACCGGCGCACGTTCTCGATCAGATAGCACGCAATTCCGGTCCCTACACGTGAATTCGTACCACCCCGCCACCGCACCCGTACTCGAAGGCGATGGCGGTGGCACGAGAGGAGAAATCAACGATGCGACGCACCTACATCGGAGTGATGGCAGCCGCCGCCATCGCGCTGGCCGGGGCAGCAGGATGCGGGCAGGCGCAACAGGCGGCCGAGGACGCCGCCGGCCAGGCGCAGGACGCCGCCGGCCAGGCCGCATCGCAGGCCCAGGACGCCGCGGGCCAGGGCGGCGGGGCGCTCGCCCAGCAGACCCAGCAGCAGATCCAGCAGCTGCTGCAGGCCAGCCCGCTCACATTCGCCCCGGAGAGCGCGGAGCTGAGCGACGCTCAGAAGAACACACTGCAGCAGGTGGCCACCGCGATGAAGACCACCAATGTCACGGTGACCGTGGAGACGCACGCCGGTTACCCGGATGCGCAGCAGGCCCAGGAGCTGTCCCAGCAGCGCGCGGACGCCATCAGCCAGGCACTGGTGGACGCCGGAGTGGCCCCGGACAAGATCAAGACCGATCCGAAGGGGAACACCGCGGCGCAAGGCGACGCAGCACTGCAGACGCAGTTCTCCGTCCAGCAGTAACGGAGCCGGATGCCCGCCGCCCGGGGCGGGGTGGTGTGATCGTGCACAGCCCCTCCCCGGCGTGACGAGGTCTGGATGATGTGTGAGCGGCCCTGCTACTACCTGGTGGGCTCGACGGGTTTCCCGAACTTCGGCGACGAGCTCGTGGCCGCGACGTGGTTGCGGCACCTGGCAGAGGTCGCGCGCACGCGGACGTCTGGGTCGACTCCCAGGAGGCCGGGTCGGCGCAGTTGCTCCTCGGCCACTTGCACCCGCGTGTGCGGTTCGTCGACACCTTGTGGCGGTTGTGCCGCGACGCGCCGTCGCGGGAGCCTGGCAGGTCGCGTCATGGGTGCAGCGTGCCGTCCAGGACCCGGGCCTGGCGCCGCGGTGGGTCGCGGGCATCGAGCTGCTCGCGCGCGCCGACGTCGTACACCTGATCGGCGGCGGATACGTCACGGCGCTGTGGCCCGAGCGCATCGGACTGCTCGCCGGTGCCGCTGCCGCGGTGCGCCGCTCAGGGGGCCGCGCCGTCGTGACCGGACAGTGCTTCTACCCGGCGGTCCGCGGGTGCGAACCGCTGCTCCGGGCTCTGCTCGAGCGGTTCGACGTCGTCGACGTCCGCGACACCCCCTCCGCCGAGCTGGCAGGCGACGGCTCGGCGGTCACCCAGAGCTGTGACGACGTGTTCCTGCGGCTCGGCGCCGGGGCCCACGACCTGATCGACGCCACGACACCCGCCCCGGACTACATGGTGTGCGTGCAGTCCGACGCCGGGCAGGTCAGCACGCCCGGGCTGGCCGCGCTCGTCCTGGAGACACTGCAGTCGTGGGGGGCGCGCCCCGAACAGGTCGGGGTCGTCGAGGGCATCCCGGGAATGGACCGGGAGGTCTACACGCTGCTCGAGCAGGAACTGCCCGGGGCGCAGTTCCACCCGTTCAGCGAGCTGTGGGCCTCGGGTACGCCGATCGCCACGCACCAGCGGTGGATCTCGAGCCGGTTCCACTTCCACCTGCTCGCCGCGGCCGCGGGCGCACCGGCCTGGCGCTCAGCGTCCATCCGGAGTACTACACCACCAAACACCGGTCCTTGATCGAACTCGGGTCCGGCTGGCAGCTGCTGGACCTCGACCGGCGCACTCCCGAACCGGCCGACCCGGTCCCCGGCGGGTTCCCCGCGGCCGTCCGGCAGCGGTGCGCTGCCCAGAAGCTCGACCTGGCCCACCGGATCTACCCGTCCGCACCTCCGCCGGCCGCCGAGTCGCCCGCCGCCGAGTCCACCACCGACGAGCCGGCCACCGAGGAGTTCCCGGACGCGTCCGCCACCATGCGCACAGCGCGGCATCGGGCCCCGGGCCGGGGGCCGCACGAAACCCACGCGCGCTGTGGGCCCGGCTCCGCCGCACCGACGCACGCCCACCGTCGACGGGGCGACGCCCGGGGTAACGGGCTACCCGCGGTGCCGGTAGCTGCTCGCCCCGGCCGAGTTCATCCGCGGTCGCGCACCGGGACCGGCAGCCACGCGGTCACCCGGAAGCCTCCGTCGGGCTCGGGGCCGTGGGACAGCTCCCCTGCCAGCTGGGCGACGCGCTCCGGGCAGGTCCCCCACGTCATCGGCCCCGACGGGCCGCATCAGCAGTGCGCCCAGAAGTCGGTGAGCATCCGGGCGCTGCGCGCCGGGTCCTGCACCATCCACCAGTGGCCCAGCTCGGGCAGCTCCGCGACCCGCGCACCCGCCCGCGCCGCGGTGCGCCTGCGCTGCTCGTCCGTGCCCACGACGTGGTCCTGCACGGCGAGACCGGGGCGCCGGGTCAGACCGGTGAGATCCCGGCCCAGTTCCGCCTTCACCGGCTGGACGGCGGACCGGTAGAGCGCGAGGACCGCCCTCCCCGTGTCGGGGCCGTGGCCGGCCGCGATCTCGGTGGCCAGGTCCTCGGGGAAGCCCCGCTGGACCAGCAGCGGACCCCACGTCTCGACCGAACCGAAGCTCGCCACAGCCGCCTCGCCCTCCCCCGGGGTCTGCCAGACCCGGGCCCGCTCGTGCCACTCGTACTCCGGGTCGAACGACCCGAGGGTGTCGCTGACCCAGCTGCGGACCAGATCCGGGAACGGCACGGCGGGCCGGCCGCCGAGGTGATCACCGCCGACCTGGCCACACCGGACGGCCCGGAACGGGTCCTGCGGGAGCTGCGCGACCGCGGACTGACCGTCGACCTGCTGCTCAACAACGCCGGCGCCGGCAGCGTCGGCCCGTTCCTCGGCCGCCCGCTCGAACCACAGCTGCGCACCGTGAACCTCAACATCTCCGGCCTGCTCGTGCTCACCCACGCGATCGGGAACGAGCTCGTCGCCTGCGGCTCCGGCGGCATCATCAACGTCTCGTCCGGCGCGGCCTTCCAGCCCATGCCCTACCAGGCCAGCTATGCCGCGACCAAGGCGTTCGTGCTGTCCTTCAGCGAGGCGCTCGCCGAGGAGCTGCGCGGCACCGGCGTCCACGTCATGGCCGCCCACCCCGGCGCGATCGCCACCGGATTCTTCGACGGCACGTCGGCCACGATCGACCCGCGGGCGGCCGACACACCGGCCACCATCGCGGCCCGCACCCTCGACGACTACGCCCGGCGGCGAGCGGCGTCCTACCCGGGCCGTGCCGTGAACCGGGTCCTGACCTGGCCCGCCCGGCTGCTGCCGCGCACCGTCGTCGCGCGGTTGAGCGGCGCGTTCAACCGCAGCCAGGGCCTGCACGAGATCGTCGACGTCACCTGAGCGCTCACGCGGCGAAGAGCAGGAACAGCCCCGCCCAGCCCCTCGGAGGGCCGTTCGCCCCACTACTCCGGTACTACCCCCACCTCACATCCGGGATCGCAGGACGTCGACCTCGCACCCCGCGCCCCCGGTCGAAGCCGTGCTCGACCAGCCAGCGGATCCCCCGCAGGCTGCGCAACGACCACCAGCCGCGGATCACGTCGAGGTCGACGTCGGCGCCGTAGCCCGCGACGAGGTCGCCGAGGTGCTCCTCGTGCCCGAGCGTCAGGGTGGCCAGGTCGTACATGGCGTCGCCCTGGGACGCCTCCGACCAGTCGATCACACCAGTGACCTCTGCGCCGTCGACGAACAGGTGGGTGATCTGCAGGTCGCCGTGCGTGAACACCGGTTTCCACGGCCGGAGCGCGGCCTCGGCGATCCGGCGGTTGCGCGTGACCAGGTCGGCGGGGAGGACACCGGTGGTCACGAGCCACTCGCATTCGCGGTCGAGCTCCGACGCGATCTCCTCGACGCTCCGCCCGGGCCACGGCGGCAGCGGGGCGTCGTGCAGCGTCCGGACGGCGGCCCCGGCCGCGGCCCACGCCGCGGGCGACGCGGTCGACGGCTCGCCGAGCCGCCCGAGCGCCGTGCTCCGACGGCGCCGAGCGCGAGCACGGGCGGCTCCCGCCACAGCACCTCCGGTGTCGGCACCGGCGCATGGCCATCGCCTCGACCTCGACGTCGGTGCGCGTCTGCTCGACGTCGACCTTCAGGAACACGTCGCCGACGCGCAGGGTCGCGCGCTCCTGATGGGCGACGACGACCTCGATCTCCTCCACCCTGCCACTATCGCGGGAACGACCACCGCCGTCGCCGGGTTTATCCGCACCGCACACACCGAGTCGGCACCGCACACATTCCCCGCGACGTGTGCCGTCCCGCGACGATGTGTGCGGCCGTCGGCGACGGCTGCCAGGCTGCCGGGGTGGCCGAGATCTCAGGGGAGAACGTCAGCGGCATGCAGATCGCCGACGTCACGCTCACCGATGCGCGGGTTCGTGATGTCCGGGTGGCGCGGGCGAGCTTCTGGCGGGTGCGGATGCGCGGAGCGTGGGTCGGTGAGGTGACGATCGACGGCGAGATCGCCGGCCTGGAGATCAACGGTGTCGACGTCGGACCGCTGGTCGAGGCCGAGCTCGACCAGCGGCACCCCGACCGCGTCAAGATGCGCCCGGTCGACGTCGCCGGGTTCCGCGAGGCGTGGGCCATCGTGGAGTCCCTGTGGGCCGCCACCGTGGACCGCGCCCGCGCCCTCCCGCCGGACGTGCTGCACGAGCGGGTCGACGGCGAGTGGTCGTTCATCGAGACGCTGCGGCACCTGGTCTTCGCCACCGACACCTGGGTGCGGCGCGCGCTCCTCGGCGACCCCACGCCGTGGCACCCGCTCAGCCTGCCGTTCGACGAGATGGAACCGGCACCGGGTGTCCCGTGGGACCGCGATGCCCGGCCGGCCCTGGACGAGGTGCTCGTCCTGCGCGCAGACCGCATGGCCACCGTCCGCCGCATGATCGAGGACCTCACCGACGAGCGACTGGCCGCGAGGACCGAGCCGGTCGCCGGGCCCGGCTACCCCCCGCCCGACCACTATTCGGTCGCCGAATGCCTGCGCACGGTGCTGAGCGAGGAATGGGAGCACCGCCGCTACGCCGAACGCGACCTCGACGTGCTCACCAGCGGCCCGTTTCGAACCTAGCTTCATCCGGGCTGTCCACCGGCCACGACGGAACGGTCACCGCGACCACCCGCAGCCCCTGATCACCGGCCCGGAACTGGAAGGTCGTACCCAGCGGGATGGTCAGGCTGACGCCGGGCTCCAGCGCTGTGACCTCCTCACGGCCGTCCTGGCTCCGCCACATCTCCCCCGCGCCCGAGGTGACGAACCAGATCTCCTCGACCGTGGCGTGGGACACCGCTTTCGCGATCTGCGCCGGCGCGAGTTCGAACTGGGCGAAGCTCGCCACGCCCGAGAGCACGCACAACGGGCGCACCGCCGAGCCGTCGGGTGCGGCGATTTCGGAGGTCTGGTCGATCCGTGTCGTCGCAAAGCGCTCGGCCATGATCCGAGACTATCGAGCGCCGGGCAGGGGGTTGCTCCCGAAGATCGGCGGACCACCCGGCTCACCCGCACGCCAGCGGTCCGGGCGCGTGACCCCGTCCATCAGCAGGTCGAGCAGCCGTTCGGCCTGCTCGCGCTGCGGGCGGCTCCCGGCCACGAGGGTGATGCCCGCGAGCGCCATGAGGATGTCGGGGGCGGGCACGGTCTCCCGGATCACGCCCTGCGCGATCCCGGCGAGGCGCAACGTCTCGACCGCGGCGGTCAGCTGCTCGCGTGTGCGGGAGCTCAGCTCCGCGTCGCTGCGCAGGAGTGACTGGAGCGACTCGGCCATGCCCTGCTTGGTGTCGAGGTAGTCCAGCACCTGCGACATCCACGCCCGCAGCGCCGGTCGGCCGGCAGCTCGCGCAGGAGGTCCGGGGCGCGGTCGGCGAGCCGGGTCGTCTCGTAGCGGTAGGTGGCGTCGACGAGCTGCTCCCGGGTGGGGAAGCGGCGGTACAGCGTGCCGATCCCGACGCCCGCGTCCTTCGCGATCTGCTTCAACGTGGCGGCGGCACCGTCCCGGGCGAAGGCGTCGGCTGCTGCGGCGAGCAGCTTGTCCTCGTTGGCGCGTGCGTCGGCCCGGGTCGGCCGGGCGGACCGAGCGGACATGGGTCGTTCCTCTCCCCTTGCCATCCGGAGTCGGCTCCGCTTACCGTGAGCATTAGCGGACGCGGCTCCGTTTACCCAAGGACCGTAGCACCGCCGCGCACACCGGAAGGTCGTCAACCTCATGCGGTACCGAACGTTGGGTGGCACGGGAGTCCAGGTCAGCTCGCTGTGCCTGGGCGCGATGATGTTCGGGAGGTGGGGCAACCCCGACCACGACGACGCGATCGGCGTCATCCACGCCGCGCTCGACGCCGGCATCAACATCATCGACACCGCCGACGTGTACTCGGGCGGCGAGTCCGAGCGCATCGTCGGCAAGGCGATCGCCGGACGGCGCGACGACGTCGTCCTGGCGACCAAGGTGTCGAGCCCGATGGGCCCCGGCCCGGGCGAGCGCGGAGCGTCCCGGCGCTGGATCGTCCGGGCCTGCGAGCAGAGCCTGCGTCGCCTGGGCACCGATCACATCGACCTCTACCAGGTGCACCGGCCCGATCCCACCACCGACCTCGACGAGACCCTCGGCGCGCTCTCCGACCTCGTCCACGCGGGCAAGATCCGCTATGCCGGGTCCTCGACGTTCTCCCCTTCGACGATCGTGGGGGCGCAGTGGACCGCCGAGCGGCGCGGGCGCGAGCGCTTCGTCTGCGAACAGCCG
Source organism: Pseudonocardia sp. CNS-004 (assembly GCA_001942185.1). GTDB lineage: Bacteria > Actinomycetota > Actinomycetes > Mycobacteriales > Pseudonocardiaceae > Pseudonocardia. The sequence goes on from MKJV01000099.1 coordinate 48,511, forward strand.
CCGTACTCGCTCCTGGCCAGGGGCGTCGAGGCCGACGTGCTGCCCACCTGTGAGACCTACCGGATGGGGGCACTCGTCTGGAGCCCGCTGGCCGGCGGCTGGCTGTCCGGTCGCTGGCGGCGCGACGCGGCCGACCTGCCCAGCCACCGCACCCGCACGATGCCCTTCCCCACCACGCTCTCCCACTACGACCTGAGCATCCCGGGAAACCAGGCCAAGCTCGACGCCGCCACCGAACTCGCCGCCGTGGCCGCGGACGCGGGCCTGACGCTGATCCAACTCGCGCTCGCGTTCGTCACCACGCATCCCGCGGTGACCGCGGCGATCATCGGCCCCCGCACAGCGGAGCACCTGCACAGCCAGCTCAGCGCCGCGGACATCGACCTGGAACCCGCCGTGCTGGACCGCATCGACGCCGTCGTGGCGCCCGGAACCGACCTCAACCCCGAGGACACCGGCTACGGCGCGGACGTACTGGCCGATCCGCGACGCCGCCGCCGCGCAGCCGGTGAGGAACGCAGCACCCGCACGACGTAGACGAGCGCGGACGCACCGGCCATCGCGGCCACCAGCAGCAGCCACCGCCCGGCGACCGGAGCCGTGTCCAGCCCCGACGCCGCGCGCAGCGTCGCGTCGCCGCGGCCGAGGATGCCCGGAAGGAACAGCAGGAACGTCAGCCCCGCCCCGAGCACCGCACCCGCACGTGGTTGACCACGGGCACCCGCCGGCGTCGATGACCGCTGCGGGCGCGGGCGAGGTCGAGGAGGCGGTCGCCCGCGGCGTACAGCGGGAACAGCACGAAGTCGTGCAGCACGACCGCGGCCAGGAACCAGGCCAGCATCATCGGCCAGGCGGGGTCGCCGGCGACGATCGCGACCGCGCCACCGGCAAGGGCGAGGCATACCACCACGGACGCCAGGTGCGCCGCGCCGGCCCCGTAGAAGCGCTGCAACAGTCCCATCACGCACTCCTGAACTCGATGGCGCGGACCCACTTCGTGCACTTCACCCCCGGCAGCGCCGGCACGATGATGCGTGCCGGGAACCCGTGGTCGGGCGAGAGATCCGCACCATTGACCCGCAGCGCCAGCAACGAGTCCGGATCGAGGACCTGCCCGGGGTTGAGCGCCGACTGCGCCCCGTCCTCCACCGAACGCACCACCGCCGACACCGGTTCGGGGACACCCGCGAGCGCGGCGAGGTCACGCAGCCGCACCCCCGTCCAGTCCTGCACCGTCGACCAGCCCTCCACGCAGGACAGCGGCAGCCGGGCGGTGTGCTGCTCCAACGCGGCGAGCTCCGACAGGTCCAGCGTCCGGGTGCCGGCACCGGCGATCTCGAGGCGCCAGCCGCGCCGACGTCCGCGGGCGCGATCCGGCTGGCCGCGAACGTCTTGTTCACCGGGAAGTCGTTGGGCCCACCGTCGGCGGCCGCGGTGGTCCGCCCCCGGGGCAGCAGGAACGCGGTGCCGCGCACGGCGTCGCCGACCGTCTGACCGAGGGTCAGACCGCCGACGAGCAGCATCCCGCCACTGACGACGGCGAGCGCGCCGCGGCGGCTCAGCGTCGGCGGCGCGGGGTCCTGCGCGACCAGGCCGGACCCGTCGTCCTGCTCGGGTTCGGTCGCGGCCAGCGGCGTGCGCAGCTCCGCGCGCAGCGAACGCGACCGCGCGCCGCGCACGCCCGCGGCAGCATCACCACGACGTGCGAGACGAACGCGCCGATGAAGACCCAGGCCCCGACGTAGTGCGCCGAGTAGAAGCTGAATCCGAACGCGTAGTCGTACTGGATGTTCAGGACGCCGGTGACGATCTCGAACAGGATGCTCCCGACGAGCAGCAGCAGGGTCACCCGCTCCAGCGCGTGCGCGATCGAGCGCACCGGCGGCCACGCGAACAGCTGCGGGATCACCGACCACAGCTTCGCGAGCACGAGCGGGACGAGCACCAGCCCCAGCCCGACGTGCAGGCCCTGGTTGAGCCGGTGGAGCCACGACGGCCGCGTCGGCCAGTCGAAGTACGGCAGCCGCAGCCAGCCGACGTCGCCCGGAATGGCCCCGCCCAGCTGCGGCCCGTAGGCCATGTAGCTGAGCAGGCCGGTCACGATCACGATCGGCAGCCCGGCCAGCAGCGCGAGCCCCAGCACGGACGTGAGCCACGGACCGCGCAACGGGCTGCGCCAGCGCGGCAGCGGCGGGCGCAGGCGGGCGATCGCCCGCCACAGCGGCGCAGGGAAGCCGTACTCCACCTCGTCGGGTACGCCGTTCATGGTCGGAACGCTATGGCGGTGTCGCCGTCATCGGCGTTCGATCGCGCTTACGGTCCGATGACGCCGCATACTCGTCGGCACCGAACGGGAGGGCCCGACCCGATGGACTTCACGGACGAGACCGCGGCCGCCGCGGTGGTCGACAGCTTCGCCGACACCCCGGACCCGCGGTTGCGCGAACTGCTGCAGAAGCTCGTCCCGCACCTGCACGCGTTCGTCCGCGAGACCCGCCTGACCGTCGAGGAGTGGGAGAAGGCGATCGCGTTCCTCACCGCGGTCGGCCAGAACTGCGACGACACGCGCCAGGAGTTCGTCCTGCTCTCCGACGTGCTGGGCATCTCGATGCTCACCGAGACGATCAACGGGCAGCAGGAGGGCACGGAGTCCACCGTGCTCGGGCCGTTCCACATGACCGAGTCCCCGCGGCGGGCGAACGGCGACTCGATCGACCTGCTCGGCGGGAAGACGCCGTGCGTGGTCACGGGCCGGGTGACCGACGCCGCCGGCACCCCGCTGCCCGGCGCGACCGTCGATGTGTGGCAGTGCACCGAGGAGGGCTTCTACGACGTGCAGCAGCCCGAGGTCCAGCCGCCCGGCAACGGCCGCGGGTTCTTCACCACCGACGCGGACGGTGCGTTCCGGTTCCGCACCGTCGTACCCAGCCACTACCCGATCCCCACCGACGGTCCGGTCGGGCGGATGCTGCTCGCCACGAAGCGGCACCCCTACCGGCCCGCGCACATCCACCTCATCGCCGAAGCGCCCGGGCACCGCACGTTGACCACGCACATCTTCGTGGCAGGCGGCCCCTACCTGGACTCCGACGCCGTGTTCGCCGTCAAGCGGAGCCTGGTGGTGGACTTCGCCGAGATCACCGAACCCGAGCGTGCCGCGGAGCACGGGGTGACCGCGCCGTTCCGGATGGCCGAGATCGACCTCGTGCTGGAGCGGGAGTGAGGGAGTTCGTCCACGAGGCCCTGCCGATGCGGGTCACGTTCGGGCCGGGCCGGGCCGCTGCGGTCGCCGCGGAGGTGGAGCACCTCGGGCTCAGCCGGGTGCTGGTGCTCTGCACGCCGGGGCAGGAAGCGGTGGCCCGCCGGGTCGCCGACGGGCTCGGCGCCCGGTGCGCCGGCGTCTTCCCCGGCGCGGTCATGCACGTACCGGCCGAGGTGGCCGACGATGCCTGCCGGCGCGCGGCCGGGCTCGGCGCCGACGGCTGTGTCGCCGTCGGTGGCGGGTCGACGGTGGGGCTGGGCAAGGCGATCGCGCTGCGGCACGGGCTGGGCGTCGTCGCGGTCCCGACGACGTACGCCGGCTCGGAGATGACCCCGATCTGGGGTCTCACCGAGGACGGGGTGAAGCGCACCGGCCGGGATCCGGCGGTGCTGCCGCGCAGCGTGGTGTACGACCCCGAGCTGACCACGTCGCTCCCGGTGGGGCTGTCGGTGGTGAGCGGGATGAACGCGGTGGCGCACGCCGCCGAGGCCCTCTACGCGCCGGACGCCACCCCGGTGACCGATCTGATGGCGGTCGAAGGCGCCCGCTCGATCGTCGCCGCACTCCCCCGGATCGCGGCGAACCCGGCCGATCTCGACGCCCGCGCCGACGCCCTGCGCGGTGCGTGGCTGTGCGGCGCGGTGCTGGGCGCCACCACGATGTCGCTGCACCACAAGCTCTGCCACGTGCTGGGTGGCACGTTCGGGCTCCCGCACGCCGAGACCCACACCGTCGTGCTCCCCCACGTCCTGGCGTTCAACCTGCCCGCCGCACCGCGCGCCGCGGCCGGGCTCCACCAGGCGGTCGGCGCCGCCGACGTCCCGCGCGCTCTGCACGAACTGGGTCAGCGGCTGGGCGCACCCCGTTCGCTGCGGCAGCTCGGGATGCCGGCGAGCGGGATCGACGAGGCCGTCCGGCAGGTGCTCGCCGCGCCGTACGCGAATCCGAGGGGGGTCACCGCGGAGTCGGTCGCCTCCCTGCTCGAGGCCGCGCACGCCGGCCGGCCCCCGGCACCGGACGTCACGGGCTCGCTGTGACCCGCCGCTCGCGCTCACCGGTTCCGCGGAACACGACCCACCGCATCGCGCAATACATGAAGATCGCCTCGCACCCGCCGGCGGCGACCCTCGCCACCTGGTACTGCACCCCGATCGTCTCGAGCCAGGAGCTGACCCCGACCAGGATCGCGAAGTTGACGGCGACGACGCCGAGGTAGACGAGGGTCTGGCTGCCGACCGGGGCGTGCGACCGGAAGTTGAGGACGCGGTTGAGCACGAAGCTCAGCGCGAACGCCGCCGCGTAGCCGATGCCGACCGCCACCGGGTAGGGCAGCTCCACGTACTGGTGCAGCACCGTGAGGATCAGCAGGTCCACGCCGAAGGTGAACCCGTTGATCGCGGCGAGCGACGAGGGTGGACGGCACGATGCGGGACAGGCCGAACGGCAGGCGGGCCGCGACCGCGCGGCAGAGCCGGGCGAAGCGCTCGGGGACGCCGCCCCCGTGGTGGTCGGCAAGCTCGTCTCGCTGCTCGGTCCTCACCGTTCCCTTCGTATCGCCCGGCGGTCCCGGCACGGCAACGGAACGGCGAACCGGAGCTGAACTCGCCCCCGGGGAACTCGATGGGGCTACCGCTCAGGTGTGCGGTGCCGTGGCCCGGATGCCGGCGAGCACCACGTCGACGATGCGCTCCGCGTCTGCGCGGGTGAACGGGCGGATGCCGCGGTTCACGATGAGGTGCACCGGACCGGAGATCATCTCGCCGAGCAGGGAGCAGTCGGCCGGGGGTAGCTCGCCCCGTTCGATGGCCAGCTCCAGCCTGCGCCGCGTGGCGGCGGACCGCTCCCCGAGGATCCTGGTCGCCGCCCGGCGGACGGCCGGGCTCTCGTGGGTGGCCTGGGTGGCGAGCACGAGCGCCCGGGCGGTGGGCCGGTCCAGGCTCTCGGCCATCGCCATCATGAAGTCCGCCAGGTCCCGGCGGAGATCGCCGGTGTCGGCGACCGTGCCGAGCTCGTCGGCGTACCGCAGGAGTGCCTCGACGACCAGCTCCTCGCGGTCGGGCCAGTTGCGGTAGACGCTGGTCTTGTGCACGCCGGCGAGCTCGGCGACCTCCTCGTAGCGGAAGCCCGCGATGCCGTCCCGCGCGACGAGCTCCGCGGTCGCGGCGAGGATCTGCGCCCGCACCCGCGCGGTGCGGCCACCGGGACGCGCGCCGACGGCCGATCCGTGGTGCTGACCATCAGTGGTTCCCTCCTCTCCACTCGGGCGCCGATTGTCGTCGACCCCGCGTTGCGGGCGCACGTGGTGGGGCGTACGGTCTATTAAAGCAACAGTTCGTTGTTTTTAGCATGGCCGGAGGCCCACTGTGAAGATCCTCGTGTCCGGAGCCGGAGTCGCCGGTCTCGCCGGCGCGCTCGCCCTCGGCACCCGTGGCCACGACGTCACCGTCGTCGAGTACGCCCGCGGGCTGCGGGTCACCGGCACGCCCATCGACGTCCGGGGCGACGCCGTCGAGATCGCCGACAAGATGGGACTGCTCGCGAGGATCCGGGAGCAGCCCAGCCGGATGAGCGAGCTCAACCAGTTCGTCGACGCCGACGGCGAACCGGTGGCCAGCATCCCCATGGCGGCGGTGAGCGACTCCGACGACGACATCGAGATCGTCCGCGAGGACCTGTTGCACATCCTCGCCGACGCGCTCCCGGCGACGGCGACGATCAGCTTCGACGACTCGATCGAGACGCTCACCGACGACGGTGACGGCGTCGACGTGGAGTTCCGGTCCGGCCGCAGCGAGCGGTACGACCTGGTGCTCGGCGCCGACGGCCAGCACTCCGCGGTGCGCAGGATGGTGTTCGGGCCCGAGGAGAACTACCTGCGGCACCTCGGTGTCTACATCGCACTCGCCGACCTCCCGGGCGAGGCGGGGCCGGACGGCGTCACCCTGCACAACGTCCCCGGCCGGATGGTGGGCATCGCCCGGTTCAAGGGCAAGGCGCTGGCGTCGTTCACGTTCCGCTCGGAGTGGATCGACTTCGACCACCGCGACCTCGACGCCCAGAAGAAGATCCTCGTCGACGCGTTCGCGGGCCACACGTCGTGGAAGATCCCCCAGCTGCTCGACGCGGCCGTCGCCGACCCCGAGCTCTTCTTCGACTCCGCGAGCCAGATCCACATGCCCTCCTGGCACCACGGCCGCGTCGCACTCGTCGGGGACGCCGGGTACTGCGCGGCCTTCCTCTCCGGCCGCGGCACCTCGCTGGCGCTCACCGGCGCCTGGTTCCTCGCCGAGGAGCTCGAACGGGGCGGATCCGACCACACCGCGGCGTCGAACGCTACGAGGCCCGGCAGCGTCCCTACGTCACCGCCGCCCAGGCACGGGTCGAGGTGGGCCGCGAGCGCCAGACGCCGCTCACCTGGGAGGCCATCGAGGCCCGCAACGCGGCCCTGCGAGCAGCGGGCGCCACCGCGCGCTGAACCACCTCCACCCGCCACGAGCAGGAGTGAACGCGCAGTGAACGACGCAACGGTGGAGCTGCATCGGGTGGTCGAGGAGCGCCGGTGGAGCTGGCGGCTCGTCGGCTGGGTGGCGGTTCTCGCGCTCGCCAACCGCATGGCCGACACCGTCCTCACCACTCCCATGATGGTCCTGCCGCAGATGCTCGCGCACTTCGAGACGGACCAGGCTGCGTGGTTGAACGCGAGCGCGCTGCTGGCGGGCGCCATCTGGTCACCGTTGCTCGCGAAGAGCGCCGACATCTACGGCAAGCGCCGCGTGCTCCTCGCCACGATCGTCATCGCGGGCGTCGGCTCGGTGGTCTGTCTGATCGCCCCCAACCTCGGCGTCTTCCTGGCGGGGAGGCTCCTCCAGGGCGCCGCCATGGCCGTGGTGTTCCTGACGGTCGCGCTCACGCGCCAGATCTGCGCCCCGCGGGTGGCGATGACCGCGATCGGGATCGTGACGTCCGCGTCCGCGGTCGTCGGAATCGTCGAACCGTTCCTGATGGAGCCGCTCATCGACCGGTTCGGCTACCGGAGCGTGTTCGTCGTGTCGGTCGCCCTGTCGGCGGCGGCCGGGCTGTGCGTCCGGATGTTCGTTCCGGAGTCGCCGATCCGCACCGACGGCAAGGTCGACGTGGGTGGGGCGATACTGCTCGGCGGCGGCCTCGCCGCCGTGCTCGGCTACATCAGCCTCGGCCAGGACCTCGGGTGGCTGACCGGGGGCATGATCGTCCTCCTCACGGCCGGTGCCGCCGCCTTGGCCGGCTGGGCGTTGCTGGCGCTGCGGGTCGCCGAGCCCATCGTCGACATCCGGGCGCTGAGCAGGCCGCTCCTGCTGACGCTGCTGGCCGTGGTGCTGGCCGCGGGCGCGTTCCAGAGCGTGCTGCAGCTGACCGGCCTCATCGCCGAGGTGCCCGCCGGACTCGGGCTCGGGTACGGGCTGGGCGAGCTCGGGCCGTCCGCCCTGCTGTTCGCCGCACCCGCGCCCGGCATCGTGCTCGGTGGCTCGTTCGCCGGATGGCTCGCCGGCCGGATCGGCCCCGCGCGGACCCTCCTCGGCGGCATCGCGATCGGGACGGTGGCGACCTTCACGATGCTGGCCGGGGTGTCGTCGTTCCCGATGGCCGTGACCGGTGTGGCGCTGCTCGGGCTGGCCGCCGGCGCGATCGGCACGTCCGGGTTCAACCTGGCCACCGACCTCGCGGCACCCGAGCGGCAAGGCGTCGTCTCCGGCCTGGTGTCGGTGATGCTCTCCCTCGGAGGGGTGGTCGTCACCGTCGCGTCGACGGCGGTGCTCAACGCCACCGCCACCGAGGTCGGCGGCACCCAGCAGAACACCGCGACCGGCGTGTACCTCTACGTCCTGATCTCCGGGATCCTCTTCGCCGTCTCCACGGTGACCGCGGCGGTACTGGTGCGGAGCCGACCCGGTTCGCAGATGAGGGCCGTGAAGAGGCACACTTCCCGGACCTCGGTGACCTGACCGAACAGCCGCCCGGTCCTCGATGCCGCGCATCAGGTGCTGGAGCGACAGACCGAGATCGGTCAGAATCGGGCACTCGACGGGGGTCGACAGGGAGGCCAGGCCGTGACGAACGATGAACGGGAGCATCCCGCCGTGCACCCGAAGCACATGGCCCACGACCGCTTCGGCAAGGGAGCGTTGCTCGCCGCCCACGGCATCACCGAAGGGCTGGCCGAGGCCGGTGCGGACGACGACGGCGCGGTCGTGCTGCGTACCGATGGCAAGCGGCACAACTTCGCGCAGCTCGAGGCGCTCATCGACGATGCACTCGCCGATGAGGAGGACGCGCGCACGCGCGAGACCGGCCAGTGATCGCTGCGAGTCGCACACCACCGCAGCCACCACCGCAGCCACCACCGCCACAGCGTGCTGGTGATCACGGGGCCCGCCTCGACCGGACGCACGATCATTCTCGACGCCGGCCCGCACACGCGTGGTCGGCGAGCGTCGTTCAGGCCTTCCTCGCCCGGCTCGGCGCGCCCCGGGGCGGCTCGCCCGGCATCTTCGGGTAGACCGGCGGCCACGGCGCGTCCAGCAGCCCGTCGGCGAGGTCTCGCCGAACCGAGCGACCTGCCCGGTTCGTGCACCACCGCGAGTCCGAGCTCAGCAGCGGTGCGCCCCAGCCGGGCCACACCAGATACGCCGGGTTCCAGTACGAGGGCCGGGCCCGCGTCCACCGCCGGTACGGGGGCGGAGAGGAGACATGATTGGATCCTAGCCTGCTAATCTTGTATCCAGTAGGGACGCTTGCCTCTTTCCATTTCGCGAAGGGTCAGATCATGGGTGCCGATCCGCCGTCCCGGGAGTCGAGCGCTCTCGTCGACGACACCGCTGCCGCGATCCGCGCGCGGATCATGTCCGGGGAGATCCCGATCGGAGCACAGCTGCGTCAGGCGGATCTGGCCGCGACGCTCGGGGTCAGCCGCACCCCCATCCGCGAGGCGCTGCGCCAACTGCAGGCGGGCGGTCTGATCGAGGTGCTGCCCCGACGCGGTGCGGTGGTCAGGGTGCCGGCGCCCTGGGAGGTCCGTGAGGCCTACGAGGTCCGCGCCGAGCTGGAGGGCCTGGCCTGCGAGCGGGCCGTCGACCAGATCACCCCCGAGCAGCTCGACGAGCTGCGCAGCACCAACGACGTCCTGCGTGAGGGCCCACGCGCGGCGCAGCCGGGCGAACCCGCATCTCCGATCACCGAGGCCAACGACCGGTTCCACACGCTCATCCACGAGATCGCCGGGAACGAGCGGCTTGCCCGGACCATTCGCGACATCAACGATGCGTTCCCGCGCAACGTCTCCGCGCTTGTCCTGCAGGACAACCCGCGGTTGCGCGCCAACAACCTCGCCCAGCACGAGCGGATCATCGAGGCGCTCGCGACGGGCGAGGTCGAGCAGGTCCGCCGCGACATGCGCGACCACGTGATCGCCGCGGGTGAGGCGCTCGCCCGCTGGTACGAGCGGCGCTCCCAGACCGTGTTCCGGGGCTGACGCCTCCGTTCCGCGCAGGCCTCTCACAGCAGGCCGAAGTACTCGCGCTGTTCCCAGTCGGAGACGTGGGCGAGGTAGCGGTCGAACTCGGACCGTTTGATCGCGCTGAACCAGGCGACGACCTCGCTGCTCCAGGCCCGTTCGAACACCGGGTCGGCGGCCAGTGCGTCCAGGGCCTCGCAGAGCGAGCGGGGCAGCAGTGCCACCGGGGCGGAGTACGGGGCGTCCAGCGGCTCGCCGGGATCGGTCGCGCCCGCGAGCCCGTCCCGGCCGGCCACCACCTGTGCCGCGATGTACAGGTACGGGTTCGCGGCCGGCTCCCCGGCCCGGTTCTCCACCCGCGCTCCCCCACCGTCACGGGCGGGGCAGACCCGGATCATCGCGGCCCGGTTGTCCACGCCCCACCCCACCCGGTCCGGCGCCAGCGAATGCGGCAGGTAGCGCTTGTAGCCGTTCACCGTCGGTGTGGAGAAGACCGCGCCGGCGGCCGCGTGGGCCAGTAGCCCGCCGAGCCAGTGGCGGCCCGTCGGGGACAGGACGTCGTCCGCAGCGTCCATGGCCGCCCGCCCGGTGCCGTCGCGCAACGACTGGTGCAGGTGCCACCCCGTGCTCGCCGACGTGCTTCCCGCGGGGCGGCACATGAACGTGGCCTGCAACCCCGCCCGCCGGCACAGCTGCCGGATCGCCGCGCGAGCCAGCACGACGTCGTCGGCGGCCCGGGCCGCGTCCCGCGCCGACAGGGTGATCTCGAACTGGCTCGGCCCGAACTCCAGCTCCACGACCGCACCGGCAGGTCCAGGTCGGTCAGCCCGCGGTGCAGAACGCGCACCAGGTCGTCGTGGCGGTCGAGCCCCTCCTCGTGCAGCAGCTGCCCACCGTCACCGAGCGGGACCGGGACGCCGTCGGGGCCGGGCTCGCCGAACACGTGGAACTCCAGCTCCACACCCACGGTCAGCTCGAACCCGAGCGCGGCGAGCCTACCCAGCTCCCCACGCAGCAGGCTGCGGGTGCAGAACGGCACCGGCCGCCCGTCCGGGAAGAACACGTCCGACAGCAGCCAGCCGGTGTCGCGGGCCCACGGGAGCACCCGGAACGTCGTGGGGTCCGGCACCAGCACGACGTCGCCGATCCCGGCGAAGCCCTCGACGCCCAGGCCGGTGTCGACCGCGAACACCGGTGCGACGGTGCGGCCCGCGGTGTCCTTGAGCAGCAGCGACGACGGCACCGTGATCCCCGAACCGAGCGCGGCGGGCAACGCCTCCCGGGTCACCGTCTTGCCGTGCACCACCCCGTGCTGGTCGGCGAACCCGACCCGCACGCGCTCGAGACCCAGCTCGTCGACCACCCGGCGCAGCTGCGCCGCCGCCGCGTGCTCGGCGTCGCCCCACAGCCCGTGCCGGGCCACGAACCCCTCCCGGTCCGCGGCCAGCATCGGGCGCACGGCACTACCACCACCGGCCTCGGACACCGGGCGCTCGTCCACGCTACGCACCCGGCCCCCACGGCGACCGGCTGCGGCGCTCCCGTTCCCGGTCCCGCAATGCGTCCTCCCAGCCCTCCGCCGGGGCCAGCGTGTCGACGGCAAGGGGCCCGGTGAGCGCCCGCGCCGCCACATCGTCGACCGGGCGGCCCGGCGTCGGGCGGCCCGCCTCGAACGCCTCGATCGCCCGCAGCAGCTGGCGGCGGTACGCGGTGATCGCCCGGTCGGAGACGCCGAGCCGTTCCACCGCGCGGTCCTGGATCGGACCCATGCTCTCGACGGCCCACTGGTCGTGGACGTTGATGTCCAGCCCCATGCCCGTGTAGGTCAGGTCGCGCTGTTCGGCGGCGTCGAAACCCCAGTCGTTGCCGCGGTGGCGCAGCGGCCGGTAGTCCGGCAGCGAGACCTCCGACAGCCGCTGCGCCAGCAGCGTCTCCTTGTCGGTCTCCGCCGCGAAGTCGTAGAAGATCATGTACCAGTAGTGGTGCTCGTCGTCGATCGGCACGTGCCACTGGCAGAACACCCGGTCGTTCCCGAACGGCACCACGAACGCGTTCGGGAACACCAGGTTCGTGACCCGCACGTGCTTGAGCCGTTCGGTCAGCTCCCGGACCGCGTACACCCGCAGCCCGTGCGCGGCCTCCTCCACCTCGATGTCGGGCCGGTAGTTGTCCGCGACCAGCTCCGACAGCTTCTTGTCCGTGCCCTCCACGACCTCGCTGAACTGCTGGCCGTACACCTCACGCGGGTCCTCACCCACGAACCGGTGCAGGAAGGAGACGTGGCTCGGGTCGATCCCGCCCTCGACGCCCTGCAGCCAGTTGCACTCCCACAGCCCCTTGAACGCGAACGTGTAGGCGTCGGGAGCGGTGAAACAGTCGTAGGCGGGGAACGGGGGTGGTTCGCCCTCGCCGAGGTAGGCGAACACGATCCCGTTGCGCTCCTCGCAGGGGTAGCTCGGGATCCGCACCCGCGCCGCGAACGTGGAGTGCTCCGGTTCGGCCGGCTGTTCCAGGCAGCGACCGTCGGGCCCGTAGAGCCAGCCGTGGTAGAGGCAGCGCAGCCCGCCGTCCTCCAGCCGCCCGAACGACAGGTCCACGCCGCGGTGCGCGCAGAACCGACCCACGAGCCCCCAGCCACCCTCGCGCCGGAACAGCACCAGGTCCTCACCCAGCAGTCGGACCGCCTTCACCGGCCGGTCCGCCGGCATCTCCGACACGAGCGCAGCAGGCTGCCAGTAGGCACGCATCAGACGGCCGAGCGGGGTACCCGGCCCCGAACGGGTGGCGCGCTCGTTGTCCGACCGCTTCAGCATGACACCCCACGCATCCTAGGAGGCTACGATTGGATCCACGCTAGCAGTCGTTGGGTCCATTTGCCAGAGCCTCGAGTCGGCTCCGGGCGGTTGGCCGGGGTACCGAGCTCCCTCATGCGGCCACGAACCCGACGCTCGCACCGAAGGCGTCTGCGGCCGGGACGAAGAATCCCCCGGGCATCTCGCGAGTGCCGACCCCGTTCCCCTCCACGATCTTCCTGGCCACGTCGAGGTCCCGCACCGCGACGGACTGCGCGGCGAGGAACGGCAGCGCGGGCACCTGCTCGCCCGGGAACACCTCGGCCAGCGCTGATTCCGCGATGATCTCGAGCCGGCCCGCGCGCAACGCCCAGACCCGCTTCGGACCGTCGACTCGCGAACCGGCGGCCAGGATCAGCGAGTACCGCTCCACGTAGGACTCCACCGCGCCGTCCGGCACGACGAGGAGCACGCTGTGCAGGCCCACCGCACCGTTCGGGTGGTCGAGCAGATGCGGCTGGTGGACGTACTGCGGCGTCAGGTGCTGGCCCGCCTGGATCCCCACGCCGAGCGCGCTGTCGGCGCCGAGGTACACGCCCCGCGCCGGACGGTCCGCGTGCCGTCCGGGGTCTCCACGTCCCGCTCCAGTGAGCGCACCCCGGTCGACGGGAATCCCGCGGCACGCCACCGCCGCTCCACCACCTCCGCGTCGCCGGCACCGAAGGTGAGCAGCAGGCCGTGGTGGGACGCGGCGAGCTGCTTGACGTGCCACGGATCGGGCGCGTCGTCGTCGACGATGCCCAGCAGTTCGATGAAGGACTCCCCGAACGCGGCGCACCGGTTCGCGGTGCAGGTGTAGGTCGCGACGGGTCCACCGAGCCCATCGGACAGCCGGTGCGCGGAAGCCGGGCTGAGCGTGAACCCCAGTGCGGCGAACCGATCGGCGGCCGCGTCGAGGTCGGAGTTGAGCACCACGGTGTGGTCGAGGTAGTCGATGTCCATGCACCCGAGGGTGCGAGAACATCCTGCGTACTCAGCGCACATCGGGCGGATCACGGCGGAATCCGACACCGAATACGCTCTCCTGGTGCTTTCACTCGACGATCTCGACCGGAAGCTGATCCATGCGCTGCACGTCGACGGGCGCGCCCCGTTCAGTCGGATCGCGGCTGTCCTGGGCACCTCCGACCGCACCATCGCCCGCCGCTACGCCCGAATGCGCGCCACCGGCCACGTCCGGGTCGTCGCCGTGCCAAACGCGAACCGGCTGGGTCTCACCGAGTGGTTCGTGCGCCTCCGGTGCACACCGGACACCGGGACCCAGGTGGCGGCCGCGCTGGCCCGCCGCGCGGACACGTCGTGGGTGAGCCTGACCTCGGGCGGCACGGAGATCACCTGCATCGCCCGCACCCGCGGCCGGGACCACACCGACGACCTGCTCCTCCGCAAGCTGCCCCGGACTCCGCGGCTCATCTCCGTGACCGCGCACTGCATGCTGCGCGCCGTCGCCGGCACGCACGGCTGGCCGGGCCGCACCGCTGCGCTGACCGCGGACGAGGTCGCGCGGTTGCGCTGGCACCCACCCGCGGAGGACGGCCCGGCAGAGCCCGACGAGCGGCTGTTGCAGGTGCTCGCCGAGGACGGCCGCGCCGACCATCCGACCCTCGCCAAGGCCACCGGCTGGTCCGAGTCGACCGTCCGGCGGCGGCTGGATCAGTTGCGCGGCAGCGAGATCCTCTACTTCGACGTGGACGTCGACCCCCTGCTGATCGGCTACACGAGCGAGACGATCCTCTGGCTGACCGTCGCACCCGCTCGACTCGGCGCGGTCGCCGAGGCGCTCGCGACCCACCAGGAGATCGCCTACGCCGCCGCGACCACGGGCCCGAGCAACGTGGTCGCGTTCGTCGTCTGCCGGGATCACGCGGCCCTGTACGACTACCTGGCCACCAGACTCGGCACGACGCCCGGGGTGCAGCACGTCGAAACCGCGCCGGTCATCCGCCGGGTCAAGCGGACGTCCGCGCCGCAGCTCGGAGGCGGCTTCCCGACGTGGGACACATAGCACCCACGGGGCATCTCACCGCGACGCCGGCACCGGCGTCGGTGGGACAGCGCTCGTCGCGGGGGCTGCCTGTCGGAGCAGCAGGAGGGCCTGCTCGGACGGGGATCCGGCGGGCGTCGTGCACACGATCAGCGACTGCCCCGGCGAGCGGGCGATCGCGAGCGTCTGCTGGGTCACCGTCACCTCCCCCACGACGGGGTGGTGCAGGTCGTACGAGGCGGCATCGCACGGTGCCACCCGGTGGTCGCGCCACAGCTCGACGAACTCGGGGCTCTTCATCGTCAGCTCGCCGATCAGCTCGGCGAGCAGCGGGTCCTCGGGGTGGCGGCCGACGGCGATCCGCAGGTTGCCGACGACCGCGCGGACCTTCCGCGTCCAGTCGTCCCCGTAGAGCTCACGGGAGTGGGGGTCCAGGAACAGCAGCCGGCTCGTGTTCGGGCGGCGGGCCGGGTCCTGCGGGGCCAGCGGGTCCAGGTGCCCGGCCACCAAGGCGTGCCCGAGCGCGTTCCACGCCAGTACGTCGGTGCGCCGGCCCAGGACGAGCGCGGGCACGTCGTCGACGGCGCGCAGCAGGTCCCGCGTCTCGTCGGAGAGCCGCTCCGGGCGCGGCCTGCGCACCCGGGGCGCCCTCCGGGACGCGTCGGCGAGCCGTTCGAGGTGCTCGCGCTCGTGCACGTCGAGCCGCAGGGCGCGGGCGATCGCGTCGAGCACCTCGGCCGACGCCCCGCGGGACAGGCCCTGCTCGAGCCGCGTGTAGTACGAGACGCTGACACCCGCCAGCTGGGCGAGCTCCTCGCGTCGCAGCCCGGCCACCCGCCGTCGGGGCCCGATGTCGCGCAGGCCGACGTCCCCGGGCCGTAGCTGCGCACGCCGAGCCTGCAGGAAGTCGCCGAGCGGTCCGGGTGCGTCCACCGCACCAGTATCCGGCCGGCGGGCCCGGCCCAGCCACACCCTGCGAGGGGTACGACAAGGCGGGAGTGGTTGCGCCGCGCCGTCGTGTCCAGGCTCGGACGCATGACGGCGAACGAGATCATCCTGGGTGACGTCACGGTCACCCGGGTCAAGGAGTACCACGGCTCGGTCGAGATGTCCCCGGCCGAGTTCTTCCCGGAGAGCGCCGCGAGCGCCTGGGACGAGCACCGCAGCTGGCTGGCCCCCCACTTCTGGGACCCCGAGGCCGACGAGTGCGTGTCGGCGATCCAGACGTGGGTGCTGCGCAGCGGCGGGCGCACGATCCTGGTCGACACCGGTGTGGGCAACCACAAGGACCGGCCCTACGCGCCGGTCTGGAACCGCCTGGACACGGACTTCCTCGACAACCTCGCCGCCGCCGGCATCCGGCCCGAGGACGTGGACATCGTCATCAACACCCACCTGCACATCGACCACGTCGGCTGGAACACCTACCTGGACGGCCGCACCTGGTTCCCACGTTCCCGAACGCGACCTACCTGATGACGCAGCGGGACTTCGACTACTGGAACCCCGCCAACGAGAACAAGCCCCTGCTCGGGCGCGGGAACCAGAACGTGTTCGAGGACAGCGTCGCGCCGGTGCACCAGGCCGGGCTGACGCACCTGTGGGACGGGTCGTACCAGATCGACGAGAACCTGCGGCTCGACCTCGCACCCGGGCACACACCCGGCTCGTCCGTGCTGACCCTGGAGTCCGGCGGCGACCGCGCGCTGTTCGTCGGCGACCTCGTGCACAACGCACTGCAGATCGTCGAGCCGGACGTCAACTCGTGCTTCTGCGAGGACCCGGCCGAGTCCCGTGCGACCCGGCACAAGCTGCTCGGCCGCGCGTCCGAGGACAACGCGCTCGTCTTCCCGGCGCACCTCGGTGGTCACGGCGCCGCGGAGGTCGCACGCGACGGGTCGAAGTTCAGCATCAAGGGGTGGGCGGGCTTCCCCCACATCGCCTCCCACAGCGCCTGACGCCCTCCCCCGGCACATCCCCGGAAAGGAACACCTCCCGTGCCCCAGCAGACAGGTCCGGTCGTCGAGACCCCGGCGGGCGCCGTGCGCGGCGTCCGCGACGGATCCGGCGAGCTCTACCGCGCCATCCCCTACGCCGCCGCGCCGACCGGCGCCGGCCGCTTCGCCCCGCCCGCGCCGCATCCGGGCTGGTCCGGCGTCCGCGACGGCACCCGGCCGTCGCCGACAGCCCCGCAGCCGGCCCGCGACTTCGGCCGGCTCGACATGAGCCGCTACTTCGGGCCCGGCTGGGCGCGCGGCGAGGAGTACCTCACCGTCGACGTCCGCACGCCGGCCGCGGACGGCGGCAGGCGGCCGGTCATGGTCTTCGTGCACGGCGGCGGCTTCGTCACCGGCTCCACGCGCGCCGCCCTCTACGACGGCAGCGCCTTCTCCCGCGACGGCGTCGTCCTCGTGACCCTCAACTACCGCCTCGGCATCCCCGGCTTCCTCGACCTGGAGGGCGCGCCCGCCAACCGCGGCCTGCTCGACGTGCTCGCCGCGCTGCGCTGGGTGCGCGACACGATCGCCTCGTTCGGCGGCGACCCGGACACCGTGACGGTCTTCGGGCAGTCCGCGGGCGCCACCCTCACCGGCGCGCTGCTCGCCACGCCCGACGCCAAGGGCCTGTTCCGGCGGGCCGTCATGCAGAGCGGCAGCGGCACCGGTGCCTTCACCCCCGAGCAGCGCGCCGCGTCACCACCGCAGCGGCGACCGCGCTGGGCGTCGAGCCGACCGCCGAGGCCTTCGCCCCGATCCCGGACGAGCGCTTCCTGGAGGTCCTTCCCGCGCTCGGCGGGCTCGACCTGCGCACCGCCACCGCCACCGACCCCCTCGTCGGGCTCAGCCCGTTCAGCCTGGTGCTCCCGACCCAGCCCGCAGAGGCGCTCGCCAAGGGTCCTGCCGCCGACGTCGACCTGCTGATCGGCACCAACACCGAGGAAGGCCACCTGTACCTGGTGCCGCAGGGCCGCCTCGAACCCTCGACGGAGGCGGACGTGCTCGCCCTCGCCGCGCAGGTGCACGACGACCCCGAGTCCCTCGTCGCCGCGCACCGGGCGGCGCGGCCGGACGCGACGCCGGGCGAGCTGCGCTCCGCGGTGCTCGGGGAGGCCCTGTTCGGAGCCGGAACGGCACGCATGGCCGACGCACACGCGCAGATCTCGGGCGGGCGCACCCACGTCTACTCGTTCGCGCACCGCTCCACGGCCCTCGACGGGCAGCTCGGCGCCACCCACACCATCGAGCTGCCGTTCGTCTTCGACCTCGCCGACGAGCCGTGGCTGCACGGCGACACCGGGCTGCTGGGGCCCGCCGCGGCGCCCGGCGGGCTCGCCGCCCGGATGCACGGCGCCTGGGTCGCGTTCGCGGCCACGGGGGCTCCCGGCTGGGGCCCGCACGACCCGGAACGACCCGCAGCGCAGATCTTCGGAAACTGAGCGGGGTGCGAGGACCTCAGATCGCCACGGGAACCGGACGATGCCGCCGCCTTCGATGATGGCTACCTCGAAGCGGCGGCATCGCCGCTCGACGGGATCAGCGACCGCCGAAACCGCCCTCCGGCTCTTCCCGGTCTCCGTGATCGCGCTGCTGTTGCTCGCCCGGCTGTTGCTCGCCCGGCGCACCGCCGTAGCCGCGGTCCGGGTCCGCCTGACCGGGCTCATCGCCGCCGTAGTCGCCACCCGGCGAAGCCTGCTCACCGCCACCGCCGCCGTAGGCACCCTCGGAGCCGGGAACGTCCTCGGAACGGCCACCCTGCTCGCCGCCGAACGCTCCGCCTCCGTCATCCCCGCCGGGAGCACCCTCGGGAGGAGGGTCCTCCTGCTGCTGGGCGGTGGTGTCCCCCTCCCCGGTTGCACCCTTGGCGTGGCCGATCACCTGGTCGATCTGCTCCCCGTGGCCGCCGAGGCGCTCCTCGGCCTTGTCCCCCGCCTTGTCGAGGCCCTGATCAACCTTGTCGTCGTGCTTGCGGAGGAACTCCGCTGCCTTCTCCCTCATCGAGTCGAACGCCATGAGCTTGTCCCTTCTCTACGCGGCCGAACGGCCTCCGGTAGGGGCTCCAGATGGTGTACCTGGCCACGGGAGCCCGCAAACGGGAGCGCGACGGCCCCGCGATGAGGTGACCGCACAACGTGACAACGCCCTTGATCAGGCCGTATCCCCGTGCCGGACGGGTAACGCTGTGCCCGGCGAGGCGAAGCGAGGCCGATCGGCCTACTCGACCGCCGTCACCCGCCCGTTGCGTGCGGCAACCGCAGCCGCGGCTTCCTCCGCACGTGCGCGTTCCAGTGCCGCGGTCTCCTCGGGGGAGTCCGGGGTGAGCAGCGAGCCGGCCACCGGCGAACCGCCCATGCCGAGCTGGTTCATCCGCTTGGGCACCGGGGCGCCCTGGTACTCCAGCGGGATCGCGTGGCCGTG
>MKJV01000100.1 GCA_001942185.1 Pseudonocardia sp. CNS-004
GTTGCGGTGGCAGGGTCGGCAGCTGCGGGTGGAGATCCGGCCGGGTGAGGCGGAGTACCGGCTGGTCTCGGGTCCGCCGATGCGGCTGCACCACCACGGCGAGCCCGTCGCGCTCGCCGCCGACCCGCAGACGCTGCCGACCCCCGCGCTCGACCCGGTCGACCCGGTGGAGCAGCCCCACGGACGCAGCCCGAAGGCCCGCCACCCCGGCGGCTGAGCGGCGGCGCGCCGACGACGATCAGGTGCCTTCGATCGGGCGCGGGCGTTCGGAATGGGGACACCGGCGCTCATGGGACTACGCCACGGCGTCGTAGATCGCGCGGACGTAGGCGGCGCTCCGCTCCGAGCCGATGATGCCGGGCGCCATCCGGTTCATCATGTAGGAGAGCGTCATCCGCCTGCCGAGATCCATGATGATCATGGAGCCGCCCCAGCCGCCCCAGAAGCAGATCCGCTCGTCGGGGATCCACGGCAGGTCGAGGGTTCGGGCAGGGCGAAGCCGATGCCCCAGCGCAGCGGGATGCCGAGCACGAGGTCCACCCCGCGGGCCTGCTCGTCGAAGATCAGGTCGATGGTCTGCGGCCGGAGCAGCCGGACGCCGTCCACCTCGCCGCCGCGGGCCACGACGGACAGGATCCGGGCCACCGAGCGGGCGTTGCCGTGTCCGTTGAGCCCGCCCAGGTCGGCCCGGCGCCAGCCCGCCGTGTTCGCGTACGCGGCGTCCATCGCAGGCCCTGAGAAGGTCCTCGCCGCGACGCTGCCCGGCTCCGGCAGCCCGGCCGGCGGGGGCGGCGGGACGACCGGTGCGATCCGGTCGCCGTCCGCCTCGGAGGCACCGATCCCGAAGTCCGCGCCGAGCGGGCCGGCGATCTCGTCGGCCACGAACCGCTTCAGCGTCCTTCCGGTGATCCGGCGGACCAGCTCGCCGACCAGGTGCCCGAAGTTCGTGGCGTGGTAGCCGGAGGCGCTGCCCGGCTCCCACCACGGAGCCTGCTCGGCGTACCGCGCGGTGACGGCGTCCCAGTCGTAGAGGTCCTCGACCGCGGCGGGCTGCTCCAGCCCGGAGACCCCGGATGTGTGGGCCAGCAGGTGCCGGACGAGCACGTCCTCCTTGCCGCCTGCGGCGAACTCCGGCCAGTACCGGGCGACGGGGGCGTGGACGTCCAGCTCGCCCCGGTCGACGAGCACCAGGGCGGCCAGGCTGGTGACGGTCTTGGTGGTCGACCAGACGTTGGTGATCGTGTGCTCGTCCCACGGCACGGTGCGGGCCTCGTCGCGGAATCCGCCCCACAGGTCGACCACCCGCTCACCGTCGACGTCGAGCACCAACGACGCGCCCAGGTCCTCACCGGAGTCGATGTTGCGCTGCAGCGCCTCGCGGGCGGCGTCGAACCGCGGTGCGCAGCTGCCCTGCAGGTCGGTCACGGGGGGGCTCCTTCTCGTCGGTCTCGGGGGCGGGTCACCGCGGGTCAGAACACGAGGCGGAGGAGGTCCGCAGCTTCATGGGCGACCGGTCGCCCGGGAGATCAGCTGCACGGTCCGGCGAAACGTAACGCATGCGCCCCGCGTCGGGATCGATGTCGCCGGGACCGTCCAGTTCGCGCCTCGCGGTGGCCGGTCGCGCCCTACGCGCGAGGGCCCTGAGCGGCACCTCCGATCAGCTCAAGCGCAGGCCGGCCGAGCTGCACACCGGCGACGGGGACTACGACGACGACACCCGGTCCAAGACGGCGTTCTTCGACCGGACGAACGCCGAGATGTGGACGTGGGCGCGGACCCGGGAGTCCTGACCCGGGCCTGCACGGTCCGCCCGGTCACGCCCCGACGTACTCCGCCAGGTGCTGCCCGGTGAGCGTCGAGCGGCTGGCGACGAGGTCGGCGGGGGTGCCCTCGAAGACGATCCGCCCCCCGTCGTGGCCTGCGCCGGGGCCGAGGTCGATGACCCAGTCGGCGTGCGCCATGACGGCCTGGTGGTGCTCGATGACGATCACCGACTTGCCGGAGTCGACGAGGCGGTCGAGCAGGCCGAGCAGCTGCTCGACGTCGGCGAGGTGCAGGCCGCTGGTGGGCTCGTCGAGGATGTAGACGCCGCCCTTCTCGCCCATGCGGGTGGCGAGCTTGAGCCGCTGCCGCTCGCCGCCGGACAGCGTGGTGAGCGGCTGGCCCAGCGAGAGGTAGCCCAGGCCGACGTCGGCGAGCCGGTCCAGGATCGCGTGCGCCGCCGGGGTGCGGGCCTCGCCGGCCGCGAAGAACTCCAGGGCCTCGCTGACGGGCATCGCGAGCACCTCGCTGATGTCCCGGCCGCCCAGGCGGTACTCCAGCACCGCGGCCTGGAACCGCTTGCCCTCGCACTCCTCGCAGACGGTGGAGACGGTGTCCATGAACCCCAGCTCGGTGTAGATGACACCGGCGCCGTTGCAGGCGGGGCAGGCGCCCTCGGAGTTGGCGCTGAACAGGGCCGGCTTCACCCCGTTGGCCTTCGCGAACGCCTTGCGGACCGGCTCGAGCAGCCCGGTGTAGGTGGCCGGGTTGCTGCGCCGCGACCCGCGGATGGGGGTCTGGTCGATCGCCACGACGCCTTCCCGTCCGGCGACGGAGCCGTGGATGAGCGAGCTCTTGCCCGACCCGGCCACGCCGGTGACGGTGACGAGCACGCCGAGCGGGATGTCGACGTCGACACCCTGCAGGTTGTGGGTGGCGGCGCCGCGCACCTCCAGCGCGCCCGTCGGCGTGCGCACCGACGGCTTGAGCGTCGCGCGGTCGTCGAGGTGGCGCCCGGTGAGCGTGCCGCTGGCGCGCAGCCCCTCGACGGTGCCCTCGAACACCACCTCACCGCCCGCGGTGCGGCGCCGGGACCGAGGTCGACGACGTGGTCGGCGATCGCGATCGCCTCCGGTTTGTGCTCCACGACGAGCACCGTGTTGCCCTTGTCGCGCAGCTGGCACAGCAGGTCGTTCATGCGTCGGATGTCGTGCGGGTGCAGGCCGATCGTCGGCTCGTCGAAGACGTAGGTGACGTCGGTGAGCGCGGAGCCGAGGTGGCGGATGAGCTTCGTGCGCTGCGCCTCGCCGCCCGACAGGGTGCCCGAGGGCCGGTCGAGCGAGAGGTAGCCCAGCCCGATGTCCACGAACGAGTCGAGGGTGTCGCGCAGGTTCGCCAGCAGCGGTGCCACCGACGGTTCGTCCAGGCCGCGCACCCATTCGGCGAGGTCGCTGATCTGCATCGCGCAGGCGTCGGCGATGGAGATGCCGGCGATCTTCGACGACCGGGCCGCCGCGGTGAGCCGGGTGCCCTCGCACTCGGGGCAGGTGGTGAACGTCGCGATCCGCTCGACGAACGCGCGGATGTGCGGCTGCAGCGAGTCGATGTCCTTCGACAGGTACGACTTCTGGATCTGCGGGATCACCCCCGAGTACGTCAGGTTGACGCCCTCGACCTTGATCTTGGTGGGCTCCTTGTACAGCAGGTCGTCGAGCTGCTTCTTCGTGAAGTCCCTGATCGGCTTGTCCGGGTCGAAGTAGCCGCAGCCGCGGTAGATGCGCCCGTACCAGCCGTCCATGCTGTAGCCGGGGATCGTCAGCGCGCCCTCGTTGAGCGACTTGGTCTCGTCGTAGAGCGCACTGAGATCGATGTCGTTCACCGAGCCCCGGCCCTCGCAGCGCGGGCACATGCCACCGGTGATGCTGAACTCCCGGCGCTCCTTGATCTTCCGCCCGGCCTTCTCGATGTTCACCGCTCCGGCCCCGCTGATCGAGGCGACGTTGAAGGAGAACGCCTGGGGCGAGCCGATGTGCGGCTGCCCGAGCCTGCTGAACAGGATGCGCAGCAGCGCGCCGGTGTCGGTGACCGTGCCGACCGTGGAGCGGGGGTTGGCCCCCAGGCGCTCCTGGCCGACGATGATCGCCGTCGTCAGCCCGTCGAGCACGTCGACGTCGGGCCGGGCCATGGTGGGCATGAAGCCCTGCACGAACGCGCTATAGGTCTCGTTGATCATCCGCTGCGACTCGGCGGCGATCGTGGCGAACACCAGTGAGCTCTTGCCCGAGCCGGAGACCCCGGTGAACAGCGTGAGCCTGCGCTTGGGCAGCTCGACGTGCACGTCCTTGAGGTTGTTCTCCCGCGCACCGACCACCCGGATCAGGTCGTGGCTGTCGGCTGCGTGCGGTGCGGACGGCGGCGTCTGCGCGCTCGTGGCGGTGCTCGTGGCTGTGCTCATCTGCTCACTTCACCTCGAAGATGCGGATCATGTTGCCCGCGGGGTCGCGGAACGCGCAGTCGCGGACGCCCCACGGCTGGTCGGTCGGCTCCTGGACGACCTCGGCACCGGTCTGCAGCCGCTCGAACGTGCCGTCGAGGTCCTTCGTGGCCAGGTTGATGCCGGCGTAGGTGCCCTTGGCCATCATCTCGGTGACCGTGCGGCGCTCGTCGTCGGTGATGCCGGGATCGATGGCGGGCGGCGTCAGGACGATGGAGGTGTCCGGCTGCCCCGCCGGGCCGACCGTGATCCAGTGCAGGCCCTCGTACTCGACGTCGCCCCGCACCTCGAAGCCGAGGGTGTCGCGGTAGAAGGCCAGGGACTCGGCCGCGTCGTTGTGGGGGAGGAAGGCCTGGTGAATGGTGATGTCCATGGCGCTCACGCTAGGGGCGCCCCGGCGGCCGGTGCTTCTCGATTCCTGATCGGTCTGGTGACCTGCTTGGCGATGCACGGCGACATCCCGGCGGCCTCGCCCGCCGCGTCGCGCCGGTAGACGCTGGGCGGCACGCCGACCAGCTCGGTGAAGCGGGTGCTGAACGTGCCCAGCGACGAGCAGCCGACCGTGAAGCAGACCTCGGTGACGCTCAGGTCGCTCCGGCGCAGCAGCGCCTTCGCACGCTCGATGCGCCGGGTCATGAGGTAGGAGTACGGGGACTCGCCGTAGGCGCGCCGGAACTCCCGGCTGAGGTGCCCGGCCGACATGTGCACGCCGCAGGCGAGCGCCTCGACGTCGAGCGGCTTCGCGTACTCCCGGTCGATCCGGTCGCGGACGCGGCGCAGGCGCGCGAGGTCGCCCAGTCGCTGTCTCTCGGCGGAACTGCTGGTCACCTGCGGAATCGTGCCACGCGTCCGCGGTGCGCCGGAGGCGAGTGTGCTGATCCGGGGCCGGGGTCCGGGTTGAGCGTCACTCGATCGGGTATTAGGTGCCATGACTGATCCGCCGGGCGGTGGCAGCCGGGCAGACGGGCGCGGCGAGGGCCCGCTGCAGCGCGCCGACCGCAACATGATCGAGCTGCTGCAGGAGCTGCGGGTGGCGCAGACCGGGGTGCAGATCCTGTTCGCGTTCCTGCTGACGCTCTCGTTCACCGAGCGGTTCGGCTCGATCGACGTCGTCCAGCGCTGGACCTACGTCGTCACCCTGCTCTGCTCCGTGCTCACCGCAGGCCTGTTCGTGGCCCCGGCGGCCGTGCACCGCATCACGTTCCGGCGAGGGGTGAAGGCGGAGACCGTGCAGATCGGGCACCGCCTGTTCACCACAGGCCTCGCTGCACTCGCGGTCACGCTCACCGGCTCGGTGCTGCTGGTGCTCGACGTCGCGGTCGGGCGGGAGTTCGCGATCGGCGCGGCGGCGACGGTCTGCGTCGTGCTGTGCGTGCTGTGGTTCGTGCTGCCGGTGCCGCTGCTGCGCCGCAACGGACGCTCGGCGCCCGGCCCGGACGTCGGCGAGCTGCCGTCACCCGGCGCGCAGCGCCCCGCCGCCCGTCAGCGCTCTGATCCGACGGGCGGTCAGCGCTCCTCCTCGGTCATCCGCCGCCGCAGCCGGGCGAGGGTCTGGGACAGCAGGCGGGAGACGTGCATCTGCGAGATCCCGACCCGGTCGGCGATCTGGGTCTGCGTGAGACCGCCGAAGAAGCGCAGCAGCAGGATCGTGCGCTCCCGCTCGGGGAGCTCGTCGAGCAGCGGTGCGAGCGACTCGCGGTACTCGACTTTGTCCAGGTCGGCGTCGACGTCGCCGAGTGTGTCGGTCAGGGTCGTGTCGGCGCCGGTGACGAGCTCGTCCAGCGAGGCGGCGCGGTAGGCCTGCTGGGCGCTGAGCCCTTCGACGACCTCTTCCGTGGGCAGCCCGAGGTGCGCGGCGATCTCGCTGGGGCGCGGTGCGCGCCCGAGCTGCTGCGACAGCGGGCCGACCGCGCCGTTGATCGCGCCCTGCAGGTCCTTGAGACGTCGCGGCACCCGCATCGACCACGTCCGGTCGCGGAAGTGCCTGCGGATCTCGCCGGTGATGGTCGGGACGGCGTAGGACAGGAAGTCGATCCCCCTGGAGGGCTCGAACCGGTCCACCGCGTTGAGCAGCCCGATCGTGCCGGCCTGTTCGAGGTCGTCGACCGGTTCTCCGCGACCGGAGAACCGCCGCGCGATGTGCTGCACCACCGGCAGGTAGCCGGTCACGAGCTGGGCGCGCAGCGCGGCCCGTTCGGGGTGGCCCGCGGGTAGGTCGGCGAGCTCGGCGAACAGCGGTGCGAGGTCGGCGTAGTCGGAGTCGCGGGAGGGGTCGCCGGATGCACGTCCTCCTCGCGTGGGAACGGCCTGGAGGTGCACGCAGAGACCTACCCGCGGGCCGAGACCCGGAAACCGGCCCGCTGGTACGTTCATAAGTCGCCCTGTCGTTCCGCCATGCCCGCGAAGGTGATCTGCCGGTGTCGAACAGCACGTCCCCCGCGGTGCCGGACGCCCGCGTCCCCGACCAGCTCGAGGACGGGATCGAGCACGAGCGGGCCTACGTCCGCATGCTGTACGAGCGTCTCGACGCCCGCCGGGCCGACACGGCCCGCAGGCTCTCCGGCGTGCTGCACGACGAGACCGTCGGCACCCCGCAGGCCCTCACCGAGCGCGACGCCGCGGCCGCCATGTACACCGACCGGCTCGCCGCGCTGCGCGCCGCGGAGCACGGGCTCGCCTTCGGCAGGCTCGACGTGGAGGACGGCGAGCGCCGCTACGTCGGGCGGCTGGGGCTGCTCGACGAGGACAACGAGTACGAGCCGCTGCTGATGGACTGGCGGGCGCCCGCGGCCCGGCCGTTCTACACGGCCACCGCAGCGTCGCCGGAGGGCATCCGGCGCAGGCGCCACCTGCGCACCCGCCGCCGCGAGGTCACCGCCGTCGACGACGAGGTGCTGGACCTCGACGACGCCACCGCGGTCACCCAGTCCAGCGGCCTGACCAGCGAGGCCGCCCTGCTCGCCGCCGTCGACGCGCGGCGCACCGGCCGGATGGGCGACATCGTCGCCACGATCCAGGCCGAGCAGGACGCGATCATCCGGTCGAAGCCGTCCGGGGTGCTGGTGGTGCAGGGTGGGCCCGGCACCGGCAAGACCGCGGTGGCCTGCACCGCGCCGCGTACCTGCTCTACACCCACCGCGACCGGCTGGCCCGGCGCGGCGTGCTCGTCGTGGGGCCCAACCCCACCTTCCTGTCCTACATCGGGCAGGTCCTGCCCTCGCTCGGCGAGACGAGCGTCGTGCTCGGCACCGTGGGGCAGCTGCACCCCGGCCTGGACGCGCGGCGCACCGAGCCGGCCGCCGCCGCGGCGGTGAAGGGGCGGGCCGAGATGGCGGCAGTGGTCGCGGCCGCCGTCCGCGACCGGCAGCAGGTGCCGCGGCGGCCGATCGAGCTCGTGGTGGAGCAGCAGCCGGTGCGCCTGGACCGCGACGTCGCCCATGCCGCCCGCACCCGTGCGCGCCGCTCCCGCAAACCCCACAACGAGGCCAGGCAGATCTTCCGCAAGGAGGCGGTGCGGCTGCTCGCCGAGCAGGTGGCGCGCACGCTCACCGGTCCGGGCGGGCGCAACCTGCTCGACGCCGGCGACCTCGCCGACATCCGCGACGAGCTCACCGAGAGCCGCGAGCTCGGTCGCGAGCTCGACGCGCTGTGGCCGACGCTCTCGCCGGAGCAGCTGCTCACGGACCTGTTCGCCGACCGCAGGCGGCTGAACTCGGTGGCCAGGCGGCTCCCGGCGGCGACCGCGAGCTCCTGCTGCGCGCCGCACCCGCCGCCGACGCGCCCGCCGACCTGTGCTGGACGCCCGCAGACGTCCCGCTGCTCGACGAGGCCGCCGAGCTGCTCGGCGACGACGGCTCCGAGGCCGCGGCCCGTGAGGCCGCCGCGCTGCGGGAGGAGGTGCTCTACGCACAGGGTGTGCTCGACGTCCTCGACCTCGAGGAGGACCTCGATCCCGAGCTGCTGCGCGCCACCGACGTGGTCGACGCCGACCGGCTGGCCGAGCGTCAGGCCGTGCGCCGCTACGACTCCACCGCGGACCGGGCGGCCGCCGACCGGGAGTGGACCTACGGGCACGTGATCGTCGACGAGGCGCAGGAGCTCTCGCCGATGGCGTGGCGGCTGGTGATGCGCCGTTGCCCGAGCCGCTCGATGACCATCGTCGGGGACATCGCCCAGACCGGCGACCTCGCCGGTGCGGGGTCGTGGGACGAGGTGCTCTCGCCGTTCGTCGAGCGCCGCTGGCGGCTGGAACAGCTCACGGTGAACTACCGGACCCCGGCCGAGATCGCCGACGTCGCCGACGACGTGCTCGCCACCATCGAACCGGGTCTCGCCCCGCCGCGCTCGGTCCGCAGCGCAGGCGTGCCGCCGCGGGCCGTGCACGCCACCGCCGGCCGGTTGGACGACACCGTCGCGAAGGTGCTCGCCGAGGAGACGGGGGCGGTCGGCGACGGGCGCACGGCCGTGCTCGTCCCCACCGGCATGCTGGACGCGTTGCGCACCCGGCTGCTCGGTGCCGACGGTGCCGGCGCGGAGGTGGACCTCACCGCTCCGGTCGTGGTGCTCCCGGTCAACGCGGCGAAGGGCCTCGAGTTCGACGCCGTGGTGGTGGTGGAGCCGGCCGAGATGCTGGCCGAGTCACCGCGCGGGGGCGGCGACCTCTACGTCGCCATCACCCGCGCCACCCAGCGCCTCGCGGTGGTGCACGCCGCACCGCTCCCGCCGATGCTGCACCGGTTGCACAGCGCGCCGGACGGCAGCTGACCCGGCACGGGGAGACACGCTCCCGACATGGCCGATGTCCTGCTGTTCCACCACGTCCGGGGGCTCACCCCCGACCGCTACGGGTAGGACCGGTACTTGGCGGGCGAGGGCGACCTCGATGCCGCGCAGCTGCTGACCGCGCGGGTCATCGACTTCCTCCGGCGCGTCGACCGGTCCTGAGCGCTCCTGACGGCGCGATCCCTACAGCGGCGTCACGTACGCCCCGGAGATACCGCCGTCCACCAGGAACGTGGACGCCGTGATGAAGCCGGCGTCGTCGCTGGCGAGGAACGCGACGGTGGACGCGATCTCCTCCGGCTTGGCGAAGCGGCCCATCGGGATGTGCACCAGGCGGCGCTGGGCGCGCTCGGGGTCGGCGGCGAACAGCTCCTGCAGCAGCGGGGTGTCGACCGGCCCGGGGCACAGCGCGTTGACCCGAATGCCCTCGCGGGCGAACTGCACGCCGAGCTCGCGGGTCATCGCGAGCACCCCGCCCTTGGAGGCCGTGTAGGAGATCTGGGAGGTCGCAGCACCCATCACCGCCACGAACGACGCGGTGTTGACGATCGCGCCCCGGCCCTGGCGCTGCATGTGCGGGATCGCCGCCTTGCAGCACAGGAACACCGAGGTCAGGTTGACCTCCTGCACCCGCCGCCAGGCTCGAGGCCGGTGTCGAGGATGGAGTCGTCGTCCGGCGGGGAGATGCCGGCGTTGTTGAACGCGACGTCCACGCTGCCGTAGGTGTCGACGGCGGCGCCGAACAGCGCCTCGACCTGCTCCGGCGAGGTGACGTCCGTCTGCACGAAGAGCCCGCCCACCTCGTCCGCGGCGGCCTTGCCCGGGCCGGCGTCGATGTCGCCGACCACCACTCGGGCACCCTCGGAGGCGAGGCGACGCACCGTGGCGAGCCCGATCCCACTACCCCCACCAGTGACGACCGCGGTGCGGCCGGAGAACCGTTCCGTCATGCCGGAGAGCCTATGACGGGCGGTCTAGACCGTAGAAAGCCGCCCTATCGGAAGCCGTGTGGAGCCGTACGGCTGTTCTCGGCGGCGGCCCGCACCAGCGCGCTCATCAGGCGGACGTCCGTCGCCACCTCCTCCGGGTGCCATTGGACGCCCACCACCCACGGGGCACCGGCTCGCTCGACCGCCTCCACGAGCCGTCGGCGGCGCGGCCGGTCACCACGAGGCCGTCCGCCAGGCGGTCGAGGGCCTGGTGGTGGTGGCAGCGCACGGTCGCGCGCGGGCCGAGGGCGGCGCCGATGCGGCTGCCCGGCTCCAGCGCCACCTCGACGGTGCCGAAGACGCCGGGGGAGGGGTTGTGCCCGGTGTGGCCCACCGCGTCGGGCACGTGCTGCACCAGGGTGCCGCCCAGCCCCACGTTGAGGATCTGCGCGCCCCGGCACACGCCGAGCACCGGGATCCCGCGTTCGAGCGCGCGGTGCAGCACGGCGAGCTCGGCCGCGTCCCGTTCCGGCCGCGGCGCACCGGTGCGCGGGTGCGGGGCGGCACCGTAGCGATCGGGGCCGACGTCCGGCCCTCCGGCGAGGACGACCGCGTCGAGCCGATCGACCGCGGCAGCCGACTCCGGGACCGGCGGCAGCAGCACCGGCACGCCGCCGGCCGCGATCACGACGTCGGAGTACGTGCGGGGCAGCAGCACCGCCTCGTGGTCCCAGACCCCGTGCCGGGCCTGCTCCCCGTACGCCGTCACCCCGATGACGGGGCGCGGCGGTCCAGGCCTAGAGCCGTTCGAACCCACGCCTGCGCTCCCAGTCGGTGACGGCCGAGTCGAACGCGGCCAGCTCCACGCGCGCCGCGTTCGTGTAGTGGTCCACCACCTCGGCGCCGAACGCCGCCTCGGCGACCTTCGAACCGGCGAACAGCTCGGCGGCATCGCGCAGCGTCGTCGGCACCCGCGCCCCCTGCGACTGGTAGGCGTTGCCCGCGTAGGCGGGGGCGAGGGGTAGCGCGTTCTCGATGCCGTGCAGCCCGGCCGCGACGAGCGCCGCCACCGCGAGGTACGGGTTCACGTCACCGCCGGGAACGCGGTTCTCCACGCGCAGCGACGGGCCGTGCCCGACCACCCGCAACGCGCAGGTCCGGTTGTCCAGGCCCCACTCGACGGCCGTGGGGGCGAAGCTGCCCTCGGCGTAGCGCTTGTAGGAGTTGATGTTCGGCGCGAACAGGTAGGTCAGCTCCCGCAGGCACGCCTGCTGGCCTGCCAGGAAGTGCGAGAACAGCTTCGAGAATCCGTGCTCGCCCTCGCCGGCGGACACCGGGCCGTCCTCGCCGCGCAGCGAGATGTGGATGTGGCAGGAGTTGCCCTCGCGCTCGTCGTACTTCGCCATGAAGGTGAGCGCCGTGCCGGACCGGTCGGCGATCTCCTTCGCACCCGTCTTGTAGATCGAGTGGTTGTCGCACGTGGTGAGCGCGTCGGCGTACCGGAACGCGATCTCGTGCTGCCCGAGGTTGCACTCGCCCTTCGCCGACTCCACGACCATGCCCGCACCGGCCATCCCGTTGCGGATCCGCCGCAGCAGCGGCTCCACGCGCGAGGTGCCCAGCATCGAGTAGTCGACGTTGTACAGGTTGGCGGGCTCCAGGTCGTGGTAGGCCTTGCGCCACGCCGTGTCGAACGAGTCGGCGAACAGCATGAACTCCAGCTCGGTGCCCACGTCGGCGGCGAGCCCGTGCGCCGCGAGCCGGTCCAGCTGGGCGCGCAGGATCTGGCGCGGCGACGCGACGACCGGCGTCCCGTCCGCCCACGCCAGGTCGCACAGCACGAGAGCCGTGGCCTCCTGCCACGGCACGAGCCGCAGCGTGGTCATGTCCGGCACCAGCACGAAGTCGCCGTAGCCGCGGTCCCAGCTCGACATGGCGTAGCCGTCGACCGTGTTCATCTCCACGTCGACCGCGAGCAGGTAGTTGCACGCCTCCGCGGCGTGCGGCACGACCTCGTCGAGGAAGTACTGCGCGGCGCACCGCTTGCCCTGCAGGCGGCCCTGCATGTCGGTGAACGCGACGAGGACGGTGTCGATCGCACCGTCGTCGACCGACGTGCGGAGCTGCTCGAGGGTGAGCATGCCGGGGCGGGCCTGGGTGTCCTTCCGGGGGGGATCACGACGAACGGCACTCCCACTCCGGCTGCACCGGCGGGGGAGTGCCGTTCGCTCATTCTTACGCTTACTTCGCCGGTGTCTCGGCGTCGGGCTCGGTGGTGGGTTCGGCGTCGACCTTGCCGTTGGCCGGGGAACCGGACCCCGATCCGCCCTGTGCACCCGTCAGGGCCGCGCTGCTCAGGCCGGTCGTCGCCACCTCGGCACGCAGCTCCTTCAGCAGCTCGGCCTTGAGCTCCGCCTTCAGCTCCTCCTTGAGCTCGGCCCTGATCTCGGGGCTGATCCCGGTCCGTACCGGCGCGGCTGCGTCCCCGCCCGCCGGTTCGGAATCCGGTCCGGCGCCGGTGCCTCCGGCCGCATCCACAGCCGGCCCGGGAGCCGCTGCCGATCCGGTCTCGGCCGGAGCGCCTGCCTCGACCTCGTCGGTGGCGGTGTCCTGGGTGGCGGTGTCCTGAGAGGCCGTCTCCTCGGTGGCTTCGGCGGCGGCGACCGCTGTGACGGCCGCGGACGCCGCCGCCGGCGCGGTACCGCTGTCGTCGGCGCTGTCGTCGGCGCTGTCGTCGGCGCTGTCCACGGCCGGGTCGCCGTCCTCGCCGACCGCCGGCTCACCAGCCGGGTCGGAAGCGGCCTCGGCGGACGCGTCGGCTTCTGCCGTCTCGGCGACCGACTCGTCGGCCGCCTTCTCGTCCACCTGCTCGGCCTCGTCCGCACCGGCGGGGGCGTCGGTCGCCGACTCCTCGGTGCCGTCCGCCGCGACCTCGTCGCCCGGGTTCTCACCGGCCTCGCCGTCCGTGTCCGCGGACGCAGCGGTGCCGGCGGTGCCGGTGTCGGCCGTGTCCGCGTCGGCGCCGTCGGGCGCGTCGGCAGCCGGGTCCGAGCCGTCGACGTCCTCGGCCGTGACCTCCGCAGCGGCTTCTGCCGTGTCCTTCTCGGCGTCGTCGGCGGTGGTGTTGTCCTTCTCGCGTCCTTCTCGGAGTCGTCCGCCGTGTCCTTCTCCGTGTCCTTCTCCGCGTCCTCAGCCGTGTCGGTGTCCGCCGGGTCTGCCTCGGCCTTCTCCGTGTCCCCGTCGGTCGTGGCGGCGACCGCCACCGCCGTGGCGGTCGCTGCTGCCCCGGTCGCCGCTGCGACGGGCGCGGTCGCGGCACCCGGGCCCCTGCCGTGTGCCTCGGACTCGAGCTGCTGCTCGATGGTCTGCAGCTCCTCGAGGCCGCCCTCGGCGACCGGCCCGGTGAACCAGTTGCGGGCGGAGATCAGGTACCAGCCGCCGAACAGGACCAGCGCGCCGAAGACGGTGAGCGGCGCGTAGTTCATCGCCTCCCAGTCGAACTCCGCGGAGAACGGCACCCGGCCGGGGACAGCGGCATCAGGAACAGGATGCAGACCACCGCGATCCACCCCACGGCGATCGTCGAGATCCACTTGTAGCGCTCGCCGAGGCTCCACGCGCCAGGCTCGAAGCGAGAGCCGGCCTTGATCCGCAGGATGATCGGCAGCGCGAAGGCGATGTAGAGGCCGATGACCGCGATCGACGTGCCGACCGCGTACCCGAGGACGCCGTTGACCAGCGTCGGGAGCATCAGAGCCCAGGACAGCACACAGATCGCGGTGACGGCGTTGACGGGGGCGCGGTTGCTCGCGACCTTCCGCCAGATGCCTGAGAACGGCACCGCCCGGTCCCGGGAGAACGCGAACATCATGCGCGAGGACGCCGTCACCGAGGCCGTGCCGCAGAACAGCTGGGCGATCACCGCGATGATCAGCAGGAACGCCGCCCAGGTCTCGCCGAGCGACTCGGTCCAGATGTAGACGACCGCGTCGCCCGCCGCGTCGAGGGTGCCCTGCACGTCCGGCACGGCGAACGTCACGGCGACGAGCAGGATGAACCCGAACACCACCGAGGCCACCACGGCCATGACCATGCCCAGCGCGGCCGTGCGGGAGGCCTGGCGGGTCTCCTCGCTCATGTGGGCCGACGCGTCGTAGCCGGTGATCGTGTACTGGGACATCAGGAGGCCGAGTCCGAAGACGAACCAGATCGCCGAGTCGGAGAAGCCGGAGTTGTTGATGACCTCGCCGAACACGAAGCCGACCGACTGGTGGTTCTCCGGCACGAGCGCGAGCACCGCGACGACGACCAGCACGCCGCCCATGTGCCACCACGCCGAGACGGTGTTCAGCAGGGCGAGCACGTTGATGTTGAGCAGGTTCAGCGCGAGCTGCAGCGCGACGATCACCGTGAAGACGATGAAGATCGTGCCGGTCTCGGTGCCCATCCCCGGGAACCAGATGTTCAGCAGCGCCGTTGTGAAGATGGCCGAGCCGTACTGGATGGCGGCGGTCACCGCGATCTCGCCCACCAGGTTGAACCAGCCCGTGAACCAGCCCCACGCGGGGCCGCCGAGTTTGGAGGCCCAGAAGTACAGGGCGCCCGCGGTGGGCATCGCCGAGGCGATCTCACCCATCGCCATGGACACGAGCACGCAGAACGCGCCGACGAGCAGCCAGCCCCAGGTGATGGCCACCGGGCCGCCGTTGTTGAAGGCCAGGTAGTACGACGTGAGACATCCCGCGAGAATCGAGATGATCGTGAAGGAGATGGCGAAGTTCGAGAACCCACCCATCTCCCGGTACAGCACTTGGGCGTAGCCGAGGCGGTGGAGGAGCGCCTCGTCATCGGTGCGCCTCGTATCCTCGGCGCTCTCTGTGGCAGCCACGTGGCTCCTTGTCCTTCTGGTTCGGGGTTAGTCGGGTCGGGAGGCCGCCACGAGCAGGTGCTCGAGGTCGGGTCCGTCGAACACCGCGACGGCGCGGTCGTACTTCTCCATCCCCCAGGACCAGAAGTCGAAGTCCAGGGGGCTGGAGCCGTGCTGGATCGCCGCCCAGAGTGTCCAGCCGTACTGGGACATCAGGGCGTGCAGGCGCGCTCGGGCGACCTGCCGCGGGCGGGGTCGCCCGTAGTAGGCCGTGACGAGCTCGTCGAGCAGGGGGAGCGGCAGCGTCGCCTCGCTCCAGATGTTGCCCAGCTCGAAACACGGGTCGTTGTTGCCCGAGTACTCGTAGTCGATGATGCGCACGCGCTCACCGTCGTCGAGCAGGTTCTCGGCGAGCAGGTCGTTGTTGCAGGGCACCGTGTCGGTGCGCGGGCCGAGTGCATCCCGGATGCGCGTTACCACTCCTGCGAACTCGTCGTAGCGCTCCGGGATGCGGAAGCCGTGCTCCGCGACGATCCGGCGGTAGCGGGCCTGCACCTCGAACATGTCGAAGTCGTTGACGAACCGGGGCCCGGCGTGCAGCCGCCGGCACGCATCGGCGACGCGGTGCAGGACGTCGGGACGCTGCAGGTCGCCGTCGCTGAGGGCCCGGCCCGGCAGGAAGCCGACGGCGATGCCTTCGCCGGGTCGGTAGTGCAGGACCGGGGCGCCCACCCCGGACTCCGCGGCGGCCACCGAGTTGGCGTGTTCGACATCACGGTCGATGCCGAGCAGGCTCTTCCCCGCGGCCGGGATCCGCACGACGCACGTGCCGTCACTGTTGGTGACCTTCAGGTTCCGATTGGTGAGACCACCGGGTAGATCCACCACCGTGCGGGGGTGTCGTGCCGTGCACGGAATCGTGTCGAGCAGCGCTTCCAGGTCCTGATGAGGCACGGTCGTGGTCAACTCCACTGGGGGATGGTAGAAGTCGCGTCAAATACGGTCTAGACCGTAAGGTGCGGGTCATGCCAGACGTGTTGCCCGGCCGTGCCCGCATCGTGATCATCGGTGGAGGGGTGGGCGGCGCAGTGTGGCGTACCACCTCGCGGAGCGTGGTGAGCGGGATGTCCTGTTGATCGAGCGTTCCGAACTGACCAGCGGGTCGACGTTCCACTCGGCGGGTCTCGTCGGTCAGCTGCGCTCGGATCCCGCGCTGACCAGGATGAACGTCTACTCGGCCGAGCTGTATCGCAAGCTCGAGGCGGCCGGTGGGGAGCACGCGCCGGGGTGGGTCGAGTCGGGGTCGCTGCGGCTGGCGTCCTCGCCGGAGCGCCTGGAGGAGATCCGGCGTCAGGCCGGCTGGGCCGCCCGGTCCGGCCTACCCCTCGAGTTGATCTCCGCGGAGGCGGCGCGCGAGCTGTTTCCGCTGATGAGCACGGACGGCGTGCTCGGCGCCGCGTACACCCCGACCGACGGGCACGTGGACCCGTCCCGCCTCTGCTACGCCCTCGCCGCGCTGGCCAGGGCGAACGGCGTCACGATCGCACAACGAACCCGTGTCGTCGCGATCAACACGGCGAACGGCGTAGTCAGCGGCGTCCGGACGGACCGCGGGGACGTCGAGTGCGAGGTCGTCGTCGACTGCGGCGGGATGTTCGCGGCGGAGATCGGGCGCCTCGCGTGCGTCCGGATCCCGGTGGTGCCGATGTCGCACCAGTACGTCGTCACGGCGCCCCTGCCGGCCGGTTCGATGCCCGACCGCCCGCTGCCGTCGCTGCGCGACCCGGACCTGCTCGTCTACTACCGCCAGGAGGTGGACGGGCTGGTCATGGGCGGGTACGAGCGGCAGTCGGACCCGTGGACCGCCACGGCGCGCTCCTACGACGCGGTGCCTGCGGACTTCAACGGGAAGCTGCTGCCCCCGGACTGGGACCGCTTCGGCGAGATCGTCGAGAACGCCCAGGTCCGGGTGCCGGTGCTGGCGGACACCGGGATCGCAACGATGATCAACGGTCCGGAGGCGTTCACCCCGGACAACGAGTTCTGCCTGGGGGAGACCGACGTCGCGGGCTTCTTCGTGGCGGCGGGCTTCTGCGCCCACGGCATCGCGGGCGCAGGCGGGATCGGGCGCGTCATGGCCGACTGGATCGTCGACGGCGACCCGGGCATGGACCTGTGGCACATGGACGTGCGCCGCTTCGGCCGCCACTACCGCTCGCCCGGATACACGCTGGCGCGCACCGTCGAGAACTACGAGAGCTACTACGACATCCGCTACCCGGCGGCCGAACGCGCCGCCGGGCGGCCGCTGCGCACGTCACCGGCCTACCCGTGGCACGCGGCGCACGGCGCCGTGTTCGGGGAGAAGGCCGGGTGGGAGCGGGTGAACCACTACTCGGAAGCGGGTACGGAGGAGCTGCGCCCCCGGGGGTGGGCGGGACGGCACTGGTCGCCGTGCGTCGAGCCGGAGCACCGCGCCGTGCGGGATGCGGCAGGGCTGTTCGACGAGAGCTCCTTCGCGAAGATCTCGATCAGCGGACCGGACGCCGCGGCGTTCTGCGCGCACGTCTTCGCCGGCCGGGTCGACCGGGCGCCGGGTGCGGTGGTCTACACCCAGGCGCTGAACGACCGCGGCGGCATCGAGATGGACGTCACGGTCACCCGGCTCGCCGACGACGAGTTCCTGGTGGTCACGGGTACGGCGTTCGGCACGCACGACCTGGGCTGGCTGCGTCGCCGGGCGCGGCTCGCCGGCGCGTCGGTGCGGCTGGCCGACGTCACTGGCGCCGAGGCGTGCTTCGGGCTCTGGGGTCCGCAGGCCCGCGACCTGCTCGCGCCGCTCACGCCCACGTCCCTGGCGAACGCCGACCTCCCGTTCGGCACCATGCAGGAGACCACGGTGGGTGACGTCCCGGTGCGGCTCGTGCGCGTGACGTTCGTGGGGGAGCTGGGGTGGGAGCTCTACTGCCCCACCGAGTACGGCGCCGCCCTGTGGCGCACCCTGGCCGGCACCGGGGTCCGGCCGTGCGGGTACCGCGCGATCGAGAGCCTGCGGCTGGAGAAGGGGTACCGGGTGTGGGGGGCCGACCTCACCCCGGAGACCACGCCCGATGAGGCGGGCCTCGCCTTCGCCGTGCGCAAGGAGGGCGACTTCGTCGGGCGCGCGGCGCTGCTCGCGGCCCGGGAG
Organism: Pseudonocardia sp. CNS-004; assembly: GCA_001942185.1. GTDB lineage: Bacteria > Actinomycetota > Actinomycetes > Mycobacteriales > Pseudonocardiaceae > Pseudonocardia. The sequence goes on from MKJV01000100.1 coordinate 18,021, forward strand.
CGGGGTCCGGCCCGCCCCTGTGCTGCCTGGTGCTCGACGACGCTCGGGCCGTCGCGCTCGGCGGGGAGCCCGTGCGGATCGGGGGCGAGGTGGTGGGCCAGGTGACCTCGGGCGGTTACGGGTACACGGTCGCCCGTTCCATCGCGTACGCCTACCTGCCGGTCGGCGTCGAGGTGGGCGCCGAGCTGGACGTGCAGGTCGACGGCACCTGGGAGGGGGCCCGGGTGGCGCAGAGCCCGCTCTACGACCCGAAGGGTGAACGCATCCGTGCCTGAGTTTCGTTCGTTGATCTTCACTCGGGTGTACTAATTGTCGATCGGATCGGCACCGGGTGTAACGACCGGCGGCGTAGAGGCGAATATCACTGCGCTGTTCACGTGAGCGCGCCTGCCCGAAAATCGTCGCCGACGGTCACATCGATGTAGCCGTCGCGCCGGTTCCGGGACGGTCCCAGACCCCGACCACGCGCGCTCCGCTCCCCGCCAGCTCAGCCGTGGAGAAACGCGATGCGTCGCTCGGTCTGGAGATCTGTCCTCAACCTGATTCCGCACGGCTACGGCCTGGAGGAAGCCGACTGGCAGCGTCGGCACCGGCTCCTGCTGTTCGTGCTGGCGTTGCACGTCCCGGGGCTCGCGGCCGCCGGGACGGCGCTGGGCAGGCCACCGGACGCCGTGCTGGCCGCCACGGTGGTGCCCGCGGCGTGCGTGCTGGTCGGGAGGCTGCTCAGGCGGCGAAGGCGGGTGGCCGCGGTGACGGTCACCGCCGGGCTCGTCTACAGCTCCGCGGCGCTGGTCGGGCTGACCGGCGGCACCATCGAGGCCCACTTCCACTTCTTCGTCATCATCGGGTTCATCGCCCTCTACCAGGACTGGGTGCCGTTCCTCACCAACGTGGCATTCACGGTGCTGAGCCACGGCGTGGGATCGGCCTGGCAGGAGAGCCTGATGTTCAACCACGCCGCCGGGCGGGCGAACCCCTGGCTCTGGTCGCTGATCCACGGCGTCGCCGTGCTGGTCGCGTGCGTGGGGATGGCGGTGTTCTGGCGGATCACCGAGGACTCGCAGCGCGAGAAGGACGACCTCGCGAGGCGGTTGGCCGACGCGGAGCTCAACCGGCGGCGGTTCACCTCGGAGCTGCTGGTGAACCTCGCCCGCCGCAACCAGAGCATGCTCTACCGGCAGTTGGAGATCATCAACCAGCTGGAGGCGTCGGAGCAGGATCCCGACGCGCTCGCCGACCTGTTCACGCTCGACCACCTCGCCACCCGGGTGCAGCGCAACGCCGAGAGCCTGCTCGTGCTCTCCGGTGAGCCGCCGGCGCGGGTGTGGCACGAGCCGGTCGCGCTGCGCGACGTGGTGCGTGCGGCCATCGCCGAGACCGAGGACTTCGAGCGGGTGTCGGTGCAGATCGACGACGGGCCCCGGATCGCGGGAGCGAGCGTCACCGACGTCACGCACCTGCTGGCGGAGCTCGCCGAGAACGCCGTGCGGTACTCCCCGCCCGACACGACGGTCCGCATCCGGCTGGGTGCCGACCGGTACCGGCTCGGCGGCCAGGTGATCGTGATCGAGGACCGGGGTGTCGGGATGCCGGCGGACGACCTCGCCGCAGCCAACATGATCCTCTCGGCGCCCGTCGACGTCGACCTCTCGGTGGCCCAGCGTCTCGGGTTCCACGTCGTCTCCCGGCTCAGCGCGCGTCACGGCATCCGGGTCTACCTCTCCCCGACGTCCGGATCGGGCATCACGGCGGTGGTCGCGCTGCCCAGCGAGCTGTTCGAGCACGGCCCGGACGCCTCGGGCAGCGACGCGGACCAGGGCGCGCTCGCCGCTGCGGGCGCGCCGACACCCGCCGGCACCGCCGTTCTTGCAGGCGCGGCGGTGCCGGCCCGTTCCGGCGGGGGTGCGCACCGGCTGCGGCCGGCGACGGAGAGCACCGGGCCGGGCCTGGGTGCGGTGGTCCCCGGCCAGCGCTCGGCCCCCACCTGGTTCAGCCAGAACGCCGGGCCGGACACCGGGCCGGACACCGGGCCTGACACCGGGCCGGACACCGGGCCCGACACCGGGCCCGGCACCGGGCCCGACACCGGGCCCGACACCGGGCAGAGCCTCGGCCTGAGCCGCCGCGTGCCGCAGTCGCACCTCGTGCCGCAGCTGCGTCACGACGGCGCGGCGCTCCCGACCGCGCACGGGGCGGGCCCGGCGCAGGTGATCTCGCGCCTGCGCGCGGCGGCCGACCGGGGCGGCGACGAGCCGGGCACGCTGCTCGAACCCACGGCACCGGATCCCGGGCCACCGGACATCGACTGGTTCGAGCCGGGAGGCGGGCGGTGATCGGTGACGAGGTCCAGGGCCCGGGCGGTCGTCGCGGGCACGGCGGGGATCCGAGGCCGCCGCACCGGCTCGTCCCCGTGTACGCGGTGACCGGAGGGCGCACCCGCCCGGACGGCGCGAGCTGCCGATGGAGTCCCTCGTGACCGTGACCGAACGGGTCCGCTGGGCCCGGGGCCTGGAGGCCGAGACCCGCGCGATCGTGGAGATGGCGCGTCGGCCGGTGTCGATCGTGGAGATCTGCGCAGCGCTCGCGGTGCCGGTGCCGGTGGGGGGAGTGCTCGTCAGCGACTTGGTCGACCAGGGCTTCCTGACCGTGCACGCCCCGCCGCCGGCATTCGGGGGGCGGCCCGGCCCCGCCGTGCTCACCCGGCTCCTGGACGGCCTGCGTGCCCGCTGACCACGGCGAGGGGCCGCTCCCCCTGAAGATCGTGATCGCCGGCGGGAGCGGGGTGGGGAGGACGACCTTCGTGCGGTCGGTGTCCGAGCTCGCCCCGTTCCACACCGAGGAGACCGTCACGGTGGCGGCCGCCGGGGACACGCGCGCGGCGCCGGACGAGTCCCTCACCCTCGACTTCGGCCGGATCAGCGTCGGCGACTCGATGGTCCTGCACCTGTTCGGCACGCCCGCACCGGACCGCTTCCGGTTCGTGTGGGACGAGCTCGTGCGGGGCGCCGTGGGCGGGCTGGTGCTGGTGGATCTGCGCCGGGCGAAGGATTCCTTCCCCGCGATCGACGTCCTCGAGAACCGCGACGTCCCGTTCGTCGTGGCGGTCAACGCGTTCCCCGGCGCCGACCGGTTCCGGCCCGACGACGTACGGGACGCGTTGCAGCTGAGGGCGGACGTGCCGGTCGTGTCGACGGACGCACGGGTGCGGGCGGCGGGCCTGGCCACGATCGTGCGGCTGGTGGAGCACGCGGCCGACCGCTCGAACGTGGTGCGGTTGCCGCGCCGGGCGCGGTTCAGCCGGTGAGCGCCTCGAGCACCTGCTCGCCGTAGCGGGCGAGCTTGGTCTCGCCGACGCCGCTGACCGTGCCCAGCTCGGTGAGCGATGCGGGGCGCCGGGAGGCGATCTCGCGCAGCGTGGCGTCGTGGAAGATCACGTAGGCGGGCACGCCCTGCTCCTTGGCGGTGGCGCCGCGCCACGCGCGGAGCCGTTCGAACACCGGTGCCGCCTCCGGGGCGAGTGCGGGTTGGGCGGTGGCCGCCCGCGAGCCGGACGGGCGCGACCTGCGCGCCTGGCGCGGCGGGTCGCGCCGCAGCATCACCTGGTGCTCCCCGCGCAGCACGGGCCGGCTCTCCTCGGTGAGCACGAACGTCTGGTGGCGCGGCTCCACGGCGAGCAGCCCGCGCGCCACCAGCTGGCGCAGCACCGCGCGCCACTCACCCTCGCCCAGCTCCGCGCCGACCCCGAACACAGTGAGCGAGTGGTGGTCGAACTGCTCGACCTTGGCCGTGCGCCGCCCCAGCAGGATGTCGACGATCTGCCCGGCACCGAACTTCTGGCGCCGCTCACGGTCGAGCCGGAACACCGTGGAGAGGACCTTCTGGGCCGCCACCGTGCCGTCCCAGGACTCCGGCTGCACCAGGCAGGTGTCGCAGTTGCCGCACGGTGGAGCGCCCCGCTGGCCGAAGTAGGCGAGCAGCTGCGAGCGCCGGCACTCGACGGTCTCGCACAACGCCAGCATCGCGTCGAGGTGCTGGGCGAGCTTGCGACGGTGCTCGCGGTCGCCGTCGGACTCCTCGATCATCTTCCGCTGCTGCACGACGTCGGCCAGGCCGTAGGCGAGCCACGCGGTGGACGGCAGCCCGTCGCGGCCCGCCCGCCCGGTCTCCTGGTAGTAGCCCTCGACCGACTTGGGCAGGTCCAGGTGCGCCACGAACCGCACGTCGGGTTTGTCGATGCCCATGCCGAACGCGATGGTGGCCACGACGATCACGCCGTCCTCGCGCAGGAACCGGGACTGGTTGGCCGCGCGCGTGGCCGCGTCGAGCCCGGCGTGGTAGGGCAGCGCGGGGAGGCCCTGGGCCGCGAGGAACTCGGCCGTGCGCTCCACCGAGTTGCGCGACAGGCAGTAGACGATGCCGGCCTCACCCGCGTGCTCGGTGCGGATGAGATCGAGCAGTTGGCGGCGCGGCTCGTCCTTCGGCGCGATCCGGTACTGGATGTTGGGCCGGTCGAAGCTCGCGACGAAGTGCCGCGCCCGACCGCCGGGGCGCAGGTCGAGGCGCTGCGCGATCTCGTCGTGGGTGGCCTCGGTGGCGGTGGCCGTGAGCGCGATGCGCGGCACGTCGGGCCAGCGCTCGTGCAGCTCGGACAGCGCCAGGTAGTCGGGCCGGAAGTCGTGGCCCCACTGCGCGACGCAGTGAGCCTCGTCGATGGCGAACAGCGCGATCCGGCCGCGGTCGAGCAGGCTCATCGTGGAGGGCACCCGCAACCGCTCCGGGGCGAGGTAGATCAGGTCGAGCTCGCCGTCGAGGAACGCCCGCTCGGTGTCGCGGCGCTCCTCGAAGGTCTGGGTGGAGTTGAGGAACCCGGCCCGGACCCCCAGCGCCCGCAGCGCGTCGACCTGGTCCTGCATCAGCGCGATCAGCGGCGAGATCACCACGCCGACGCCGGGCCGCACCAGCGCGGGGATCTGGTAGCACAGCGACTTCCCGCCACCGGTGGGCATCAGCACCAGCGCGTCGCCACCGCCGCAGACGTGCTCGATGATCTCGGCCTGCTCGCCGCGGAACGCCTCGTACCCGAAGACGCGCCGCAGGACGCCGAGGGGAGCGGAGTCCGACCCGGGCGCGTCTGACCCGGGGGCGTCGGACTCGGGGGCGGGCTCGGCGGCGGGATCTGCGGTCCGGGCATCGGGCACCCGGCGATCGTAGGGGCACGCACCGACGGCGCGAGGGCGAACCGCAGCTTTGCCGACCGGCCGCAGCTCAGGGTTTTCGGGCGATGCCGCCGTACATCGCGACGTCGGCGTCGGGGACCGGGGAGGCGTCGGGGAGGGACCGCCACCGGTGGATCTGCACGATCCCGGGATCGACGACGTCGAGCCCGGCGAAGAAGTCCTCGGTCTGGGCCTTCGTGCGGAACCGGATGTTCTCGCCGTACGCCTGGTAGACCCGCTGGACGTCGGCGAGGGGGAGCGGGGCGAAGTCGTCGGTGGCGATCGACGCGGCCACGTGGCTGCCCGGTGCCAGCCCGTCCACCAGCTGCCGCACGACCTGGTGGGCGAGATCGTCCTCGATGATGAAGTGCAGCACAGCGATCATGGTGAGGCCGATCGGCTCGTCGAGGTCGAGCGTGTCGCGCAGCCGGGGATCGGAGAGGATGGCCTCGGGTTCGCGCATGTCGGCGCAGACGTAGGCGGTGCGGCCCTGCGGCGTGCTGGTGGTGCGCGCCCTGGCGTGGGCGAGCACCGTGGGGTCGTTGTCGACGTAGACGACCCGGGCCTCGGGGGTGATCTCCTGCACGACCTCGTGGAGGTTGGGTGAGGTGGGGATGCCGGTACCGATGTCGAGGAACTGGCGCACTCCCCGTTCGGCGAGGTACCGGGCGACCCGGTGCATGAAGCCGCGATTCTCCAGCATGTGCACGCGCAGCGCGGGCCAGAGCCGCAGCGACGCGTCGCCCGCCGCGCGGTCCACGGCGTAGTGGTCCTTGCCCCCGAGGATGTAGTCGTAGATCCGGGCGCCGTGAGCGCGGTCGATCCCCAGGTCCATGGCGCAGCGGCTCCGGCTTCTCGTCGGTTCGTCCGCATGATCCTAGGCAAGTGACCGCACCCGGCGCTCGACCCGCAGCAGGTAGTCCTTGCGGTGCAGCGGGTCGTCGTCGGTGCGGGGGCGCCTCGGCACCGGTCCCGGCACCGGTTCGTAGTGGTCGAACTCGCTCTCCAGCACGCCCTCGCCGCGGGTGAGTCCGGGGAGGAGCTGCTCGAGCCGGTGCACCGATGCGGCGGGGACGACCCCGTCGATGAGCTGGTCGTGGCCGTTCTGGCGGGGAGCCCGCGGCACCGCGCGGAGCCGGGACAGCGCCGGAAGGACGGCGCCGTACGCGTCGGCCGGGACCTCGAGGTGGAAGCGGTGCATCGGCTCGTGCACCGTGGTGCCCGCCTGCCGCAGTGCGCTCATCAGCACCAGCGGTGTGAGGTGGCGGAAGTCGCGCCCGGTGCTCGACATGCTCTTGTCGAACGTGGCGTGCGCGTGGCTCTGCCGCGGGGCGTAGCCGGAGCGGGTCATGGTCACCGTGCAGTCGAGCACCTGCCAGCCCGCCAGACCCTGCCGCAGCGTCTGGCGGACGGTCTCCTCGACCGCGGCGAAGAACGCGTAGGGCATCGAGCCGAGCTCGACCCCCAGCCGGAACACGGTGCCCGACCCCGCCGGGCCCGGCTCCACCCGCAGCCCGACGGTGGCGAGGAACGGGTTGGGCTCGACATTCATGATCTCCACGGCCGCGCCGGCACCGTCGAGCCGTTCCACGCAGATCGTGGTCGACTCCCGGAAGGTGACGTCGAGCCCGAACTCCTCGGCGAGGGTGGCCTGCACGACCTCCTTCTGCACCTCGCCGTACAGCGACACCGCGATCTCGCGGCCGTCGCGGCGGACGTCGATGAGCGGGTCCTGCTCGGCGAGCTGGGTGAGGGCGGCGTGCAGGGCCCCGCCCTCGGCGGGTGTGGCGGGCACGACGACGGTCTCGAGCGTCGGCGGGGCGAAGTGGCGCGCGGCGGCTCCCGGGCGGGGAGTGCCGATCGGGTCGCCGACGCGGACGCGGGCAGGCCGCGCAGAGTGGCGATCTGCCCGGCGGTGACCGCCTGCCTGCGCACCGGCCGCCCGCCCTCGACGGCCGCGAGCGCGGTGATCCGCCCGCCCGCCTGCTCCAGGCGTTGCCGCAGGCGGATCGTGCCGGAGAACAGCCGCGCGTAGGCGACCTTCTCGCCCGCGGCGCCGCGCTCGATCTTGAACACCGTGCCCGACAGCGGCCCGTCCGGGTCGCCGTCGGCGGCGGGCAGCAGCCGCGCGATCCCGGCCGTCAGCGCCCCGACGCCGGCGCCGGTGATCGCCGACCCGGCGAACACCGGGTGCACCTGCGCCCGTGCCACCTGCGCCACGAGCTCGCGGCGCAGCCGGTCGTGGGGGAGTGCCCCCTCGACGTAGGCGGCGAGCAGCGCGTCGTCGTGCTCGGCCAGCACGCGGTCGACGTCGGCGCCCGCGCGGTCGATCTTGTTGACGAACAGCAGGGTCGGGATGCGCAGGCGTTGCAACGCGCGCATGAGCACGCGGGTCTGCGCCTGCACGCCCTCGACGGCCGAGAGCACGAGCACCGCGCCGTCGAGGACGCCGAGCACCCGCTCCACCTCGGCGATGAAGTCCGGGTGGCCGGGGGTGTCGATGAGGTTGACCGTGACGGCGTCCGGTCCGGTGCCGATGTCGAACGAGGCGACCGCGGAGCGGATCGTGATGCCGCGCCTGCGTTCGAGGTCGCCTGCGTCGGTCTGGGTGGTGCCCTCGTCGACGCTGCCGATCGCGTCGATCACGCCCGCGTCGTACAGCAGGCGTTCGGTCAGGCTGGTCTTACCGGCGTCGACGTGGGCGACGATTCCGAGGTTGAGCGTGCGAGCCAAGCGTCATGTCCTTCGACGATGCGGAAGCGGCGGGGGTGGACATGCACGCAGCTCGCATCGTGGGACTCCTTCTCTCGCTCGGCGAGGGAGTAGAGCGCAGGGGGGCCGGCGGAGGCAACCGCTTTAGCGGCGTACCTCGGTGCGGACCATCAGCCGGACGCGGTCGGCGCGGTAGAGGTCGCGGGCGTACTCGACCGGGAGGCGCCCACCGAGAGCGCGGTGCGCTCCACGCCCATGAGCGCCGTGCCCCGGACGACGCCGAGCGCGGCGGCCTCGGCCGGGTCGGCGCTGACGGGCTCGAGGTACTCGACCGCGGTGTGCGGGGCGAGCCCGTACTCGTCGGCGAGCAGCTCGTAGATCGAGCCGGTGAGGGGGTGGGTGAGCAGGCCGGGCAGCCGGTCGGCCGGCAGCCAGGAGCGTTCCAGGGCGAGTGCGGTGCCGTCGGCCGAGCGGACGCGCACCAGCTCGTAGACGGCGGCGCCGGGAACCAGCCGCAACGCCTCCGCCACGGTGTCGTCGGCCTCGACGATGTGTGCGGCGAGCACCTCCGCGCCCGCCCGGCGGTGGGCGCGGCGCATCTGCTCGGTGAAGCCCGCGACGCCGGTGAGGTCGCAGTCGATCCGGGGCTCGGCGACGAATGCGCCGCCGGAGCGGCCGGGAGTGCGGATGAGCACGCCGCGGCGCGCGAGCCCGTCGAGGGCCTGGCGCAGGGTCATCCGGCTGACGTGCAGCGCGGCCGCCAGCTCGCGTTCCCCGGGAAGCCGGTCGCCCACCGTGATCGCGCCCGCGGTGATCTCCTCCATGAGCCAGCGCTCGATCTGGGCGTGGGCCGGTACTCCGCCGTGCCGCTCCAGGAGGGGGGCGCGCTCGAGCAGCTCTGCCGACATCCGCACAGGGTATGTGCAACCGATCCGGAGGGGTCGGAACATTGCATACAGAGCGTTGAATATCTGATATGGTCAACGTGACGGAGGCCACATGGGGGTGGTTCGTGTCCGACCTGAAGTCGCAGACGATCTATCGCGCGCTGCGTGAGCGGATCCTGTCCAACGAGATCCTGTCCGGCACCCGTCTGGTGCTGCGCCAGCTGGCGAACGAGTACGACAGCAGCGACATCCCGGTGCGCGAGGCGCTGCGGATGCTCGAACGCGACGGGCTGGTCGAGATGGTCCCGTACCGCGGCGCACGGGTCACCACGCTGACGGCGCGCGAGATCGAGGAGACCTACTTCATCCGCGGCCACCTGGAGAGCATCGCCACGGGGCTGGCCGCCGAGCGCATCACCGACGAGGAGCTCGCCACCCTCGACGACCTGATGGTGCGGATGCGGGCCGCCGTCGCCGACCGGGACGGCCCGCGCTTCTCCGACCTCAACCACGAGTTCCACGCCACGATCGTCGGGGCCTGCGGCAACGAGATGCTCCGGGAGCTGACCATGGAGATCTGGCAGCGCCACTCCGGCTTCCAGCGGGTCTTCCGGATGGTGCCCGAGCGGCTCGCCGCCTCGCAGTCCGAGCACGAGGGGATCATGGACGCGCTGCGGGCGCGCGACCCCAAGCGCGCCGCGGCGCTCGCGCTGTGGCACAAGCGCTCGGTGGGGGACACGGTCAGCACCCTCGTCGACGGGGAGCACCCCGGCGCGGCGGGCGAGGTGACGGCGTGAGCACCGTCGAGAACGTCGCGCAGGACAAGGCCGGCACCGGCGCGGACGCCGTCGCGGTGGGCTTCGACCACGTCTACAAGGCCTTCGTGGCCCGCGGGCGGCGCAGCGAACCGGTGCTGGCGCTGCAGGACGTCGCGTTCGACGTGCGCCCCGGCGAGTTCGTGAGCCTCGTGGGGCCGTCCGGCTGCGGGAAGTCGACCTGCCTGAACATGGTGGCGGGCCTCGCCACACCGTCGGACGGCCTCGTCACCCACCACGGCGCGCGGTCCGCGGGGTGAACACGGCGGTCGGCTACATCACGCAGGAGGACAACCTGCTGCCGTGGCGCACCCTTTCGGGCAACGTGGAGCTCGGCATGGAGCTGCAGGGCGTGCCGCGCGCCGAACGCGAGGCACGGGCCCGGGAGTTCATCGAGCTGGTGGGTCTGGCCGGGTTCGAGGAGCACTACCCGCATGAGCTCTCCGGCGGCATGCGCAAGCGGGCCGGGATCATCCGCACGCTGGTGTACGACAGCGACGTCGTGCTGATGGACGAGCCGTTCGGCCCGCTCGACGCGCAGACCCGGGTCATCCTGCAGGCGGAGCTGCTCAAGCTCTGGCAGCGGTCGAGACCCACGGTCCTGTTCGTCACCCACGACCTGGTCGAGGCGATCGCGCTGTCGGACCGGATCATGGTGTTCACCGCCAACCCGGGCACGGTCAAACGCGAGTACCGCGTCGAGATCCCCCGCCCGCGCGACCCGTTCCGCATCCACGAGACGCCCGGCTTCGCGGAGCTGCACGAGGCGCTGTGGTCCGACATTCGCGCCGAGATCGGTGGCGAGGCGCCGTGACGACCACCTCCGCCACGTCCGCGACGCCCGGCACCACCGCGCGCATCGGCGGGCGGGCCGAGGCGGTGCTCGCCCGCGCCGCGGCGGACGACCGCAGGCGGGCCCGGTCGGACCGGGCGGTGCTGTGGGCGGGCACCGCGGCGTTCGGCGGGGCGATCCTGTTGTTCTGGCAGTTCGCACTCGGCCACATCGTGAACCCGCGGTACGTGAGCGACCCGGCGACGATCGCGGGCCGGATCGGCGAGCTCGCCGCGGAGGGGGAGATCTTCCGCCACGTCGGGGTCACGCTCGGCGAGGCGGGCGTCGGGTTCGCGATCGGGTCCGTGCTGGGCCTCGCGAGCGCGTTCGCACTGGCCCAGACCCGTCGCGGGTACGCGGTGTTCGAACCGTTCCTGATCGGCTTCTACTCGATCCCGAAGATCGCCCTCGCGCCGCTGTTCATCCTGTGGTTCGGCCTCGGCACCGCGCCGAAGATCGTGATGGCCGCGCTGCTCGTCTACTTCGTGGTGTTCGTCAACACCGCAACCGGCATCCGGGAGGTGCAGCCGGGCCTGCTGCGGGTGTGCCGGGTGCTCGGGGCGAGCCGTCGCGACCTGCTGGTGAAGGTCACCCTGCCCACGGCGACGCCGGCGATCGTGGCCAGCATCCGGATCACCGTCACCCGCGCGATCGAGGGTGCGCTCCTGTCGGAGTTCGTGGCGTCCACGCAGGGCCTGGGCTACCTCGTCGCGCGCGCGTCCCGCGAGTTCGACATCGCCACCGTGTTCGCCGGCATCGTGATCATCGCCGCGGTGGTGATGGCCGCGAACGGGATGCTGAGGTTCCTCCAGACGCGGCTCGCGCCGTGGCACGGCGGGCGGGTGCACGGATGACCACCCACGATCCGGCCGCCGCGGGCCCCGCCGGTCGAGGTACCGCCGTCCTGGAGGCCACCCGCCGTGCGCACGACGCCGCCCGTTCCGCCGAGCGCCGCTTCCTGCTGATCGCGCGCCTGGGCATCGTCGTCGTCGCGCTGGTCGGCTGGGAGCTCGCGTCGGGCACCCTGATCCGCCCGTTCTACGTGAGCTCGCCGAGCGACGTGGCCGAGACCCTCTTCGAGTGGATCGTGACCGGGGAGCTCGTCTACCACGGCGGGTTCACGGTCACCGCTGCGCTGCTCGGGTACGTGCTCGGCGCGGTGGCCGCGGTGCTGGTGGCGTGGCCGCTCGCGATGCTGCGCACCGCCTACCGGATCACCGAGCCGTACTTCCTGGTGGCGTACTCGATCCCCGCGGTCGCGATGGGCCCGGTGTTCATCCTGTGGTTCGGGATCGGGATGACGCCCAAGGTGCTCATCGCCGCCTACTTCGTGTTCTTCATCGTGTTCATCAACACCGTCGCCGGGTTCCAGCAGGTGCCGGCGGGCCTGCTCGACGTCACGCGGGTGATGGGGGCGTCGCGGCGCGACCAGCTCCGAACGGTGCTGCTGCCCAGCGCGCTGCCGTTCGTGCTGGCCGCGCTGCGGATCACCCTGCCCGCGGCGATGATCGGCGCGGTCACCGGGGAGTTCATCTCCGCCAACCGCGGGCTGGGCTACCTCACCCGCGCCGCCGCCGCGAGCTACTCCACCGCGGGCGTGCTCGCCGGCGTGCTCTGCCTCTCCGCGATCGTCCTGCTGATGAACCTGCTGCTGCGCCCGCTGCGGCACGCGCTGCGCTGGCAGCCGGACGTCGACGTGGGACAGGGCGCCGAAGGCCGCTGAGAACACCGCCGACCACCGAGTCACCGCCACTGTCGAGTTCGAGCCACCGCCGAGTTCAACGACGAACCACGAGCGACTGGAGACACCATGAGAGGCCGAGTCAGGTCCGCGACCCTGGGCGCCGCACTGGCGCTCGCGCTCCCGCTCGCGGCGTGCGGCGGGGACACCGGCGGGGAGGGCGGGCGCACCGAGATCACGGTGTCCTCCCTGCCGAGCGCGTTCCTCGCCCCGCTCTACATCGCCGAGAAGGACGGGATCTTCGAGCGTGCGGGTCTCGACGTCACGATCGTCGAGCTGCAGAGCGGCGCCGACGGCGTGCCGGCCGTCATCTCGGGCAGCTCGCAGTTCGCCGACCTCGGCTTCGACGACCTGGCCACGCTCGCCGCCGAGGGCGAGGACAGCATCACGATGGTGCACAACCTGGTGCGGCGGGTGACGTTCACGCTCGTCATGAACCCGGACGTGGCGCGCGAACGCGGGGTGAGCAGGGAGTCGCCGATCGAGGCGCGCTACGCGGCGCTCGCGGGGCTGCGGCTGGGCGTGACGTCCCCGGGCGCGGCGAGCGACAAGTACATGCGCTACTACCTGCGCGAGGCGGGTCTGGACCCGGAGCGCGACGCGGAGATCATCGCGATCGGGGACGGCGCCTCGCTGCTGGCGGCGCTGGAGACCGAGCAGATCGACGCCTACCAGCTCTCGCCGCCCACCCCGTACGTCGCGGAGGCAGGCGGGTTCGGCACCGTGCTGATCGACGGCCCGTCGGGGGACGTGCCGCAGTTCGCCGACTTCGCCTACACCGGGTTCGCCGCGAACCGGGAGTGGGCCGAGGCGAACCCGGAGGCCACGCGGGCGTTCAACCGGGCGCTGAACGAGGCGATGGGGCAGGTGCTCGCCGACCCGCACGCGGCCGCGGAGAAGATCGTCGACCGGATGTCGGCCGGCGAGCTCCCCGTGCTGCAGCAGACCCTCGAGGCGCTCGCGCCCGCGCTCTCGGAGAACGGCTGCTTCGACGCGGCGGCGGTGCGGAGCACGCTCGCCGTCATGCAGCATGCGGGAATCACCGAGACCGCGGGCGACCCCGCCGAGGGCGCGCTGTGGACCAACGCGTACAACCAGTGCTGACCAGCAGCGGAAGGACACCTGCGTGAAGATCGTTCGATACTCGGACCCCGACGGCGCCGCATGGGGCGTCCTCGACGACGGGGTGGTGCGCGCCGCCGAGGGCACGCCGTTCGTCGACCTGCGCCCGACCGGCACCGTGGTGGGCCCGCTCGGCGAGGTCCGGCTGCTGGCGCCCGTGGCTCCGCGCACCGTCCTCTGCGTCGGCCGCAACTACCGCTCCCATGCCGCGGAGTTCGGCAACCCGGTGCCCGAGGAGCCGCTGCTGTTCCTGAAGCCGGCGGCCGCGGTGGTCGGGCCCGGCGCCGACGTGGTGTACCCGGCGCTGTCGCAGCGCGTCGACCCGGAGGCCGAGCTCGTGCTCGTGATCGGCGCACCGCACGGAACGTCGCCGCGGCCGACGCCTGGGACGTGATCGGCGGCTACACCTGCGGCAACGACGTCACCGCCCGCGACATCCAGAAGGCCGACGGCCAGTGGACCCGCGGAAAGGGATTCGACACGTTCTGCCCGATCGGCCGTGGGTCGACACCGAGTTCGACCCGACCGACGTCGGGGTCTCCTGCACGGTCGACGGCGAGCGCCGCCAGGACGGCCGCACCAAGGACCTGATCTTCCCGATCCCGTTCCTGATCGAGTACATCACCCGCTTCACCACACTCGAACCGGGCGACGTGATCCTGTCCGGCACACCGGAGGGCGTGCGGGCGGTGGAACCGGGCAACACGATGACCGTGGAGGTGGAGGGCCTGGGCGCCCTGAGCAATACGGTGGTGGCGGAATAGCCTGACCGCGGGGCGGGGTTCCCGGTGCACGCCGGGGGATCGCAACGTGATCGAGTGGAGGAACGGATCGTCGTGTCGGGCCGGGAACTGAAGATCGGGTACAAGGCGTCGGCGGAGCAGTTCGCGCCGCGGGAGCTGGTGGAGTACGCGGTGCGGGCGGAGGAGGTGGGCCTCGACAGCGTCGTGACGTCGGACCACTTCCTGCCGTGGCGGCACGAGGGCGGCCACGCGCCCGCCTCGCTCGCGTGGTTCGCGGCGGTGGGGAGCGCACGTCCCGGGTGCTCATCGGCACCTCGGTGCTCACGCCCACGTTCCGCTACAACCCGGCGGTGCTCGCCCAGACGTTTGCGACCCTCGGGTTGCTGTACCCGGGGCGCGTGATGCTCGGGGTGGGCACCGGCGAGGCGCTCAACGAGATCGCGGTGTCCGGGCGGGAGTGGCCGGAGTTCAAGGAGCGGTTCGCGCGGCTGCGCGAGTCGATCCGGCTGATGCGGGCGCTGTGGACCGAGGGCGAGGTCGACTTCGAGGGCGAGTACTACCGCACCGTGAACGCCACGATCTACGACCGGCCCGAGCAGCCGGTCCCGGTGTACGTCGCGGCGGGCGGCCCGGTCGTCGCGAAGTACGCGGGGCGTTCTGGTGACGGGTTCATCTGCACCTCGGGCAAGGGGATGGAGCTCTACACCGACAAGCTCATCCCGGCCGTCGAGGAGGGCGCTGCCGCGGCCGGACGCGATGCGGCCGACGTCGACCGGATGATCGAGATCAAGCTGTCCTACGACCGCGACCCGGAGCAGGCGCTGGCCAACACCCGGTTCTGGGCACCGTTGTCGCTCTCGCCGGAGCAGAAGCACAGCGTCGACTCGTCCGTCGAGATGGAACGCCTCGCCGACGAGCTGCCGATCGAGCAGGTGGCGAAGCGCTGGATCGTGGCGTCCGACCCGGACGAGGCCGTGGCGCAGATCAAGCCGTACGTGGACGCCGGGCTGAACCACCTGGTGTTCCACGGCCCCGGCCACGACCAGGAGCGCTTCCTCGCGCAGTTCTCCGAGGACGTGCTCCCGCGCCTGCGCGCACTGGCCTGAGAGGCACCACCCGTGAGTGGAGACGAGTGCTGGAGCACTCGTCTCCACTCACGGGGTCTTTCAGTAGGGACGGGACGCGCCGCCACCCGAGACGAGACGGCGGGTGGCGCCGCCCGCTGCACCGCGGGCCGCGCGCAGCCCGGGCAGCTGCACCGCGGAACGCGGCATCGGGCGGCGGGCCCGCAGCACCGGCCACACCGGCGACGGCGGGAACAGCGCGTCGAGGCCGTTGGAGGTGGGTCCGCCCAGGCTGGAGCGCAGCAGCTCCTCGTAGGCGTCGTACTCGGCGACGGCCGCGGCGATGTTGCCCTGCGCGAGGTGGGCCTCGATGAGGGCACGGCGGGCGCTCTCGCGGCTCGGTGCGGCCTGCACGGCCATCTCCGCGAGCGCCACGGCGGCGCTGTGCCGGCCCGCGGCGGACAGCCGCAGGCTGCGCTCCTCGACGGCGTGCAACCGCAGCTGGCGGAACCGCTCACGCTCCACGACGATCCAGGCGGCGGTCCAGCCCGGGAGGATGTCGGCGGACAGCAGCCCGATGTCGGGGCTGTCGACGGCCGGGATCTCGGGGAGCGCCCGCACGAGGCCGAGCGCGTCGGCGAGGTCGACCTGGACGTCGGCGGCCAGCGACAGGGGCCCGGCGATGTCGCCGTCGGTGAACAGCTCCGGGAGGCCCACCCCGGTGGCCGCCTCGGTGAGCAGGCGCTGCGCGGCGGCCGCCGGGACACCGGGCCACAGGTCGGCGGCGAGCGCGGCGTGCTCCTGGGGGCGCGGGTGCAGCGCGAGGTAGGCGACGAGCCTGCGGGAGTCGACCCCGAGCGGGACGGCGGTGCCGTGCGAGACGAGGGTGAACGAGCCCAGCACCGTGACGCGGTGGGCGGGCGCTCCGTCTGCAGCGACGTCGTTCACCGGGGCTGTGCGCGCCGGAGTCGTACGAGATCGTCGCTGATCGTCAGACATGATCGTCCCATGTGTGGAAGTGCCCGGTGTGATACTCGCGGGGCCCGTCGGCGACACCACGGCGCCCGACTCCGCGAAAGAGTGTTCTCCCGAGCGACCGCCTTGCCAAGGGGCATGTTCGTCACACTTCCGGCTGCTCTGCGGCCGTCCGGGTGACGTGCGAGTCGCTCCTCATGTTACTCACGGGGTGGCGTGCACCCGAACGTGGGTCCCGTGGCCGTCGGCCCACACGTGGAGCGAGTCGCAGAGCTGGCGGGCGATCCAGACGCCGCGCCCGCGGGGCTCCGCGGGGTGGGGCGCCTGCAGCCCGGGCAGCGGGTCGCGCAGCGTGCCACCGTCGTCGATCTCGCACATCAACCCGTGCCGGCCCGTCCACAGCGACATGCGCGCCTCCGGGGTGCCGTGCTCCACGGCGTTGGTGGCGAGCTCGTTGACCGCCAGCACGATGTCCTCGACGCGCTCCCGCTCGTAGCCGTTGCCCGACAGCGCCCGCTCGACCGCGGTGCGCACGTCGTGCAGCTGCCACGCGCTGAACGTGAGCCGTTCGTCCGGCGGGCCGAGCACCGGCGGCCGGGCGGCGGGCCGGGCGGTGAGCACCGCGCGGGGGTCGTGGTGGGCGGGGTTGGGCCGCAGCTCACCGCCGTCGAGCAGGAGCGGGTGGTTGCGCCGGGCGCCCTCGAGGATCTCCAGGTGCAGCGGGAGCTCGGGGTAGAAGCAGGTGATGCGCACCGGCAGGTCGGCGAGCGCGACGTTGAGCGCGGCGTCGAGCTCGGTCCAGAACCGCCCGTCCGAGCCGTCGAGCGCGGCGGCGTGCTCGCTGAGCACGGTGACCGGGCGGCCCTTCGCGACGCCCATCGCGCGCAGGTCGAGGGCCCACCGGGCGGCGACGGTCTGTGCGGACGCGCCGGCGGGCCCGCTGTCGGCCGGCCGCAGGCGGACCACCCGGTCGGCGGACCCGACGGCGCCGCCGAGCCGGTCGTCGAGGGCCTGCTCGGTGGTGGGCGCCAGCGCGGTGGCCA
This sequence comes from Pseudonocardia sp. CNS-004, assembly GCA_001942185.1. Classification (GTDB taxonomy): domain Bacteria; phylum Actinomycetota; class Actinomycetes; order Mycobacteriales; family Pseudonocardiaceae; genus Pseudonocardia. The sequence continues at coordinate 35,171 of MKJV01000100.1, forward strand.
GCGGCTCGTCGCGCTCGATGGCCTGCCGCGCGAGCGGGACGAGCTGGTCGACCAGGTGGGTGGGGGAGCCGTGGAAGCCCGCGGCGTGCTCCAGCCGGACCGCGTTGGCCGAACGGGTGGTCTCGATCCTCATACCGATGCCTGCTCGCTGCGTCTCTCGTCGTCGGGGGACGGGTCGTCGGGGATCCGGCCGCCGGTCGGCCGGTCGGCCGGGGGCGGCTCGGGTGGTGGTGCGTCGCCGCGTGGTTGGACGACGAGCTGGGTGGCGAAGGGTGCACCGCAGCGGTCGAGGACGCGCTGCACCCGGGGTCGCACGCCGCCCAGGACCAGCCGGTGGGCGTTGGGGAACTCCTCGGCGGCGTGGACGAGGCCGACGGCGCCCGCGACGTCGAGGAAGCGCAGCGACGACAGGTCGAGGCGGATGTCGGTGGGGGCGTCGGGCAGGCGCAGCGCCCGGTCGAGGGCCGACTCGAGGAAGCTGCGGATGCGTGGCCGGTTGCTGTGGTCGACCTCGCCCGCGACGCGTGCGGCACCCGGGCCGATGGCGGTGAGCCGCAGCAGGCCGTCGTCGTAGATCGCGGGGGTGACCACCTCGGTGCGGTGTGCCGCCCGCATCCGGTCCACGACCTCCTCGGGGCAGTGGGCGCGGTCGTAGACGCACAGGACGTGGGCCGGTCGGTGGCGGACGACGTCGTCGAGGGCCTGGTCCAGGTCGGCCATGCCGTACACACCGTCGGTGGCGGTGCCTCTTCCCTGTTTCACCAGGAAGGTGGGGTTGCCGGTGATGCGGACGGCCGGGTAGCCGGCCGCGAGCGCGGCGTCGACGGTGCTGCGCACCGCCTCGGCGACGTCCTGCGCGGAGGACCGCGGGTCGCCCGGGACGACGGCGAGGCGGCCCTCGCGCAGCGGTGCGGTGACGGCGACCCCGTCGTCGGTCATCCGTTCCAGCACCCGCTCGCTGGTGCCGTCGTCGAAGTAGAGACGTGCTCCCCGCGCCGGAGCCCGTGGGCGAGGAACTCGGCGACGATCTGCCACTGCTGCTCGTCGCTGACCGGCACCGCCATGGCATGGTCGATGGACCGGCAGTCCTCGACCGTTGTCGTCATCACGCATCCCGGGACGTGTCGACCAGTGCAGCGGGCCGCAGGACAGCGCCACGTGAACGTGGCGCGAATCCGACACAGCGTTACGCCCGCCACACTCTACGTCGGCGGCCGTGGGCCGGACCGGCCGGTCCGGCCCACGGCGGCGAACCGCGTGATCGCCGCGGTGAGCGGGTGCTCCCCGGTCGGGATCAGGGCGCCGGCTGCGGCACCATCGCCTCGACGAGGTGCGGGCCTGGCTCGGCCGCCGCGCGACGCAGGGCGGCGGCGAGCCCCTCCGCCGTGGTCACCCGCTCGCCGGGCACACCCATCCCGGCCGCGAGGGCCACGAAGTCGAGGTCGGGCCGTCCGAGGTCGAGCAGCGCCCTGGCCCGCTCCCCGTCGCCGTCGAGGTACTCGGCCGCGCCCGTCTGCATCAGCTCCATGCGGAGGATGGCGTAGGCGCTGTTGTGGTAGACGATCGTGGTGATGTCCAGCCCTTCCCGGGCGTGCGTCCACAGCGCGGAGATCGTGTACATGGCGCTGCCGTCGGCCTGCAGGCACCACACCGGCCGGTCCGGGCAGGCCACGGCCGCACCGGTGGCCGCGGGCAGCCCGTAGCCGATCGCGCCGCCGGTGAGCGTGAGCCAGTCGTGGCGCGGGGCGCCGCGTGGCCGCGGGGAGGGCGAAGCCGGAGGTCACCGACTCGTCCACGACGATCGCGCCCTCGGGCAGCAGCGCGCCCACCACCGCGGCGGCGCTCTCCACCGTGAGCGCTCCGGAGGGCAGCGCCGGGCGGGCGGAGGGCGCGGTCCGCGCCTCGGTGCCCGGCGCGACCAGGTCGGCGAGCTCCTCGAGCGCCGCGGTGGCGGCGCCGCCCGCCACGACACCCTCGCGCGGCGCGAGCGCGTGCACGGTGCAGCCCGGCGGCACGAGGTCGGACACCTTGCCGGGGTAGGCGAAGAACGACACCGGCGAGCGGGCCCCGGCGAGGACCAGGTGCCGCGCCCCGGCGAGCTGCCCGACGGCGGCGTCGACGGCGTAGGCCAGCCGGCCCGCCTGCGCGACGCCCGTGCCGCGCTCCAGCCGCGTCGGGAAGGTCTCCGCGAGCACGCGGGCCCCGGTGGCGGCGGCGATCCGGTCGGCGGCGGCCAGCCCGGCGGCCAGGGTGGCGTCGCCGCCGACGAGCAGGACGCAAGGTTCGCCCGATGACAGCACCGCGGCGACGTCGCGGACCGCGTCCGGGTCGACGGCGGCGGGTGCGACCCCGTCCGGCCCGGTGGCGACCTCCCCGCCGTCGTCCCAGCTGACGTCGGCGGGCAGCACCAGCGTGGCGACCTGCCCCGCGCGGGCCGCGGCCACCGCCGCGGCCGCATCGGCGCCGATCTCGGAGGTGTGGGTGCTCTCGCGCACCCACCCGGACACCGCGCCCGCGATCGCGGCGATGTCGGACTGCAGCGGGGCGTCGTACTTCGCGTGGGTGGTGGCGTGGTCGCCGACCACGTTGACCACCGGTGTGCCCGCCCGGCGCGCGTTGTGCAGGTTGGCCAGGCCGTTGCCGAGACCGGGCCCGAGGTGCAGCAGGGTGGCGGCAGGGCGCCCGGCCATCCGCGCGTACCCGTCGGCGGCACCGGTGGCGACCCCCTCGAACAGGGTGAGCACCGCCCGCATCTGCGGCACCCCGTCGAGCGCGGCCACGAAGTGCATCTCCGACGTTCCGGGGTTGGCGAAGCAGGTGTCCAGCCCGCTCGCCACGAACGACCGCAGCAGTGCGTGTGCGCCGATCACGCCTGCACGCCCGCCGACTCCACACTCACGGATGTCGTGGGCGAGGACTTGAGGGTCTGCAGCACCACGCAGTAGCGCTCGGTGAGCCGGATCAGGGTGGCCACCTCGTCCTCGCTCGCGGTGGTGTCGAGCGTGAAGCCCAGCCGGATCTCCCGGAACCCGACGGGCGCCTCCTTGTCGACGCCGAGGGTGCCGCGGAAGTCCAGGTCGCCCTCGCGCGCACGGTGCCGCTCGCCTGGATCCCCAGCGAGGTGGCCACCGCCCGCAGCGTGACCCCAGCGCAGGCGACGAGCGCCTCGAGCAGCATGTCGCCGGAGCACAGCTGGGTGCCGTCGCCCCCGGTGGCCGGGTGCAGGCCGGCCTCGGCGAGCGCGGTGGCCGTCCGCACGCGGCAGGCGACGCCGGTGCCGTCCAGCTCGCCGTCCGCGGTGAGGGTGACGACCGCGGCCGCCGGGTCCTCCCGGTAGCGCGCCTTCAGCGGGGTCTGCAGGTCCTTGAGGGTCGTGGCGTCCATGGCTGCATCGTGCCGCGCGCCCGCGCGGGACGCGATGTCGTGGCCGGTGTCAGTAGGCTCACCCGGTGCCCGAACCGTCGCTCGCCGGCCTGTGGGCCGGGATCCGCCACGACCGGGTGCTCACGGTGCCGAACCTGCTCAGCATGCTGCGGCTGGCCGGGGTGCCGCTGTTCCTGTACCTGCTGCTGGTGCCCGGCGGCGCGGCGTGGGGCGCGGACGTGTGGGCCGTCGTCGTGCTCGCAGTGGGCGGGATCACGGACTGGCTCGACGGCAAGCTCGCGCGGCTGCTCGACCAGTACAGCGCGCTCGGCGCGCTGCTGGACCCCGCGGTGGACCGGCTCTACATCCTCGCGGCGCTGCTCGCGTTGGGCCTGCGCGACGTCGTGCCGTGGTGGGCGGTGGGCGCGCTCGTCGCGCGTGACCTCGTGCTCGCCGCGACCCTCCCGGTGCTGCGCGCCCGCGGGTACGGGCCCTACCAGGTCACCTACCTGGGCAAGGGTGCCACGTTCCTGCTGCTCTACGCGTTCCCGCTGCTGCTCGCCGCGCAGTCGCAGGGCTGGTTCGCCGACCTCGCCCGCCCGTTCGCCTACGCCTTCGCGGTGTGGGGCACGGCGCTCTACCTCTACACGGGCGTGCTCTACCTGGCCCAGTTCGTCCGCGCGTTGCGCACACCGGCAGGCCTCGCAGGGGCCCGCACACCGGAGGACTAGTCTTTCGCCGTGATCCCCGACGACCTCCGCTACACCGAAGCCCACGAGTGGGTGCGCGACCTCGGAGACGGGGTGGTCCGCATCGGCATCACCGACCACGCCCAGTCCCAGCTCGGCGACGTCGTGTTCGTGCAGCTGCCTGCCGTCGGCGACGAGGTCGCCGCCGGCACCACCGTCGGCGAGGTGGAGTCCACGAAGTCGGTCTCGGACATCTACTCGCCCGTCTCGGGCACGGTCGCCGCCGTCAACGAGGCGCTCGAGGCCAACCCCGAGCTGGTCAACTCCGGTCCGTACGAGGCGGGATGGATGTTCGACATCCGCCTCGCCGGCGACGCCGAGGGCCAACCGGGCGGCCTGCTCGACGCGGCCGCTACCGCGAGCTCACGGCGAGCTGACCGGGCCTCCCCCGGCCACCGCTGCACGGTAGGTTTGCGGAACCCGCTGCCGGCGCGCACGTTCGGCCGGCAGCCGTCACACTTGACCCATCGCAGGGCTGCACACCGCCCACCACCAGGAGGAGACCCCGAGGTGACCACGAACGACGGGCCCGGCGTGCCACCGGAGCGTTCCCCGGAGACCACCTCGGTCTTCCGTGCGGACTTCCTCTCCGAGGCCGAGCCCACGGCCCAGGACCAGCCGGTCTCCGGCGTCGAGTCGCTGCCAGCCGGCTCCGCGCTGCTGGTGGTCAAGCGCGGCCCCAACGCGGGCTCGCGCTTCCTGCTCGACTGGGCGTCCACGAGCGCCGGGCGCCACCCGGACAGCGACATCTTCCTCGACGACGTCACCGTTTCGCGCCGCCACGCGGAGTTCCGCAGCGACGCGGGCGAGTTCGTCGTCGTGGACGTCGGGAGCCTGAACGGCACCTACGTCAACCGGGAGCCGGTCGACACGGCCGTGCTCGCCAACGGCGACGAGGTGCAGATCGGGAAGTTCCGTCTCGTCTTCCTCACCGGGCCGCGCGAGCCCGGCGGGCGGAGCTGACCTCCCGGCCACCGCCGCGACCCGTCCGGAGTCGGGCGCAGGCAGGGTGCGCCGTGTAGCGTCGGGAAGCGCAGGATCGCGAGGAGGAGCAGTGCGATGAGCGAAATGCGCGTCGTGGGGGTACGGGTCGAACTGCCGGCCAACCAGCCGATCCTCCTGTTGCGCGAAACCACGGGAGATCGCTACCTGCCGATCTGGATCGGTTCGGTGGAGGCCACTGCCATCGCGCTCGAGCAACAGGGCGTCAAGCCGGCCCGGCCGCTCACCCACGACCTGCTGAAGGACGTGATCAACGCGCTGGGGCGCCGCCTCGAGCAGGTCCGGATCACCGACCTGCAGGAGGGCACCTTCTACGCGGAGCTCGTGTTCGACGGCGGCATCACGGTGTCGGCGCGGCCGAGCGACTCGGTGGCGCTGGCGCTGCGGATCGGGGTGCCGATCCACGCCGAGGAAGGCGTGCTCGCCGAGGCGGGGCTGATCATCCCGGACGAGCAGGAGGACGAGGTCGAGAAGTTCCGCGAGTTCCTCGACTCGATCTCCCCGGAGGACTTCCGCGGGGCGCAGCCCTAGTCTCGTACCACGTGCGCGGCGCGCCGCGTTGACCGGGCGCTCGGCGGCTCATATCGTCGGTTCCTCTCAGCCCGTCGGCTCCGTCTGACCCCCCCGGTGGTCGGAGCCGGGCTCCGGCGGAAGGAGTTCGGTGGAGCAGCCGCCGTCCGGCGCGCCCGAGCAGGGCGAGCTCTTTCCCGACCCGTTGCTCGGTGAAGGGTTCGACGGGCTGCCCGACCAGCTCGTCGGTTTCCGCGGGCCGACCGCCTGCCAGGTGGTGGGCATCACCTACCGGCAGCTCGACTACTGGGCGCGCACCGGTCTCGTCGTCCCGTCGATCCGCGGCGCAGCCGGTTCCGGTTCGCAACGGCTCTACTCGTTCAAGGACGTGCTCGTCCTGAAGGTCGTCAAGCGGCTGCTGGACGCCGGGGTGTCGCTGCAGAACATCCGGGTCGCCGTCGAGCACCTGCGCCGGCGCGGCATCCGCGACCTGGCCGGCATCACGCTGTTCAGCGACGGCACCACGGTGTACGAGTGCGCCTCTCCCGAGGAGGTCGTCGATCTGCTCCGCGGCGGCCAGGGCGTGTTCGGGATCGCGGTCGGCGGGGCCATGAAGGAGATCAGCGGCTCCATCAAGGACTTCCCGGTGGAGCGCGCCGACGGCGGCAGCGTCGACGACGCCCCGGAGGACGAGCTGTCCCGCCGCCGGGCGCGGCGCGCCATCAGCTGACCTGCGCCCGGTGCCGTGACCGGGAGCGTGGACCTACGGGAGCGGGGGCGCGGCGCGTACCGGCTCCGGGAGTGGGCGAGCGCCTACGAGCTGCTGGCGGCCGCGGACCGCGAATCGCCACTGGGGCCGGACGACCTCGAGCTGTGGGTGACCGCGGCCTACCTGACCGGCCACGACGACAGCGGCGACGACCTGTCCGCGCGCGCGTTCCGGGAATGCGCGGCCGACGATCCGGCCCGCGCGGCGCGGCACGCCCTGCGGTTGGCCATCCTCCTGTTGCTGCGGGGGGAGACCGCTCGCAGCAGCGGTTGGCGCACCCGGGCTCGGCGCCTGCTCGACGGCCGGGGCGGGGACTGCGCCGAGCGCGGGTACCTGCTCGTCCCCGCGGCCGTGGAGTTCCTGGTGGCCGGGGACGCCGCCGAGGCGGAGGCGGCCTCCGCGGAGGCCGTGGCGATCGGTGAACGCTTCGGGGATCCCGACCTGCTCGCGCTCGGGAGGCTCGGTGTGGGCCAGGCACTGGTTGCCTCGGGCCGAACCGCGTCCGCGCTCGGGCTGCTGGACGAGGTGATGGTCGCGGTGACCGCCGACGAGGTGTCGCCGATCTTCACCGGCATCCTCTACTGCGCCGTGATCGAGACCTGCGGGGAGGTCTTCGACCTGCGCCGGGTCCGGGAGTGGACCGTGGCGCTGACCCGCTGGTGCGAGGCGCAGCCGGACCTGGTGCCCTACCGCGGCCAGTGCCTGGTGCACCGGTCGGAGATCATGCTCCGGCACGGGGCCTGGTCCGATGCCCTCGGTGAGGCGCGGATGGCCTGCGCCGGTCTGACCGGCCACCCGGCCGCGGGCGCGGCGTACTACCAGCTCGCCGAGGTGCACCGGTTCCGCGGGGAGTACGACCGGGCCGAGGAGGCCTACCGCCAGGCCAGCCGCTGGATCCCGGAACCGCAGCCCGGCCTCGCCCTGCTGCGGATGGCGCAGGGCCAGGTCGACGCCGCAGCGGCGATGATCCGTCGCGCGCTGGACGGCACCGCCGCGTTCGTGGCCTTGCGGCGGGCGGCGCACGTCGACCCCGCCCCGGCGGCAGCGGCCCGGCCCCGCCTGCTCGCCGCCCACGTCGAGATCATGATCGCCGCCGGGGACCTCGCCGCCGCCCGTGTCGCCGTGGCCGAGCTGGAGGCGATCGCCGATCACGTGGGTGCGCCGCTGTTGCAGGCGATGTCGGCGCACGCCACCGGTGCCGTCCGGGTGGCCGAGGGGGACGCCGGTGCCGCGCAGGTGCTGCGCCGGGCGTGGCGTGCGTGGCAGGACCTGGACGCCCCCTACGAGGCGCCCGCGTCCGGGTCCTCATGGGGCTCGCGTGCCGGCAGCAGCGGGACCCGGACTCCGCGGACATGGAGCTCGACGCGGCGCGCCTGGTGTTCGAGCAGCTCGGGGCCGCGCCGGACATCACTCGGGTGCGCGCCTTGTCACGGGCCGCCGGTTCCGGCCCCCTGACCGCCCGAGAGGCCCAGGTGCTGCGGCTGGTGGCCACGGGGATGACCAACCGGGCGGTGGCCGCGGAGCTGTTCCTCAGCGAGAAGACCGTGGCCCGGCACGTCAGCAACATCTTCGTCAAGCTCGGTGTGACCTCGCGGGCCGCGGCGACGGCGTACGCCTACGAGCACGACCTAGCTACCACAGCCGGACTTCGTGATCGTTCTTCGGGTCGCAGGGCTGGGGAGCATCTCGGCACGGCGGAGGACGAGCGCACCGCGCGACACCGGGCCGGCCGGCGTGAGCCTGTGATCATCGGATCGGCGCCTTTCCCGACGCGGAGCGTCGGCTTTCGCGCCGAACAGCTGACCATGGATGTGGTGGTCCCGATCTCGCCCTCGAGCCGCCCTGGAATCCGGGGTGTGGTCAGCGGGATCGGGACCTGGGCTGCAACCGTGCAGCTGGTGTCCCGTTCCTACTGATCATGGACCTGCAGTCCGGGCTCGGTACGCAGATCTACCCATCCGCCGGTGTGGGTGCTTCGCCCGATGAGCCGGGTCACCTGCTCTTCCTACGGTCGTGAACCCGACACGTGGGAGGTCGTCATGGACGAGGGGCAACGCGCACGGCAGACCCTGCTGGCCGGGCTCCCCCTCGGCGATCATCAGCTGCACCTGGCCGGCGTGTCGACGGCGGTGCTGGAGGGCGGCAGCGCCTCGGACCGCCCGTCGCTGGTCCTGCTGCACGGCCCGGGCGAGTTCTGCGCCACGTCGCTCCCGGTGCTCCCGCGGTTGGTGCGGACCCATCACGTGGTCGTCCGGGACCTGCCCGGTCACGGTGCGTCCCGCGTCGATGACGGCGCAGCGGCGCTGAAGGCCGTCCGGTGAACCCCCGCTACGACGTGATCGTGGTCGGCGCGCGGTGCGCCGGATCGCCGACCGCGATGCTGCTCGCCCGCTCCGGCCACCGGGTCCTGGTCGTGGACCGGGCGGGCTTCCCGAGCGACACGCTCTCGACGCACCTGGTCCACGCGCCGGGCGTCGCCTGCCTCGGGCGCTGGGGCCTCCTGGACCGGGCGGTCGCCGGATGCCCACCGATCGACCGCTACGCGTTCGACTTCGGCCCGTTCGCGATCACCGGGAGGCCGGGCACGGCGTACGCGCCGCGGCGGACCGTCCTGGACTCGGTGCTCGTCGAGGCGGCGGCCGCGGCCGGGGCGGAGGTCCGGGAGCGGTTCACGGTGTCCGACGTGCTCGTCGAGGACGGCCGGGTCACCGGGATCCGCGGCCACGGGAAGGGGGCGCGGCCCGTCACCGAGCGGGCCGCGGTGGTCGTCGGCGCGGACGGGCTGCATTCGTGCGTGGCCCGGGCCGTGCGCGCGCAGCGGTACCACGAGAAGCCGCACCTGCTGTGCGGCTACTACGCCTACTGGAGCGGCCTGCCGATGGACGGCTGGTTCGAGACCTACGACCGCCCGCACCGGGGTATCGCGGCCTGGCCGACGAACGACGACCTGACCCTGGTGATCGGCGGATGGCCCCACCGCGAGTTCGCGGCGAACCGGAGGGACCTCGAGGGCAGCTACCTCGCCACCCTCGGCCTGGTCCCGGCCTTCCACGACCGGATCCGGGCTGCCCGGCGGGAGTCGCGGATCGTCGGGACCGCCGTGCCGAATTACTTCCGCAGGCCGTGGGGACCGGGCTGGGCGCTGGTGGGGGACGCCGGCTACAACAAGGACTTCATCACCGCGCAGGGGATCCAGGACGCCTTCCGGGACGCGGAGCTGTGTGCCACCGCGCTGCACCGCTCGTTCGCAGGCGAGTGCTCGTTCGATGCCGCGATGGGGGAGTACCAGGCCGTCCGGGACGCCGCCTGCCATGCGATGTACGAGTTCACGGCCGAGCTCGCGTCGCTGGAGCCGCCGCCGCCCGAGATGCAGCAGGTACTGGCGGCCGTGAGTGGCGACGACGAGGCGATGGACGGGTTCACGCGGGTGGCGGCCGGCGTGACCTCGCCTGCCGAGTTCTTCGCCGACGAGAACGTCGGGCGCATTCTCGCGCGTGGCGCGGGGATCGCGGGCGGGCCGCAGCGGTAACATCTGCCGGGTAGTCGCCGAACCCGCGCGGGAGAGTCCCGGTCCCGGCCGGCGCCGAAGGAGCAACTCCTCCCCGGAACCTCTCAGGCACCAGGACCGTGCGGGCGAGACGCCTCTGGAAAGCGACGGGCGTGCCCGTCCGCCGACGGGGAAAACCCTGATGTGCCGGGGCGAATCTCTCAGGTGCCCGGTCACGGGCGGGGACAGAGGGGGAGGGCAGTTCCACCCTGCCCCGCCGCCCGCTCCGCCCGGAGGATCCCGTGACCGACCGACCTGCTCTCTCCGATCTCGAGCGCGGCACGCCGTTCGTCGACCGCCACATCGGGCCCCGACCGGCCGAGCTCGACACGATGCTCGCGGCGATCGGCGCGGGCTCGCTCGACGAGCTGGCCGCTGCGGCTGTGCCCGGCAGCATCCGGGACCGGGAGCCCGCACCGTCGAGCCTGCCGCCCGCGGCCACCGAGACCGAGGTGCTGGCCGAGCTGCGTGCGCTGGCCGCCCGCAACACCGTCACGGTCCCGATGATCGGCCTGGGCTACTCCGGCACCGTCACCCCGCCGGTGATCCGCAGGAACGTGCTGGAGAACCCGGCCTGGTACACCGCCTACACGCCCTACCAGCCGGAGATCAGCCAGGGCAGGCTGGAGGCGCTGCTGACGTTCCAGACGGTCGTCGCCGACCTCACCGGGCTCCCGGTGGCCGGCGCGTCGCTGCTGGACGAGGCCACCGCGGCCGCCGAGGCGATGACGCTGCTGCGCCGTGCCGGGAAGGTGAGCTCGTCGCGGTTCGTGGTGGACGCCGACACGCTCCCGCAGACCGTCGACGTGCTGCGCACCCGGGCCGAGCCGCTGGGCATCGAGCTCGTCGTCGCCGACCTCGAGCACGGCCTGCCCGAGGGTGAGCTGTTCGGGCTGCTGCTGAGCTACCCGGGCGCGTCCGGGGCGGTGCGCGACCCGTCGGCGCTGATCGCGGCCGCGCACGAGCGGGGCGCGCTGGTGGCGGTGGCCGCCGACCTGCTGGCGCTGACCCTGCTCACCCCGCCCGGTGAGCTGGGCGCCGACGCGGTGGTCGGCAGCACGCAGCGGTTCGGGGTGCCCCTCGGGTACGGCGGGCCGCACGCGGGCTACCTGTCGGTGGGGGAGAAGCACGCCCGCCAGCTGCCCGGACGGCTGGTCGGCATGTCGCGCGACGCCGACGGCCACCCGGCGCTGCGGCTCGCGCTGCAGACCCGTGAACAGCACATCCGCCGGGAGAAGGCCACGTCCAACATCTGCACGGCGCAGGTGCTGCTGGCCGTCGTCGCGGCCTGCTACGCCGTCTACCACGGCCCGGAGGGGCTGGCCCGCATCGCGATGCGGGCCCACCGGATGGCGGCCGTGCTCGCCGCCGGGCTGCGCGCCGGGGGAGTGGAGGTCGTGCACGGGGAGATCTTCGACACCGTCCGGGCGCGGGTGCCGGGGCGGGCGGAGGAGGTGGCCGACGCCGCGCACGCCGCGGGGATCGCGCTGCGGCGGATCGATGCCGACACACTGGGCATCGCGTGCTCCGAGGTCACCACGGTGGCGCACCTGGAGGCCGTGTGGTCGGCGTTCGGGGTGTCGGCCGACGCCGCGCGGCTCGACGGGGGCACCGAGGACGCGCTGCCCGCCGGCCTGCGCCGGACGTCTGCGTACCTGACCCACCCGGTGTTCCACGAGCACCGCAGCGAGACCTCGTTGATGCGCTGGTTGCGCCGGCTCGCCGACGCGACCTGGCGCTGGACCGCACGATGATCCCGCTGGGCTCGTGCACGATGAAGCTCAACGCGGCCGTCGAGATGGAGCCGATCACCTGGCCGGCGTTCGCCGACCTGCACCCGTTCGCCCCCGAGGCCGACGCCGCGGGCACCCTGGACCTGATCACCGACCTGGAGCGGTGGCTCGCCGAGCTCACCGGGTACGCGGCGGTGTCGCTGCAGCCCAACGCGGGGAGCCAGGGCGAGTTCGCGGGCCTGCTCGCCATCGCGGCCTACCACCGCAGCCGCGGTGAGGCGCACCGGGACGTCTGCCTGATCCCGGCGAGCGCCCACGGCACGAACGCCGCGTCGGCGGTGATGGCGGGGATGCGCGTGGTCGTGGTGGCCACGGCGCCCACCGGCGACGTCGATATCGACGACCTCCACGCCAAGATCGCCGAGCACGGTCCGTCGCTCGCCGCGCTGATGATCACCTACCCGTCCACCCACGGGGTGTACGAGGCCCGGGTGCGCGAGGTCTGCGATGCGGTGCACGCCGCGGGCGGGCAGGTCTACGTCGACGGCGCGAACCTCAACGCGCTGGTCGGGCTGGCCCGGCCGGGTGCGTTCGGGGGCGACGTGAGCCACCTCAACCTGCACAAGACGTTCTGCATCCCGCACGGCGGTGGTGGCCCGGGCGTCGGGCCGGTGGCGGTCGCGGAGCACCTGGTGCCCTTCCTGCCGGGCCGGGGTGCGGTCGGGCCGGTGTCGGCCGCACCGCACGGCAGCCCGGGCGTGCTGCCGATCTCGTGGGCGTACGTGCGGCTCATGGGCACCGACGGGCTGCGGCGGGCCACGCTCACCGCGGTGGCGGCGGCCAACTACGTTGCGGCGCGGCTGCGGGAGCACTACCCGGTGCTGTATGCGGGTTCGCAAGGGCACGTGGCCCACGAGTGCATCCTCGACCTGCGCGCGATCTCGAAGGAGACCGGCGTGACGATCGACGACGTGGCGAAGCGGCTGGCCGACTACGGCATCCACGCCCCGACGATGTCGTTCCCGGTGGCGGGCACGCTGATGGTGGAGCCCACCGAGAGCGAGGACCTCGCCGAGATCGACCGCTTCGTGGACGCCATGATCGGGATCCGGGCCGAGATCGAGCGGGTGGCGGCGGGGGAGTGGCCGGTCACCGACAACCCGCTGCGGGGGGCGCCGCACACGGCGGCCTGCCTCGCCGACAAGTGGGACCACCCGTACTCCCGGGAGATCGCCGCGTACCCGTTGGGCGGGACGCCGGGGGTGCACGACCGGAAGGTGTGGCCGCCGGTGCGCCGGATCGAGGGCGCCTACGGCGACCGCCACCTGGTGTGCAGCTGCCCGCCGGTGGAGGCGTTCTCCTCCTGAGCCGCCTCGCAGCGAGCTGCCGGCTACGGACGGGTGGGAGTGGACGGGCGGGTCCCCTCCGCCCCACCCGTCCGTAGCAAGGAGGGGCCACGCTGCGTGGTGATACATGTGACCGTCACCACTGTCAACGAATCATTGACACCACCATTTCGCCAACGATTCGATGACGGGGAAGCGGTGCGGCGATCCGCCGCCGGGCGTCGTCGCAGGGGCGGTGGGCGTCACCCCGGGGGTGGGGAGAGGGCCGCCCGGGTGACCGCGCGGCGGCGGTGCGGGGCGGTCAGGAGGTCGGTGTTGTCGGTGTGCTGGTCGATCGCGCCGACGCGGGGGAGCGCGGCGATGGAGGGGTCGGTGACGGCGGCGACGAGGGCGTCGGCGAATCGCTCGGCCCCGAGCACCTGGAACGGGCGGTCGAAGTAGGGGCGGGTGGTGGGATCGACGGGGGCCGCGAGGCCGGTGCCGTTCTGGGCCTCGGCGAGCGTCTCGTACGCGGTGGTGAGGTGGCGTTCGCGGTCCTGCCACGCCGTGGCGGTGAGGGCGCCTCGCAGGACGGGGTCGAGGGCGGGCGCCACGGGGAGGCCGGCGAACGCGCTGCCCAACCATTTGCTGTAGGGCGGGTAGCGGCGGTGCAGCAGCAGTGCGAGCCGCATGAGGTCGCGGACGAGGCGGGCGGTGACGACGGCGGAGCCGAGCTCGTCGCCGACCTCGCCGGTGCGGCCGACGAACGCCTCCTCCTGGGCGATGCGCTGCCACTGGCAGGCGAGGACGTAGCGCCAGACGTCGACCGGGTACCAGGTGAGCGTGTCGCGGATCGGCTCGATCTCGCCGAGGCCGTCGTGGAAGACGGCTCCCGCCGTGACCTCGGCGAGCGTCTGGGTGGGGAGGGCGAGCCAGTCGGCGGGGCGCAGGCAGGTGCGGGGGTCGAGGCCGAGGTGGGCGGTCCACCACGCGTGGACGGAGGTGATGTCGACCCGGTGCCGCACCGGCCCGTCGGTCGGGGCCATGCGGCCGATGCGGTCGCCCTCGACGGTCGTGAAGTGGGTGGACCAACCGCGGAAGGTGCGGGGGAGGCGTTCGGCGAGCAGTCCGTCGAGCTCGGCGATCCGGTGTGCGTCGGCGGGGGAGAGGAACAGCTGCAGGCGCGGGCCCCACTCGTGGTCGGCCGAGCGGGGGGTGTCGAAGCCGAGCACCTCGGAGCCGCTCCCGATGCGCGCCGCGGAGTGGCGGAGATCGCCGAGCAGCGGGCGGACGGCCTCGGCGTAGTAGGAGCGGGAGAGCTGCAGACCGGGAACGAACACACCGCATCGTGGCATCCGTTCAGGTGTCAACGAATCATTGACGCCTACAAATCGTCAATCACAGATTGACGATCACGAACAGCGACGACGAAGCCGGGGGAGCGGGGGCTCAGTCCCGCTGCTCGGCGTGCGTGGCGTCGCGGACCTCGCCGACGTAGTGCTCGACGAGGTCCTCCATCGCCACGAGGCCGGCGGTCTCGCCACGGGCGCCGACGGCACGCCCGAGGTGGGCGCGGGCCCGCCGGAGCACGGCGAGCGCCTCGTCGAGCCGCACGGATGTCGACACCTCGGGCAGGGCCCGCACCCGCGTACCCGGTACGGCGGTCGCCGGGTCGTCGAGCAGGTCGAGGATGTCCTTGACGTGCAGGTACCCCGCGAGACCACCGCCCGTGGCGTGCACCGGGAAGCGGGAGAACCCGGTTTCGGCCACCGCACGGGCGACGTCGCCGACCGTGGGCTCGGCCGGGAGCATCACGGCCTCGGCCACCGGGACGAGCACATCGGCGACCGTGGACTCCGCGGAGCTGAGGGTGCGGGTGAGCCTGCGGGACTCGTCGTCGTCGAGCAGGCCCTCGCGGCCGGACTCGGCGATGAGGTCGGCGAGCTCGCCGGAGGTGAAAGAGGCCTCGAGCTCGTCGCGGGGTTCCACCCGCAGCAGCCGCAGCACCCCGTTGGCCGTGACGTTGAAGAACTCGATCAGCGGGCGCATCACCGTGGTGAACACGAGGAACGGGGGCACCAGCAGGATCGCGGTGCGTTCCGGGCCCGCGATGGCGATGTTCTTGGGCACCATCTCGCCGAGCAGGATGTGCGCGACCACCACGACCGCGAGGGACAGGGCGAACGCGATCGGGTGCAGCAGGGCCTCGGGCAGGCCCAGCCAGCTCATGGGACGTTCGATCAGGTGGGCGACTGCGGGCTCGCCCAGGCGGCCGAGCAGCAGCGAGCTGATCGTGATGCCCAGCTGCGACGCGGCGAGCATCCGGGACAGGTCGGCGTGGGCGCGCAGCACGGTGCGCGCACCGGCGCCCGGCATCGCCTCGAGGCGGTCGCGGCGCGCGAGATCAGCGAGAACTCGGCGCCGACGAAGAACGCGTTGGCCCCCAGCCAGCGCGATCGCGGCGAGCAACGCGAGGAGATCAGACGTCATGCATCCTCCTCGGCGCCGGCCGGGTCAGCTGCAGCTCGGCGATGCGGTTGCGGTCCCGCCGTTCGACGGTGAGCCGCCACCCGTCCACCGTGACCTGCTCGCCGACGTCGGGGATGCGACCGAGCCGGGTGAGCACGAGGCCGGCGAGCGTCTCGTACGCGCCGGGGGGCATCTGGAAGCCGGTGGCGTCGGCCACCTCGTCGTCGCGCAGCAGCCCGGACACCAGCCAGCTGCCGCGGCCGGACGCGCGGACCGTGGCCTGCTCGGGGCGGTCGTGCTCGTCGCGGACGTCCCCGACGATCTCCTCGACGAGGTCCTCGAGCGTGACGATGCCCGCCGTGCCGCCGTACTCGTCGACGACCACGGCGAGCTGGAGCCCGGAGCGGCGCAGCCGCGTGAGCAGCTCGTCGCCGTCCAGCGAGCCCGGCACCGTCGGCACCTCCTGCACGAGCTCGCCGACGGCGACGTGCGCCCGCCGGTCGGCCTCGATCCCGAAGGCCTGCTTGACGTGCACGACCCCGAGCACGGAGTCGGGGTCGCTGTTGTGCACGGGGAAGCGGGAGATCCCGGTGCGCCGGGCGAGCGCCACCATGTCGGCGACGGTGGCGTCGGAGTCGAGGGACACCACGCGGACCCGTGGCGTCATGAGGTCCTCGGCCACCCGGTCGGTGAACCGCAGCGACCGGTCCAGCAGCGTGGCCGTGCCCGCGTCGAGGGTGCCGTGCTGTGCGCTGGTGCGGACCAGCGAGCTGAGCTCCCGGGCCGAGCGGGCCGAGCGCAGCTCCTCGGCGGGTTCGACGCCGAGCCTGCGCACCACGGAGTTGGCGGCGGTGTTGAGCCCGTTGATGAGCCACCGGAACGCGTGGGCGAAGCCGCTCTGCAGCCAGACGACGGCGCGGGCGGTGCGCAGCGGGTCGGCGATGGCGAGGTTCTTCGGCACGAGCTCGCCGAACACCATCGACAGGGTGGTGGCGAGCAGCAGGGACAGCACGGTGGCGATGCCCGCGGCGAGCCCGGGCGTCAACCCGATGGCCTCCAGGCCGGGCCGGAACAGCGACGCGATGGCCGGCTCGGCGATGTAGCCGGTGACGAGCGTGGTGACCGTGATGCCGAGCTGGCTGCCCGACAGCTGGAACGACAGGCCCCGGTGGGCCCGCTGCACGGACCGGGCCCGCCGGTCACCGACCTCGGCGACGTGGGCGTCGACCTGGCTGCGTTCGAGCGCGGTGAGCGCGAACTCGGAGGCGACCGAGATCGCGGTGCCGAGCGTGAGCGCGGCGACGGCGAGCAGGCCCAGCAGGGAGAGCAGGACGGTCATGCACGACCTCGCCGGGAGGCGCCGGGAGTGCGCGCAGGGCAGATCGGGGGTAGCCGGGTCGCACCCGGCTGACTACTGCAGCCCGGTTCGGCGGGGCGTGCGGTGGGCACGGCGTGTTCCTCCTGGAGCGGAGGCCACAGTGTATGTCCGCACCGGAAGAGGTTCTCGCTGGAGTCGCGCCGGTCACGATGAGGGGCGTTCCGGCCGCGCGGGATTTAGGTTGACCGGTCATGAGCGGCATTCGCATCGGTGCGTTGCCTGAGACGTGGACCCCGCAGGCCCCCACGGGGGACGGCGCGGCGCAGGACTCCTCGCCGTTCGTCGACTTCGACCGGGAGTCGTGGGCGCGGCTCGGCGCGAACACGCCGCTCCCGCTCACGGTGGAGGAGCTCGACCAGGTCCGCAGCCTCGGTGACCAGGTCGACCTCGACGAGGTGCGGGAGGTGTACCTCCCGCTGTCGCGGCTGTTGACGCTGCACGTGCAGGAGGGTGGCCGGCTCTACCGCGCCTACCGGACGTTCCTCGGCGCCACCACGGCACGCACCCCGTTCGTGATCGGGATCGGCGGCTCGGTGTCGGTGGGGAAGTCGACCACCGCCCGCCTGATGCGGCTGCTGCTCGCCCGCTGGCCGCAGCACCCGCGCGTCGCGCTCGTCACCACCGACGGGTTCCTGCACCCGACGCCGAGCTGGAGCGCCGTGGGCTGATGGGTCGCAAGGGCTTCCCGGAGTCCTACGACCGGCGGGCGCTGCTGCAGTTCGTCACCGACGTGAAGGCCGGGCGGGCCGAGGTGTCGGCGCCGGTGTACTCGCACCTGACCTACGACATCGTGCCGGGCGCGCGCTCCACCGTGCACCGTCCCGACATCCTCCTGCTGGAGGGGCTGAACGTGCTGCAGCCCGCCCAGCCGTCCCGCGAGGGCGGCCCGGCGCTCGCGGTGAGCGATTTCATCGACTTCTCCGTGTACGTCGACGCGGCCACCGAGGACATCCGCCGCTGGTACGTCGAGCGGTTCCTGAGGCTGCGCGAGACCGCGTTCCGGGATCCGGAGTCCTACTTCCGCCGGTACGCCGCGCTCGACGAGGCCGGTGCGATCGCGCGCGCCGAACGCATCTGGGCGGAGATCAACGGCCCGAACCTGGAGCGCAACATCCTGCCCACCCGCGGCCGCGCCACCCTGGTGCTGCGCAAGGGCCCCAAGCACGACGTCACCGGCATCCGGCTCCGGAAGGTGTGAGCACACGTTCCCGGGGCACCTGGCAGGATGTTGCGATGACCACCGGGTCCGTGGAGACCGAGGACGTGGCGAGCGCCGAGCACACCGCGATCGCCGCCCGCCTGCGGCTCGTCGTCGGCCGTCTGCACCGTCGAATCCGCATCGACGGGCGGGAGTCGATCCCGCCGCTGCAGCTGTCCGCGCTGGTCACGGTGGAGCAGCACGGCCCGTTGCGGCTATCGGAGCTCGCCCGCCGCGAGGCGGTGACCGCGCCGACGATGAGCCGGGTGCTCTCCGCGCTGGACGAGCAGGGGCTGGTGATCCGCACCCCCGACCCGAGCGACGCGCGGGGCGTGCAGATCGTGCTCTCCGACGACGGTGCGCAGCGGCTCACCGAGGTGCGCAGCCACCGCACCGCGCTGGTGGCCCGCAGGCTCGCCCGCCTCGGCGACGAGGAGCGGCAGCAGATCATCGCCGCGCTGCCGGCCCTGGAGGCGCTCCTCGTCGACGAGGACGACTGACCTACGCGGGCGTCCCGTCCACCAGCACGGTCAGGTCGTCGTGCAGGAAGCTGAGCCGCCCGGCGATCCGGGACGACTCGGGCAGCGGGTCCGGGTAGGCCCAGGCCGCGTCGGTCAGCTCGCGCCCGTCCGGAAGCCGCACCGACCAGTAGCTCGCCTCGCCCTTGTACGGGCAGCTGGTGTGGGTGGCGGTCGGCTCCAGCGCGACGCGCACGTCGTCCGGTGAGAGGTACCAGCGGGCCGGGAGGCCGGTCTCGTTCAGCACGAGCGGGCTGTGGGACTCCGCGACGACGGTGCCACCCGCGAGGACCTGCACGTGGCGGCTGGTGGGCCGTACGTCCACGCGGGTGTAGGGGTCGGTCAGGTGCCCGTACACCTGCTCGTCCTCGTCGAACCACGCGTCGGCCGCCTCCCAGTACAGCGACGCGTACCCGGCGAGCCACGTCGCCTCGGGGCGGGGGTCGGGGTAGGCCCACAGCGCGTTCGGCACCTCCCGGCCGTCCACACGCAGCGTCCGGTAGGTGGCGTCGCCCTTGAACGGGCAGTGCGTGGTGTGGTCGCTCGGGACGAACGCCGACCGGTCGATGTCGGCCTCGGGCACGTAGAGCCGCGGCAGGAGCGCCGTCTCGTGGACGAGCACGCCCGCGCGGGTGTCGAGCACGGTGCGACCGGCGAACTCGGCGCGCACACGGCGTGGGAACGGGTGCATGAGCAGCTTGTGGGCCGGGCCGTCGATCCGGTAGTTGACGGTGTCGGGCGGGGCAGGCGACAGGGGCCCGTCGGTGCGGGTGAGAGCCATGCCACTCCCAACGCCGGAGCCGCCCGCGCATTCCGCGCCCCCCGATGCCAGGCGTCACGCGATGTCGTGGACCACCTCCACCGTCACCGACAGCTCCTGGGTGCCGGGCTGGATCGGGACCGCTGCCCGCTGGGCGATGTCGGCCTCCGCGCGGTAGGGCGTCGGGGGCTGGCCCCCCTGCTCGACGATCGAGCGGACCGGTCCGAGCTCCACCCCCGCCGCCTCGGCGAGCTGCTGGGCCTGGGCGAGCGCTCGCCGCACGCGTCCGCGCGGGCCTCGGCGCGCGCCGCGCTCTCGTCGGCGATGGAGAACTGGATGGTCTGCACGCGGATCGCGTCGCCCGCGGCCGCGGCGGCCTGGTCGATCAGCGCGCCGGCACCGGCGATGTCGTGGAGGGTGGCCGTGACCTGGTTGGTCACCTCGTAGCCGGTGATCCGCCCGGTCTCGGGCGCGTGGTGGGGGAGATGTCGAGCCGGCTCGTGCGGATGTCGGACGGGGCGACGCCGGCGCCTGGAGCACGGCGATCACGGAGTCGGCGCCTGCGGAGTTGGCGGCGAGTGCCGCGGTGGCGCTGCGGTCGCGCGTCTGGACCCCGAGCACGACGGTCGCGGTGTCGGGCGCGGCGACCACCGTGCCGGTGGCGCGGGCGGTGATCGCGGGCGGCGGGGCGGTCCCGGCCGGTGCGGCGGCCGCCGCCGAACAGCCGGCGAGCGCGAGCGTGACGAGGGCGAGCAGCGGGAGCGTTGCGCGGTGCATGCTTCCAGGACGGAACGGCAGCCGGATCGGTTGCACCAGGGTTTCGTGCTCATGGCGCGGCGTGGGCGGCAACCGGGTCGCCGGGCATGCCCGTCCGGCGCCGGCACATGGGGCCCGCACCACCCATCTCGGAACGATCCTCACCGGTCGCGCACCCGTTCCCGGTCTGCGCACCCCGCCGACGGGTCGCGTGACAGGAGCAGGGGTGCGCGAGCCGACAACGGTGCGCGGGGCCGGCGTCACCGGCGGTGTGAGGCCACCAGGCTGTAGTACTAGGTTCCCCGGAATGGGTGTTCCGTTCGGCGCCTACGGGCCCGAGATCTACCTGCGGGGGCTCGCCGGTGAGCGTCCCGCGTTGCCGACCGACCCGTCGAGGCTGGAGGAGTCGGCACGGTCGGTGCTCGACGCCGGGCCGTTCGGTTACGTCGCGGGCGGCGCGGGCGCGGGCGCACGATGCGCGCCAACCGGGCCGCGTTCGACCGGTACGGGATGGTGCCGCGGATGTTGCGCGACACCACCGAGCGCGACTGGTCCACCACGCTGCTCGGCACGGCGATGCCGGCGCCGCTGCTCGTCGCCCCGATCGGGGTGATGTCGATCGTGCACCCCGACGGGGAGCTCGCCGTGGCCCGCGCGGCCGCCGAGCTGAGCGTGCCGATGGTCTGTCGACGGCGTCGTCGCACACGATCGAGGAGGTGGCGGCCGCCTCCGGGGATGCTCCGCGCTGGTACCAGCTCTACTGGCCCACCGAGGACGCCGTCACGGTGAGCATCCTGGAACGGGCGTGGGCCGCGGGCCACCGCGTCCTGGTCGTCACGCTCGACACCTGGACGCTCGGCTGCGCCCGCACGACCTGGACCTGTCGTACCTGCCGTTCCTGCGCGGTGTCGGCACCGCGATCCCGTTCTCCGACCCGGCGTTCCGGGCGGGTCTGGCCGCGCCGCCGGAGGAGGACCTGATGGCGGCCGTGCAGCGGTGGGTGCCGATGTTCACCGGCACCGCGCTGCGCTGGGACCGGCTCGACCTGCTGCGCGAGCACTGGGACGGGCCTATCGTGCTCAAGGGCGTGCAGCACGTGGACGACGCACTGCACGCGCTCGACGCCGGGATGGACGGGATCGTGGTGTCCAACCACGGCGGGCGCCAGGTGGACCGGGCGATCGGGTCGCTGGAGGCGCTGCCGGGCATCGTGGCCGCGGTCGACGGCCGGGCGGCGGTGTTGTTCGACTCCGGGATCCGCACCGGCGCCGACGCCGCCGTCGCGCTGGCGCTGGGCGCCGACGCGGTGCTGCTCGGTCGTCCGTTCGTGTACGGGCTCGCGTTGGGCGGGCAGGACGGGGTGCGGCACGTGCTGCGTTCGTGCTCGCCGAGCTCGACCTCACCCTCGCCCTGTCCGGCTTCGCCGACTTGCCGCAGCTGCGCTCGGCGAAGGACGCGGTGCGGTCGGTCGGGGGCACGTTCGCCTGACCCCTGCGCCGTTCCACGATCGCGCGTTTCCGACATCGCGGCGTGACTCGGTGATGCCATAGTGGGGAACGAGCACTACCCCCGGCGCCCGTCCGGGGGCGAGGGGAGGGGTGCACGGCGTGGACGCGCTCACCGCGCTCGTCGCCGGCCTGGTGGCCGGCCTGCGCACGGCGCTGGCCGCGGACGTCTGCCCCGGTGGGTGGCCGTGGGCGGTCACCGCGCTGGGCGTCGGCGTCGGGCTGCTGCCCACGGCGGGTGCGGTGCTGGTGGCGGTGCTGCGCAGGCGGATCGGGTCCCGGTACGGGCGGGCGAGTCCGTGCTCATGGCCCTCGCGGGCCTGGTCGGCGCCGGTCTGCTGCCGCTGGCGGTGTTCAACGCCACGGGCAACGTCTTCCGGGCGGTGGCCACGCGCGGCGAGGCCGCCGGGCTCACGGCGGCGCAGGTCGAGGACCTCGGCACCACCGTGTGCTTCACCCCGCAGTCGACCTACCTCGGCGGCTACACCGTGTCGGCGGCGTTCGACCCGGCCGACCCGGTGCGGTTCGGGCTCGCGGTCGTGCTGCT
The DNA here is from genome assembly GCA_001942185.1 of Pseudonocardia sp. CNS-004. GTDB lineage: Bacteria > Actinomycetota > Actinomycetes > Mycobacteriales > Pseudonocardiaceae > Pseudonocardia. The sequence continues at coordinate 57,300 of MKJV01000100.1, forward strand.
GCTCGGGTTCCCGCTGGTGGCGGCGCTGTGCGTGGCGGCCCAGGCGCGGTTGGCCCTGCGGCGCGGGCCCAGCTGGCCCGCGAAGTTCTTCTGGATGCCCCTGGTGGCGATCGCGCTGCTCACGGCCCGGACCCCTGCCGGGTCGTCGGGGCACCTGTGGATCGGGGTCGCCACCGGGGCGTTCCTCGGTATCGCGGTGGTGCTGGTGATCGGTGCGCCGCCGCGGGAGGTGGTGCGCCGGTCGCTGGCCGCGCCCGCCCCGACGCAGCGCAGGCCGCCCCGGATGGAGTCGCTGCGCCCGCCCGCCGCGCCGCGCCGGGCCCCGGTCCCGGCGGGTCCACCGCGGGCGTCCCTCGCCGACCGGATGGCGCAGCGGTTCGCGGCGCGGCAGCCCGAACCCCCGGTCGTGGCGGCGCCGCGGCGGCCGGTCACACGCCCGCAGCCCCCGCTGCCGCCGCCCCGTTCGACAGGCCCGCGCCCCACGCTCGTCGCCCCGGCGGCGGTGTCAGTGGCGGGTCGGCGGCGGGCCCGCGCAGCGGTTCCGGCTGATCCGCAGGCTCGGCTCCGGTGGGTTCGGCCGGGTGTGGCTCGCCCACGACTCCCGCCTCGGCCACCCGGTGGCGCTGAAGGCCGCCCACGCGCCGACCAGGAGACCGAAGAGCGGATCCGGCGGGAGGCGCGGGCGCTCGTGGCCGTCCGCCACCCCCACTGCGTGCGCATCCACGACCTGCTGCCCGCCACCAGCGACCCGGGCCTGCGCGAGCTCGAGGGGCTGGTCATCGTGATGGAGTACGTGGAGGGCCCGTCGCTGGGTGAGCTGGTGCGCTCCCGCGGGCCGTCGACGACGTCACCGCGGCGCAGGTGTGGCGCGGCCTCGCGGGCGCGCTCGACGCCGCCCACGGCCGCGGGGTCATGCACCGGGACGTGAAGCCGGGCAACGTGGTCGTCGACCGGGCCGGGCTGGCGCACCTCATCGACTTCGGCATCGCCCGCCGGACGGGCGACTCGACGATGACGATGGCGGGTTTCGTGCTCGGCACCCCCGACTTCCTCGCGCCGGAGGTGGCGTGCGGTGAGCGCGCCACGCCCGCGTCGGACTCGTGGCAGCTGGCCGCCACGATCTCCTACGCCCTCACCGGGCACCCGCCCCGCGGTGGGCACCTCGACGCGGTGTCCGGGCTGCGCGCGGCGGCCGCAGCGCCCGGCTGAGTCACCTGCCGCCCCGGTCGGCACACCTCGCACTGCTGCAGGCGGCGATGGACACCGATCCGCGCCGCAGGCCGCCGCTGCGTGCGGTGCAGGCGCGCTCGACGAGTGGCTGCGCAGGGCCGGGAAGCGGCCGGACGGCCCGGTGGGCGCCGGCGCGCAGGCGCGGTGACCCACGCCTGCCCCACCCGGCGTGGGAGGGGACGGATCCTCGGGGTCGACGCCGCCCGCGCGGTGGCGCTCGTCGGGATGTTCGCCACGCACATCTTCCCGCTCCGCGAGGCCCGGGAGCCGACGCTCACGGGCCTCGTCGCCGCGGGGCGGGCGTCGGCGCTGTTCGCGGTGCTGGCCGGGGTCGGGATCGCGCTCGCGACCGGTGGCCGGGACGGCCCGGGAACGCCGGGGAGCATCTCGCCGCGGGCGCCGCGCTGGTGGTGCGCGGCGCGCTGGTGGCGGCGATCGGGCTCACGCTGGTGGGGCTCGCCCCGCCGATCGCGGTGATCCTCGCCTACTACGGCCTGCTGTTCGTGGTGGCCGCCTTCCTGCTGCGGGTTCCGCGAGGCGCGCTCGCCGCGGGTGCGGTGCTCGCGTGCGTGCTGACGCCGGTGGCGAGCCAGCTGTTGCGGGCGGGGCTCCCGGAGGGCCCCGGTGACCAGGTCGGCTGGGCTGCGCTCGGCGCGCCGGGCGACGCGCTGGTCACACTCGCCGTCAACGGCTACTACCCGGTGCTGACCTGGACGACGTACCTGCTCGCCGGGATGGCGGTCGGCAGGCTCGACCTGCGCCGGCCCCAGGTGGCGGCCGGTCTGCTCGTCGGCGGCGGCGTGCTCGCGGTGGCCGCCCACACGTTGTCGGGCCTGTTGCTCGGCCCCGGGGACGGGGTGTGGGTGCTCGGCGCGGAGGCCGCGGCGCGGCGGTTCGGCACCACCCCCACCGGGTCGTGGTGGTGGCTGGCCGTGGACGGCCCGCACTCGGGGAGCACGCTCGACCTCGCGGCCACCACCGGGTCCGCGCTGGCCGTGCTCGGCGCGATGCTGCTGCTCGCCGGGTGGTCGCGGCGGCTGGTGCTGGTGCCTGCGGCGCTCGGCTCGGCACCGCTCACGCTCTACACGCTCCACGTCGTGGCGATGGCGTACTACGGCGGCAGCGGCGACGACGACGTCGCCTGTGGCTGGGCCACGTGCTGGTGGCCACGCTCATCGGGGTGGGCCTGTCGGTCGCGGGGCTGCGCGGCCCGCTGGAGGCGGTGGTCGCGGCGGCGGGCCGTGCGGCGCGTGGAGTCGTGACCGGCGTCACGTCGACGGCTGTCGATTCTCGCGCCGCTCCGCCGCCGGGTGGGTGACGGGCTCCGGAACGCGGAGCCGCGCACTCGTGCGGAGGGATGACATGCGCACACTGATGGTCACCGAGTTCGTGTCGCTGGACGGTGTCGTGCAGGGCCCCGGCGGGCCCGACGAGGACCGCGACGGCGGGTTCGCCCACGGCGGCTGGGCGGCCCCGTACATCGACGACGAGCTCATCGGGCGGATGATCGACGTGGTCTCCCGGGCCGACGCGCTCCTGCTCGGCCGCCGGACCTACGAGGAGTTCGCCGCCACCTGGCCGCTGGCCGCGGCCGACGACCCCATCGGTTCGGCCTGGCACACCGTGCGCAAGCACGTGGTGTCCCGGACGCTCACCTCCGTGGGCTGGCACAACTCCACGCTCCTGCGGGGGGACGCGGCGGATGCCGTCGCGGAGCTGAAGAAGTCCGACGGCGGCGAGATCCAGGTCCACGGCAGCATCCGGCTCGTGCAGACCCTGCTGTCGCACGATCTCGTCGATGAGCTGCACCTGGTGGTGATGCCGGTGCTCATCGGGTCCGGCAAGCGGCTGTTCGGGAGCGGCACCGGGCCGGCCCGCTTCGACCTGGTCGAGGCCGCGACCACCCGATCGGGGGTCGTCGTCGGGCGGTACGCACGGGCCGGTGCGATCACCTACGGTGCGGTCGGCCCCGAGACAGGGAACTGGTGACGAGCGATGCCCCAGTACGCGGTCCTCATCTACGAGAAGGAGCTGCCCGGTGGAGTGGCCGACATCCCGCCGGAGGTGATGGAGGCGAACATCGGCGCGGGCGAGAAGATCGCCGCGATGGGCGTGCGGGTGGTCCACGAGCAGGGGCTGCAGCCGGCCGCGGCCGCGCGCACGATCCACAAGGACGGTCTCGTCACCGACGGCCCGTTCCTGGAGACCAAGGAGGTCCTCGCCGGGTTCTTCGTGGTGGAGGCCCCCGACCTCGACACCGCGGTCGCCGTCGGCCGGCTCCTCCCGATCATGGACGGGGCGGTCGAGGTGCGCCCGCTGGTGTGACCCGGTGACACGCGACGCCGTCGGCCGCGCGGTCGCCGACGCGCACCGCCGCGAGTGGGCCGCCGTGCTCGCCGCGACGGTGCGCGTCACCCGCGACCTGGACCGCGCCGAGGAGTGCGTCCAGGACGCGTACGCGGCCGCGCTGGAGGCGTGGACGCGCGCAGGCGTGCCGGCCCGCCCGGGTGCCTGGCTCACCACCGCGGCCCGGCACAACGCCCTGGACGTCGTGCGCCGCGACCGGACGCAGCGGGCGAAGCTGCACCTGCTGGTCGAACCGGCGGAGTCCGGCCCCGGGTCGACGTCACGGCCCGACGACCGGCTGCGGCTGGTGTTCCTGTGCTGCCACCCGGCGCTGGCGCGCGAGGCCCAGATCGCGCTGACACTCCGGCTGGTGTGCGGCGTGCCGGTCCCGGACGTCGCGCAGGCGTTCCTGGTGCCGGAGACGACGATGGCGGCCCGGGTCACGCGGGCGAAGAAGAAGATCGCGGCGAGCCGGATCCCGTTCCGCATGCCGACGGACGGTGAGCTGCCGGCCCGGCTGGACGCGGTCCTGACCGTGATCCACCTGTTGTTCACGACCGGCCACACGGCTCCCGCAGGTCCGGCGCTCACCCGCGACGACCTCGCGGGCCGTGCGGTCGACCTGGCCCGCATGCTGCACGATCAGCTGCCCCGCGAACGCGAGGTGACCGGGCTGCTCGCGCTGCTACTGGCCAACCACGCCCGCCGGGCCACGCGGACCGCCGCGGACGGGAGTCTGCTGCTGCTCGAGGAACAGGACCGCTCGATGTGGGACGCCGCCGCCGTCGCCGAGGCGGACGCGCTGGTCGTGCGCGCACTGCGGGGCGGTGCTCCGGGCCGGTTCGCGCTGCAGGCCGCGATCGCCGCGTTGCACGCGACCGCCCCGACCTACGACGACACGGACTGGGACCAGATCCTCGTGCTCTACGACGCGCTGCTGCGGTGCTGGCCGACGCCGGTGGTGGCGCTGAACCGGGCCGTCGCGGTCGCGATGGTCGACGGGCCGGCGGCTGGGCTGGCAGAGATCGAGGCGCTCGAAGGGGATCCACGGCTGACGGGGTACCGCTATCTGCCCGCGGCCAAGGCCGACCTGCTGCGCCGCCTCGGCCGCGGCAGCGAGGCCGCCGCGGCGTACCAGCGGGCGATCACGCTGACGGCCAACGAGGCCGAGCGCGGGTACCTGACCGGTCGCCTGGCGGAGCTCCCGACGAACGGGACGTCCGTCGGTTAGGTCCAGCGTTCGTCGTACTGCGGCCGGGCCCCGCGCACGATCTGAACGGTTGGGGTCGGGCCTGGTCAGCGCCAGCCCTGGTGGCGCAGGTAGGTGCTGATCCGGGCGCGCCACCAGCGCACCCACATCCATGTGTCGGAGCGGTCGCGCCACCCGGGCCGACGTCGAGCGGTGGTCACGCCGTGCCCTCGACTCGAGACGGGGTAGCTCATCGCGGGCCGCCAGGCGCACGGGTGCTTGCCTGCTCGGCGAGGCCGCGAAGCGGGCACGGCCAGATATGGCGGCCCGCCTGCCCACCGGTCGTGCAGACCCGGCAGTGCCCGGTGCCATCGTCGGTGTGCTCGGCGAGCATCCGTTGTGCCATGCCGGGTTCCCCGGCTATGAACGTGATCAGCTCGTCGGCCACGACCAGGAGCCTCGCCGGTGAGGCCTCGGTGGTGCGGGGTCGAATCGCGGGATGTCAAGGGGATGGTTGGGGGATGCATCGCTGCCTCCCCTTTGTGTCCGGCTGCGCGCGTTCGACTACTGAGCGTGCGACGATGGCGCCGCCCCGGGGAGGTTCGCCGTGTCACCGAACGAACTGCTGCGCGTCGCATGCGAGCGCACCGCCTCGCCACGTCATCCCGACGAGGGCCTGACCCGGCAGGAGCTGGCGCAGCTCGTCAACGAGCACATCTGGTCACACCACCGGCAGCGCGTCGAGATCGACGCCAACTACATCGGCAAGCTCGAACGCGGCACCATCCGCTGGCCGAGCGAGGTGTACCGCGAAGCCCTGCGGTCGGTCCTGAACGTGTCCAGCGACGCAGCGCTCGGGCTCGCCAACCCGCGCCGCCGCGTAGTCAATAGGCCCGTGGGCCGCAAGCAGTTCCTGCGAGGCGCCGCCCTCCTCGGCGCGGGCGCGCTGTCCCTGCCGCCGGTGGCGGCGCTGCTGGAGGGCAACGAGCCCACACCGGTGCCCGCTCGGGTGAGCGCGCACGACGTCGAACAGATCCACACCGCGGCGCAGGTGTTCGCCGGCTGGGACCACACCTACGGCGGCGGGCTGGCCCGCGAAGCCGTCCTCGCCCAGCTGCGCTGGTCGGCCGATCTGCTGGACTCGACCGTCCCGGCGAAGCTGCGCCCCGCGCTGCTGTCCGCCGTCGGCTACCTAGCCCACACCTGCGCGTTCATGGCGTTCGACGCCTACGCCCACGAGGATGCCCGCCGGATCTTCGGGTACGGGCTTGCGTGCGCGGAGGAGGCGGGCGAATGGCACCTGCGCGCGAAGATCATGTCCAGCATGGCGCGGCAGGCGATCTGGACCGGGCGCCCGGACGACGGGCTCACCCTCGCCGAGTACGCGCTGGTGCGGGCCGACCGGCTGTCGGCCACCGAGCGGGCGATGCTGCACACCGCACACGCCCGCGCCCTGGCGAAGATGGGCCGGGTCGGCGAGACCTTGACCGCCGTCGGCGCGGCCGATGACCACTTCGCGGACCGCGACCCCGGCACCGACGCGCCGTGGATGACCTACTACGACGGCGCACAGCACGCCGGGGATACCGGACACGCTCTGTTCGACCTGGCGATCGTCGGGCGCTCCCGCGACGAGGCGCGCGACCGACTCGCCGCTGCGGTCGCCGGGCACACCACGGGCTACGCCCGGTCGCGGGCGATCGCGCAGACCAAGCTCGCCACGCTGACCATGGTCACCGGGGACCCGGTCGAGGCGGCCACCATCGGTACCGAGGCCGTCGACGCGGCCGGGACGCTGCGCTCCCGCCGCGCCGCCGACGACCTGCGCGAGCTGGCCCGCTACGCCAACCTGCACGCCGACGTGGGCGAGGTCGTCGAGCTGCGCCAGCGGATCCGCACCGCCGTCCTCGCCTCGTGAGCACCCACACCGCGACGCTCCAGCACGTCCTGGCGGCGGCGTGCTCCCGGGTCGGGCTCGACCCGGCGGGCGCCGAACCGATCCGGCTCGGCGAGAACGCGATCTTCCGGTTGCCCGCACGGGTGGTCGTGCGGATCGCGCGGCCCGGCCAGCTCGCCGCCGCGTCCAAGGAAGTGCGGATCGCACGGTGGTTCGCCGAGCACGCGATCTCGGCCGTGCGCGCGCTCGACGGCGTCGAGCAGCCCGTCGAGGTCGACGGCAGACCGGTGACGTTCTGGGAGGAACTGCCGCCGCACCGACACGGCACCGTCGTCGAGATCGCGGACGTGCTGCGACGCCTGCACGACCTGCCGATCCTGACCGGGCTCCTGGAGCCGCTGGACCCGTTCGTCCGGCTCGCCGAGCGGATCGACGCGGGCACCACCCTCACTGTCGACGACCGCGCGTGGCTGCACGCCCGCCTCGGCACGCTCCGCGAGCAGTACCGCACGCTCCCGCCCGGGCTGCCGTCGACGGTCGTGCACGGCGACGCGTGGGGCGGCAACATCGTCGCCACCGACGGCGGCCGCACGGTCCTCCTGGACCTGGAGCGCTGCTCGATCGGCCCGCCCGAGTGGGACCTGGTCTCGATCGCGATCCGGCGCACCTCGTTCACGTGGCTGCTCGAGCACGACTACCGCGACTTCTGCCACCGGTATGGCCGGGACGTCGCCACCTGGTCCGGGTACGGGCTGCTCCGCGATATCCGCGAGCTGCGGATGACCCTCTACCGCGTCCAGCGCGCGGCCGAGTCCCTGACCGAACATGCCGAGGCCGAGTACCGGGTCGCATGCCTGCGTGGACTGCGCGGGCCACGTCCCTGGAGATGGGGTCGATGAGGGCTGCTCGTGGCGGCGGTCGGCGGGCCCGAGCGGCTACGATGACGATCGTGCATATCGCGTGTCCGGGCTGGTGGCGCTCCTCGTAGGAGCGGCCACCTCTCGTGCACGACCCAGGGCCGTTCGGACGGACGGCCCTTTCGCGTCCCTGGAGCAGGGGTGTGTCGTCCCGACGGCGGCCACCGACCACCAGGAGACCCCATGAGCACCACCACCCTGCACGCCGGCCGGCCGGCCGCCGCCCTGGAGGAGAGGGTCCTCGCCGACCCCACGCGGTTCCGGGTGCTGACCGGTGACCGCCCCACCGGCAGGCTGCACCTGGGCCACTACTTCGGCACGCTCCGCAACCGGGTCCGCCTGCAGGACCTCGGTGTGGAGATGTTCGTGATCATCGCCGACTACCAGGTGCTGACCGACCGCGACGTCGCCGACGACCTGACCCACCACGTCGAGGAGCTCGTGCTCGACCACCTCGCCGTCGGTGTCGACCCGGCCCGCAGCACGATCTTCACCCACAGCGCCGTGCCGCGCTCAACCAGCTGTTGCTGCCGTTCCTCAGCCTCGTGTCCGTCGCCGAGCTCGAGCGCAACCCGACCGTGAAGGACGAGATCGCCCACTCACGGCAGGCCTCGGTGAGCGGGCTGATGTTCACCTATCCCGCGCACCAGGCCGCGACATCCTGTTCTGCAAGGCGAACCTGGTGCCCGTCGGCCGCGACCAGCTACCGCACGTGGAGCTCACCCGGACCATCGCCCGCCGCTTCGACGAACGCTACGGCGCCGTGTTCCCCCGTCCCGAGGCACTGCTGTCGGACGCGCCGGTGCTGCTGGGCACCGACGGCACCAAGATGAGCAAGAGCCGGGGCAACGCCATCGCACTCGCCGCGAGCGCCGACGAGACGGCCCGGCTGATCAAGGGGGCGCGGACCGACTCCGAGCGTCGCATCACCTTCGACCCCCAGACCCGCCCCGAGGTGTCCTCGCTGGTCCTGCTGACGGCGCTCTGCCAGGGCCGCACCCCGCAGCAGGTCGCCTCCGAGATCGGTTCCGCGGGCGCCGCCGCGCTGAAACGGGCCGCGACCGAGGCCGTCAACGAGTACCTGGCGCCGATCCGGGCCCGCCGCGCCGAGTACGCCCGTGACCGCGGCTACCTCCGGGAGGTCCTGCGCGAGGGCAACGCGCAGGCGCGGGCCGTGGCCGAGGACACCCTCGCGCAGGTGCGATCGGCGATGAACAGCCACTACTGACACCCGGTGGTGATCAGCCCGGGAGCTCGGCGAGCAGCGCCCTGGCGCGGGCGACGGCGGCCGCCGCGAGCAGGGCGGGCGCGTCCGGCGGGAGCCCGGGGGCCGGCGGGTACACCGGGTCGGGCTCGCGGGGCGGCGTGGACGGCGGGTCCGGCAGGGGCGCAGGCGTGGCCGCGTAGGCCGCCGCGGCGGGCACCGGGCGGTCGGCGTCGCGGGCCTGCGAGCCCGTGAGCC
>MKJV01000101.1 GCA_001942185.1 Pseudonocardia sp. CNS-004
GGATGCGGTCGCTGCGGCTGGCCCCACGGGCGGCGCGGTGGCGGCGGCGGGGGCGCCGGGTAGCCCCTTCCTGACCGGGTGGTGGCGGCGGGGTGGATACGCTCGACCCGGATGCGGTCGCTGCGGCTGGCCCCATTGCGGGGCCCCGCCGCGGCGCTGCGGCCCGGGCGGGCGCGGCGGAGGCCCGCCCCGCCCACGAAAGTCGTCCATGCTCCATCACCCGTCGTGATCGGTGTACACGTCGTGCATAGAGAGGGACGCACGAGTGGGCGATCCGGTTCCACCCGGCCGCCGGATGTACGTCGGACGTACGTCACTGAGAGAGCAGCGGCTCCCCCTCGAAGAAGCCGAGCCGCTCGCAGTAGAACTCGATGCCGACGCCGTTCGGGTCGCGGATGTAGAGGCTGTTGTCCACCCCGCGGTCCGGCCCGAGGTAGGAGATGCCCGCGGCGTCCAGGCGCTGCCTCGCGGCCGAGAACTCCTCGGGGGACGTGGGAGAGCGCCATGTGCTGGACCGCGCCGATCGTCTCGGTGAACTCGGGGTGGTCGTGCCCGGGGAAGTCGAAGAACCCGAGCAGGTTGTTGTTGCCGATGTCGAAGAAGAAGTGGCTCGAGCCGCGTAGTCGCGGTTCTCCACGAGCTCGACCAGCGGGAACCCGAGCAGCTCCTGGTAGAACCGGATCGTCTCCTCGACGTCACGGCAGATCAGGGCGAGGTGGTGCACCCCGCGCACGGTCGACTGCGGGCGTTTCGCGGGCTCGACGAGGTAGCGCTCCTTCAGCTCCGCCCTTCGGGCGTGGATCGCCTCGAGGTCGGCTCCCTGTGGCTGCGGCATCGGACACGTCCTTTCGTCCAGTTCGTGATTGAAAAGCGGCGGAGCCGCCCGTACGTGCGAGCACTCACCCGGCACCGCTACCGGCACCGCTGCGCAAGCCACGTCCACACTCTCCCTAGAGCATCCCGGCGTCGAGCACGAGACCGTCCACGGCGGCGGCGTGCTCGGCCTCACGCAGCCGGGCCAGCATCTGCGGCCCCATGTGCGTCAACACCAGCCGACCCGCCGCCAACTCGCCAGCATGCTCGCGCAGCGTGCGGTAGTCGAGGTGGTAGCGCACCTGCCGATCCCACGTGTAGGCCTCGCACGCGAAGACGTCCGCGCCGTCCGCCGCCGTGATCAGCGCAGGCGTCCACGCGGTGTCACCCGAATAGCCGAACCCGTGACCGGCGGCATCCACCCGCACCGCGAGCGCCGGTGCGCCGCTGGCGTGGTCGACCTCCCAGCTGCGGATGACGAGCGGCCCGTCGTGTCGGGCACCGCCCGCCCCGTCCAGCTCCACCACCTCCACCTCGAACCGGCGACGAACACCGGTCGAGCCGGGGAAGAGCGTCTCCATCGCGGTGTGCAACCGGTCGCGCGTGCCCGCCGGGCCGTACACCGCCAGCGGCGCCGTCCGCCCGGTGAACTGGCCGTCGAGCACGAGGAACGGCAGCCCGCCGAAGTGGTCGCCGTGCAGGTGGGTGATGACGACGGACCCCACCTCACCGGGGTCGACACCCTGCGCGCGCATCGCCGTGAGACTCGTGGCACCGCAGTCGACGAGCGCCGTGGCCCCGCCCGCCCGCACCCGGATGCACGTCTGGAGGCGCCCGCCGCTGCCGAACGCGTCACCGCTACCGACGAACGTGATCTCCACTTCCGGCACTGTGCCACCGGCGCCGCGCGGACGCAGCGTCCCGCGGTGCGCGTCGCGTCGAGCGGCTCCGGTCAGAGCCAGCGAGGGGGTGCCGGGACGGCTGTCGGGGCGCCGTCCGCCGTGACGGCCTCCACGCCGTCGGTGCCGGTCCGCCCCACCAGCCAGCCGAGCATCTGCGCCGCGTCGCCGCGCACCTGCACGGGGGCGTCGAAGGCGGGACCGAGCGTCCAGGTCCGTTCCCGGTCGGTGGGTGCCAGCACTGCGGCCGGGCACCCCTCGGCGGTCGACAGGGTGCCGGACGAGTCGTCGAGCAGGCTGTCCACGACGTCCGGCGCGAGGTCGGCGACGGAGACCCCGGCATCGAGGTCGACCGCGTGCAGCCACACCTCGCGCACCCGCATCCACGGGATCTCGGCGGCGGGCAACGGGCGGCCGAGCGCGCTGCGGACCTCCGCCTGCCAGGTGGTGTCGTCGAGCGCGGCGAGCGCGTCGTCGAGCGTGGCCGCCGTGCCGGTGAGCTCGGCGCGCAGCACGTCGGCGGGCGCCTGCGCCGACGACTCGATCTCGGCGGCCCGGTGCTCCCGCGACGGGTACATCGGCGTCTCGACGCCGGTACGCGCCCACGACGCGAGCCGGGTGAGCGCCTCGGCGTTGCGGGCGACGTGCGCGACGACGTGCGCGCGGCTCCAGCCGGGCAGCGCGCTCGGCGCGCGCAGCAGGTCATCGGGGACCGCGTCGACGGCCCTGGAGAACAGGCCGGTGCCCGCGCCCATCCAGGACAGGGTCACAGCGGTGTCACGTCGACGGTCCACGTGCGGATCGTAGGCGCAGTCAGCTGCCGGCGAGCGGATCAGGCCGGACGCGGTGCAGCTCCGGGATGCGCAGGTGCCGCCCGCTGGTGCGGGGCACCAGGCCGAGGCCGGTGCGCAGGGCGCTCGCGGCGTCGAGTGTGGCGTCGCGCGCGGCGGCGGACAGCGCGGTGAAGCTGGCGTAGCCGTGCACGAGCCCGGGGAAGCGCCGCGCGACCACCGGCACCCCGGCGTCGCGCATCCTGGCGGCGAGCTCCTCGCCCTCGTCGCGCAACGGGTCGAAACCCGCCGTCGCGAGGTACGCGGCAGGCATGCCGGACAGGTCGGCGGCGTGCAGGATGGCGCCGCGCCTGTCGTCGGTGGGCACGCCGTCGGGCAGGTACATGCGCTCGAGCTCGTGCAACAGGTCGGTGGTGAGCCCGAACCCGGTGGCGAACAGCTCCCTGGACCCACCGCTGCGCTCGACGTCGGTGACGGGGTAGAGCGCGAGCACGAACGCAGGCACCGGGCCGCGCAGGACGGCCTGCTGGTGGGCGACCACGAGCGCGAGGTTGGCGCCTGCGCTGTCACCCCCGACCGCGATCAGCTCGGGCTCCACCCCGAAGTCGGCGGCCGCCGCGTGGACGGCCCGGTACGCCGCGAGCGCGTCCTCGAGTGCCGCCGGGTACGGGTGCTCGGGCGCCAGCCGGTACTCCACGGAGAGCACACGCACCCCGGACTGGGCGGCGAGCAGCCGGCAGAGCGGATCGGTGGAGGCGACACTGCCCAGCACGAACCCGCCGCCGTGGAAGTAGACGATCAGCGAGCTCGTCTCCGGTACCGCGGGCGGCACGTACAGCCGCGCGGGCAGCAGCCCGGTCTCACCGGGCACCCGGAGGTCGCGCGTCTCGATGTGGGCGAGGCGGTCGTCGGCGACGAGGTCGGCGGCGAGGTCGGCCTGCCGCCGCTGCTCGGCGAGCGTGGCCCTGTCGACCGTGCCGCCGTCGTTGCTGGCCAGCAGCCTGTCGACCCTGCCGAGCAGCTGCAGGTCGAGGTCGAGCTCCTGGTCGGCCACCCAGATGGCCCGCCCGGCGAGCACGCGCTTGACCGGTCTCGGCAGGCCGAACAGGACGCGGAACACCCACCTCAGCGCCTGGACACGCAACTTCTCGCCGATCACATACCCAAAGTACGCCGCGGGTCCGGGGCCGGCCCGCTACTTGAGTGCGCCGACACTCAACCCGTCCTGGATCCGCCGCTGGAACATGATGTAGATGGCGAGCACCGGGATCAGCGCGATCACCAGGCCTGCGAAGAGGGCGCTCCAGTCGGAGCGGTAGCCCTGGTTGGCCGCCAGCACGGCGAGCCCCTGGGAGAGCACGTACCGGTCCTGGTCGGGCATGAGCACCAGCGGCAGCAGGAACTGGTTCCACAGGCCGAAGAAGTTCAGGATGCCGACGCTGATCATCCCCGGCCTGGCGAGCGGAAGCATGATCCGGAAGAACGCGCCGGCGTGCGAGCAGCCGTCGAGCATCGCCGCCTCGACGAGCGCACCCGGCAACGTCCGGAAGAAGCTCGTGAGGAAGAAGACCGTGAACGGCAGCGCGTACGCCGTGTAGACGAGGATCAACCCGTGGTAGGTGCCGAGCATGCCGACGTCTGCACCACGAAGAACAGCGGCACCAGCGCCAGGAAGATCGGGAACGTCATCCCGGCGACCAGCGTGTAGTAGATCGCGTCGCGGCCGGGGAACTCGTACCTGGCGAGCACGTAGGCGACCATCGCGCCCAGCAGCATCACCAGCACGACCGCCGCGCAGACGACGATCGCGCTGGTTGATGAAGTAGCGGCCGATGTTGGCCGTGGTCCAGGCCCGCACGAAGTTGTCGAAGTGCCACTCCGTCGGCAGGCTCCACGGGTTCGTGAAGATCTCGCGGTCGGACTTGAAGCTGGTGAGCACCGCCCACAGCAGGGGCACCACGCCCAGCAACATCCAGACGCCGAGCAGCCCGTGTGACACGACGTTCAGGCCGGCGTCGCCCGCCGAACCGCGGTCCGGTGCGCGCCCGCCCGGCGACCGCGGCGGCGACGAGACCGGTGCGCGGGTGTCGATCGACATCTGGTCGTCTCCTCAGAACTCGACGCGCTCGCGGCGGCCCGAGCGCAGTACGACGATCGCCAGCACCAGCGTCACCAGGCAGAGCGCCACCCCGATGGCCGACGCGTAGCCGAACCGGCCGTCGGTGAACGCCGCGCGGTACAGGTACTGGGCCACCACCTCGGTGGATCCGTCCGGGCCGCCGTCGGGCAGCATCACCTGCAGCAGCGCGAAACAGTCGAGCATCAAGATCCCGAGGTAGATGTAGGACGACCTGATGCTGTCGGCCAGCATCGGGATCGTGATGCTCACGAACGTCCGGAAGCCGCCGGCACCGTCCAGCACGGCCGCCTCGAACACCTCGGTGGGCAACGACTTCATCGCCGCGCTCAGCACGACGTAGAAGAAGCCCACGAAGCTCCAGATCAGCACGGCCATCACCGACGCAGCGCGAACGTCGTGTCACCGAGCCACGCGCGGGTGAACCCGTCGAGCCCGATCAACCGCAGCAGGCCGTTCAACAACCCGGCCTCCGGGTTGTAGAAGAACCCGAACAGCACACCCGCGATCACCAGCGGCACGACGTGCGGGAAGACGAACACGACCTGGTAGAACCGCGACCCGCGCACCCCGCTGCGGCCTGCGGAACCACGCCGCCTCGCCACCGTGGTCATGGTGGCGAGGAACAGCGCGATCCCGAGCGTCACGACCGGCACGACGAGCAGCAGCAACAGGTTGTGCCACATCGCCCGCCAGAACCGCCCGTCACCGACCAGCTCGACGTAGTTCGCGAGCCCGATGAAGTTCCGGTCGGCGGAGAAGCCCCGCCAGTCGGTCATCGAGATGTAGAGCGCCTGCAGGTAGGGCGACACCACGAACACGATGTAGAGCAACAGCGGCAGCGCGAGGAAGCTCACGATGAACCGGTACTTGCCGTAGCGCATGGATGCCCCTCAGCGCTGGAACTTGGGCACGTTCTGGTCGGCGGCGAGCTTGTCGGACTCCGCCTGAACGGTGGAGATGAACGTGTTCGCGTCGATCCGGCCGGCGAGCAGGTTGCCGAGCTGCTGCTGCAGCACCGACTTCCAGAAGTTCACGTACCAGGTGTTGATCTGCCAGGAGAAGACGTCGTCGCCCGCGGCGTCCAGGGCGGCGGTCACGGACTGCAGCGCCGGGGTGGCGGCGGCACCGGCGTCGGCGCCGCGCACGCTCGGCACCGACGCGGTGAGCTCCGCGAACTTCGACGCGCCCTCCTTGGACATCATGAGCCGCAGGTACTCGAGCCCGCCGTTCACGTTCGCCGCCCGGGCCGGGACGATGAACGCCTCGGTGGGCTGCACGCGCAGCGCCGTGGCCGGCAGGGCCGACCCGCTGTCGAGCGCGGGCACCGGGGCGGCCGTCATCGTGAAGTCCGGCGGTGCGATCCCCTTCATCTCGTTCTCCAGCCAGGATCCCGAGACGTAGAACGCGGCCTTGCCCTGCACCCACGAGGTCTGCGCCTCGGTGTGCTTCAGACCTTCCGAGCCGGGCATGAAGTAGCCCTTGCGGACCATCTCCTCGATCGCCTGCACCCCGGCGACCACGACGTCCTGCTGCCACGCCCCCGGTTCGAGGTTGTCGATCTTCTTGGCGACGTCCGGCCCGCCCTGCTTGACGGACATGCCGAGCGAGAGGTCGAACACGTAGTCGGCGGCGTTCGTGCCCCCGTACGCCCACGGCGAGATGCCGGCCGCCTTGATCTGCTCGCACAGCGCCAGCATCTCGTCGAGCGTGGTGGGCGGCTGCCAGCCGTGCTGCTCGAACAGCGGCTTCGAGTACCACAGGGGGAACGCGGCGTAGACGTAGTTCAGCATGAGGAACTGGCCGCCGTAGGTGCCCTGCTCCAGCACACCGGGCAGGAGGAGATCACGGATCTTCACGTTCGGGTCGTCGACGCTGGGGGCGTCCAGGAGCGGAGCGAGGTCGGCGCACTGCCCCTCGGCCGCGAGCGTCGCGTAGTCGATCTTCTGGGCGCCCGAGTTGTCCAGCACGTCCGGCGGGTTGCCCGCCACGAACCGCGGCTGCATCTCCTGCGCGATCTGCGTGGTGGCGGTGTGCTTCATCTCCGCCTGAGGGAAGGCCTTCTTGTAGAGCTCCTCGTGGAACAGCGCGTACTCGTCGCCGTAGCCACCCTTGAAGATCACGACGTCGAGCCCGGCGTCGGCCGCGACGCCGAGCGGGTTCTGCGCGCTCACCTCACCCTGCGCCGAGGTGGACGGACCGCCACCCCCCGTCGCGCACGCGGACAGCACTCCCGCGCCGGGCACCGTGAGGAGCCCGGCTGCGGCGAGTCGCTGCAGGAACTGCCTGCGGTCGAGTCCGGGACGTGGCCTGTTCATGACTGCCTCCTCTTCGAGTTCAGTGGTACGACGGCCGCGGCGGCCGGACTTCTCAAGCAGGGCGGCGGATGCGTCCCGCATAGCGGGCTTCCAGCGCGGTGTTGTGGGCGTCGCCGCCGGCACGTTGGACGACAGGTAGACCGGCGGGGTCTCGCCCGCGGCGAGCAGCGTGCGCACCACCTCGGCCACGATCATCTGCGCGAGCAGCGCCCCCGTGATGGACGAGATCGCGCAGGCGCCGACGCCGCCGGTGGTGAGCACCGCGTCGCCGTAGGGCGCACCGTTGTCGAGCACGACGTCGGCCAGCTCGTGCAGACGCCGTCCCGACGGGTGGCGCGAGGTCACCCGGCCGCTGTGCTCCGCCGACGTGATGACCACCAGCGGGTGGCCGTGCTCCTTCACGGCGTGCGCGAGCTCGACCACCGACCCGTTGCCGCCCGAGTTCGACGCCATCACGAACACGTCCGGCGGCGACACGCTCGCCAGGTCGTAGAGCCTGCGCCCGACGACCGGGTCACGTTCGAGGAACTCGGTGAACAGCAGCTCCGGCGGCTCTCCGCCCAGCAGCACCAGATCGCGCAGCGCGATCATGTTGGTCGGCACGAGCCCGCCGGCCCTGCCGCTGAGCTCCATCGCGAGCGCCTGCGAATGCCCGGTGCCGAAGGCCTGCACGACCCCACCGGCGCGCAGGCCCTCGACCACCAGGTTCGCCGCGGCCGCCACGGCGGCCGCCTGGTCCCGTGCCACCGTCCGCACCGCCTGCTCCGCCGCCGCGGCGAAGCCGGCAGCGGAGATCTCGAGGGTGCTGCCGTCGACCGTCATCGGGCACCTCCACCCGAGGCGTCGGGTGCATCGGCGCCGCGGCGGGCCCGCGGCTCGTGCGGGGTGCGGTGCGGTGCGACGGCGTCGGCCGCGCGGGTCCAGGTCTGCGTCGCGCGCTCGTGGGTGCGCTGGGCGACGGCGAGGTAGAGCAGGTCGAGCACGAGGAACTGCGAGTGGCGGGCCGACATCTCCGCGGAGCGGTAGGAGGTCTCACGCACCGAGGTGCCCAGCAGGTGATCGGCGAACTCGGCGATCGGGGACGTCGAGAAGTTCGTGATCGCCACCGTGGTGGCGCCGCTGGCCCTGGCCTGCTCCAGCATGTCGACGGTCTCGGTGGAGCGGCCGCTGTGCGACAGCGCGATCGCCACGTCACCCGGCCCGAGCAGGGCCGCGCTCATGAGCCCGTTGTGCACGTCCGACCACGTCCAGCAGGCGAGCCCGATGCGGTGCATCCGCATCTGCATGTCCTCCAGCACGGCCGCGCTGCCGCCCACGCCGTAGAGGTCGATGCGGCGGGCGCCCACGAGCGCCTCGATCACGGTCTCGACCGTGCGCACGTCCAGGCCTGCCGCGGTCTCGTGCATCGCCTGCAGGTCGACGGCGAGCAGCGTGCGGAGCACGCGGTCGAGCGGGTCGGTGGGCAGCACGTCAGCGCCGATGCCGACCTCCCAGCCCGCCTGGTCGGCGCGGCCGATGTCGGTGGCGATCCCGACGCGCAGTTCGGTGTAGCCACCCAGGCCGAGGCTGCGGCAGAAGCGGGTGACGGTGGCGGGCGAGGTGCCGCTGCGCTCACCCAGCTCGACGATCGTGGCCCGCGACGCCCACGCCGGGTCCTCGAGGATCACGGTCCCGACCTGGCGCAACGCTCCGGCGAGGCCGGGCAGGACGCTGCGCAGGTGGGAGAGCAGCTGGCCCGCGCCGCCTCGAGCGGCGGGTCGGATCCTGCCGTCACTGTCATCGGCAAACCTTTCAAGCCCCTGCGGAGTGGGTGAAAATTTCCACCATGGCAGGTGAACTGTCAAGGCTTCGGTAAGACGTTTCTGCAACGACGGGGTAACGGGCTCATCGCCCCCGAGCGGGCCGGGGCCCCGCGGTCCCGGGCTGCCCGGACACCCTGGAAGCCCGCCGCGACCGCGCCGCCCCGACCGTCGGGTTCCTCTTCGCCGCCCGGGCCTCAGACCTGGCTTGGTTGAAGGTCACGGACGTCGTCACGGATCGCAACGGCCTGGTCATCACCGTGCGGGAGGGCAAGACGACCGGTGAGAGCGCCCTGGAGCTACCGCGCTGACTGGAAGCCGCTGGACATCGGCGATTGGTGCCCATCGTCGCAGAGAAGGGACCGGCGACATTCCACGTTCACGGCTCAGCCGCCCGTGGAGTACGAGTTCCGACCTAGGCACGACTGATGATCTCCGCGATTTAGGACACCGTTCGAACGTCATTCTTGGCTCCGCTTGATCATCGGCGGACTTCGTGTCCGGGAATTGCGACACCACTGCGCCGCACATCGCCGAAGGTCAGCAGCCATACTTCATGATCGTGGCTGAGGGTGGCGTGGGACAGGGCGGTCACGCTTGGTTGAAGCGGGCGGCGAATCGTGCGGTGAACAGGTCGGCGCCCTTGCGTTGGTGGACCGTCTCCGCGGTGGCCGCGGAGGGGCCGTTGGGGGTCGGGAGCTGGCCGACTCCCGCGTGCGTTCCCAGAGGGAGCAGGATTCGCCGGTCGAGTGTCGGGGTGTGGACGGCGTCCGGCTGGCCGCCGGCGAGCTGTGCCCTGATGTTCCTCGCCACGATCGCGGCGTGCTCCATCGCGTAGGACGCCATTTTGGGGTCGGGGAGGTCGGCTACGTCGCCAATGGCGTATACGTGGTGGTACCCCTGGACGTTCAGGTGCTCGGTGACCGGGATCATTCCCTGGTCGGTCAGCGGCGTCAGATGTCCGTCCGCCAGGCAGCCGGTGTTGATCTGGACGCCGAACGCGCGGAACCAGATGTCGGCGACGATCTCCTCGCCCTCGTCGGTAGTGGCCGCGAAGCGGGCGGCCTGGCCGGCCGGCACCGACGGCAGTGCGGTCAGGCTGGTGCCCAGCCGCAGTTCGATGCCGCGCTCGTTCAGCTGATCGTGCAGGCCGTCGCGTACCTCGGACAGGAACCCGGGGAGCAGTTGGTCGGCCCGGTCGACGATGATCACGTCTTTGTCCGGCCAGACGTCCTTGATCTCGCCGGCCAGTTCCAGGCCGACCGGGCCGGCGCCGAGGATCAGCACGCAACCGGCGCCGGACAGCTCCTTGTGGGTCCTTCGGAGATCGTCCAACTGCTGGGCGACGTCGCTGGCTCCCGGGTTCGGCTTGGCCGGATACGAGTAGCCGGAGCCGGTGGCCAGCACTAGATAGTCGGCCTCGACCCGCTGACCCGACGCGAGCGTCACGCCCTTCGGATCCACCACGACCGCCCGGTCGCGAACCACCCGTCCCCGCTCGAGCAGGGTTCCGAACGGGAAGAACGCGTTGGGCGCCCAGTCCGGTCGGGTCAGCGCCCGCAGCGACGCGGCTGCGTTGACGAAGCCCTCCCGGGGGTCGATGAGGATCACGTTCGCGGCGGTATCCAGCTCCTTGGCCACCAGCGTTCCGCCGTACCCTCCGCCGACCACCACGACGGTACGTTCCACGTTGCGCCTCCTAGCCGAGTTGATGTGACAACTGTAGCTCGTAAAGTTGTCTCGTCAACTCCTCCGTCGGTATGATTCGGCCATGGCCAGACCACGCACGCTGGAACCCGAGCAGTGGGAGCTCTGGCACACCTGGATGCAGGCGCACCGCCTCCTCAACCGCGAGCTGGACCGCGGTCTGCAGCGCGAGTACGGCATATCCAAAGCCGAGTTCAGCGTGCTCGTGACTCTGCACCAGGCACCCGGGGGGCAGATGCGCGTCGGCGAGCTGGCCGAGTCGCTCGACTGGGAGAAGAGCCGCGTCGCGCACCAGCTGACCCGGATGGAGAACCGCGAGCTGGTGAACCGG
Organism: Pseudonocardia sp. CNS-004; assembly: GCA_001942185.1. Taxonomy (GTDB): domain Bacteria; phylum Actinomycetota; class Actinomycetes; order Mycobacteriales; family Pseudonocardiaceae; genus Pseudonocardia. Next base: position 10,796 of record MKJV01000101.1, read on the forward strand.
ACCGACAACGAGTCCAACGGCCGCCGCGCCGGAATCAGCCTGACCACCAAGGGCCGCAGTGCCGCCCAGAACGCCATCCTGGGCCACGCGGACAACATTCGCCGCTACTTCTTCGGGGTGCTGACCCCCGACCAGGCCGCGGCCATCCACGAGTGGAGCCGCCGGACAGTTGACCGCATCGAGTCCAACGAGGGAACGTCCACCAGCGATATCACAACAGAGATGGCCGAGTAGGGCTCGACACTTTCTTGAGCGATCACGACATCACCGGCGGGGCGCCGTCGGTCGGGGTCAGGTGCCGAACATTCATTTGGCAGTTACATGCGCCCGATGCGGTCACCGAACAGCTCGGCGTACGCCTGGCCGTAGACCGTGCCATACGAGTTGCCGAAGAAGTGGCTGCGCGCGGCGGGTCTGGTCGTCCTGATCGTGTCGTGGTCGCGGTCGGGTGCGGCAGGATGACGGTGTGGGGGTGCGGCTCGCGGGTGTGCGCAAGTCCTACCGGCGCGCGGCGAGGTGCTCGCGGGGATCGACCTGGAGCTCGCGCACGCTCGACGCCGACCGGCACGTCCTGCGCGCGCAGTGGGCGGGCGCGGCGGGTTTCCTGACTGATCCGAGGCCGGGCGCACGGACCGACCCGTGTCCCGATCGCGGGCGGTGCGTCGTCCGGGTGGGTGTCGCCGCTTCGTGCGTGGGTGCCCCGGCGGCGCCGGTGCGGCGCTGCGCTGGGTGTGTCCGGTGGGCGTGGTGACCCGCGCGGTGTGCCGGGGTCCGGTTCAGGTCGGGCTTGCCGGCCGGGCGCCTGCCTCGCGTAGTTGCACTGAGCGCAGAGCCCGTTGCCATTGGCCTCTGACGTTGCACCGTTCTCGTGGTGTGGGAGCGCGTGGTCGATGTGCCGGATTTGTGCGTCGCACCAGGGGATGCGGCACACCTGGTCGCGGATCTCGATGAAACGGGCCAGTCCGGTGGGGAAGGTGCGGCGGGTGGAGTCCATGGCGATGAGTTCGCTGCCGTTGTCGCCCGCGGATGACGGGAAGCGGTCACCGTCGTGAACTCCTCGCCGAGCACGCCCACAAATGGCACTGTGTCGCGGACGGAAGATCTGCACAGAAACCATGGATCGAATTACGACGACCGCTCCCCACGCGATAACCCGGATCCAGCATTCACGCTTCGCTCCGCGCCCGACCCATCCCCCTGCCCTTGGCCACCGACGAGCCGCACATCCCGGCAGCCACGAAATCTGGCAACGCTCTCCGGAGGCGGCTCATGTCCCACTCTCAGCGATCACAGGCCGCCGGGCCGGGCGACACCCATCGCGTTCGGGTAGGGCACCGCACCCGCGGCTACCAAGGACGTGGCGACAGAGGCGAGGCGGTCGCACAGCACCTGCAGTTCGGCGTCGCCGAGCGGGCGCAGGGCGGCCGCTGCCGACCGGTCGGTGCCGCGCTCGATCTCGGTGCGCAGCTCCCGGCCGTGGGGCGTCGGCCCGCCCGCCGCGTCGAGCAGGCCACGGGCGGCGAGCCGCTCGCCGGCGTCGGCCCACTCCTCCTCGGTCCAGCCCCGGAACTCGCGCTGCTGCGAGACCAGGGAACCCCCGTGCAGGCGATGGCACTCGACGCCGTCGACCTGCGCCGCCACGAGCTCGGCCACGTGACCGTCGCCGCGGTACTCGCGCAGCACGGTCGCGGCGTGCCAAACGCGGGAGATCGGCTCGGCGGGCACCGCGACCTCCAGGTGTGCGGCCGCGAGCGGACGGCCCGCGACGTCGAGCGTCCCGAGCACGGGGGTGAGCAGGTCGGCCGCCTCCTCGATCCCATCGCCTGCGTGACCGGCGATCGCCGCGCGGGCGATCTCGAACCGGGCGTCGAGCACCCGGTCGGGGTCGGAGAAGGTCCACGCGTCGGGCAGCGCCCGCTCCACCATCCGGGGTGCGAACCCGTAGAAGAGCGCGGTCACCAGCCGCGGGCCGGGAGTGCCGAGCGCCGCGGAGCGGGAGGCGAAGTAGCCCATCCAGTACCCGCGCAGCCCCACCGCCCCGTACGCCGCCTTCGCGTCGGGCGTGAAGTACACGACCGCGTGCACCGCCTCCAGGATCCGCCACAGCTCGCGCTCGACGAGCGCCCGTTCCGCCATCCCCGGGGTGTACCGCCCGGTGCGACCCGCACGCAATCCTGGCTCGATCCAGGAATTGAGGGATTGCCGGATTGTTCAACGATCGGTACGGTCTTGGACACCCAGGTTCGACAGGACGCGGAGGGCACCATGCGAGCGGCAGCGGTCGACGATCTCCCCACCGGAATCTCCCGCCGCGACCTGCGGCTGCTGCACGCCGTGGCCGACGGCCGCGTCGAGTGCACCGGCAGCGTCGAGCCCGACTTCTTCATCGACGGGTTCGCCTGCTGCGACCACATGGCCGCCCGCGCACTCGTCCGCCGCGGCATGATCTGCGCGGCGGCGCCGGCACCCGCGTCGCCGTACGGCTCACCGCCGCGGGCCAGGAGGCGCTCGCCGCGGGCTGAGCGTCCCTCCCGCCCGGGTACGCTTCGCGTCCGTGACGGCCGGGACCACGCGATTGGGCATCGGGCTCGCCGCGGTCGCCCGGCCCGCCTACATCACGTCGGGCCGCGCCGCCGACCTGGGCGGCCACCGCAGCGTCGCCGACCTGCGGGCCCGCACCGAGTCGGTCCTCGACGCCGCGTACGCCGCCGGCGTGCGCTACATCGACGTGGCCCGCTCCTACGGGCGGGCGGAGGAGTTCCTCGCAGGCTGGCTGACCCACCACCCGACGTCGACGATGTCGAGATCGGGTCGAAGTGGGGCTACCGGTACGTGGGCGGATGGCGGCTCGACGCGCCCGTGCACGAGGTGAAGGACCACTCCGTGGCGGCATTCACCGAGCAGCTCGCCGAGTCGGCCGCGCTGCTCGGACCCCGGCTGGCCGTCTACCACGTGCACTCCGCCACCCTCGACTCCGGCGCGCTCGACGACCCGGTCCTGCACCGGGCGCTCGCCGGCCTGCGCGAGCACGGGGTGCGGGTCGGGTTGTCGACCTCGGGGCCCGCCCAGGCCGACGCCGTCCGCCGGGCGCTCGCGATCGAGGTCGACGGGGCACCACTGTTCACGTCCGTCCAGTCCACGTGGAACGTGCTGGAGACGTCGGCGGGGGCCGCGCTCGCGGAGGCGGCGGCCGCGGGTGCCCGGGTGATCGTCAAGGAGGGCGTCGCGAACGGCAGGCTCACACCGGGCGCACCGGACGCCCCGGCCCGCGCCGTGGAGCTCGCCGACCGGCTCGGAGTGCCCATCGACCAGCTCGCCATCGCCGCGGCACTCGCGCAGCCGTGGGCGTGGTGCGTGCTCTCCGGCGCGGTCGACGCGGCCCAGGTCGCGAGCAACGCGGCGGCCGCCGCGCTGTCGCTCCCGGCGGACGTGCTGGACGCGCTCGGCGCCGTGGCCGAGGAACCGGGGGCCTACTGGTCGGCCCGTTCGGCACGGGCGTGGAACTGAAAGGCAACAGTAGGGCTGCAACGTGCACGCACCGCGTGGACAGAGCCGACGCCGTGTGCGATGTTGCGCATCACCGCCAGGAGTGATCGCGTTCACCGCAGGACGCAGCTCCCCCAGCAGGAGGTGCCATGGGCGTCACCACCAGGAGCCGGCAGGGTCTTGCCGGCGTCATCGCCGCAGGGATGCTGCTCCTCGCCGCGTGCGGGGGCGGTGGCGAGTCCGCGGCTCCGGGAGCGGACGGCTCGCTCTCCATCGCCACCGGCGGCACCGGCGGCGTCTACTACCCGTACGGCGGCGCGATGGCCACCGTGCTCTCGGAGAAGCTCCAGGGCGTCACGGCCACCGCGCAGGAGACGAACGCGTCGGTGGACAACGTGCTGCTCGTGCAGGACGGCGGTGCGGACATCGCGTTCGCGCTCGGCGACACGGTGGCCGACGCGGTGGGGGGCAAGGCCCAGTTCGAGGGTCGTGAGATCACGGTCTGCACGCTGGGCAAGCTCTACAACAACTTCACCCAGACCATCACGACGAGCGGCACCGGTATCCGTTCGATCGCGGACATGCGAGGGAAGCGCGTGTCGGTCGGGTCGCCCGGGTCGGGCACCGAGGTGATCGCGCTGCGGATCCTCGAGGCGGCCGGCATCAACCCGGACACCGACATCCAGCGCAGCCAGCTCGGTGCCGGCGAGACCGCCCAGGCGCTGCGCGACGGCACGATCGACGCCGGGTTCTGGTCCGGTGGCCTGCCGACGGGAGCCCTGGTCGACCTGGCGACGACCGGGCAGATGGTGCTGGTCCCGACCGGGGAGTACACCGACGAGCTGGCCGCGAAGTTCGGCCCGTACTACCTGACGGAGGAGATCCCGGCCGGCACCTACGAGGGGCAGGCCGAGGCCATCCCGCAGGCCGTGGTGCCGAACGTGCTGATCGTGCGCTCCGACATGCCCGAGCAGATGCAGCAGGACATCACACGGGCGATCTTCGAGAACAAGGCGCAGCTCGCCGCCGTGCACCCGGCCGCTAACGACCTCGACCCGGCAACGGCGGGGGATGTCGGGTTCGTCGACGTGTGCCCCGGGGCCAAGGCCTACTTCGACCAGGCGGCCGGCTGATCGGTGCGGGCGGTCGGTGCCGTGCTCGCCGCGGGGCTTCTCGGAGCGGGGTGCGCCGTGGCGAGCCCCGGGCCGGCCGTGACGGTGCGCGACGGTGACGGGGCGCTGCTGGCGCAGGTGTCGCTACCGTCGGCGGAGTTCGCCGTGAGCTACCGCAACTCCCTCTACGGGACGCGGGCCGAGGAGCGCTACCGGGTGGTCGGGGGCGGCCGGTTCGGGTTGGTCGAGCTGGCGGCCGACCAGCTCGCGGTGCTGGAGGAGTACTACGCCGTGCCCGGCCCGGTGCGCGCGGCGCCCGACGGCGACCGCCGCGCCTGGGTGGCCGACCCCGCGGGCCACCCGGTGTTCGACGAGCTGGCCATCGCTGCCACGGCGCTCGGCGAGCGCACGCTGCTGGTTCCGGGGCAGGCGCCGGTGCCGCTCCCCCCGTTGGTCGCCGATGCGGTTGCTGATGGGGTCACCGTCGTTCTTGACGTCGAGATGAGGTAGTTGATGACCGCACGACCCGACGGCGACGAGCACCGACCCGAGGCACCCGTCGTCGACGAGGAGGCGCTGCTCGCCGAGTACGAGTCGGAGAAGCCCGCGCGCCACCTTTCGGGCCTGCCGCTACGGGTGGTGCAGGTGATCGGCGCGATCCTCACGCTGTACGGCCTGTGGTGGGTGTTCAACCCGATGCCCGCGCAGCAGTACCTGCCGTCGTTCCTCGCGATCGGGCTGGCGATGACGTTCCTGGTCTACCGCGGCTGGGGAGGCTCGCGGGGATCCGCGACGGACAACCCGCACCTGCTGGACTGGCTGCTCGCGGTGGTCGCGTTGGTGCCGTTCGTCTACATCGTGGCGGACTGGGACTCGTTCTTCCGGCGCGCCGTGGTGCCCACCGACCTCGACGTCGTCATGGGAACGCTCGCGATCCTGCTGGTGCTGGAGGCGGCGCGGCGCACCGTGGGCCTGGTGGTGCCGCTGGTGGTGATCGGGTTCCTGGCCTACGCCTACTTCGGCCCGTACTTCCCCGGCCCGTTCGCCACGTCGTCCTTCACCTGGGAGCGGCTGGTCGGCCACAACATGATGGGCACCCAGGGCGTGTTCGGGGTGCCGATGGAGGTGGCCGCCACCTACATCATCCTGTTCACGCTCTACGGCGCGGTGCTCACCGCTTCGGGGGCCACCCGGTTCTTCATCGACCTGTCGTTCGCGGCGTTCGGGCAGTCGGGGGCCGGGCCGGGCCGCACGGTCACGCTCGCCGGGTTCCTGCTCGGCACGGTGTCGGGCTCAGGCGTGGCCACGACCGTGACGCTCGGCGGTGTGGCGTGGCCGCTGCTGCGCAAGGCCGGATACCCGAAGGAGCACGGTGGCGCGGTGCTCGCGGCAGCCGGCATCGGGGCGATCCTGTCCCCGCCGACGCTGGGGGCGGCGGCGTTCATCATCGCCGAACTGCTGAACGTCTCCTACCTGCAGGTGCTGATCTGGGCGACCATCCCCACGCTCCTGTACTACCTGGGGATCATCCTGGCGGTCGAGATGGACGCCCGGCGCTACCACACCCACGCGATCGGTATCGACGTCCGCCCGGCGAGCGCGCTGTTGCTGCGGTTCGGCTACCACTTCAGCTCGCTGGTGGCGATCGTCGTGTTCATGGCGCTCGGGCTGACACCGTTCCGCGCGGTCGTCTACGCGACGGTGCTCGCATTCGGCCTGAGCTTCCTCGAGCGCAGCGCGTGGATGACGCCCCGGCGGATCGGGGAGGCGCTCGCCACCGGCGCGACCGGGGCACTCTCGGTGATCCCGGTGATGGCGGTGGCCGGGATCATCGTGGGGGTCATGACGCTGACCGGCCTCGGGCTGAAGCTGGCCGGGATCATCGTGGCGCTGGCGGGCGGGAGCTCGCGCTCACCGCGATCTACTCGGCCGTCTCGGTGGTGCTGCTCGGGCTCGCGGTGCCGGTGACGGCCAGCTTCATCATCTCGTGGGTGATCATCGGGCCGGCGCTGCAGAACGTGGGCGTGCCCGCGTACGCCGCCGCGATGTTCATCTTCTACTACGCGGTGCTCTCCGAGGTGTCCCCGCCGACGGCGCTGTCGCCGTTCGCGGCCTCGGCGATCACGGGTGGGCGCCCGGTGCGGACGATGTGGCTCACCTGGAAGTACACGCTCCCGGCGTTCCTCGTGCCGTTCGTGGTGGTGCTCTCACCGCAGGGTGTGGGGCTCCTGCTGGAGGGCGGGGTCGGCACGGTCGCGGTCGCGGCCCTCGCGGCGGCGGCGGCGGTGGCGGCGCTGGCGGTCGTCACCGGGGCGTGGCTCGCCGGGCCGGTGGGCCTGCCGGTACGGGCGTTGTTCGCGGTGGCGGCGGTCGCGCTGCTGGTCATGGCGCCGCTGTCGCTCGGGATCGGCGTCGTAGCGGCGTTGGCCGGCATCGGACTGCATCTGCTCCAGGCCGAAGGAAAGTGGATGGCAATCAATCGAAAGTCAATCGCTAGCAGTTACCAAACTGTTCGTTGACGGTTAATGCGATGCTTCCTACGGTTCGGCCGTGGCCGGCATCGCGGAGCACGAGCGGCAGCAGGAGGTGCTGCGCCTGCTCGACGTCGACGGCCGGGTGAGCGTCACCGACCTCGTCCGCCGCTTCGGCGTCACCGCGGTGACGATCCGCAAGGACCTCGAGGTGCTGGAGCGCAGGCACCTGCTCGCGCGGGCGCGGCGGGCCGTCACGGCCGACGGTGCCGACGAAGGCGCCTTCGAGATGCGCCTGCGGCACGGCACGGCGGCGAAGGCCGCCATCGCACGGGCGGCGGCCGCGATCGTGCCCGACGGCGCCGCGATCGCGCTGGACTGCAGCACCACCTGCTACCACCTCGCCCACGAGCTGCGCGGCAGGCGGAACCTGATCGTGGTGACCAATGGGCTGCGCTCCGCCGAGCTGCTCAGCGACAGCGGGGTCACCGTCGTGCTCCCTGGCGGCACGCTGCGGCGCTCGTCGTGGTCGGTGGTCGGCGACATCGGCGACGTGGTGGTGAGCCGCGGACGGCTGACGATGGGTTTCTTCGGTGTCCGCGGGCTGTCGCGCGAGCACGGGCTCATGGAGCTGTCGGTGGAGGAGACCACCGTGAAGCGGCGGCTCGCCGCCGCCTGCACCGATGTCTACGGTCTCTTCGACTCGTCCAAGATCGGCCGGTTCGCGCTGCACAGCTTCGTGCCCACGCAGCGGATCACGGGGCTGTTCACCGACGACGGCGCCGATCTCGACGCACTCGCCGGATTCGCGGAGCTGGGCGTCACGATCAACAGGCTGCCCGTGGACGACACACACAGGACGTCCGCCTGACCACAGGCGCGGAGGAAGGAGCGACGATGCTCAGCAGGCGCATCACCGCGGCACTGGCCGTGGCAGCGGCGGGGGCGCTCGCCCTCACCGGCTGCACCCAGCAGAACCCCGGGGGCGGAGGTGGCGGAGGCGGCGGCGGCGAGGACACGGTCAGCGTCGCGTTCGTGCCCAAGCTGCAGGGCATCCCGTACTTCGAGGCGATGAACACCGGCGGGCAGAAGGCCGCGCAGGAGCTCGGCATCGAGTGGATCTACCGCGGCTCCTCGACGGCCGACCCCGGCGCCCAGACCGAGATCGTCAACTCGCTCATCCAGCAACGGGTCGACGTCCTCGTGGTGGCACCGAACGACCCCGACTCGATGGCCCCCGTGCTGCAGGAGGCCGCCGACGCCGGGATCAAGGTCATGACCGCCGACACCGACGCGCCCAACTCCGTGCGCGAGGCGTTCGTGAACCAGGCCTCGCCGGAGGGTGTCGGCACCGCGCTCACCGACGCGCTGCTCGAGGCGATGGGTGGCCAGGGCAAGTACGCGATCGTCTCGTGCGGGCAGACCGCGGCGAACCTCAACTCCTGGATCGAGGTCCAGAAGAAGGTCACCGCGGAGAAGTACCCCAACGCCGAGATCGTCGACATCGTCTACGCGGGCGAGGACGAGGCCCAGTCCGTGGCGATGGCCAAGGACCTGATGAATGCCCACCCCGACCTCACCGGTCTCGTCGGCGAGTGCACGGCGTCGGCGCCGGGCGTGGCCAAGGCGGTCACCGAGGCCGGCAAGACCGGGCAGGTGTTCACGGTCGGGCTGGGCACGCCGCAGTCGATGAAGCAGTACCTGGAGAACGGCTCGTCCTCCGCGGCCATCCTCTGGGACGTCGAGCAGCTCGGCTACCTCACCGCGTGGGCCGGCCAGCAGCTGGCGGCCGGCACCCCGTTCCAGGCGACGAACAACGTGAACCCGGAGCTCCCGGCCGTCGCGTGGGACGAGGGCAGCAAGGAGCTGCTGCTCGGCGACCCGCTGCGGATCACCACCGAGAACGTCGACCAGTACCAGTACTGATGGGAGAGGCCCTGCTGCGACTGCGCGGCGTCCAGAAGCGCTACGGCGGCGTGCGGGCGTGCGGGGTGTCGACTTCGATGTTCTCGCCGGCGAGGTGCACGCCCTCGTCGGCGAGAACGGCGCCGGCAAGTCCACGCTGATAAAGATCGTGTCCGGCGCGAGGTGGCCGACGAGGGCACCGCCGAGATCGACGGCGCTCCGCTCACCGGCGGGAACACCCAGGCGGCCATGGAGGCGGGGATCGCCACCGTCTACCAGGAACCGCACCTGTTCGGCGAGCTCACCGTGGCCGAGAACGTGTTCCTCGGCCGGGAGCTGCGCACCAGCGGTCGGGTGGACTGGGCGACCCAGCGAACGCGGGTGGGCGAGCTGCTCACCCAGATCGGCCTCGACCCGGCGATCGGCGACGTCCGCGTCGCCGATCTCCCGGTGGCCGAGCAGCAGCTCGTGTCCATCGCCAAGGCGTTCGCCCACTCGGCGAAGATCCTCATCCTCGACGAGCCATCGGCGATCCTCACCGACCGCGAGATCGAGGTGCTGTTCGGCGTGGTCCGCAACCTGCGGGCGGCGGGCGCGGGATCATCTACATCTCCCACCGGCTCGACGAGCTCTCGCAGATCAGCGACCGCGTCACCGTGCTGCGCGACGGCGAGGTCGTGGCCAGCAGGCCGACGCGGTCGCTGACCGTGCGGCAGGTGGCCGAGCTGATGGTCGGCCACGAGCTGGGGGCGGCCACCGCCGACCGGCCGGCCCCGACCGGGGAGCCGGTCCTCACCGTCGCGGGACTCGGCCGCACCGGGGCGTTCAGCGACCTCGACCTGCAGGTGCGACCCGCCGAGGTCGTGGCGCTCTACGGCCTGGTCGGGTCGGGCACCGACGGGATCGCACGCGCCTCTACGGGGTGAACCCGGCCGATTCCGGCACCGTCGAGGTGGACGGCCGCGCGGTGCGATTGCGCTCGCCGCAGGACGCCGCGGCGGCCGGCATCGCGATGCTGCCCGGCAACCGGAAGCAGCAGGGCGTGTTCGCGAACAAGTCGATCGCGTTCAACATCTCCAGCGCCCACCTGCGCCACCTCGCGAAGCTGGGCTTCTGGTTCGACCGGCGCCGGGAGCGCTCCATCGCGGAGGACTTCCTGCGCCGCATCTCGATCAAGGCCCCCGATGTCGGCACCGCCGTGGGGGCGCTGTCCGGCGGCAACCAGCAGAAGGTCGTGCTGGCCCGCCAGCTCGTGCGCGCGCCGCGCGTACTCGTGCTGGAGGAGCGACGCAGGGCGTCGACGTGGGCGCCAAGGAGGAGATCCACCGGCTCGTCCTGGAGCTGGCGGACGGCGGCAGCGCGGTTCTCGTCATCTCGACGGATCTGCCGGAGGTACTGCAGCTCGCCGACCGGGTGCTGGTCGTGCGCAAGGGTGCGGTGGTGCGCGAGTTCGAGCGCGGGGCGAGCCAGGCCGACGTGCTCGCAGCGGCGGCCGGGGACGAAGGCGAGGCGGCGGCATGAGCGTCATGACGACCGCCGCCGGCGCGCCCGCCCAGCGCAGGCCGCGGGTACGCGCGATCGAGGGGCAGGAGATCGCCCTCATCGGGGTGGTCGGCCTGCTGTGGGTGGTGCTGTCGCTGGCCACCGACACGTTCCTCACGACCGGCAACCTGCAGAACATCCTGTTCACCGTGGCACCGATCGCGCTGGTCGGGATCGGGATGACGGCGGTGATCGTCACGGCCGGGATCGACGTCTCGGTGGGCAGCCAGGCCGCCGTCGTGATGGTGGTCGTCGCGCTGACGGTGCGCGACTCCGGCCTGCCGTTCGTGGCGGCGGTCGCCGTCGCGGTGGTGGTCGGGCTCGTGCTCGGCGCCGTCAACGGCCTGCTCGTGGCCTACGGCGGCATCCACCCGATCATCGTCACGTTCGGCACGCTCAACATCTACCGGTTCGTCGCGCTGCAGATCTTCGGTACCGAGCAGGTGGCGGGGGTTCCCGCCACGCTCGCGCCGATCGGCGGCGGAATGGAGGGCAGGCTGCTCGGCGTGCCGACGGCGTGGTGGCTCACCCTCGTGCTGGCCGCCGGCATGTGGTGCTACATGCGGTACTGGGCCACCGGGCGCCACCTCTACGCGGTGGGCGGCGACGCCTTCGCAGCGAGGCTCGCCGGGGTGCGGGTGCGGCGGCGCCAGATCAGCGCGTACGTCCTCACCGGGGCGTGCGTCGGGCTCGCGGCCTGCGTCCTCATCGGCAGCGGCGGGCTGGTGCAGCAGAACGTCGGCACCGGGCTGGAACTGCGGGTGATCGCCGCGGTCGTGATCGGCGGCACGAGCATCATCGGCGGCCGCGGCACCGTGCTGGGCACGCTGCTCGGTGCCCTGCTCGTCGGCACCGTGTCCAGCGCCGTCACGCTGCTGTCCTGGCCGTCCGAGCTCGCCCAGCTGTTCATCGGCCTGTTCATCCTCGTGGCGGTCGGGGTCGACCTGCTGCGCGAGCGGCGGAGGAGCGCGCGATGACCGAGCTCGAGACCGTTCCGGCCCCCGAACGCACCCGCGGCGAGGGCCTCGCCGCGCGGGTGCTGCGGATCGGGCTGACCGAGCGCGTGGTGCTGCTCGCCGTGCTGCTGGTCGTCGTGGTCGTGTGGTTCCGGGTGCTCGGCGCGGGCGGCTACCTCGTGGCGCCCTACGACCTGCGCTACCTGGGAAACGCGCTCGAGTCGATGGTGCCGTTCGCGCTGCTGGCGGTCGCCGAGCTGTTCGTGATCGTCTCCGGGCGCGGCGGGATCGACCTGTCCGTGGGCGCGATCGTGTCGCTGGCCGGCATGGCGTTCGGGTTCATGGTCGGGGTGTGGGGGTGGCCGCTGCTCCCGTCGATCCTCGGCTGCATCGTCGTGGGCGCCCTGCTCGGCGCCGTCAACGGGGCGCTCGTGGCCTACGTGCGGTTCCCGGCGCTGATCGCGACGCTCGCCACCTACTACGCGTACAGCTCGCTCGCGCTGATCAGCAACGCGAACGCGCCGATCTCCACTCCCCCGGTCGTCGCGCTGCACTCGCTGACCAGGAACGTGGACCTGCCGGCACCGCTGCCGCCCGTCCCCCTGCACGTGTTCACGATCCTGCTGCCCTGCGCCGTGCTGGCCTGGGTGGTGATGTCCCGGTCGACGTACGGGCGATCCCTGTACGCGGTCGGCACCAACGACATCGCCGCCGCGTACGCCACGCAGTCGGTGGCACGCACCCGGTTCACGGCGTTCGTGCTGTCCGGGCTGCTCTCCGGGGTGGTGGCGGTGGTGACCGTCGGCCAGTTCGCCTCGGCACGCCCGGACGCCGGCATCGTCGGCAACGGGATGGCGCTGCCCGCCATCACCGTGGCCGTGCTGGGCGGAGTCGCGATCCAGGGCGGGATCGGACGGGTCGGCGGCGTGCTGGTGGCCGCGCTGCTCGTCACCTGGCTGAACGCCGGGATGCTGCTCGCGTTCCCGGAGGGCGCCGAGGGCAGCCGCTACCAACTGCTCGCGCTCGGCCTGGTGCTGGTGCTGTCCGCGCTGCTCAACACGATCGCGCTGCGGCGCTACGGGAGGCTCTCGTGACCTTCGCCGTCCGCCCGGACGAGGTGCCCGCCGAGCTGGTGGCGCTCACCCGCCGGATCGGCGACCCGGCCGCCGACCTGGTGGTCCTCGCCGAGGGCAACACCTCCGTGCGCCTGCCCGACGACCGGTTCGTGGTCAAGGCCAGCGGCTCCCGGATGGACCTCGCGGAGGCGGGCGACTTCGTGGTCGGCGACCTGCCCGACCTCGTCGACGTCCTCGAACGGGGCGGCACCGACCAGGAGACGCTGTCCCGGCTCCTCTCCGCAGGCGGGTCCCGCGCGTCGATCGAGACGCTCGTGCACGTCGTCGCGCTCGCCACCGGGGCCACGTGGGTGGCGCACACCCACCCGACCGCCGTGGTCGGGCTCCTCGCGGTGCGGGAGGCCGAGGAACTGTGGGCGGCGCCGCTCTTCCCGGACGAGGCCGTGGTGCTCGGCGAACCGGTGTGGGTGCCCTACGCGGCACCCGGCATCGCGCTCGGCGCGGCCGTCCACACCGCCGTCCGGGATCGGCTCGACCGCGACGGCACCCCGCCCCGCCTCGTCCTGCTCGGCAACCACGGCATCGTCGCCCTCGGCGCCACCGCGGCAGAGGTCGAGACCATCACGACCATGGCGGTGAAGGCCGCCCGCGTCCGCTCGGTGGCCCTCGGTGCCGGCACCATGGCGCCCCTGGAGATCTCGCACGCCCGCGCCCTGGCCGCCCGCCCCGACGAGGCGGCGCGCCGCACCCGGTTGGGCGCGTGACCCTCATGTGGTACGGGCCTCGGGAGGACGCGGCAGCACTTCCGTGATCGATCCGAGCAGTACCTCAGGGCTGCAGTGACCACGCTGGTGTGCTGCTCGGGCTGATCAACAGCGCCTGGCTGGCCCGAGCCGCACCTCACTGCCGTGGCGGCGACCCTGGCGTGCTGCCCGGACCGATCAACCGCGCCTGACCGGTCCGAGCCGCACCTCACTGCTGTGGCGGCGGCCCTGGCGTGCTGCTCGGACCGATCATGCCGACGCCGTCGGTGCCGGGTTCGAGATCGAACCCCGTGGTGTCAACATGACCATGAAACGCTGCGGTGGGCGCGCCGTCCCCGACCGATCGCAGGCCCGTCTTCGGCCCCTTCGACCCGGCCCGGCGTTGCGTTCGCCCCCGTTGGTCGCAGGCCGCCGGTCAGCTGATGGCTGGGTGGGGTGCACTACCGGGCCCTGGGGTTGCGTGGACGGCCGTCCCCGGCTCGGGGGCACGCCCGTTTCCGACGAGACCGTCACCGCCGGGCAGCTACGCGACTGTCCGGTGGTCCCGTTCCCCAACAGCACAGGTCTCGACGACAGTCCGGTGCGTTCCGCGGAACACGCCCCGGGGGAAGTGGTCCACCGGCTCGACATCGACCTCGCCGCTCCCGATCCGCGATCCATCAACCGTGAGGTCTACGCCATCCCGGTGGACAACCTTCCTCCCGTTCCCGGCGGTACGAACAACCCGCGGGCCGGGCGGCACGCGCTCCGTGCGGCGGCCGCAGGGGCGCGGTACTGGCGGAGCAGCCAGCGTGATCTCCCGGCGGGCTGCAGGTCGAGCGCGATCGGCACCACCGGACAGTCGCGTAGGCACCCGGCAGCGACGGTCTCGTCGGCAACGGGCGCGCCCCCGAGCCGGGAACGGCCGCAAAGCAACCCCGGGGCCCGGTAGTGCACCCCACCCAGCCACGTCGACCAGGCGCGGGCCGGTACCGACGCGGGTGCCCACACCCGAATCCCGGGCGGGGATGGATGAGATCAGGCCGCGAAGGTGACCGGGCGCGCCCACCGCAGCCCGAACCGCTCCGCCCCCGGGCGGCAGCACGACCGATTCCGGCCCGGGCGGCAGTTCCCCGACTCCGGCCCGAACAGCAGCGCCACCGATCCCGATCCGAGCGACAGCACCACCGAATCCGGCCCGGGCGGCGGTCGATCAAGGCTGATGGTCGCTGCAGGAGATCGTCTGGCGACCATTTCCCCTTGATCACCGAACTTCAGCACGGCATCGGACGACCGCGGTCACGGGAGGAGTTCGGCCGCCACCTCCAGGAAGCCCGAGAGGATCCTCGACTCGTCGTCCGGGCGCCAGACCAGCGACACCGGGACCCGCACATCGGCGCCGGTGACCGGGCGGAAGGCCACGCCCTCGAACTGCAGCCACTCGGCAGAGGCCGGCAGCAGCGCCACCCCGACGGCCGCCGCGACCAGCGCAACCACGGTGTAGGTGTCCTGGGCCTCCTGGACCACGCGGGGCCAGAAGCCGACGTCCGCGCAGGCCCGGATCGCCGTGTCGCGCAGGTTGGAGCCCTGCCGGTCGGGGTAGCTGACGAAGTTCTCCCCGGCCAGCTCGGTCAGCGGGACGGACGGCCGGGCGGCCAGCGGGTGCTCGTCGGGCAGCACGGCCACGAGCTCCTCGTCCAGCACCGTGCGGCTGGCCAGCAGGGTGGGGACGGGGGCGCGCAGCAGGGCCACGTCGATGCCGCCGTCGAGCAGGTCGCTGATCTGCGCGCCGCTGAACACCGACGGGTGCAGTTCCAGCCGCACGAGCGGGTAGCGGGCGCGGTAGGTGCGGGTCAGCCGCGGCAGCAGCCGCCACGTGGTGGCGCCGGTGAGCCCGACGCGGATCTCGCCGCGCTCGCCCTGCTCGGTGCGCAGCACCGACTCGCGGGCGCGGTCGGCCTCGGCGAGCACCCGGCGCGCGTGCTCGAGGAAGACCGCTCCCGCGCCGGTGAGCCGGACCTGGCGGGTGGTTCGCTCCAGCAGCCGCACCCCCAGATCCCGTTCCAGGTGCTTGATCTGCTGCGAGAGCGGTGGCTGCGCCATGCGCAGGCGCGCGGCGGCGCGGCCGAAGTGCAGCTCCTCGGCCACCGCGGCGAAGGCCCTCAGGTGCCGCAACTCCACGATCAACCCCCATTGATACGGATGCGGTCTCAGTCGTGCCGTCATCTTGTATTGGACCGGCCCCACCCGCAGTGCATACGTTCTGTCATCAGACATCCGGCCTCAGGGAAGAGGTGCAGATGGAGCAGCCGCGTGGGCAGCTGTACCGGATCGGTCCGCTGATCGTCCTCTCCGTGGGTGTTGCTGCCCTCGCGGGCTCGGTCGCCCTCTCGCTGGGCGAGCTGACCGCTCCCGGTCCGGGTCTGTGGCCGTTCGTGGTGTCGCTGCTGCTCACCGGCACCGGGCTCGTGCTCCTCGTGGTCGACGACCCGGCCGACTACGAGCCGTTCACTCGGGGCTCGGCGCGGATCGCGGGCGGCCTCGCCGGGCTCGCCGTCTTCGTGGCCGCCTTCGAGGTGGTCGGGTTCCTGCTGCCGGCGTTCCTCATGCTGCTGCTCTGGCTGCGGGTGTTCGGGGGCGAGTCGTGGCGGTGGGCGGTCGGGCTCGCGCTCGGCGGGTCGGTCGGCCTCTACGTGCTGTTCGACACCGTGCTCGGGGTGCGCTTCCCCGACGACGTGGTGGCCGGGCTGGTGAGCTGAGTGGGCGTCCTCGACGGGATCGCGCAGGGCTTCGCCGTGGCGCTCGACCCGGTCAACATCCTCTACGTCTTCCTCGGCGTGCTCATCGGCACGGTGATCGGAGTGCTGCCGGGGCTGGGCCCGACGGCGACGATCGCGCTGCTCCTGCCACTGACGTACGAGATCGAGCCGCAGACGGCCGTGATCCTGCTGGCCGGGATCTACTACGGCTCGATGTACGGCGGCACGATCACGTCGGTGCTGCTGCGCCTGCCCGGCGAGGCGGCGTCGGTGGTCACCACGTTCGACGGCTACGAGATGGCCAGACAGGGCCGTGCGGGTCGGCGCTGGGGATCGCCGCGATCGGGTCGTTCGTGGGCGGTGTGCTGGCCGTGGTCGGGCTCGCGGTGCTCGCGCGCCGCTGGCGGCACTGGCGGTGTCGTTCGGTCCGCCGGAGTACGTGGCGCTGACGGTGCTCGGCATCCTGCTCGTGACCTACCTCGGCACCGGGTCGGCGGTGAAGAGCCTCAGCATGGCCGCGCTCGGCCTGCTGCTCGCCACCGTCGGCCAAGACCCGATCGCCGGCACGACCCGGTTCACGTTCGGCCAGGTGGCGCTGTTCGACGGGCTGGACTTCGTGGCCGTCGCGATGGGCCTGTTCGGGGTCGGCGAGATCCTCTACAGCCTGGAACGCACCGAGAAGGTCAGAGCCGTCACCCAGAAGATCAAGAACATCTGGCCGAGCCGGCAGGACGTGCGCGAGTCGGCGGGTGCCATCGGCCGGGGCAGCGTGCTCGGTTTCCTCATCGGTGTGCTGCCGGGCGGCGGCGGGGTGGTCTCGTCGCTCGCCTCGTACGCGCTGGAGAAGCGGCGCGCGAAGGACCCGAGCCGGTTCGGCCGAGGCGCGATCGAGGGCGTCGCGGGACCCGAGACGGCGAACAACGCGTCGTCGACCTCGGCGTTCATCCCGCTGCTCACGCTCGGCATCCCGGCCAACGTCGTGCTCGCGCTGATCTTCGGCGCGCTGCTGGTGCAGGGCATCACGCCGGGGCCGCAGCTGATCGACCAGCACCCGGAGATCTTCTGGGGCGTGATCGCGTCGATGTTCGTCGGCAACCTCATGCTGCTGGCGCTCAACATCCCGCTGGTCGGGGTGTTCGTGCAGATCCTGCGGGTGCGCGCCGGGATCCTCGCCGCGTTCGCCCTGCTCGTGACGATGGCCGGGGTCTTCTCGATCAACAACGACGCCACCGACATGTGGGTGGTGCTGGCGTTCGGGCTGCTGGGCTGGCTGATGAAGAAGACCGGCTTCGAGCCCGGCCCGCTGGTGCTCGCGTTCGTGCTCGGGGAGATCCTCGAACGGGCGTTCCGGCAGACGATGCTGATCTCCGGTGGCAGCCTCGGCGTGTTCGTCACCCGGCCGATCTCCGGCGGGATCCTCGCCGTCACCGTGCTGATCATCGTGGTCAGCATCGTCACGGCCCGCCGCAGGGCGCGCGTCCTGCACCGCCACGACACCCCCGAACTCACCCCCGCCGAGGGAGACCGATGAACCGTCTACGTCTCGCCGCCGCGTTCGCGGCCGCGTTGCTGCTCGCCGCGTGCGGGCAGGGATCCGGCGAGCCGGAGGAGTACCCCTCCGACCAGATCCGGCTGCTCGTGCCGTACACCGCGGGCGGTCCGACCGACATCGCAGCCCGCTCGCTCGGGAAGTTCATGGAAGCCTCGCTCGGACAGACCGTCGTGGTGGAGAACATGCCCGGCGCCTCGGGGTCGACGGCCTACCAGGAGCTGCTGTCCGCCGAGCCGGACGGGTACACGCTGTCGATGACCGCGCTGCCCACGGCCGTGTTGAACTACCTGACGAACGACGTCGGCTACACCCGCGACTCCTTCGCCCCGGTCGGGGTGATCACCCAGGTGCCGTCGGCGCTCGTCGTGCCGGCCGCCTCCCCCTACGCCGACCTCGACGCGCTCGTCGCGGCGGCCCACGCCGACCCCGCGCTCGTGAGCGTCGGCACGCCGGGGGCGACCAACACGCACGCCGCGGAGACCCGCCGCATCACCCAGCTCTACGACGTGCCGCTCACCGTGGTGCCGTTCAACGGCGCCCAGGAGGTGTTCTCGGCGCTGCTGGGCGGGAACATCGTCGCCGGGTTCGTGAACGCGTCGCAGGACCTGATGCCCTTCCTCGAGTCCGGAGAGCTGCGGGTGCTCGCCGTCGGCACCGAGGAACGGCTGCCCTACCTGGACGCGCCGACCTTCGCCGAGCAGGACTTCCCCGAGATCACCCAGAGCACCACGACGTTCGGGGTGATCGCCCCGGCGGGCACGCCGCAGCCGGTGATCGCGCGGCTGGAGGAGACGATGCGGGCGGCGTCGGCCGACCCGGAGACCCGGCGCGGCCTCGACGAGCGCTACGTGCCGGAGCAGTTCTTGGGCAGCACCGATCTCGCGGCGCTGTTCACCGAGACCGAGCAGACGTTCCAGGGGGTCGCCAGTGGCGGATGACGGAGCTACAGCGCTGGTCGATGCGCTGCGGGAGCTGGGCGTCGAGCTGGCGTTCGGGCTGCCGGGCGTGCACAACCTCCCGGTGTGGGAGGCCTGCGCCGAGGCCGGGATCCGGCTGGTCGGCGTGCGGCACGAGCAGGCGGCCGCCTACGCGGCCGACGGCTACGCGCGAGCCACCGGGCGGCTCGGCGTCGCGGTCGTGACCACCGGCCCGGGCGCGGCCAACACGCTCGGTGCCACCGGTGAGGCCATGACGTCGGGCGCGCCGGTGCTGGTGATCGCCACCGACATCCCGTCGACGCTGCGGCGGCCCGGCGTCTACCGCGGGGTGCTGCACGAGACCCGCGACCAGGCCGCCATGTTCGCGCCGGTCACGAAGGAGGCGACGACCACCGCCGCGGCGGCCGACCTGTACGCCGAGGTGCTGGAGGCCGGGCGCGCGGCGCTGCGGGCCCCGACCGGGCCGGTCTACCTGGGGGTGCCGACCGACCTGCTCTCCGCCGCCGTCACCCGGCGCACACCCGTCGAGGCGCAACCACCGGGCCCACCGGAAGCCGACCTCGACGCCGCGCTCGCGCTGGTCGCACGCGCGGAGCGCCCGCTGCTGTGGGTCGGGGGCGGGGCCGTGCGCGCAGGCGCCGGGGACGCCGTGGGCCGCTCGCCGAGCGGCTCGCCGCACCGGTCGTCACCACCTACCACGGCCGCGGTGTGCTCCCGCCCGATCACCCCTGCCTGGCGCCGGGCCTCACCCACGTCCCGCTCGTCGGCGCTGTGGGACGAGGCCGACCTCGTGATCGCGATCGGCAGCGACCTGGACGGGATGACCACCCAGAACTGGCGGATGCCGCAACCGCCCGCGCTGCTCGCGATCAACGTCGACGCCGCGGACGCCGCCAAGAACTACCGGCCCGACCACGTACTGGTCGGCGACGCGCGCTCCGTGACCGAGCGGCTCGCGGCCGCGTCCCGCAGCGGGACGGGCTGGACGTGCTCGCGGTGCAGACGGGGTCGATGCGCACGCAGGTGACCGCACTCGTCCGCGAGGAGGAACCGCAGGCGGCGCTGCTGCTCGACACGTTCGACCGGCTGCTGCCCGCCGAGGCCACCGTGCTCGCCGACATGTGCATCGCCGGTTACTGGGTGGCGGGCTTCCACCGGGTGCCCGGGCCGCGCAGGCTCGCGTACCCGATGGGCTGGGGCACGCTCGGCTTCGCGTTCCCCGCCGCGCTCGGGGCCGCGGCGGCGGGCACCGGGAGGGCGGTCGCGTCGTGGGCGACGGCGGGTTCCTCTTCGCCTGCGGCGAGCTGGCCACCGCGGTGCAGGAACGGCTGCCGGTCACGGTCGTGCTGGTCGACGACGGCGGCTACGGCATGCTCCGCTTCGACCAGGTGCAGTCCGGTGTGCCCACCCGCGGGGTCGACCTGGTCACGCCCGATTTCGTGGCGCTCGCCCAGGCGTTCGGGGTGCCTGCCGAGGCCGTCGACGGGTTCGGCGAGGCGTTCGAGGACGCCCTGGCCAAGAGCCTCGCCACCGACGGGCCGTCGCTGGTGGCGGTGCGGGCCGCGCTCACCCCGCCGCCGTCCACCTCGCCGCGCTGGTACCGGGCGGCCCGATGATCGACAAGCGGGTGGCGACCCTGGCCGAGGCCGTTGCGGGTGTGCAGGACGGCGACACCGTCCTCGTGGGCGGGTTCGGCAACTCCGGGGTGCCGGTCGAGCTGGTGCACGCGGTCCTCGACATGGGTGCCCGGGACCTCACGGTCGTCACGAACAACGCCGGCAGCGGCGAGTCCGACATCGCGGCGCTGATCCGCGAGCGTCGGGTCCGCAAGATCGTCTGCTCGTTCCCGAGATCGACGGGATCGGTGTGGTTCGAGAAGCTGTGGCGGGCCGGTGAGATCGAGCTGGAGCTGGTGCCGCAGGGCACGCTCAGCGAACGGATGCGGGCCGCGGGCGCGGGCTCGGCGGGTTCTTCACCCCGGCCGGGGCGGACACGCCGCTTGCGAACGGGAAGGAGGTCCGAGTGATCAACGGGCGCCGCCACGTGTTCGAGCAACCACTGCACGCCGACGTCGCGCTGGTCAAGGCCCATCTCGCCGACCGGTGGGGCAACCTCGTCTACCACTCCGCTGCCCGCAACTTCGGGCCGGTGATGGCCACGGCGGCCCGGCTCGCGGTGGTGCAGGTGAGCGCGTTCGTCGAGCTCGGATCGTTGGACCCGGAAGCCGTGGTGACCCCTGGCATCTTCGTGGACCGGGTGGTGGTCGCATGAACCTCAGCAAGCGGCAGATGGCGGCCAGGGTGGCGCAGGACATCCCGGACGGCTCGTACGTCAACCTCGGGATCGGGTTGCCCACCCTCGTGGCGGACGTCGTGCCACCGGGCCGCGAGATCGTGTACCACAGCGAGAACGGGATCCTCGGCATGGGACCGGCGCCCGAGCCGGGCACCGGGGACCCCGAGCTGATCAACGCGGGCAAGCAGCCGGTGACGCTGCTGCCCGGCGGTGCCTACTTCCACCACACCGACGCGTTCGTGATGATGCGCGGCGGGCACATCGACATCACGGTGCTCGGCGCTTTCCAGGTGGGGGAAGGCGGTGACCTCGCGAACTGGGCCACCGACGACGCCACGATGCCACCCGCGGTCGGCGGTGCCATGGACCTCGCGGTCGGCGCCCGCCGGGTGCTGGTCATGACCACGCACACCACCAAGGACGGCAGGCCGAAACTCCTGCCCGCCTGCACGTTCCCGCTCACCGCAGCCGCCGTGGTCGACCGCGTGTACACCGATCTCGCCGTGATCGACGTGACGCCGGACGGTTTCGTCGTCCGCGAGATGGTCGACGGCATCACCCGCGAGGAGCTGCAGGCCCGCACCGCCGCCACGCTGCACTTCGGGGTGGAGCCGTGAGTGGATACGGGTGCTCCGGCACCCGTATCCACTCACGACCCCGGTGGGCGATCGCCTGGCTGGCCGCGGTCCTGGTGCTGGCCGGCTGCGGCGGGCAACCGGACGGCGAACCGTTCCCCAGTGAGGAGATCCGGTTGCTCGTGCCGTACGCGGCGGGCGGCCCCACCGATCTCACCGCACGCACCTACGGCGAGGCGCTCGAACGCGGTCTCGGCCAACCGGTGGTCGTGGAGAACATGCCCGGTGGATCGGGCGCGCTCGCCACCCAGGAGCTCATCCAGGCCGAGCCCGACGGGTACACGCTCGCGCTGGTCACCGCCGGCACCACCGTGCTGACGCCCCTGGTGAACGACGTGGGCTACACCGCGGCCGACGTCACGCCGGTCGGGGTGCTCTCGGAGGTGCCCTCGCTGCTCGCGGTCGCAGCGGACTCGCCGCACCAGGACGTCGCCGCGTTCGTGGCGGACGCGCGGGCCCGGCCCGGCGCGATCACCGTCGGCGTGCCGGGGGCGTCCACGCCGCAGGGCATCGAGCTGCAGCGGCTGCGCGACGAGCACGGCGTGGAGGTCACCGTCGTCCCGTTCAACGGCAACGCGAGATGACCACCGCGCTGCTCGGCCGCAACGTCGACGCCGTACTGATCAACGCGTCGCAGGACGTCACGGCGAACATCGACGCCGGAGAGTTCCGGCCGCTCGCCGTCTCCACCGAGCAGCCGCTCGACTGGCTGCCCGGCGTGCCGACGCTCGTGGACGCCGGCTTCCCGGGCCTGACGCTGTCGGGCTCGACGTTCGGGCTCGCCGGGCCGGCCGGGCTGCCCGAACCCGTCGTCACCCGCCTCCAGGACGCCCTGCGCGAGGCGCACGGCGACCCGGAGGTCGTCGCGGCCGTCGGCGAGCGCTACCTGGGCCCGCAGTTCCGCGGCGCCGCCGAGATGCGCGCGGTGCTGGACCGGACGAGGGCCGTCTACGAACCGATCCTGGGAGGCTCCTGATGAGACGAGCGTGGATCGCCCTGGCCGCCGTGCTGGCGGTCTCCTGCTCGACGCCCGACACCCCGGACGAGTACCCGACCCAGGAGATCACCGTGCTCGTCCCGTACACCGCGGGCGGCCCGACCGACCTCGCCGCCCGCACCATGGGCACGCACCTGGAGAAGGCGCTCGGCCAGCCGGTGATCGTGGAGAACGTGCCGGGCGCGGCCGGCTCCGTCGCGATGAACGAGCTGGTGGCGAGCGATCCCGACGGCCACACGCTCACGCTCGTCGCGGCGCCGTCCACGGTGGTCACACCCATGATCCAGGACGTGCCCTACGACGCGAGCTCGTTCGTGACGATCGGGGTGATCACCGAGGTCCCGTCGGTGCTGGCGGTGGCGGGCGGCTCCGAGTTCCCGGACGCCGCTGCCTTCCTCGATGCGGCCCGAGGGCGGCCGGGCGAGCTGACCGTCGGCACCCCCGGCGCCACCACGTCGCAGGCCATCGAACTGCGTCGGCTCGCGAACGAGTACGGCGTGCAGGTCACCGTCGTGCCGTTCAACGGCAACGCCGAGCTGATCCAGGCGGTCCTCGGCGGCGCCGTCGACGCGGTGTTCGTGAACGTCTCCCAGGACATCCGCGCCCAGTTCGACGGGGGAGCGTTTCGGCCGCTGGCGATCAGCCCGGCCGAACGCGTCGGCTACCTGCCGGACGTCCCGACGCTCACCGAACTGGGGTTCCCGGACCTCACCTACAGCACGTCGATCTTCGGGCTGGGCGCCCCCGCCGGCACCCCACCGGAGATCGTCACCCGGCTGGAGACCGCGATGCGGGAGGGGCTCTCCGACCCCGCCGTCCGGCAGCAGCTCGACGAGGCGTACGTACCCGACGAGTTCATCGGCGCGGACGCGTTCCGCACCCGGCTCGACGAGATCGTCCGCGTGTACGGGCCGGTGGCCCAGGAACTGAAGGGTGGTTGACTCGGGCCATGGACTTGGGACTGAAAGGACGCACCGCCGTCGTTCCCGGCGCCACCTCCGGCCTCGGCCTCGCCGTGGCCCGGGCGCTCGCCGCGGAAGGGGCGAACGTCGTGCTGGGTGGGCGCCGCGGCGAGCTCGTGCGCAAGGAAGCCGACGCGCTGCCCTCCGCGGTGGGCGTGGAGATCGACCTCACCGACCCGGCAGCGACCGACACGCTGGTCGGCACCGCGCAGGACCGGTTCGGCCCGGTCGACGTGCTCGTGCTGAACGGCGGAGGGCCGCCACCCGGGGTCGCGGTCGACTTCACCCCCGAGAAGTTCGCCGACGCCGTCGCCCTCCTCGTGCAGCCGCACCAGCGGCTCGTCCAGGCCGTGCTGCCGGGGATGCGCGAGCGCGGGTTCGGCCGCATCGTCGCGATCGGCTCCAGCGGCGTGCAGGCCCCGATCGACCGGCTGGTCGCCTCCAACTCCGCCCGGGCCGCGCTCGCCGGCTACCTCAAGACCCTCGCCACCGAGGTCGCCGCCGACGGCGTCACCGTCAACATGGTGCTGCCCGGCCGCATCGCCACCGACCGCGTGGGCGTGCTCGACCGCGCCAACGCCGAACGCTCCGGCAAGTCGGAGGAAGAGGTCCGCGAGGCCGCGAGGAACGCGATCCCCGCGAAGCGCTACGGCACCCCCGAGGAGTTCGCCGCGGTCGTGGCGTTCCTGGCCAGCGGGGCCGCCGCCTACGTCACCGGGGAGCAGGTCCGGTGCGACGGCGGGTTGGTGCGGACGCACTGAGCCCGAGTGGCATGGCCGGAGGGCTGCGGTGTGATCACCGGATGGGTGCGCGCACGGCCGCATGTGGCCGCCCCGGCACCGGGCAGCTGATCAGGGCCTGGCCTCGGGCCTAGCCGCGCCCCACGAACGGCATCTTCGTCGCCGCGATCGTCATGAACTGCACGTTGGCGTCCAGCGGCAGCCGGGCCATGAGCAGCACGGCGTCGGCCACGTGCGCGGGGTCGAAGGTGGGCTCCGGGCGCACGCTGCCGTCGGCCTGCTTCGCGCCGACGGAGATGCCGGACGTCATGTCGGTGGCCGCGTTGCCGATGTCGATCTGGCCGCACGCGATGTCGTAGGGGCGGCCGTCCAGCGAGATGGACTTCGTCAGGCCGGTGATCGCGTGCTTCGTGGCCGTGTAGGCGGCGCTGCCGGGGCGCGGCGTGTGCGCGGAGATGGAGCCGTTGTTGATGATCCGCCCGCCCTGGGGCTGCTGGGCGCGCATCGCGGCGAACGCCTCGCGTGCGCAGAGGAACGCGCCGGTCAGGTTGGTGGCCACGGTGGACGTCCAGTCCTCGACCGCGATCTCGTCCAGGCTGCCGGACGGGCCGAACGTGCCGGCGTTGTTCATCAGCAGGTCGACGCGGCCCCATCGGTCACGCACCGTCGCGAAGAGGCCGGCCACCGACTCGGCGTCGCCGACGTCGGTGGGCACCACCAGCGCCTGCTCCCGGCCCGCCGCGGTCTCCTCGAGCGGCGCGGCCCGCCGTCCGGCGAGCGCCACCCGGTATCCCGCGTCGAGCAGGGCCGTCGCCACCACCCTCCCGATCCCCGAGCCGGAACCGGTCACCACCGCCACATCGCCGTCTGTCACAGGAGCATGATCTCCTGCTCAGCCCGCTCGCGCGACCACGCACCCCGCCCGGCCGCTCGCCAGCTCGGCCACCCGCGTCTCTTCGACGGTGAACCCGGCGGCCGCCAGCACCCCGGCGAGCCTGCGGGCGGTCGGCTCGGTGGACGCGGGATCGAGCGGCTGGAACGGCTGGGCGAACCGGCCTCCCGGCGCGAGGTGGCGCCGCACCACCGCGAGCTCCCGGCCCGGCTCGCCGCGCAGGAACACCGGGACGTGGATGGCGAGGACCAGGTCGAACACGGCGTCGCCGAGGTCGGCTTCGCGCAGCTCCGCCACCTGGAACGCCGCCTTCCCGGCGGCCACGTGTCCCGCGTTGCGCCGCGCGGCCGCATCGATCATCTTCGCGGAGCGGTCGACGGCCAGCACGCTCCCGCCGTCGAGCCGCTCGCACACCAGCGACACGGCCACGCCGTGCCCGCACCCGATCTCGAGCACGCGGTCGTCCGGGCGTACGCCCAGCGCGTCGACCGCCCAGACCAACCGCTCCGCCGCCGGCGCCATGCGTGGAAGCATCGCAGTCGTGCGGCACCTCACCCGGCTCGCCTCCGCGGACGACGTCTCCGTCGCCGACCTGCGCATCCTCGAACGGTCCAGGGCCTGGACCCCACCCGTGCACACCACCGGCCACCAGCTCGTCTTCGTGCGGCGCGGCTCGTTCGGGCTGCGGCTGCGCGCCGCGGAGACGACGGTGGACCCGATCTCGGCGTTCGTGGGGCGACCGGGCGACGAGCAGAGCATCGCGCACACGCCGGGCCGTGAGAACGCCTGCACGGTGATCTCGCTCGGCCCGCGGCTCGCCGCCCACCTGTTGCCGGATCGCCTGCCCGCCACGTTGCGCACCTCGGGCCGGGTGGACCTGCGCGGCGCCGGCGAGCCGTCGCATCGGCGGACCATCCAGAGATGATCGTTCGCATCTGGAGCGCCCGCACCTGCGGTGACCCCGCCGCCTACGAGCGCGAGTTCCACACCCACGTGCTCGGCTCGCTCGGCGGGCTCGCCGGCTTCCACGGCGCATACCCGCTGCGCCGCGACACCGGCACGGGCACCGAGTTCGTCACCTTGACGCTGTTCGACTCGCTCGACGACGTGCGCGGCTTCGCGGGCGAGGACGTCGACACCGCGAACGTCTCGCCGGCCGCCCGTGCCGCGCTGGACGACGTGGACGAGCGCGTGCGCCACTACACGGTGGTCAGCGCGCCTGTTCCTCGCTGATCGACAGCGCCCCCGCCGGGCAGTTCGCCACGGCGTCGTGCACGGCCGCGACGTCGGTGGGGTGCTCGTCGAGCAGCACCACGATGCCGTCGTCGTCCTGGTCGAACACCGCGCCCGCGGTCAGGACGCAGAGCCCCGCGCCGATACAGAGGTCGCGGTCGGCGTGTACCCCGGTCACGAGATCCCCCTTCACCCAGGTCACCTGCAACGAGGTCAAACCGTAGATGACGTGGAAGCTGCGGAACTCCGCGGTGCCGGGCACCTCCGCCAGCCCGGGGAAGCGCCGCAGCAGAGCGGGGAACGCGGTGCGCATCTCCATCCGCGCCAGCGGTGCCCCGAGGCAGTGGTGGATGCCGTGCCCGAACGCGAGGTGGCCGACGCCGCCGCGGGTGACGTCGAGCCGGTCCGGGTCGCCGCGCAGCTCCGGGTCGCGGTTGGCGGCGGGCAGCGCGCACATGACGACCTCACCCTCCGCGATCTTGTGGCCGTCGATCTCGGTGTCGACGGTGGCGACCTTGGCGGTGCCGGTGTGCACGATGGTCAGCCAGCGCAGCAGCTCCTCCACGGCGGCGTCGACGCGCTCCGGCTCGTCGCGGACGATCGCGAGCTGCTCCGGGTGGCGCAGCAGGGCGAGCGTGCCCAGGCCGAGCATGTTGGCCGTGGTCTCGTGCCCGCGATGAGCAGCAGTGACGCGATCCCGATCAGCTCGTCGGTGGAGAGGTCGTCGCCGTGCTCGCGCACCAGCATGCCGAGCATGTCCTCGCCGGGGTCGGCCTGGGCCCTGCCGACGAGCTCCGCCATGTACGCCCGGGACTCCTGCCCGGTGCGGAAGCGCTCCCGCACCGGGACGCTCAGGTCGAGCTGGCGGTTGGTGCGCTCCTGGAATGCCGCGCGGTCGGCGTAGGGCACGCCGAGCAACTCGCAGATCACCAGCGACGGCACGGGCAGGGCGAAGTCCGCGACCAGGTCGGCCGGTGGACCCTGGCGCTCCATCGCGTCGAGGTGCTCCTCGACGATCTCCTCGATCCGCGGCTCCAGCCTGCGCATGCGGCGCACCGTGAACTCCGGGGTGAGCATGCGGCGCAGCCGCGTGTGGTCGGGCGGGTCGGCCGCCAGCAGGTTGCCCGCCCGCATCCGCTCGAGCTCCTCGGGGCCGACGGGCGGGAGATCCTTCGGGCGCCGGAAACCCTCGGGCATGCGGGCGTTGCTGAAGCGTGCCGGGTCACTCAGCACCTCGCGGACGGCGGCGAACCTGGTGACGAGCCAGACGTCCATGTCGAAGGCGGTGCGGATCCGTTCGATGCCCGGCCCGTCCCGCATCTCGGCGATCTCGGGTGCGGGGTCGAAGCCGTTGCGCCGCATGTGGACGGGCAGCGTGGGTGCTGTGGTCACCGGACCTCCCGACGACGCGCGCCCGGGTGGCGCGCTCACACCAGGAAGACGAGGAGTGCCCGGCGCCGAGTTCCGCGTGCCCCCCGGTGGTGCTCAGCAACCACTCAGTCGACCATGGCGGGTCCGCTGCCTGCGGCAGCCTTGCGGCCGCTGCCGAGGAACAGGGCGAGCACGACGGCGACGGCGGTCATGATCGTGGTGAGGAACATGACGTCGTCGAGCGCCGACACGTAGACCTGCGTGGCGGTCTGCTGGTAGATCGCCATCGTGCCGAGCATCTGCCCCGTCTGCCCCTGACCGAGCGACGGCATCATCGACGGATCGACCATCCCTCCGCGGTCGGCGCTGAGCTGGGCCTGCTGGATGGTCATGAAGGCCGTGAGCGCGGCGAGCCCGAGCGCGGCCGAGACGCGTTGCACGACGTTGTTGAAGGCGCTCGCCGAGCCGACGATCGACGGCGGGACCGCCGAGATCCCGTTGGTCATGATCGGCATCATGCAGAGCCCGGTGCCGAGCGCGCGCAGGCACAGGAGCGCGACGATCTCTCCCTGCGACGTGACGGCCGTCAGGTCCTGCATGAGGTAGCCGGCCCACGTCATGATCAGCAAGCCGATGACGGCCGGGATGCGCGCCCCGATCCGGTCGTAGAGCCGGCCGGCGATCGGCATGAGCACCGCCATGACGAGCGCCTGCGGCATGAGCAGGAGACCCGCTTCGAACGCCCCGAGCCCGCGGGCCGACTGGAGGTACACGGGGATGTAGAAGAGGACCGAGAAGAGGCCGACCGACAGCACCGAGATGAGCAGCAGCGAGTTGGTGTACGGCCAGACGAGGAACACCCGCACGTCGAGCAGCGGGTTGTCGACGCCCATCTCGATGACCACGAACAGCGCGAGGCACACGATCCCGAGGATGATCAGGATCACGGTCTCGTAGGCCGTCCAGCCCCACGACTGCCCCTCCGACAGCGCGAGCAGCAACGCCGACAACCCGGTGGCGATCGTGAGGAAGCCGAACACGTCGAACCGGCCTGCGGGCTGGGCGGGGAAACGCGGCAGCACGAACCAGGCCGCGACCGCGCCCAGCACGCCGATCGGCACGTTGATGAGGAAGATCAGCCGCCAGTCGACGTACTCGACGAGGTAGCCACCGAGGGTCGGACCGACCGCGGGAGCGACGATGATCCCGAGGCCGTAGAGGCCCATCGCGGTGCCGATCTTCTCCTTCGGCACGATCAGGTACAGCATCGAGAGGGTCACGACCGGCAGCACGCCGCCGGGGATCGCCTGCAGGACGCGGAACGCGATCATGCTGTCGAGGTTCCAGGCCACGCCGCAGAGCGCGGACCCCGCGGCGAAGGCCAGCAACGACACGTTGTAGACCAGCTTCATCCCGAAGCGGTTGGACAGCCACGCGCTCGCCGGCACGACCACCCCGAGCACGAGCGTGTAGGACGTGGCGATCCACTCGATGTCGTCCGCCGTGACCCCGAAGATGTTCTGCATCTCCGGGATCGCGACGTTGACGATGCTCGTGTCGAGCACCGACATGAACATGCCGGCGACGAGCACGACGAGCGGGAGCCCCCACCCAGCGCCGGCCGTTCCGCTGTCCGCCCTGGACTCGGTTGCCGTCGACACGCTCGGTCAGTTCTTGTGGATGTTCACGGTGACGTTCATACCCGGCACGATCCCGAGGCCTTCCGGGTTCTCGATGCTGATCTTCAC
The DNA here is from genome assembly GCA_001942185.1 of Pseudonocardia sp. CNS-004. Classification (GTDB taxonomy): domain Bacteria; phylum Actinomycetota; class Actinomycetes; order Mycobacteriales; family Pseudonocardiaceae; genus Pseudonocardia. The sequence continues at coordinate 40,209 of MKJV01000101.1, forward strand.
CGGGATCACCTGCGTGACCTTCTGGAAGTTCCCGGAGGTGTTGGATTCCGGGAACACCGAGAAGACACCCGCCGCGCCGCCCTGCACCTCGCGCACCGTGCCCCGGAACTCGTGGCCCGGGAACGCGTCGACGTCGATGTCGACCACCTGGCCGGGACGGACGTCGTCGATGTCCGTCTCGTCCACGCGCGCGGTGACGTAGATGTTGGAGAAGTCGTAGGCGATGGCCAGTTCGGTGCCCGCCGTGACGTACGTCCCCTCGACCGCGTTGTTGACCGCGACCGTGCCGTCCCCGGGAGCGCGCACCGCCATCTCCGGCTGGACGAACGCGCCCTGGATGCGGATCCGCCCCACGACCTGGTCCTGCCGCAGCTGCGAGCCCTCCGTGGCCTGCCAGTCGATCACCGTGCCGCTGGTGGGCGCGTTGACCGAGATCCGGTCGCCGTCGATCTGCGCGTTGTCGGTGCTGACGTAGTTCTGGGCGTCGATGAAGTACCAGGCGGTGACGCCACCACCGGCCAGCACCGCGATCACCAGGATCACCACCAGTGCGATCCGGGTGCCCCTCGACATCTGCCGCTTCGGCTTGGGCTCCGCGGCGTCGTCGGCGGGCTTGGTGGTGCCGGAATCGTCGTTCCCGGCGTTGGTGTTCCCGGCATCGGTGCCGCGGCCGTCGGCGCTTCCGTTGCTCACCTTGACCGGCTCCGTGATCGGACCCTCAGACATCGATCGACTCCCCTCCGACCTCGAGTATCCGCTCGTTCACCGGGCTGCTGCAGGAAGCACGACCTGCTGCCCCTCCCGCAGGCCGGAGAGCACCTGCGTACGGTCCGCGCCGACCTTGCCCGCCTCGAACGGGACGGCCTTCTGGGTCCCGTCCGCCTCCACGACCGTCACCGTGGCGCGGCCGTTCTCCTGACGCACCGCCGCGCTCGGCACGGTCAGCACGTTGGCGAGCTCCTCGGTGACGACGGTGGCGCGCACCGTCTGGCCGTCCTTGATCCGCGGGTCCGACTTCTGGACGACGATCGTCGCGTAGTAGGTGACGACGCCGGAGATGGCGGTTCCGGTCGGGGCGACCGACAGCACCGTGCCCTCGAGCGTGGCGTCGGGGAGCGCGTCGACCGACACGTTGACCTTCTGGTTCTGCGCGATCGTGGCGGCGTCCGACTCGTTGAACGGGACCACCACCTGGAACGCGTCGATGTTGTCGAGCACCAGGAACTGGGTGCCGCCGGGCCGCGCCGGGTTCGCGCCGACCCCGGCCGCGGCTTGTGCCGCCGAGGCGGAGTCCACGCCCGGGATGCCCGCGGTGCTGCCCGGTGCGAGCGCGCTGGTGCCGGAGCTCGGCGCCAGGTACTCGCCGACCACACCGTTGAGCGCCGAGACCGTGGCGGCCGCCGGAGCGCGCAGCGTCGCGTCGTCGACGTCCCGTTGGGCGGCAGCGACGGCTGCCTGCTGGCTCAGGACGGCGCCGCGCTGCTCCTCGATGTTGAACGGCCGGTCCGAGCTCTCCTCGTCGGCGTTGTTCTGGGCGCTCACCACGCCCTGCTCGGCGTTGGCGATCGAGAGCTCGCCGCTGGCCTTCGTGTTGTCACGCGTCCGCTTCGCGCTCTCCACCGCGTTCTCGCTCACCACGACCTGCTGCCTGGCCGACACCACGGCCTGCTTGTCGGCCGGGATCGCGCTGCACGCGGGGTCGGTCGTCTGCATCATCGACTGCGTCGGGCCGCTGCTCGCCCCGAACAGGTCGGCGCCCGACATGCTCGCCCCGGTGGTGCTGCCGTCCTCGTCGTCGCCATCGTCGTCGTCATCGTCGCGGCTGCCGCTCGCAGAACCGCTGCCGGAGTTCTCGCTGCCCGAGTTGCCGCCACCTCGCGACGAACCCTCGTTGTCGGAATCGTCGGAGCTGCTCGGCGAGTAGTCGTCGTCGTCGCAGGCCCGCTCGTCGGCCTCGAGCTTGTCCTTGGCCTTGTCGAGGGCCTTGCGGTCGATGTCGAGCTTCCGCTCGGCGTTGTCGATCTCCGTCTCGGCGGCGTCGACAGACTCGTCGGCCTGCTTGCGCGTCTTGTCCAGGATCTCCTTGCCGCCGACAGCGAGTCCTTCGCGCCTGCTGCCGCCGGCGAGTTGACCAGCCGGTCGAGGGCCGCCTGCTGCGAGTTGAGCTGCCCCTGCTGCTGCTGCAGCACCTGCCGCAAGGCGAAGTCGTCGATCGTGGCGATCACCTGCCCCGGTTCGACGCGGTCGCCGACCTTCACGAAGACGTTGGTGAGCTGGCCGCCGTTCGGGAAGCCCATGTTCTGCTGGCTGGCCGCGCTGATCGACCCGGTGGCCGACACACCGCTCGTCACCGCGGCACGCTGGACAGTCGCAGTGGTCGGTCTCGCGGATTCCTCGCTGGTGCACGACGCCACCAGCATCACGGCGAGGACCCCGCACCCCGCCGCGCCGATCCGCCGCAGCCGTCCAGTCGGCACACGCCGCCGGTTCATCTGCTGCACGCTCCCCTCCCGCTGATGCGGCACAATCACCACGCCTTGGAAACGAGAGTGGAGTCTCGCAGATACCGGCTCGATCGATCGAGGGACCCCCGATCTTGGGAAACCAGGCTCTGCGCTGATAGAACGCTGAGAACGACAACGAGAGGACGGTCGTGGGAGACGAGCCACAGCCCCGGCTGCGGGCTGACGCGCGCCGCAACCGCGACCGTATCGTCGACGCGGCGAAGTCGTGGTTCGCCACACACGGGCCGGAAGCACCCACCGAGGAGATCGCTCGATCGGCGGGTGTGGCGCCGGGCACGCTGTACCGGCATTTCGCCGACCGGGAGGCCCTGATCGCGGCGGTCGCGGTGAACAACCTGGACCACGCGCTCGCCGAGGCCCACGCCGCCGTCGCGGAGGAGAGCTCCGCGTGGGACGCACTGGTACGCATCCTGCGCCAGTCGACGGAGCTGCGGCTGTCCTTCCGGCTCCTCACCGCCTACCCGCACGTGCACGCGGTTCTCAAGAAGGAGCGGGAGGCCGACAACTCCCGCCGGAAGATGATCGCCCTGCTCGACCGCGTCGTGCGCCGGGCCCAGTCGGAGGGCACGCTGCGTACCGACGTCGGCACCGGCGACGTCGCCATGATGTTCGCGCTGCTGGCCCACCCGCTGTCCATCGAGTGGACGACGACGGCTCAGCTGGCCTCCGAGCGCTGCATGTCGCTGCTGCTGGAGAGCCTGAGGGCGGGCGAGGCACACGACACGCTGCCCGGCCACGCCCTCTGGCCCGAGGACATCACGACCGGTTGACCACCTGCGGCCGGGAACGTTCCCGCGCGCCGATCTCGGGGTGGTCGACCGCGGGGTCCCAGCCGAGGTCGGCCGTGGCCCGCGCCGTGGAGTAGAACCCGGCGTTGCCCGCCATCGGAGCCTGCAGCGGCACCTGCGGGTACCAGCGCGCGGCGAGCTCCACGCTGGGTGTCGCGGTGGTCGTGCGGTCGGCAACCACGTGGTACACGGCGTGCCCCGGCGTCGGGCGGAGCAGGGCGAGCAGGCACGCCGACGCCGCCGCGTCGAACGACACCCAGCCCCACAGGTCCTTGCGGCGCCGCTCGTCGTCACCGTTCGACATCGCCGAGGCGGCGTCGTCGCGCAGCCCGTGCAGCCGCAGCGCGGAGAACGCCACGTCCGGGCGGCGGCGCGCGAACGCGGCCGACTGCTGCTCGACGATCCACTTCGACAGGCTGTAGGCGTCCTCGGCGTAGGTGGCGTGGTCCTCGTCCACCGGGAATCCGTCGTAGCGCGGCTCCTCGCTGTAGACGCCGCCGATCGCGTTGATGCTCGACGCGAGGCAGACCCCGTCCAGCCCCTGCTCCTCCGCGGCGACCAGCACGTTGTAGGTGCCGTCCACGTTGACGCGGTGGACCTGCGGCTCCGGGTGGTGGGGGTGCACGAGCCCACCCAGGTGGATCACGCCGTGGGCGCCGGCGAGCGCCGCCCGTGCCGCCTCCAGGTCGGTGACGTCGGCGGCCCGCCACTCGACCTGTCCGTCGGGATCGCCCGCCAGGCCGGGCAGGTCGGTCGCGATGACCTCGTGCCCGGCGCGCAGGGCACGGGCGACGACGTGCCGGCCGAGCCGGCCCGCCGCACCCGTCACCGCTACGCGCAACTCAGCTCCACAGCCGGTCGTGGGCGGTCTCGCCGTCCCAGTGGCCGGTCTCGGCGAAGAACACCGGGTCACGCTGGTCGAGGTGCTCGCGGAACAACTCCTCGTTGATGTCCCCGAACCCGAGACCAGGAGCGTCCGGCACCGTGATGAACCCGTCCTGGATCAGCGGACGCGGCAGCCCCGTCACCAGCTCGCTCCAGAACGGCACGTCGGCGGCGTGGTGCTCCAACGCCAGGAAGTTCTCGGTGGCGGCGGCCAGGTGCACACACGCCATGGTGGCCACCGGGGACGCGGCGAGGTGCAGCGCCATCGCGACGCCGCGTTCCTGCGCGTAGTCGCCGAGCCGCTTGGTCTCCGCGATCCCGCCGGAGGTGGCCGGGTCCGGGTGCACCACCCGGATCGCCCCCGCATCCAGCAGCGGCTTGAACCCCTCGGTGAGGTAGATGTCCTCACCGGTGCACGTCGGCACCGCCACCGCCTCGGTCAGCTGACGCCACTGGTCGGTGAACTGCCACGGGATCAGATCCTCGATCCACGCCAACGTGAACGGTTCGAGGGCCTTCCCGATCCGGATGCACGAGTCCAACGCGATGTGCCCGAAGTGGTCGGCCGCGATCGCCACGTCGTAACCCACGATCGACCGCACCGTGTCGACGTAGCTCGCCAGGTGCTCCACCCCCTTCGGGGTGACCTGGATCCCGGTGAACGGGTGCATCGTCGAGACGTCCTCGCGGGCGCCGGGCGGCGCGACGAGCGTGCCCGGCACGTCCCACAGCAGCGAGATCCCCACGTCCATCTTGAGCATGGTGAAACCGCGCTTCTTGCGCTCCAGCAGCCGCTGCCCCATCTCGTTCGGGTCCAGCAGCGACGGCGTGTCGGCGTAGCACCGCACGGTGTCCCGGAACTTGCCGCCGACCAGCGCGTACGCCGGCACCCCGTACGCCTTCCCGGCCAGGTCCATCAACGCCATCTCGATGCCGGACACGCCGCCGCCCTGCGGCCGTGGTGCCCGAACTGCTTGATCTTGCGGAAGACCTTGTCCAGGTTGCAGGGGTTCTCGCCGACGATCCTGCTCTTGAGCATGAGCGCGTACGTGGCACTGGCCTGGTCGCGCACCTCGCCCCAGCCCACCAGCCCTGGTTCGTGTCGATCCGGATTATCGACGACCGGAACGGCACCCCGTCCAGGTTCGCCACCCGCACATCGGTGATGCGCAGGTCGCTGGGCCGCGACCCGGTGCTGACGTACTCCTCGCTGATCGTTGACGTGCTCACGCGTTCTGCTCCTTGCGCCACTGCTGGAAGTCGGCCTCGATGTCTTCCGCCCAGGTCGGGACGTCGATCTGGCGCTCGTGTAGCGGCGTTCGGCCAGCCGCTGCTTGCCGAACACGTCACGGACGCGGGTGTCCTCGCTGGTCGCGGCGACCGCGGCGGCGAGGTGGGCGGGGATCACCGCGATACCGGTCGGCGTGCCCAGGATCACATCACCGGGCAGCACGGTGGCCCCGCCGATCCGGATCGGGATGTTGATCCCGGCCAGTGTACGCCGCGGATCGGCGTGGGGTCGACGGCGCGGTGGAAGATGTTGACCCCACCGGCAGCTGCGCCAGGCCCTGCAGGTCGCGGATGCGCCGTCGATCACCGCGCGACCCCGGTGCGGGTGGCGACGGCCGTGCCCAGGTTGTCGCCGACCACCGTGCCCTCGACGATCTTGCCGAAGATGTCGACGACCATCACATCGCCGTTCTCGAGCGTCTCGATCACCCAGGAGTTCTGGCGGTCGCCCTCCATGTGGCCCTCACGGGCACCCGCCGCGACGATCGCCGCGTCGTAGTCGGGGCGGTGCGGCAGGAACTGCGCGGTCACCGCCCGGCCGACGATCACGGTGCCGGGGTGGGTCTCGCGCCACTCCCCCGCGAACTGCCGCACGTAGCCGGCCTGGAAGAGGTGGCCCCACGCCTCCTCGGTGGTGGCGAGCTTCAGGCTCTCCAGCACCTCGTCGGGCACACGCGGCCGGCCCGAACCGAAGCGCTCACCGGTCCACTCCGCGGTCAGCTCCTCGAGATCGTCCTTGCCGGGTTGGATGCGCACGTTCGCTTCGCCTTCTTCCTGCTATAGGAGATCGGTCATTCCCTGCACGGTGGTCTTCAGCGTCGGGGCGTAGCCGAGCAGCTCGGCGCGGTCCACCGCGAACGTCACGGTCGAGATGCTCACGCCGCCACGCGGCCGGCCTGCCCGGTCGAGCACGGCGGCGCCGAGGCAGCGCACCGTGGCCTCGTTCTCCTCGTCGTCGATCGCGTAGCCGCGTGCCCGCACGGCGGCGAGCTCGGCGTGCAGCGACGGCAGGTCGGTGATCGTGGCCGGCGTGCGGGCCGCCATTCCGGCCGATGCCATGAGCGCATCCACCTCGTCGCGCGGGAGGTGGGCGAGCACCGCCTTGCCGATCGCCGTGCAGTGCAGGCGCAGCTCGTTGCCGACCCGGGAACGCATCTCGTACGGCTTGTCGCTGTCGACCTTGTGCAGGTAGACGGCGTGGTCGCCGACGCGGACGGCGAGGTGCACCGTGTTGCCGCCCGCGCCCTGCTGCAGCCTGCGCAGTGCCGGCCCGACCCCCGCCGACATCACCGAGACGACGCGCGCCCCGAGACCGGACAGACGGCCGCCGACGCCGTACCGCCCGTCGCCGCAGTTCTCCGCGAACCCCTCGGCGGCGAGCGTGGCCAGCACCCGGTACGCGGTGGACCGGGGCACGGCCGCGCGCTCGGCCACGTCCATCAGGCGGTGCGGGCCGTCGGGCACGGCTAGTGCCTCCAGGATCCGCATCGCCTTCTCGACGGACGTGCCCGCGGCGCTGGAACGACCTCGGCGGGTGGGTGGAGCTGACGTCATCCCTTCACGGCACCCGCTGTCAGACCCTCGGTCAAGAACCGCTGGCCGAATGCGTACATGAGCACCACCGGAATGCTGATCAGCAGCGATGCCGCCGCCAGCTGTCCCTGCGGCACGACGTCACCGAAGATCATCGACTGCATGCCGACGGGCAGGGTCATGTAGTCGTTGCGGGTGATGAACACGAACGCGAAGAGGAACTCGTTCCACGCGTTGGTGAGCGTGAACAGCGCGACGGCGAGCAGCCCCGGCTTCGCCAGCGGCAGCACGATCCGCACGAACGCCCCGAACCGCGTGCAGCCGTCGACCAGCGCCGACTCCTCCAGCTCGGCCGGGATCGACTTGAAGTAGCCGACGAGCAGCCACGTCGCGAACGGCAGCGTGAACGTCGGGTACGTGACGACGAGCGCCCACAGTGAGTCGTTCAGACCGACCCCACTCATCATCTGGTAGAGCGGGATGAACAGCAGCGCACCCGGCATCACGTAGGTGAGCAGGATCGTCACCGTGAAGCTCTCCGAGCCGCGGAACTTCAGCCTCGCGAGCGCGTAGCCCGCGAGCGCGGCGCAGATCAGGGCGATCACGGTGGACGCCGTGGCAACCAGGATCGTGTTGAGGTACCAGATGCCGAAGGCCCGGCCCGTGAAGAGGTTGGTGAACTGCTCGGTGCTCCACGGGGTGGGCCACAGGTCGTTGGTGCGCATCACGATCTGCGAGTCGGACTTGAACGCCGTGACCGTCATCCAGTACAGCGGGATGAGCACGAACACCAGCAGCCCGACCAGCGCGAACCCCGAGCCGACGCCGTTGACGAGCTTCGCCGCCCGCTGGTTGCCCCGCGCGGCGAGCGTGGACACGGCCCGCCCGACGGCGGCGGCGAGCAGCACGAACACGCCGAGGACGAACGCGGCCTTCCAGATGATGTGCGGGGAGGACCACGCGAGCAGCAGGGCCGAGATGGCGACGAACACCCACGGCAGCGCCTTGCGCTGGGCGGGGGTGAGCCTGCTGCGCCCGAGGTCGCCGGTGCCGGGGCCGTCGCTGCGCCGCATCATCCGCACGAGGACCAGCACGAGGATGCCGACGATCGGCAGCATCACCAGTGTGACGGCGGCGCCGGCCCCGAGCTGCAGCTGCTGGATGGCCTTGTGGTAGGCCACCATCACGTACGGGGCCGTGGCGTCGCCCGGCCCGCCCTGGGTCATCAGCCAGATCAGGTCGAAGTTGTTGAACGTCCAGATGGACGACAGCAACACTGTGACGATCATGACGTGACGCAGCCCGGGCAGCGTGACGTGGCGGAACCGCTGCCACGGCGACGCACCATCAACCATGGCGGCCTCGTAGACCCGGAGTCGATCGCCTTCAGCCCGGCGAGGAAGGTCACCGTGAAGAACGGGATGCCCTTCCAGACGTTCACCAGGATGACTGCGGGCATCGCGAGCGCGGGGTCGGACAGCCATTCCGCCGGCCAACTGCTCACGAGGCCGATCGAGGCCAGCAGTGGCCCGACGCCGGTGGCGGTGAGCACCGTGTTGACGCTGCCGAAGATCGGGTCGAACAGCGAGCGCCACGTGAACGCCGTGACGACCGTGGGCACCACCCACGGCAGCAGGATGATCCCGGCGAGGACGGACCGGCCGCGCCGCATGTGGTGCAGCATCAGCGCCGCGATGAGGCCCAGCGTGACCTTGAAGATCTCGGCGTACGCGGTGAAGACGAACGAGTTGATCACGCCGGTGTGGAAGATCGGGTCGTCGACGAGAGCGGTGTAGTTGTCCAGCCCGACGAAGACGGTTTCCGCGCCGTGCCGCTCGGTGGTGCTGGTGAACACCGAGCTGACGATCGGGAACAGGATCAGCGCCGCGATGAGCAGCCCGGTGGGAGCGAGGAACGCGGTGGCGAGCCGCCAGTCGCGCCCGAGCGTCCGCTGGAGACCGGACAGCGATGCCGCGGGCGCAGCAGCCCCCGAACGGGTCGGGGACGGCCGCGGGCGCAGGACGGTCACTGCTTGTAGCCCTGCTGCTCGAAGATCTGGACCATGCGGTCGTGGGTGGTGGCCACGGCCTCTGCCGGCGCGGTGCCCTGGACCACCGACTGCATCATGTCCGTGAGCAGGTAGGCGGCCACGGCGGCCTGCTCCCCGGGGCTCGGGGGCTGCGGGAACGAGTAGCCGGTCTTGGTGGTCAGCGGGATCGGCGTCTTGGTCTGCTCGCGGATCGCCGCGTAGGCCGGGTCACCGCTGGTGTAGTACGGGTCGGAGTCCCACACCTTGTCCCACGACGGGTTGACCAGGCAGGGCGCCTCCTTCGCGACGCCGAGCAGGGCCGAACCGCTGACCATGAACTTCGCCACCTGCTTGGCCAGGTCGGGATTCTTCGCGCCCTTGAAGACGACGAACGAGTTCGACGAGCCGAACGCGATCGGGATGTCGATGGCCGGACCGATGGCCCCGTTGAACGGGTGCGTGTTCTCGTAGGCCGGGTTGCCCTTGGTCTTCGCGTCGGCGTAGATGCTGTACTGGTTGTTGGTGAGGCCGATGATGCCCGCGAGGTAGTTCTCGTTGTTGCCGGTGTCGGTCCAGCTCTCGATCCCGGGCGGGAGCATGGGCTCGTACTTCGGGTTCGTGTAGATGTCGCCGATGAACGTGACGGCCTCGACGGTCTCGGGCGAGTTGAAGACCACCTTCTGCCCGGTGTTGTCCGCGATCGCCCCGCCGTAGGCGTTGACGACGGACTCGATGAACCCGTTGGCGTCGCCGGAGCGGTTGATCGTGATGCCCCACCCGAAGCGTCGCTGCGCCGGGTCCGACACCGCGAGCGCGTTGTCGCGCAGCTCCTCCCACGTGTAGCTGGGCTTGAGCGGGAGCCCCTTCTCCTCGTACCAGTCCTTCCGCAGGAACATCCCGGCGGCGATGAAGTGGTAGGGGATCGCGTACCAGCGCCCGTCGAACACGCAGAAGTTGGTGGCCTCGGTGGCCGGCTCGCCGTAGAGGGCCTTCATCTCCTCGACGACGTCGGTGACGTCCTCGAGGTCACCGAGGTTCTGCAGCTGGCCGACGAACCGCTCGTCGCTCATGAAGGCCAGGTCTCGGGCGGTGCCGGCCTTCACCTCGGCGTCCATCTTGGCGACCATGTCGCCGGCGTCGCCGGACACCAGGTCGTTCTGGACGGTGGTGCCGGTGGCCTGCGCGAACGCCTGGAGCGATCGGTCGAGCGCTTGGTTGGCGGCGTCGGAGTACAGCTTCTGCGAGAGCATCCCCACCGAACCGCCCCGCATGGAGGCGGCTGCGTCGAGGATCTCTTGGGGGACCTGCACGTCCACCGGGGGCGGGGCCGGCGGGCCGCCGCCGCACGCGGTGAGCCCCACGGCCCCCATCGCGCTCATCCCCAGGAACTTCCGCCTCGACCAAACGAGTCCGGACTGCTGTGCCATGACGACTCTCCTCCCGCGTCCTTGCGGTGGAACCAGATGTCTACGGGGCGACGGTGCGTGCGGCCGATGAGAACCAGCGGCAGAGGCAACCGTGCTTTTCGCTTAGTAAAACGCCGTGCCGGGTAGTGCGATCGCGGTCACACTAAGAGTGCGCGAGGCCGGTGTCAACGGTCACTCGTCCGATATCTCCAGGTTTCCGGGAAGGCCGTCGAACAAGCCGCCGGCACCACGCGGACGCCACAGCGGAATGCCCCCTCGACGGGCGCGTCGACCGCCTCCACGCCGCCGCATCGGCCGAATCGAGCGCCGCGAGAACGATCCGCATGTTCGCCACGCTCTGCGCGATCGTGCCCACCACCGGGCCGCCGTGGCGCACGGCGTCGGCGAAGTCGCAGAGCTCGGCGTAGTAGCCGTTGTCGATGCCCCGGAAGACGTCGCTGCGGGTGGTGCCGTCCGCCCGGGTCAGCGTCACCCGCCGCTCCTCCTCCGGCCCGGACAGGACCAGCACGCCCTCCGTGCCGTAGAGGCGCATGTCGTTCGGCTCCGCGGGAACGGGCACCTCGGAGTAGCAAGCGGTGTAGTTGCCGATCGCACCGCCGGCGAACGTCATGTTCAGCGCGAGGTCCGACGGCGAGTCGATCGTGCTGTTGGCCCACTGCACCGCCCCGTGCACCCGGAGCACCTCGCCGCACAACATCCGGATCTGCGCGATGTCGTGCACACCGGCATCGAGGTGGACCCCACCGCGGTACTGCGGCTCCTGCCGCCACGGCGTGCTGGAGAACCCGCCCTCCCGCGGTACCGACTGCCCGGCACGCCGGTACGCCATCAGGTGCATCTTGCCGATCGCGCCGTCGTCGAGCAGCGCCCGGGCGTGCCGGATGTCGTCGCGGTAGAAGTAGTTCTCGGCGATCAGCACGACCTGGTCGGGGAACTCGTGCCCGAATGCGAGGAAGGCCCTGGCCTGCTCCTCGTCGGTGCCGGTCGGCTTCTCGCAGAGCAGGTGCTTGCCCGCCACCAGGACGTCGCGCGCGATCCCGTACAGCAGCGGGATCGGCACCGAGACCAGCACGGCGTCGACGTCGTCACGGGCGAGCAGGTCGCGGTGGTCCTCGTGGAACCGCGCGCCGTCGACACCGCTGTAGGCGGCGAAGCGCGCCGCCTGCTCGGGCGACCGGTCCGCGTACGTCGTGACGACGAAGCGGTCGGGCATCTGGCGCAACGCGGGCCAGTGCAACTTCTCCACCGCGAGCCCGGTGCCGATCAGCCCGAGCCGGATCGGCTCCTCCACCGCTGTCATGCCTCGTCCGTCCTCTCCGTCGAATCCGGATCCGTCCACCTGCGGTCGCGCTCCGCGCTACCGCTCGGTGCGCGTGCCGGTACCACGCACCGGACCGCGCTTGTCCCGCTGCTCCTTGGCCTCGAGGATCGGGGAGTTGCGCTGCACGTGCGTACGCATCGCCTCGCGGGCAGCGTCCGGATCTCGGACCGCGAGCGCCGCGTAGATCGTGGTGTGCGCTTCCGTGGCGGCCCGCAGGCTGCCCGGGGCCTCGTTCGTGATCCTGCGGCTCGCCGTGCCCAGCCAGCGGGCCGAGTACATGATCCGGTCGAGGATGCGGTTGTTCGCGGCGCGGCAGATCTCCATGTGGAACTCGTGGTCGACCTCGAGGTAGGCCTCGGGGTCGCCTTCCAGGTCAGCCATCCGGTCGAGCTCGTCGCGCAGCCGGGTCAGCGTCTCGTCGGAGATGGTCGCAGCGGCCATGGCGGCGAGCTCCGGCTCCAGCAGCACCCGCATCTGGAGCAGCTCCCGCAGCAACTCGTCGACGTGCCCCTCGGGCAGCCACTCCACCAGCAGCGGACTCAGGTAGTCCCATTCGGCCTGTGGCCGCACCATCACCCGTCGTCCCTGCGCGATGTCCACGATGTCGAGCGAGGCAAGGATCTTGAGCGTCTCGCGCGCGACGACCCGGGAGACGCCGAACTCCTGCGAGATGTCCAGCTCGGACGGGGCTCGGCCGCCGGTGATCTCACCGTCGACGATGCGCCGGGTCAGGCGGGCGGCCACCTGCACCGGGAGAGTCCGGACCTTGACAGCGTCGGTGGACTCTTGTCTCCTGTGCATGTCATCAGCTTATAGGACAAGTAGCTGTTCCGGCCCTCCGGGTCGAGAAATCTCTCCGCTGCCGCCGCCCTCCGCTCGCACAGCGCGGCGGGCCTCCGGCATGGCAGCGGGGTGATCGACCTGCAAGACCGACCTGAACGACCTCGACGAGGAGGTTTCCATGGGAGGTACGCACGATGTCTAGCGCTCTGAGCAGGCGCCGCTTCCTCGGCGGCTCGATGGCTCTCGCCGCGGGCGCCGCGGCCGGATCGTTCCTGACCGCATGCGGCGGCGGGGACTCCGGCGGCGACACCGAGATCAACGCACTCCTCATCACCGGCGGCGACCGCTATCCCGCCTACTGGGAGAAGGTCACCTCGGCGTTCAAGGCCCAGACGGGGATCACGGTCACCTACGACCTGCTCCAGTTCACCCCGCTCACCTCGAAGGAGATCACCCTCGCCGCGGCGCGCAGCACGCAGTACGACGTCTACAGCACCCACACGGCGCAGATCGGGGCCTTCTTCCCGCACTTCGAGCCGCTCAACAACCACTTCGACGCCGCGGACCTCGCGGACTTCTTCCCGGTCGCGATCCAGTACATGACGAACCCGGCCAACGGGGAGCTGGCCGCGATCCCCCGCAACATGGACTCGCGCACCCAGTACTACCGCCGTGACCTCTACGAGGCCGCGGGTGTGCAGCCCGCGAAGACGTGGGAGGAGCTGGTGACCGTCGGGCAGCAGCTCACGAGCGGCGGCCAGTTCGGCCTCGTCCTCCCCGGACAGGGCGACCCGGCCCAGCGCCAGTTCGCCGACTTCCTCTGGCAGGCGGGCGGCGACTGGCTCGACCAGAACAACAACGTCACGTTCAACTCCCCCGCGGGGGTCGAGGCGCTCACGTTCTACCGCGACCTCATCCAGGAACACCGGATCACGCCGTCGGACGTGGTCACCTACCAGTGGAACGAGAACTCGGCGGGCTTCACCAACGGCACCTGCGCGGCCGTCTTCGACTGGCCGGGGGCGTACGCGAGCTTCGGCGACCCGGCGCTGTCCACCGTCTCCGACACGTTCGCGACGGCCCCGATGCCGAGCCACGCGACCAGCGCCTCCTGTGCGATCTCCCACGGGCTCGCGATCAACAAGTACTCCCGGAACAAGGACGCGGCGGCACAGTTCCTGAAGTTCACGGTCACCCCGGACGCGCTCGTCGACCAGTACGCGGAGTTCAAGAACTACCCGAGCCGCATGTCCACCGCCGACCAGGTGATCGGCCAGGCGCAGGGCATGGAGCAACAGTGGCTGTCCGACCTGCGCACCACGATCGAGAACGGCAAGGAGTGGCCGAAGGTGCCGGGCTTCGACAAGGTCTCCACGGTCGTGCAGACGGCGGTGCAGAACGCGCTCAGCGACCAGATGAGCCCCCAGGCCGCCCTCGACGCGGCGGCCGCCGAGTGCACCCGGATCCTGCAGCAGTCGGGGGCGCTGCGCTGACCATGGCGACCTCTCAGATGTCCCGGCCGCGAGCGCCTGTCGCCCGGCGCTCGCGGCCGGCGCCGAAGTGGCTCACCGGATATGCGCTGGCCGCACCCGCGATCCTGCTCATGCTGGTGATCTTCCTGTACCCGCTCGGCCACTCGTTCGTCATGAGCTTCTTCCGCTGGGACCTGAACTCCGCGGAGAGCCCGTTCCTCGGCCTGAGCAACTACACCGACCTGTTCACCGGCACGTCCTTCGGCCAGACCCTGCGCAACCAGGTGATCTTCACCGTGGCGTCGCTCGTGATCGAGGTGGTGGGCGGCATGGCGATCGCGGTGCTGCTCAGCAGCAAGCTGCGCGGGCTGCGACCGGCCCGCACCCTGTTGCTGATCCCACCGATGGTGGCGCCCGCGGTGGTCGGCCTGAACTTCCGGTGGCTGTTCAACGAGCAGTACGGGCTGATCGACGCCGTGCTCGTCCGGCTCGGGCTCCCGGCCATCCCCTGGCTGTCCGACCCCGCGTGGGCGCTGGTCTCGGTGATCATCGCCAGCGCGTGGCAGAACACCCCGCTGCTGGTGCTGCTGTTCCTCGCCGGGCTCCAGGCGATCCCACGGGAGCCCCTCGAGGCGGCGGCGGTGGACGGGGCATCGGCGTGGCGCACGTTCTGGGCGATCGTGCTGCCGCTGATGCGTCCGGTCGTCGTGATCGCCATGATGATCCGGATCATCGATCTGTTCCGGACGTTCGACGTCGTCTGGCTGATGACGCAGGGCGGGCCCGGCAACGCCTCGAACCTCCTCACCGTGGAGGCCTACAAGCTGGCGTTCCAGAGCGTCGACTTCGGCCACGCCGCGGCCGTGTCGTACGTGGCGCTCGTGCTGTCGCTGCTCGTACTCGCGCTCCTCTACGGGATCCCGCGGCTCACCTCAGGGAGGTCGGCATGGCAGGCGTGACGCTCGAGGCCACCAGACCGGCACCGGTGCGCCCACGCCGGACGGGCGCGACCGTGGGCCTGGTCGCCCGCTACGTCGTGCTGGTGCTGACCGTGCTCGTGTCGATCTTCCCGCTGGCGTGGCTGCTGATCACCTCGCTGCGCACCTCGGACGAGCTGTTCGCGGTGCCGGTGCGGCTGCTGCCGAGCACGGTGACGCTCGAGCAGTACGTCACGGTCTTCACCGAGTACGAGATGGCCGACTACGTCTGGAACTCGATCGTCGTCTCGCTCGCCACGGTGGCGCTGGTGACGGTGCTCGCGCTGCCGTGCGCGTACGTGCTCGCGCGGTTCCGGCTGCCCGGGGTCAAGGTCGTGATCACGGTGCTGCTGATCATGCGGATGATCCCGGTGATCGCGCTCGCCATCCCGCTGTTCTCCGTGTTCTCCGGGATCGGCCTGCTCGACACGGTGCTCGGGCTCGTCCTCACCCACGCGGCGTCCAAGCTGCCGGTGGCGATCTGGCTGATGATGGCCTTCATCCAGGACCTCCCGAAGGAGATCGAGGAGTCGGCCGAGATCGACGGCGCGGGCGTGCTCCGCAAGCTCGTGTTCGTCGTCGCCCCGCTCATCGGGCCGGGGATCGCGGCCAGCGCGGTGCTGACCTTCCTGTTCACCTGGAACGACCTGCTCCTCGCGCTCACGCTGACCTCGAGCGAGGCCGCCCAGACCCTGCCGGTCGGCCTCACCAACTTCGTCACCCAGTTCGGCATCGACTGGGGGCCGATGTCGGCGGCAGGCGTGCTGATGGTCGTCCCGACGCTGCTCTTCGTGTGGTTCGCCCAGGGCTATCTCGTCAAGGGGCTCGTCGCGGGCGCGGTCCGCGGCTGACCGGTTTCGACAAGGAGATGTGACAACCAGTGGATCTTTCGCTCGAAGGCAAGGTCGCGATCGTGACGGGCGCGGCGTCCGGGTTCGGCAGGGCGGTCGCGACGACCCTCGCGACCGAGGGTGTGCGGGTGGCGGGCGCCGACATCAACGAAGCCGGCGTCACGAGCGCGATGAAGGAGCTCGGCGGCGGCGCCGGGTCGTGCCGCGGATACGCGCTCGACGTCGCCAGCCGTGACAACTGGCAGGAGCTCGTCCGCTCCGTCGAAGAAGACCTCGGCCCGGTCGACATCCTCTGCAACATCGCGGGCCCCGCGCCCGGGCCCGTCAGCGGGCACCTGGACACCGACGACGACGAATGGCACCGCCAGATCGAAGGGCACCTCTCCGGCGTCTTCCGCGGCTGCCAGACCGTTCTGCCCGGGATGATGGAGCGGCGCTACGGGAAGATCGTGAACATGTGCTCCTTCACGGCGCACGGCACGGTCGCGAACATCCCCGGCTACGACGCCGCGTTCGGTGGGATCCTCGCCTACACGAAGGACCTCGCGCGGTACGTCGCCCCGTACAACATCAACGTCAACTGCGTCTCACCCGGCAACGTCGAGACGCCGATGACGCAGGGGTGGATGTCCTCCCCCGCGCCCGCGAGCGCCTCCTCTCGAACACCCTCATCGGGCGCATCGGCCAACCCGACGACGTCGCCAACTGGGTGGTCTTCCTCGCCTCCGACCGCGCGCAGCACGCCGTCGGTATCGAGATCAACGTGTCCGGCGGCCAGCTGATCGCCTGACCGGCAGGTAGTTCGTCCACTCGGCCCGCACGGGCCGGAAGGAGAAGCATGAGAATCGTCAACGTCACGACCGCGGTGGTTGCCTACCACGGTGAGGCCACGCTGGTGCGGATCGACACCGACGAGGGCATCACCGGCTACGGCGAGGCGAACCCGGACGCCGGGGCCGGCGGCGTCGTCGGACTGATCGACAAGTTCAAGCACCTGCTGATCGGCGAGGACCCGCGCAACGTCGAGCGGTGCTGGGAGAAGCTGCGGCGGCGCGTCTTCGCGGGCCCGCAGGCGGGCGTGTTCGTGATCGCCCTGTCCGGCATCGAGCTGGCGCTGTGGGACATCGCGGGCAAGGCGGCGGGCCAGCCGGTGCACCGGATGCTCGGCGGCAAGTTCCGCGACCGGATCCGGCTCTACGCCGACTGCGGCGACGGCGACGACCCCAGCGGCTCGATCTCCGGCTGCGTCGACCGCGCGCAGCGGATGGTCTCCGAGGGCTTCACCGCGATCAAGTTCGACATCGACGACCTGCACCACCCGGCCAAGTACGACGAGTTCAACCACACCATCAACGCGGCCGAGCTGCGTTCGATGGTCGAGCGGGTGGCGGCCGTGCGCGAGGCGATCGGCCCGGACGTCGACCTGGCCATCGACCTCCACGCCCGCTACGACGTCCCCAGCGCCTGCAAGATCTCCTGGGAGCTGGAGCCGTTCAACCTGATGTGGCTCGAGGAGCCGATCCCGGCGGAGAACATCGACGCGCTGGTGCGGGTGCGCGCGCAGACCCGCACCCCCATCTGCGTGGGCGAGAACCTCTACCTGCGCTGGGGCTTCCGGGAGCTGCTGGAGAAGGGCGCGGTCGACGTGATCGAGCCGGACGTGCCCAAGTGCGGCGGGCTCGCCGAGGCCAAGAAGATCGCCAACCTCGCCGAGATGCACTACGTGCCGTTCGCCCCGCACCTGGTCTCCACCCCGCTGGGCACGATGGCCACGGCACACCAGTGCGGTGCGATCCCCAACTTCCTCGTGCAGGAGTGGCACGCGCTCGAGGAGCGCGAGGTGTGGGACAGCTACGTGAAGGCACCGGACGGCAGCGGATCGATCGTCAAGGACGGCTACATCACGCTGCCCGACACCCCCGGGATCGGCGTCGAGCCCGACATGGACGGCGTCCGCAAGCACGCCGTGCCGGGCTTCGGGATATTCGAATGACCAGCGTCGACGCGGACGTCGCCAAGCGGCTCAAGGGGCTCTACACCGCCGTGGTGTACGACATCATGGACGAGATGGGGCTGCCCAACCAGTGCCTCGACCTCGGCATCGCCCCGCTGGACCGCTCGATGCAGGTGGCCGGACCCGCCTACACCGTCATGGCGTCACCCGACATGCGCGAGCGCGACGAGATGCCCCCCAACACCAAGCTCGCCGACTTCGGCGTGTTCACGCAGATGTACGAGGGATGCGTGGTGGTCGTCGGGGCCGCGGGCGAACGCCAGAGCGGGATCTGGGGTGAGCTGATGAGCAACGCCAGCCGGGCCCGCGGCGCCACCGGCGTCGTCATCGACGGCGGCATCCGCGACGGCCGGCTCGTCCGGGAGATCGACGGTCTCGGCGTCTTCGCCCGCTACACCTCACCGATCGAGTCGCTGCGCCGCTCCCGGATCCACGACATCGAAGTGCCGATCTCGGTCACCGGCAGCCTCACCAGCCAGGTCCGCGTCAACCCGGGCGACTGGATCTTCGGCGACGAGGACGGTGTGCTCGTGATCCCGAAGGACGCCCTCGACGAGGTGCTGGCGAAGTCCGAGGAGGCCAAGGACATCGAGGACAAGGTCCGCGAGGAGGTGCAGGCGGGAGTTCCCGTGATCGACGTCTACAACAAGTACGGGCGGCTGTAGCAGCACCCGGATCGCTGGTCGAACGGCGCTTTCGTACCAAGAGTTGGTACGAAAGCGCTGTTCGACCAGGCAGATTCCCGAGCGTGCCCGCATCGCTATGGTCTGGTCCGTGGACTTCGGGTCGGTGGCGGACTGGGTGAACGCCGCGGGAACGCTCGGCGCATTCGGTGCCGCCCTGTTCGCCGGAATCGTTGCCGTCCGCAGCTACCGGACCCAGCAGAAGGCGATCGACCGGCAGCTGGCCGGCCACGTCGAAGACGAACGTCGGCGGGCGCAGAGTGAACGCCAGTGGCAGGCGAGCAAGGTGGCGGTGTGGGTGTTCCGCGGGCGGAACAACTGGACGGTGCACGCCGCGAACAGCAGCGGCCTCCCCGTCTACCGCCTCACCGTGCGCATATCGGGGGAGGAACCTCCGTTCTCGGTGGCGATAGAACGGGGCACGCAGAGCCCCACCCCGGCCGACACCGCTCACAAGCTCACCAACGCCCTGCGCGTCGTGCTCGACCAACGCAACGCCGTCCACATGGACCCGAACAAGCTGCACGTCGCGATCGCCTTCACCGACGCGGCCGGGGTCCGCTGGCGACGGGACGAGCGCGGGAAGCTCGACGAGGTGCCGGATTCCTTCGAGTTCGACGGGGTCGACGAACGGCTGATCGACAGGCTGGTTCCGAGGCACGACGACCGGGACGTGCGGGGGATCCTGTAGTACCGCTCGCGCGCCGCTGGTCGTGCCACGCGACCCGTCGACCGGGTGCGTGGACCGGGAACGGGTGCGCGACCAGGGAAGATCATTCCGAGATGCGTGTCTGCCGCAGGCACCTCATCCCACTTCTGCGGCGGCCACTGCCGCCGCACAGATGCGGGCCAGGTCCTCGTCGTCGGTGACGTACGGGGGCATCGTGTAGACCAGGTCGCGGAACGGGCGCAGCCACACGCCCTCCCGCACCGCGGCGGCCGTGGCCGCCGGGACGTCGATCTCGTGGTCGAGCTGCACCACCCCGATGGCCCCCATGGCGCGCACGTCGCGCACGCCGGGCAGCTCGCGGGCCGGCCCCAGGCCGGCGTGCAGCGCCTTCTCGATGCGGGCCACCCCACCGCGCCAGTCGCCGCCGAGCAGCAGGCCGATCGAGGCGTTCGCCGCCGCGGCGGCGAGCGGGTTGCCCATGAAGGTCGGGCCGTGCGCGAGCACGGACAGCTCGCCGCGCGAGATCCCGTCGGCCACCTCGGGGGTGCACAGGGTGGCGGCCATCGAGAGGTAGCCGCCGGTGAGGGCCTTGCCGACGCACATGACGTCCGGGCTCACGCCCGCGTGGTCCGCGCCGAACAGCTCGCCGGTGCGCCCGAAGCCGGTGGCGATCTCGTCGAACACCAGCAGCACGTCGTGCGCATCGGCGAGCTCCCGCAGGGCCTGCAGGTAGCGCGGCGAGTGGAAGCGCATCCCGCCCGCGTTCTGCACCACCGGCTCGACGATCACGGCCGCCACCTCGTGCGCGTGCCGGTCGAGCAGGTCCGCCAGGTGTTCCACGTACGCGAGGTCGAACTCGCGGGGCGGGGCGTCGGCGAAGACCTGTTCCGGCAGCGCACCGGCCCAGACGTGGTGCATCCCGCCGTCCGGGTCGCACACGGACATGGGGTGCCAGGTGTCGCCGTGGTACCCGCCGCGCCAGGTCAGCAGCCGGTGTCGCTCCGGGCGGCGGCGCGAGCGCAGTACTGCAGGCACATCTTGATCGCGACCTCGACGGAGATCGAGCCCGAGTCGGCGAGGAAGACGTGCTGCAGCGGCTCCGGCGTGATCTCCACGAGCGTGGTGGCCAGCCGGATCGCCTGCTCGTGGGTGAGCCCGCCGAACATGACGTGGCTCATCCGGCCGAGCTGGTCGCGCACGGCCTCGTCCAGCACCGGGTGCGCGTAGCCGTGGATCGCCGACCACCACGACGACATCCCGTCGACCAGCTCGCTCACGCCGTCGACCGGTTCGGCGAGCCGCAGGCGTACCCCCTGCGCGGACTCCACCAGGTACGGCGGGCGCACACCGGGCATCGGCGCGTAGGGGTGCCAGACGTGCTTGCGGTCGAGCTCGAGCAGCTGGATGGGGGTCAGCACACCCGTGACGATGCCAGCTGCGCGCGCGACGTAGAATCTGGAGCAGTTGCTCAGGTTTCTGCTCCGGAGGCGCTCATGCCCTGGCTGTTCCTCGCCGGTGCGATCCTCACCGAGGTGATCGCGACGTCCGCGCTCAAGCTCTCCGAGGGCTTCACCAGGACCGTCCCGTCGATCGTCGTCGCGGTCGGGTACCTCGCCGCGTTCGGCCTGCTGTCCCAGGCCCTGACGCGGGGGATGGCGATCGGCGTGGCGTACGGCGTGTGGGCCGCGGCCGGGGTGGCGCTCGTCGCGATGGTCGGCGTGGCGTTCTTCGGCGAGAGCATGACGTGGGTGCAGGTCGGCGGCATCGCACTGGTGATCGCCGGTGTGCTCGCCCTCGAGATGGGGGCGGCACACTGACCACCACCGACGGGCGCAGGCTCAAGGGCGAGCAACGTCGCAGACTGCTGATCGACGCCACGATGCGGGTGATCGAGAGCGCCGGCATCGCGGCCGTGAGCCAGCGGGTGGTGGCCCGCGAGGCGGGGGTGCCACCGAGCGCGGTCACCTACTACTTCCCGGCGGTCGACGACCTGCTGGTCGCGGCGCTCGCCGCCTGCAACGACGCCTACCTGCGGGGACTCGACGCCTGCACCGGCGACATCGACCCGATCGCGGCGCTCGCTCGCCTCGTCGCCGACGGCACCGGGGCGAGCCCCGCCTACGTCGCCGCGGAGTACGAGCTCTTCCTGCTCGCCGCCCGCCGGCCGGAACTGCGGATGGAGGCCGCACGGTGGCCCGCCGCCGTCGACACCTTCCTCACCCCGCACGTCCCCGACCCGGTCACGCGCGCCGGGGTGGCCGCAGCCGTCGACGGGCTGCTCCTGCGGTGCGTCGTCGAGGCGGACCCGCCGAGCCCGGGCGAGGTGCACGAGGTGCTCGCCCGGCTCATCGGCAACTGATCAGCCCGAGCGCCCCGGGCCGGGCAGCACGCGCTCGACCACGTCCGTGACCAGGTCGTGGATCCCGTCCTCCGGGAAGACGTCGGGCAGCGTGAGCCGTTCGAGGATCAGCCAGTTCAGCGCCATGTAGAGCAGCACCACGGTCGTCGCGTCGCCGGGGAGGCCCGCCTCTTCGTGGTAGCGGATGTTGGCGTCGACGTCGGCGCGGATCCGCTCGCTGAGCAGCTCGCGAAGCGCCGGGCGGCGGGTGCTCTCCAACCGCAGCTCCAGCAGCGCCAGGTATCCGGAGCGGAACGCGCTGACGCGGTTCACGACGTCGTGCATCAGCTCGGTGACCCGATCACGGTCCCGCGGCCCGGCGAGCCCGGCGGCGAGGACGCCGGCGTCGGGCTCCAGGCGCTCGTAGAAGCGCAGCCCGACCTGCATGAACAGCTCGTCGCGACTGCTGAAGTAGTTGGTGGCCGTACCGACCGGCACCGCGGCCTCCGCGTCGACCGCACGGAAGGTCAGCCCGCGCGCACCTTCCCTGGCCAGCACCTCGATGGCCGCATCCAGGAGCGCCGCCCGTCGAGCCGGGTTCTGCCGCATCGAAGTCCCTTCGTTGACACCACTTCAGCCGTAGTACTATGTTTCAACCACTACAGTCACAGTACTACGGAAGAGGCCTCGCGTGCGAAAGCTCGTCTACTACGTCGGCACGACCATCGACGGCTTCATCGCCGCACCGGACGGGACGGCCGACTTCTTCCCCGTCACCCCGGACGTGATCGACTTCATCACGACCGACTACCCGGACGCCCTACCCACCCACGTGCGCGCACAACTCGGCGTGGACGTCCCCAACCGGAACTTCGACGTCGGCGTGCAGGGCCGCACCACCTACCAGGCCGCCCTCGACATCGACGTGACCAGCCCGTACGCGCACCTGCAGCAGATCGTGGTGTCCACGAGCCTCACCGGGAGCCCGGACCCGGCCGTCGAGGTCGTCTCCCGCGACGTCGTCGAGCGGATCCGGCGGCTGAAGGCGGAGGAGGGCAAGGACATCTACCTCATGGGCGGGTCCCGGCTCGCCGGGTCGCTGCTCGCGGAGATCGACGCGCTCGTCCTCAAGGTCTACCCGGTGGTGGCAGGTGCCGGGATCCCGCTCTTCACCGCGGACTTCCAGCCCACCGGCTTCACCCTCACCGGCACGCGCAGCCTCGAGAACGGCACCGTGGTGCTCAGCTACGACAGGGCGTGACGGCCTCGGTCCCCAACCGATCCGCGCCCGCGTCGGTCGTCCCCTCCACACCGAGCGACACCGAGGGAGACCGGCCATGGGGACCATCCGTTCCACGATCATCCGAGCGGCCGTCGGCACGGCACTCGCCAGCGGCACCATGGTCCTGGGTGCGGCGCAGGCGAACGCCGCCCCGAACACCTGGGCCGCGATCGCGATCTCGGTCGAGACCGGCAACATCGGCTACTCCTACGAGCAGCCCTCCGGCGCCGCCGCGGCGAGCGCCGCCGTCGACGGGTGCGACGCGAGCGACTGCCAGGAGGCGGTGCGTGTGACGAACGGTTGCGCCGCCGTGGCGCAGGCGTCCAACCGCGCATGGGGCTGGGCGTACGCCGCGTCGCTCGAGGAGGCGAAGCGCGCGGCGGCCGGCGCCACCCCGGGCGATGACGCGCGGGTGCTCGCGCACACCTGCACCGGCGCGTACCGCTGACTACGGTGAGGACATGGCCCGCGTCGACGTCCGGATCGGTTCCCCCGACGGGATCTGCCCCGCGTCCCTGCACGTCCCCGACGGCGCCGGGCCGTGGCCCGGCGTCCTCCTCTTCCCCGACGCGGGCGGGCCCCGGGAGACCATGCGGGTGATGGCCGACCGGATCGCGGAGATGGGCTACGTGACGCTGGTCCCGGACCTCTACTACCGCGAGGGGGAATGGGCCCCGTTCGACATGGCCACCGTGTTCGGCGACCCCGACGAGCGCGGTCGGCTCTTCGGGTACATGGGCGGTCTCACGCAGGAGCGGATCGTCTCGGACACGGGCGCGTACCTCGACTTCCTGCTGGCCCGGCCCGAGGTCACCGGCACCGCGGCCGGCACGACCGGCTACTGCATGGGCGGCAGGCTGTCGCTGATCACGGCCGGCGCCCACCCGGACCGGGTGGCCGCGGCGGCGTCGTTCCACGGAGGGCGGATCGCCGTGGAGGACGACCCGCAGAGCCCGCACCTGGCCGCGCACCGGATCACCGCCACCGTGTACGTCGCGGGCGCCGAGGACGACGGCTCGTTCACACCGGCCCAGGCGGATCTGCTCGACACCGCGCTGACCGAGGCGGGCGTGCGGCACACGGTGGAGTTCTACCCGGCGCAGCACGGGTTCGCCGTGCCGGACAACCCCACGTACGACGCGTCCGCCGAGAGCGGCACTGGAAGGCGCTCGAGACGCTCTACGGCTCGACGTTGCGGGCCTGATCCACGCCACGCCGCACCCACTCGACCACCCTGCGCGCGGTCTCGGCCAGCGCGACCGACGTCGTGTCGACCACCTCGACGGGAGGGTCGAGCCTGGGCCCCTCCGCGCGCAGCCAGTCGTTGAACTCCACCGTCTCCGCGATCCGCGGCTCGTCCCAGCCGCGCCACGCCGGGCGGGCGCGCAACCGGGACCGCAGGAGGTCTGCGTCGGCCACCAGCGCCAGGTAGTGGATCTCCTCGACGAAGACGCGCTCGGGGCGTCGCTCGAACTGCTCCGGCACGACCGTGCCCACCAGCACCACCGGACGCCCGCTCTGGTGGAGCATCGCCGCCATCCGGAGCCAGACCCGGCGGAAGTCGGCGAAGTCGTCGGCGGGATCCCGCAGACCCGCGTTCCACAGCACGTCCTGCTCGACCACGACCGCGACGTCCCCGACGGCCTGCGGGAGCAGCCGCGCCACCGCGGACTTGCCCGCCCCGCTCGGGCCGGTGAGCGCGAACAACGGCAACCGCCGGAACGGCTGCCGGTGTCCGCAGTGCCCGCAGATCAGCACCGGCGCATCGGGCTCGACGACCGGGTTCGTGAACCGGTCGCCGCAGCCGAGGCAGATCTGCAGGTCGACCGGGCGCTGCTCGGTGTTCAGCGCCGGATGCTCGCTCGGCAAGCCTCGCTCAGCCGAACAGCTCGTCGAGGAAGCCCTTGCGGCGCTTGTGGCCCTTCTGGTGGCCGTACGGCGGCGGCGAGTCGCCGTAGTGGCCGCGCTGCTGGTGCCCGTACGGGGGCGGTGAGTCGCTGTGGCCCCCGCGGTGGCGCTGGAAGGGCGGCGGCGAATCGGAGTAGTGGGCGGGCGGGGCGCCGTGGCTGCCGTAGTAGCTCTGCTCGGCGCCCGCGATCTGCTCGAGCTCGCCCCTGTCGAGGAAGATTCCCCGGCAGCCTGGCACTGCTCGATGTGCACGCCTCGCCGGTCGACGGTATGCATTCGGTTCTGACACTTCGGACAGATCACCCAACCGAGCGTACCGGGACGATCAACGCCCTGTGATCCGCTCCTCGAGGTACACGGTGACCGCCTCGCCGGGGCCCTTGCCGATGGCCCGCTGCAGCTCGCCCTTCACCGGCAGCTTGTGCCGGCCGTCGCCGAGCGCCATGAACGAGCTGCGGAACGGGTGCCCGTCGACGGTGCCGCGCACCTTCACCAGGCCTCGGGTGCCGAAGAACTCGGCGGAGCCCGGCATCACCACGTAGGTCCAGCCGCCGGGCTCGGGGCTCTTCTCCAACACGGCGGTGAACTCGTGGTCCAGCGGCTTGTTCTCGGTCATGGCTCCTCCTCGGCGGGACGTCCACGATGGCCGTCCTCACCCGAGACGTCGAGGCCCGTCCCCCGTTCTCGACATCATCTACCGACCACCGCGGTCGCGTGGTCGCCGAACACGAACGGGGAGGGCTCGCACTCGGTGATGAAGTCGGCGGGGAAGCCGCGGTCGAACCCCACCGCAGACTCCAGCGTGCGCACCGCCTCGCCGGGCAGGGTGAGGTCGAGCGCGCCCAGGTTCTCCGCGAGCTGCTCGACCGTGCTGACCCCGATGAGCGGGTGCACGGCCGCCGACCTCGTGCGCGTCCACGCGAGCGCCACCTGTGCCGGGGTCGCACCCAGCTCGTCGGCGACCGCGCGCACGGCCGCGGCGGCGGCCTCGTCGCGCGGGGTGAAGGTCTCCCGGGAGAAGCGGCGGGAGCGCCTGCGAGGCGGCCCGCCGCGAGCGGCGCCCACGCCGCCACGCTCATCCCGAGCGCCTCCGCCATCGGCAGCAGCTCCCGCTCGATGTCGCGCTGCAGCAGGTTGTAGGGCACCTGCAGGCCCGCGAACGGGGTCCAGTCCCGCCACTGCGCGAGCGTGTTCGCACGAGCGACGACCCAGGCGGGGCGTCGGATATCCCCACGTAGAGGATCTTGCCGGCGCGCACGGCGTCGTCGAGCGCGCGCATCGTCTCCTCCAGCGGGGTGTGCCGGTCGAAGACGTGCACCCAGTAGACGTCGACGTAGTCGGTGCGCAGCCTGCGCAGGCTCCGCTCCAGTGAGTGGACGAGGTTCTTGCGGTGGTTCCCCGCCCCGTTGGGGTCACCCGCGTCGCGCGAGAGCGTGTACTTCGTGGCGAGCACGAACCGGTCGCGCCGCTCGATCACGGAGCCCAGCAGCTCCTCCCCGTCCCCGTAGGCGGACGCGGTGTCCAGGACGTTGCCGCCCGCGTCGGCGTAGGCGTCGACGATCCGGCGGGTCGTGCCCGCGTCGTCGAGCGTCATCGTGCCGAGGAAGAGCTCCGATACCCGAAGGCCGGTGTGGCCGAAGAGCCGATACTTCATACCCGGGATCGTCGACCGGTCCGGTCACGCGAGGGAGTCCCCGCCAGGGACCCCATACCCTGGGCAGGTGACCGACAACGCGCTCGGCGCATTCCTGCGTGCCCGGCGGGAGGCGACCACCCCCGCCGCCGTCGGTCTCCCCAGCGGTCCCCGCCGCCGCACCCCCGGGCTGCGCCGGGAGGAGCTGGCGTCACTCGCGGGCCTCAGCGTCGAGTACCTCACACGTCTGGAGCGGGGCATCGACCGCCGCCCGTCCACCCAGGTCATCGGGGCGCTCGCCGACGTGCTCGGCCTCTCGCCCGAGGAACGGGTGCACGTGTACCGGATGGTCAAGGTGGTCTCCGGCGACGTCTGCGTGCAGGCGCAACCGCCCGCGCGCACCGTGCGGCCCACCGTGCTGGCCCTGCTGGACCGGCTCGACTCCACGCCGGCGCTGGTCCTCGCACCGCACGGCGACGTACTCGCGTCCACCGCCGGGTTCCGCAGCCTCGCGGCGCCGGTCGGGCTGTTCGACGCCGCGGAGCCCAACATCGTGCGCTTCGTCTTCTGCGACCCGCGCGCCCGCACCGCGTTCCCCGACTGGGAACAGGTGGCCGACGCGCACGCCGCCGCGCTGCGGGCCGCCGCTGACCTCGCGGACCACACGGCTGCGGCGCTCGCCGGGGAGCTGTCGGTCACCGAGGGCGGGGAGTTCTCCCGCCGGTTCGCGCGAGGCGTGCTCCCGCCGTCGACGGGCGTGGAGCGCTGGGTGCACCCCACCGCGGGGTCCCTTCGCCTGGCCTTCGAGTGCCTCCCGCTCCCCGGCCCGGAGGACCAGCGCCTCCTCGCCTACCTGCCTGCCGATGCCGCCACCGCGGCCGCCCTTGCCACGCTCCACGAGCCGGCGCTCGTCAGCTGAACCGCTCGTCCAGCCGGAACGCCACCTCCTCGCCCGGTGCTTGCCGATCTGCTTGCAGAGCGCGCGGCGCGGATCGGCAACCAGTGCGGGCCGTGCCCGGACGGCATGAGGGTGGCGGTGAACGGGTGGCCGTCGATGTGCCGCCGACCTTCACCGCGCGCCGGGTGCCGAGCAGCTCGGCCGAGCCGGGCACCGTCACGTAGGTGGGGAAGGAGCCGTCCTTCTCCAGCGGGGCGGTGAAGGAGTGGTCGAGCTGCGCCATGTGTCCTCCGGTTCGTCGATCGGTTGGTCGGGAAGGGAGTCGCAGCACGTCGCGCGGATTCACCGGTGGTCGGCGAACCAGCGATGAAACGCCGCTGACCAGCGGTTTCCACCGCACGCCGCCGGTAGTGGCTCCGAGTCCACGCCACCGCGTCGGGCGCGGGGTGCCCGGCGAGCACGGCCATGCAGGCGATCACGGTGCCGGTGCGCCCGGTGCCGCCGGTGCACGCGACCTCCACGCGCTCCCCCGCACGGGCCCGCTCGTAGGCCTCGACGATCCCCGCGGCCGCCGCGGCGGGGTCGCGCGGCGTGCGGAAGTCGGGCCAGTCGAGCCACGCGGCGGGCCAGTCGGGCCGCCACTCCGCTCTCCGGCGCGGCAGCAGCCGACGACGGCCGGGCGGGTGTCCGAGGTAGAGGCCGAACTCCGGCAGCGGCCCCGCCGGGAACGGCTCGTGGCGGCCGCGGCCCCGCACCGGCGTGCCGTCGGGCAACGCGACGGCACCGGTGAGTGGGCCGGTCACGCCGCGTCCTCGGCCATCGCTCCCACGAACCGGATCAGCTCGGCGTTCGCCTCCGGCGACCCGACGGCGATCACCTTGACCCGGTGGCCGTCGTGGACCACGTCCACGTGCGGCGCCCGCGGTCCCCTCGGCAGCCCGGTGATCAGCGCGACCAGCCGCTCTGCGGTGCTCTGGTCGATCCCGTCGATGTCGACCACGCTCGTGACCTCCACGCGGCGCGGCCCGCCGGACCCGCCGCTGCCACCGGTGAGCGCCCGCAGGTCGGCGGCGGAGACCCGGTACTGCTTGCCGATGCGCACCGCACCCAACCGCCCGTCGCGGACGTAGTTGCGGACGGTGCGGACGTGCAGGCCGAGGCGGTCGGCGACCTCGTCGAGGGAGTACCAGTCACTCACACTCCTCATCATGCACCATCTACGGAAAATAAGGAGTGATAGATACGGTTCAAGTGGACAACTCCCACGCGTGCACCCCGTCGGGGTTGTCCAGCCACACGCGGTGTACCCCGTCCGAGGTGACGGTGAGCCCGAGCCGCTCCCACCCGGGCCGCCCGAGCGCCTCCCACTCGCGGTAGGTGGCCTCAAAGGCACTCCAGATGGCCGTAGGGCCGCCTTCGCGGGCGGCAGGTCGACGACCCCGGCCGCGGCGCAAATCGGTCGGCGGGACACGGCAGCGGGAATATCGTCGGCCGGGTGCCTGATGCGATCTTCGCGCACCCCCGCATGGCGCCCGTCTACGACGCCTTCGAGGGGGAGCGTCACGATCTGGCCGCCTACCTCGGCATCGCGGACGAACTCGGCGCCGACCAGGTGCTCGACGTCGGCTGCGGCACGGGATGCCTGGCGATGATGCTCGCCGGCACCGGCCGCGGAGTCGTCGGTGTCGACCCGGCCGAGGCATCGATCGAGGTCGCGAGGTCGAAGGACCGGGACGGCCGGATCACCTGGATCCACGGCGACGCCGCGGCACTGCCGGCGATCGACGCCGATCTCGCCGTGATGACGGGCAACGTGACGCAGGTCTTCCTCACCGACGACGAGTGGGCGCGGACGCTGCGGGGCATCCACACCGCGCTCCGCCCGGCAGGCCATCTCGTGTTCGAGACCAGGCGCCTCGAACGCCGGGCGTGGGAGGAGTGGGCCGTCGACGTCGCTCCGGTCACCGTGGACGTCCCGGGCACCGGGCCGGTCGAGCGGCGGTTCGAGGTCACCGCCGTGGACCTCCCGCTCGTCTCCTTCCGCAACTCCTACCGGTTCCTGGCCGACGGCGCGGTCCTCACCTCGGGCTCGACCCTGCGGTTCCGCGGCCGGGACGAGGTGGAGGCGGACTTGGTGGCGCAGGGCT
This sequence comes from Pseudonocardia sp. CNS-004, assembly GCA_001942185.1. Classification (GTDB taxonomy): domain Bacteria; phylum Actinomycetota; class Actinomycetes; order Mycobacteriales; family Pseudonocardiaceae; genus Pseudonocardia. The sequence continues at coordinate 69,663 of MKJV01000101.1, forward strand.
ACCGGGTGCGGGACGTGCGCGAGGCCCCGGACCGCCCGGGCCGCGAGTTCGTGTTCGTCGCGGAGCGGTGTGACCCGTGATCGATGCGAGCAGCACCCCGCTGCGGCCGCAGGCTTGCTGAGGTACTGCTCGCGGCGCATGATCGGCCCGAGCCGTACACCAGCGCGGTGGTCGCGACCGTGACGTACTGCTCGCCGCAGCCGGCCCGCCCGGCAACCGGGGGTTGCCGCGTTCCGCTGAACACCCCGCGGTCCATCCCGCAGGGACCGTGATCGACGAGTGCGGTCACAGAGCCGCACCGGAGCGGCCTGAGAACCGCATGCGCTGATCAGCCCGGGCAGCGCGCCCGCATCAGGTCAGCTGCCCACGCCGCTGCATCAGCGCCGTCCCGGCCGCGCCCACGAACCCGACGGCGACCAGTGCGAGTGGTGCCGCCGCCCGCCAGGCGGGGCCGCTCACGTCGAGGAGCGCGCCCGCGGCGGCCGAGACGGCGGCGGCCACGACCGCGGACACCAGGTAGTAGAAGCCGTAGTAGGTGCCGACGAGCCGCTCGCTGCCCAGCACCGGCAGCAGCTGCATGGTGAACGGATTGGCCAGCGCGATGCCGAAGGTGAACACCACGGCGCCCGCGAGGACGGGCAGCGCGGCGGCGGGGGTGAGGCCCGTGGCCGTCGGCAGCAGCGGGGCGGAGATCGCAACCGGTACGAAGCCCGCCCCCATCAGCGCCAGACCCGCCGCGACGCAGGTGCCGGGAGGCCAGCGGCTCCCGGCCCACGCGGCGACCCGCACGTACAGCACGACCCCGGCCACCGTGGACACCGCGAACAGCACCCCGACGACCGCGGGGGTGCCGGTCACCCGCTGCGCCTCGAGCGGGAGGACCAGGTAGACCTGGTTGTAGAGCGCGAAGTAGGCGGAGCCGCACAGCGTGAAGGCGACGAACCGCCGGTTGCGCACGACGGTGCCCCAGCTGCCGAGCACACCCTCGCCGTGGGTCTCGACGGGGTGCCGCGGCAGCACCAGCGCCTGCGCCACGGTGAGCAGCAGGAACGTCACGCACGCGACGGCCGCGACCAGGCGGAAGTCCACGGCGAGCAGCACCGCCCCGAGCAGCGGTCCGACGAACGCCCCGGCGTCGGCCGCGTGTTGAACACGGCGAACGCGCCCGCGCGCTCCTCCCCCGCCTCCCGGCTCAGGTACGCGCGGACGGCCGGGTTGAACAGCGCGCCGGCGAACCCGGTGAGTACCGCGGCGGCCAGGATCCCGACCGGCGAGGTGACCACCGCGAACAGTCCGAAGGCGAGCACGCGCAGCGCGCAGCCGAGCACGATCACCGGGCGGCAGCGAGCCGGTCGGCCGCGGTGCCGCCCACCAGGAACAGTCCCTGCTGGGCCAGCGTGCGCACCCCGAGCACCACGCCGACCAGCGCCGCCGCGTAGCCGAGGCCGTCGACGAGGTAGGTCGCGAGGAACGGCACGACCATGTAGAAGCCGACGTTGATCCCGAACTGGTTGACGACGAGCAGGCGGGCCGCCGGGGAGAGGGCCCGGAACCGCGCCCGGATGCTCACGCGGCTGCCACTCACGCGACGGACACGTCCAGCGGCAGCTCGAAGTGCACGGTGGCGAAGCGGGGATCGCTCTCCCGGCCGCGGTCGTCGCGGATCTCGACGACCGGCAGTGACCGCCAGAACGGTTCGGCGGCCGGCACGTTCGTGTTGGTGTGCAGGTAGATCACCCGGAAGCCGCCGTCGGCCCGGACGAACTCCTGGCAGGCGGCCACCAGGCGGCGCGCGAGCCCGTGACGCCGGTGCGCGGGCAACGTCGCCACCCGCAGCAGCTGGGCGACGGCCTGCCGGTCGGCGTAGCGGTGGCCCAGCTCCGGCGGGTGCGGTGGCACGTTCGGCCCGCCGATCCGGATCGCCGCGGTGGCCACCACGGTGCCGGTCAGGTCGAGCGCGACGAACATCGCCTGCCGCGGGTTGTCCACGTAGGTCTCGACGGGGCGGTCGAGGTCCCAGTGCCACCGCGGCTGGTGGCCGTAGCCGAGGTCGGTCTCCGCGGCGTGGAGGACGACGGTGCGGGCGCCGTCGAGCTCCTTCACCGTCTCGGCGCGGCGGATCTCGTACTCGGTCACGTGGGTCCTCTCCTCAGCCCGCGACACCGGTCAGCGGGTCGGTGGGGTAGGCGGCCAGCAGGGCTCGGGTCCGATCGTGTCGGGCGTCGCTGCGCAGGCGCCCGACCGGGAGGTCCTCGACCAGCTGCCCGCCGTCGAGCACGGCGATCCGGTCGCACAGCCGCTCCAGCACGTGCAGGTCGTGGGAGACGACGAGCGCGGTCATCCCGTGGTCGGCCACCACCTGCGACAGCACGCGGATCAGCTCGGCCTGCAACGTCACGTCGAGCGCGGACGCCGGCTCGTCGGCGACGAGCACGTCGGGTCGGACGGCGAGGGCACGGGCGATCGCGACGCGCTGGCACTGGCCGGTGGACAGGGCGTTCGGGCGGCGGTCGGCGAGCCCGTCCAGCCCGACGGACGAGAGCAGCTCGCGGGCCCACGCGCGCCGGGCGGCGCGCGTGCCGATCCGGTGGAAGTCGAGCGGATCGGCCACCAGCTGCGCCGCCGTCCGCCACGGGTTGAGCGATGCGCGGGGTCCTGCGGCACGAGCTGCACGGCGCGCGCACCGCGCGCCACCCGCGGCACGAGCTGCACGGCGCGTGCACCGCGCGCCACCCGCGGACCGCCGGGTCGATCCCGGCGAGTCGCAGCTCGCCCGCGTCCGGCCGTTCGAGACCGAGCAGGCAGCGCAGCAGCGTGGTCTTGCCGCCGCCGCTGCGCCCCGCGACCCCCACCACCTCGCCCGCTCCGACGTCGAGGTCCAGGCCGTCCAGCACCGGCGCGCAGCCGTAGGCCTTGCTCAGGCCGCGCACGCGGATCGTGGGGGCACCCGCGGGCCCGGCGGGACGGGCACGAGGCGGCAGCGCCCACGGGACGTCGCGCACGAGGGCACGGGTCGCCTCGTGCGCCGGGTCGCCGAGCACGCGGGCCGGTGGCCCCTGCTCGACGATCCGGCCGCGGTGCAGCACCACCACCCGGTCGGCGAGTGCGGCCGCCACCGTCACGTCGTGGGTGACGAGCACGACGGCCGTGCCGGAGGCCGCCAGGTCCCTGAGCCGTTCGACCAGCTGCTCGCGGGCCGGGCCGTCCAGCGCCGTCGTCGGCTCGTCCGCCAGCACCACCTGCGGTTCTCCCGCCAGCGCGAGGGCGAACCCGACGCGCTGTGCCATCCCGCCGGACAGCTCGAAGGCGCGTCGCGTCGCCACCGGAGCCGGATCGGCGAAACCGCTCTCGCGCAGCAGCGGTGCCACCCGGGCCGGATCGCCCGCGACCTCGGTGAGCAGCGAGCCGACCCGGCGCAGCGGGGTGAGCGCGAGCGCGGGGTCCTGGAACACCATCCCGATCCCCCGGCCCCTGGCCCGGCGCAGCGCCGTTGGCGCGGTCAGGTCGTCGGCGCCCAGGGCGAGCTCGGCCACCCGCACCCGGCCCGGGGCCGGGACCAGGCCGAGCAGGGCGCGCAGCAGCGTCGACTTGCCCGAACCGCTGCCGCCGAGCACGACGACGGCCTCACCCTCGGCGACCTGCAGGTCCACGTCGTCGATCACGACCCGGCCGGCGAACTCCACGGTGAGCCCGCGGACCGACAGCACCGCGTTCACCGTGCCACCGCGAGGGTGGCGCGATCGAGGACGTCCCGCAGGCCCTCGCCGACGCACGTCAGCGCGAACACCGTGACCAGCACCGCGACGCCCGGCCCCAGCACGAGGTGCGGGCTGGACAGCGCGACCCCTCGCACCTCCGCGAGCATCGCCCCCCACTCGGCCGCGGGCGGCTGCGCCCCCATCCCGAGGAACGACAGGCCGGCGACGGTCGCGATCAGCTGCCCCGCCTCCACGGCCGTGAGCACGGCGAGCGGCCCGATCAACCGCGGCCACACCTCCGTGCGCAGCAGGTGGGCGCGCGAGGCCCCGAGCGCACGGGCCGCGACGGCCGACGGCTCGGCGAGCGCCGACCGCACGAGCGACCGGGTCAGCCGCGCGAACGGCGCCCACCACACCAGCAGCGCACCCCCGAGCACCGCCGCGAGCGACGGCCCGCGCAACCCCACGAACGCCAGGATGACGATCACGGCCGGGAACGCGACGATCCCGTCGACGAGTCGCCGCCCGAGATCGTCCAGCCGGGACCCTGCGAGACCGATCGCGATCCCCACCGCGGCGCCGACGGCGATCACCGCGAGCATCGTGGCGCCGGTCTGCAAGAGCGTGGTCCGCCCGCCGTGGAGCACGCGCGACGCGGTGTCGCGGCCGAACCGGTCGGTGCCGAGCCAGTGCACGCCGCCCGGTGCGGCCATCCGCGGCCCCACCCCTTGCGCGACCGGGTCGAACGGGGCGAGCCACGGCGCTGCCAGCGTCGTCAGGACGACGACCGCCAGCACCACGACGCCCGCGGTGAGCAGGCCACGGCCACGGGTCACGCCACGACCTCCGCCCGCGCGTCCTGACGGGGGTCGACGAGCCGGGCCGCGAGGTCGACACCGCGGTTGACCAGCACGACGAGCGCGGTCGCCAGCACGACGTACGCCTGCACCACCGGGTAGTCCTGCGCCGCGATCGCGTCGACGGCGAACAACCCGACGCCGGGCCACGTGAACACCGCCTCCGTGATGATCGAGCCGGTGACCAGGGAGGCGAACGCGAGGCCGCCCAGGATCAGCACGGGGCCGAGCGCGGGTCGCAGGGCGTGGCGCAGCAGCATGCGGGTGGGCGAGGCGCCGCGGGCCAGCGCCGCCACGGCGTAGAGCCTGCCCTGCTCGGCCACGAGCGCCGCCCGCAGCACCCGCGACATCGTCGGGGTGACCGCGATGCCCAGCACGAGTGCCGGCAGCCAGAGCCGGTCGAGGCTCGCCGGTCCGGCGATCCGGTAGCCGGTGGCACCGGTCGCGATCTGCAGGGCGATCGTGCCGAGCAGGAACGACGGCACCGCCACCGCGGCGAGCGTGACCAGCCGCACGACCTGGTCGACGGGCCCGTCGGGGCGGCGGCTCGCCAGCAGCGCGAGCCCGCAGGCCAGCAGCACCGCCACGCCGAACCCGGATGCGCCGAGCGCGACGCTCGCGGGCAGCCGGTCGAGCATCTCGTCCAGCACCGGCTGCCCGGTGCGGTACGACGTCCCCCAGTCACCGCCGGCCATGCGCAGGAGCCAGCGCAGGTACTGCTCGGGCAGCGGGCGGTCGAGGCCGAGCTCGGCGAGCCGTTCGGCGCGGATCCGGGCCTCGTCCTCCTCGCTCAGCGAGACACCTCCGGACTCGCCGAGCTGTACGTCCACCGGGTCGCCGGGGGCGGAGCGGACGAGCGCGAACACGACCACCGACGCCACGAGCAGGATTCCGACGGTGCCGGCCACCGCCCGCTGGAGTGCGCGCACCTCTACCCGCCGAGAGTGAGGCCGGGCCGCACGAGGTTCTCGTACTGCAGCGGGTGCGGCACGAAGCCGCCGACCCGCGCGGCGACGGCGCTCGCCTGGGCGCGCGGGTGCACGGGGACGGCCGGGACGACCTCGGCCTGCAGCGCGTTGAGCTCCAGCACGGCGGCCGTGCGCTGCTGCTCGTCGGTGGCCGTGTTCGCCCGCTCGACCAGCGGCGCGGCCTGCGGCAGGTCGTAGTGGCCGTAGTTGCCCGACCCGCCCGGCGTCAGCTGCACCGCGAACAGGCTCGGCACGTTGCCCAGCGTCGTGAACGCCGCGGTCTGCGCGTCCCAGTCGCCGCGTTCCCGCGCCTGCTGCACCAGCGTGTTGTCGACGTGGGACAGGTCCACGTCCACCCCGATGGCGTCCCACTGCGCCTGCAGCACCTCGCCGGTGGGGCCTTCGGTCCCCCAGGTCTGGAGCCGGAACGCGAGCGGGACCCCGTCCTTCGCCCGCCTGCCGTCCGGCCCGCGGACCCAGCCCGCCTCATCGAGCAGCCTGCCCGCGAGGTCCGGGTCGTGACGGGTGAAGCCCTGCCCGTCGGCCTGCGGGTAGGCCGGGTTGGATGCGAGCCAGCTCGGCGCGGGCTCGGTGAGCCCCTCGCCCGCGATCTCGGCGACCGCCTCCCGGTCGACGGCCCATGCGAGCGCCTGGCGGACCCGCTGGTCGGCCAGCGCGGGCGTCGCGGGGTTCAGGTACACCGCGACCGTGTTGGCCGCGGGGGCGCGACGAGCGTGAGCCCGTCGGTCTCCTCCAGCTGCGGCACCGCGGAGCTGGGCAGCTGGTCGACGATGTCGGCCTGCTCGGCGAGCGCGATCTGCACCCGGGCCTCGGGATCGGCCACCTGCTGCACGGTGACCGTCTCGACGGTGGGCGCCTGCCCCCACCAGTTCGGGTTGCGCTCCAGCGTGAGCTCCCGTTCCGCGTCGAACCCCGTGACGCGGAACGGGCCGGTCAGGTCGGCCTCGGCGGGCGCCGCGACGTTGTGGATCTGCAGTTCGTAGTGGGCGAGCGTGTGGTCGAGGAACGGCGAGGGCCCGGCGCCGCGCACGGTGAGGGTGCGCGGGTCGACGACCGTGACGGTCACCCCTTCCAGGAGGTCGCCCGCGAGCGCGTTCTCGGCGGCCGAGCGCTCGAGCGACGCCCGCACCGCCTCGGCGTCCACCGGGGCACCGCTGTGGAACACCGCGCCGTCGCGCAGTACCACCGTCCACGTGTCGGGGGCGGTCTGCTCGACCGACTCGGCGAGCTCGGGCGCCGTGCTCCCGTCGGCCTGGATCTTGGCGAGGGACTCCCCGACGCCGAAGGAGCGCAGGAAGCTCGTGGTCTGGGCCTCGGCCGGGTCGAGTGTCGCGTTGATCTTGGCGACGGCGAGCGTGAGCGCACCGTCCCCGGCCCGGTCACCGCCCGCGCAGGCGCCGAGCAGCAGGGCGGACACGATCAGGGTGAGGAGGCGGCGCACGAGCAGGGAGCGTAGATGATTACGGTTATCATCTTCTGGTTGTTCCGATCACATCACGGCTCATGCATGCATGGCCGTTCCTGGCGCGCACGCCACTTATAACCCCGGCGGGTATTGACGGCCGCACCTCCCGGGATACGAATGGTTGCGGGAGCAGGAAGGGGCGGCACGGTGCGGCTGCTGGTCGTCAACGTCAACACCACCGCTCGATGACCGAGGCCATCGCGGCGTCCGCGCGCTCGGTCGCCGCCGCCGGCACGGAGATCATCGGGTTGACCCCGTCGTTCGGCGCCGAATCGGTGGAGGGCAACGTCGAGAGCTACCTCGCCGCCGTGGCCGTCATGAACGCCGTCACGACCTACGACGGCCCGTTCGACGCGGTCGTGCAGGCGGGCTTCGGCGAGCACGGCCGGGAAGGGCTGCAGGAGCTGCTCGACGTCCCGGTCGTCGACATCACCGAGGCCGCCGCGCACGTCGCCCACCTGATCGGCCACAAGTACTCGGTGGTCACCACCCTCGACCGCACGGTCCCGCTGATCGAGGGCCGCCTCACGCTCGCCGGGCTGGCCACCCGCTGCGCGTCGGTCCGCTCGAGCGGCCTGTCCGTGCTGGAGCTCGAGGAGGACCCGGCCACGGCCGTCAAGGCGATCGTCCGGGAAGCCGAGCTCGCCGTCCGCGACGACCGCGCCGAGGTGATCTGCCTCGGCTGCGGCGGCATGGCCGGGCTCGACGACGCGGTGCGCCACGCCACCGGCGTCCCGGTCGTCGACGGCGTCACGGCGGCGGTCAAGCTCGCCGAGAGCCTCGTCGGCCTCGGTCTGTCCACCAGCAAGATCCGCACGTACGCGCCACCGCGCCCCAAACGCATCACCGGCTGGCCCCTGCCGACCGACTGACAGCCGCCGCCCGCCAGGCGGGGTCGATACTGCGGATCATGACCGGACCCCGTCCGCACGACTGGTCGATCGACGAGCGCGAGTACGCCCGGCAGGAGGACAGACGAGGACGGCGGTTCGCCTACGAGTACCTCGATCCGACACGCACGGCACTCGTGGTGGTCGACATGGTGCCGTTCTTCACCGCGCCCGGGGCGTCGTGCCGAACATCAACCTCCTCGCGGGCACACTGCGCGAGGCCGGCGGGACCGTGGCGTGGGTCCTGCCCGAGGTCGGCGCGCCGTCGGAGTGGGCCACCGACTTCTACGGGCCGGCCGTCGCCGAGCTGTACGCGGCATCCGGCGGCACCGGTCCCCTCAGGAACGGCTGTTCCCCGAACTCGAGCCGGGGGACGACGACGTGTGGGCGGAGAAGTCCGCGGCCAGCGCCTTCTTCCCGGGTCGTTCGACGCTCCCCGCGGCACTGGCCGAGCGGCACGTGGACACGGTTCTGATCACCGGCACCGTCACGAGCGTCTGCTGCGAGTCGTCGGCCCGCGACGCCGCGACGCTCGGCTACCGCGTCGTGTTCGTCGCCGACGGCACCGCCGACGTGCGGGACTCGGCCCACAACGCGACGCTCCGCATCGTCTACCGCACCTTCGGCGACGTCCGCGCCACGTCCGAGGTTCTCAAGCTCATCGCGGCGACCCGTTGAGCCGCGCCTCGGCAGGGCTCTGACCAGCGGATTTCACGAACGCTGCGGCTCTGCCGATACGCCGGCCGTCACGGTGGGGGCATGACCCACCCATCCACCACCACCGGGGGCCTGCGCGCTGTGCGCGAGACCCTCCCGGTCGCACTCAGCGTCGCGCCGTTCGGGCTCGTCATCGGCGCGACCGGTACGCAGCTGGGGCTGGCCCCCGTCCCCGACATGGCAGTGGCGGCCACCGTGTTCGCCGGGGCGGCGCACTTCGCGCCTCTGACGATGTCGGCGGCCGGCGCGGGCGTGCTCGCCGCGCTGGGTGCGGGGGTGCTGATCAACGCGCGCCTGCTGCTGTACTCCGCGGCGCTGGAACCGCGGTTCCGCGGCCAGCCGCGCTGGTTCCGGTGGTTCGGCCCGGCCCTGCTGATCGACCAGACCTACCTGATGGTCCTCGCCCGCGACGACCTGGACGACCCGCGGCGCTTCCGCCGGTACTGGCTCGGCGCCGGCGGGCTGCTGATGGCCTGCTGGGTCTCGATGGTGGGGGTCGGCGGGGTGCTCGGGCCGTTGCTCCCGGCGGGTTCCCCGCTGGACGCCGCCGCCGTCGTGGTGCTGGCCGGGATGCTCGGCCCCCGGCTGGCAGCGTGGCGGCCCGCGGTGGTCGCGCTCGTCGCACTGTTCGTCGCCACCGCGGGGGCGCCGCTGCCGGGTGGTGTCGGGCTCGTCGCCGGCATCGTCGCCGGCATCGCGGCCGGCGCGCTGCTGGACCGGAGGCGGTCATGAGCCCGTCGACGATCGTCGCCGTCCTGCTCGCGGTGGGCGCGGTGTCCTGGGTCTTCCGGGTCACGCCGATCGCCGTCCTGCCCGCGGCGCGGCTCCCGGCCTCGGTGCGCCGGCTGCTCGACCACGCGGCACCGGCTGCCATCGCCGCGATGGTGGGCGCCGGGATCGCAGGCGGCGCCGCCCTGTCCGATCTCGGGCCGCGGGTTCCGGTGCTGGTCGGGGCGGTGGTCGCCGCGACCGTGGCGTGGCGCCGCCGGGGCCTGGTCCTGCCGGTCGTGGCGGGGCTCGCGGTGGCGGTCGCACTCACCGCCCTCTGAGTGCCCCACATTTCCTGCGCGACGACCCAACCACGACACCCCACCGACGTCTTACTACATGGGGAGGTTGAGCCCATGTCGATCCTGAACCTGACCGGACGCGACCGGGCACTGCTGCGCGCGGTGGCCGCAGGACGCTGCGAGATCGCGCCCACAAGCGTTCCGAACCTGCGCGTCGACGGCCGGTGGTTCTGCGACCAGCCACGCGCGCATGCCCTCCTCTCCGCCGGCCTGATCGCCCGCGCGCTCGGGGCGGCCACCGCCGTCCTGACGAGCGCGGGCCGGGCCGCGCTCGACGACGCGTACGAGCGAACTGCCGCCTGACGGCCCTGTCTCCGCGGGTCGTACCGGCGCAGACTGTGCCGGGCGGTGGCGCGCGGATGATGGTGCAGTTCCGGTTGCTCGGCGACGTCGAGGCGGGTCTCGGCGGGCGCCCGATCGACACCGGCCACGCCCGGCAACGCGCCGTGCTCGCGGCGCTACTGGTCGACGTCGGCCGGCCGGTCCCCACCGAGCAGCTCATCGACCGGATCTGGGACGACCGACCTCCGTACCGGGCGCGCAACGCCCTGTCCGCCTACGTGTCGCGGCTGCGCGGGCTGCTCACCGGCGTCGACGGCGTTCGCCTCACCCGTGGGCCGGGCGGTTACCTGCTCGCGGCCGACCCGCTGACGGTGGATCTGCACCTGTTCCGGCACCTGGTTTCCCGGGCCCGGCCGCGGAACGTCCGGCGGATGCGGCCGCCCTCTTCACGCAGGCCCTCGACCTGTGGCGGGGCGACCCCTTCCCGATGGCCGACGTGCCGTGGTTCGCGGACCTGCGCACCGCGCTCCTGGCCGAGCGGCTCGCCGCCGCGCTGGACCGCAACGACGCGGCCCTCGAGGCCGGCCGGCACGCCGAGCTCCTCGGCGAGATCACCGCACAGGCCGGCGCTCATCCCCTCGACGAGCGGTTGGCCGGGCAGCTGATGCTCGCCCAGTACCGCAGCGGGCGGCAGTCCGATGCGCTCGCCACCTACCAGCGGATCCGGCACCGCCTCGTCGAGGAGCTGGGTAGCGAACCGGGGCCGCAGCTGCGCAGGGTGCAGCAGCAGATCCTGGAGGCCGACGCCCCCCTCGTGCTCCCCGCCGCCCGCCGGGCTCGCGGCAACCTCGAGCGCCGCCCGACGCGTTTCTTCGGCCGGGGCGAGGACGTCCGCCAGGTCGTCGACGCCATGGGCGACGGCCCGCTGATCACGCTCACCGGGGTCGGTGGGGTCGGCAAGTCCCGGCTCGCCGTCGAGGCTGCGCGCCGGGCCGGGGACCGGTTCCCCGACGGGGTGTGGCTGTGCGAGCTCGCCCGGCTGTCCGACGGTGCCGCCGTGGGCCACGCCATGGCCACCGCGCTCGGCGTGCAGCAGGAGCAGGGCCACGGCATCGAGCAGACGATCACGGGCTACCTCGACGGTCGGCGCCTCCTGCTCGTCGTGGACAACTGCGAGCACGTCCTGGATGCCGCCGCCCGGATCGTCGACCGGATCGTCCGGCACTGCCCGTCGGTGGAGGTGCTGGCGACGAGCCGGGAACCGCTCGGGGTCGAGGGCGAGCGGGTGATCCCGGTGCACCCGCTGCCCGACGTCGACGCGGCGGCGCTGTTCGCCGACCGTGCCAGGGCGCACCGGCCGGAGTTCGCCCTCGATCACGACGGCGCGCAGGCGGTGGGCGAGATCTGTCGCAGGCTCGACGGGCTCCCCCTCGCGATCGAGCTCGCGGCGGCCCGCATCCGCGCGATGTCGGCGACGGAGCTCGCGCAGCGCCTCGACGGCTCGCGCCTGATGTACGCGACGCGCGGTGGGATGCCGCGGCACCAGAGCCTCGTCGCCGCGATCGACTGGTCGTACCGCCTGCTCTCCGAACCGGAGCGGGCACTGTTCGCCCGGCTGTCGCCCTTCGCGGGCGGGTTCGACCTCGACGCCGCCCACGGCGTCTGCGCCGACCCCGGGAGCAGCGAGGACGACACCCTCGACCTGCTGATCGGGCTCGTCGACAAGTCGATGGTGATCGCCCACGACGCGCCGGGCCGCTCGCGCTACCTGGTCCTGGAGACGCTGCGCGCGTTCGGCCGCGAGCGGCTCGCCGAGGCGGGTCTGGTCGACCGCGTCGCACGGCGGCACGCCGGCTACTTCACCGCGCTCGCCGAGCAGGGCGCTCGCGCCGTGCAGGGGGCCGACGAACGACGCTGGGTGGACCGGGTGCTGCCCGACTACGACAACCTCCGCGCCGCGTTCGAGCGCGCCGTCGCCGACCGGGACGCCGATCTCTCCCTGCGGCTGGTCACCTCGCTTCCCGAGCTCGCCCACCTGCGGGTCGGGTACGAGTCGGCGAGCTGGGCGGAACGGACGCTCGAGCTGGCCGACCCCGAACACCCGCTCTTCGCCGCTGCCGTCGGAGCGGCGGCCCGCGGAGCCTGGAACCGCGGCGACTTCGCCCACGCCCGGGCACTCGCCGCTCTCGCGGGAGGACGGGTGCCCGGCGCGGCACCGGCCGGGTGGCCTATCCGGCCGACGTCCTCGCCGACGTGGCCCTGTGCGAGGGACAGGCCGGTGCGGCGCTGCGGCACTACAGCGCGAGGTGGCCCGCGCGCGCCGCGACGACGACCCGATCCGGCTGGTCTGGGCGCTGTACTACGTGGCGGTGTGCCATGCCGTCCTGCGCACCCCGGACCAGGGGCTACCCGCTGCGCAGGAGGCGGTACGGCTGGCCGAGCAGACCGCCAACCCCACCGCCCGCGCCATGGCCCGGTACGCGCTCGGCCTGGTGCTGAAGAAGTCCGCCCCGGAGCGGGCGCTCTCGCTGTTCGACGAGTCGGGCGAGCTGGCCGCCTCCGTGCGCAATTTCTGGTGGCACGGGCTCGCCCTGATGGAGGGCGCCGCCACCCGGGCCGTGCACGCCGACCCGGCCCGCGCATGCCGGGACTTCCTCGACGTCCTCGACCACTGGGAACGGGTCGGGGACTGGAGCCAGCAGTGGATCGTCCTGCGCTACGTCACGCGCCTGCTGGCCCGGGTCGGCGCAACCGAGTCCGCCGTCACGCTGCACGCCGCACTCATCGCCGCGGGCCGGCCGTCCCCGCTCGATGCGGCCCGGCCGGTCGCCGAGCTCGGCGACGAGCGGTACGCCGCCGCGGTGGCCGCCGGTTCGACGCTCGCCGGACCGGCTGTGGTCACGCACGCCCGGGAAGCTCTCGCCAAGCACATCTGACCTGCGGATTTCACGAACTTCGAAGAAGTACCGATGGGCGGGCGCGCAGCCTTCGCAGCACCAGACCCGATCCATTTGTGAGGACGACATGACCAGCACGATCGACCGCGCCGCCGACCGCGAGCTCAAGGCAGGCACCGCGCGCTGTGGGCGTCGGGCGACTACCCGGCGGTGGCCGCCGACCTCATCCCTCAGCTCGGCACCGAACTGGTGCGGGCGACCGGTGTGCGGGCGGGTGTGCGGGTGCTCGACGTCGGCGCGGGCTCGGGCAACGCGGCCATCCCGGCCGCCGCGCTCGGCGCCGACGTCACGGCGTCCGACCTGACACCGGAGCTGTTCACCGCGGGCCGGCGGATCGCCGCCGAGCGGGGCGCCGAGCTGACGTGGGCCGAGGCGGACGCCGAGGCGCTCGTCTTCCCCGAGAACTCCTTCGACGTGGTGCTGTCCTGCGTCGGCGCCATGTTCGCGCCCCGGCACCAGGCGGTGGCCGACGAGCTGGTCCGGGTGACCCGCCCAGGCGGGACGATCGGGATGATCAACTGGACGCCGCAGGGGCTCATCGGCAACCTCTTCAAGACGATGGGCCCCTACGCACCGCCGCCCCCACCGGGCGCGACCCCGCCGCCGCGGTGGGGCGACGAGGAGCACGTCCGCGCGCTGTTCGGCGACCGCGTCGTCGACCTCGAGATGCGGCGCCAACACGTCCGGATGGCCCAGGACACCGACCCGATCGAGTTCCGCGAGTACTGGAAGCGCAACTACGGGCCCACGATCGCCGTCTACAAGTTCAACGCCGACCGGCCGGAGCGGGTCGCCGACCTGGACCGCGACTTCCTGGACTTCCTCACCACCTGGCACGACGGCAACGGTTGGGAGGCCGAGTACCTGCTCGTCACCGCCCGGAAGCGGTGAGCCGGAGAGATCGGTCTCATTCCCTGGGAGGACCTTCGATATGACCGGACATTGTGGTGGACTTGGAGTGATGAGCCGTCCGGTCGAGTCCCGTCGCTTCCCTCGCTGGGTGTTCGGCGAGGGCGACGAGCCGGACCCGCGCTTCACCCTCGCCAACGAGCGCACCTTCCTCGCCTGGATCCGCACGTCGCTCGCCCTGCTCGCCTGCGGTATCGCGCTCGAGGCGGTCGCCTGCCGGTGCAGCCCGGCCTGCGGTTCGCCGCGTCGGTGGTGCTGATCGTCCTCGGCCTGCTCACCCCGGTGCAGGCCTGGTTCGCCTGGAGCCGCGACGAGCGCGCCATGCGGCAGGGCCGGCCGCTGACCTCACCGTCGATGATGGTGCCCTTGGTGGTGGGCACGGCCACCACGGGTGTGCTCCTGCTGGCGGCGCTGCTGTTGCGATGACCGGCGGCGGGCAGATCTTCGACCCGGGACTGCAGCCGGAGCGCACCGCCCTGGCGTGGCGGCGCACCGGCCTGGCCGTGGCCGTCGGGGCGGTGGCGGGCATGCGACTGCTCGCCCCTGCGCTGGGTGTGGGAGCCGTCGTGCTCGGGCTGCTCGGACTGGCGCTGGCCGCGCTGCTCGTCGCCGGGTCGACGCGTCGGGCACGTCGCGTCGAGGTCGCCCTGCTCCAGGACGGCTGCCTCGCCTCCGGACCCGGCGGCCGACTCGTCGTGACGGTCTGCATCGCGTGCACCGCGATCGGCGTCGCCGCGCTCATCGCGGTCGTGGCCGCGTTCGCGGCCCGCTGACTAACCGCGCTTGGCCCGCATTCCCCGGGTGGTTGCCGGGAGCCACCACATCCAGAGAAGAACCACGAACGGCACGAGGAACACCAGCCCCCACAGCGCGTCCGAGCCGCCTTCGACCACGTTCTGGACGACGACGAAGACCGGGAAGGCGACCAGGACAGTGAGCACGATCCGGGCCCACGCCTGCCCTGCGCCTGCGACGAACGCCAGTACCGCCAGCAGCACCACGGCCCCGAGCGTGAACCACTGGACGACGATCAGGACTTCCAGCCCGGCGATGGCCTCCGCCCCGCCCTTCAGACCCTGCCCGTCGCCCGAGTTCTCGCCGGCCACCCGCGCGCCGAGCCTTTTGAGGCCCGCGATATTCCCTTGCAGGTGCCCGATCGACAGGATGACGAGCGGGATCAACAGGGCCATGATGCCGACGGTGGTCCATTTGGCGGCGGTCAACGACCGCGTCGACGGTGCAGGCCGAGGTGGCGGCGGACCCTGGGCGTAGGGCGCATGACCGTACTGCTGGCCGTACTGCGCGGGTCCGTGCCCGTACTGGGCCTGTGCCGGAGGAGCCGGCGGCAACTGCTGGTGCTGGCGCTGCGGCTGGTATTGCTGCGGCCGATAATGCTGAGAAATCGCCGTCCTCCGAATCCGACCAGATTTTGCCGCAATCATACTGAAGCAGAAGCTTCGTACTGTCAGGCGAACACCTGACAGCGAATCGGCATTCGGCCCAGCGCGTAGATTTGCCACTCATGGAGACCGTCCGCCGGAATCCCGTTGACGAATGCACCACCGAACCGATCGCCGTCGTGGGACAGCGGGTGAGCCCGGGCGTGCTGGCCGGCGTCAGCCTCTGGCGGCTCGTCATCGTCGCGAGCGCGCTCTACGGGTTCAGCGACGCCACCGGGTGGAGCGAGAACCTGGAAGGCCTGAGCCAACAGGCCAGCCTGCTCACCGGCGTCGTCTACCTCGGGCTGCTGGCCTATCCGGCGTTCACCGGCGGTGCCCGCCACGAACCGCTCTCGCCGTGGCTGCGCGGCGCCACCGCGGTACTGCTCCTCCTGGTCGCAGGCACGTTCTTCGGCATCATGGGCGGCGACGTCGACTACCTGCCGTTCGAGCACGTCTACACGCCGCTGCTGGTGCTCGTCGACTGGATCGCCGTCGGGCGCAACCAGCGGGAGGTCCGGTGGTGGCACCCCCTGACCTGGACCGCCTTCCCCCTCGCCTACCTGGCGTTCTTCCTCGGCGCCGGGGTCTACCGCTCCCTCTACGACTTCCTCGACCCGCGGGCGACGGGTTCGCCCTCATGATCGTCGCGCTGCTGGCGGGCGTGATCGCGATCGGCTACCTGCTGTACGGGATCGCCAAGCTCAGGGGCGTCCTCGCGGGCGGGAACCCGCCCGCCGCCCAGCCGACGCCACCACCGCGTGTCGGCGCCGGGAAGCCCGGGCCCCCGCGCCGGCTGGTCGTCGCGGCGGTGGTGGGTGCGCTGCTGGTGGCCGGTGCCACCGGCGTCGGCCTGTTCCTGTCGCCCGGCGGTGGGGGATCCGGCTCCTCTCGTGCCGCCCAGGACTGGGCCACCGCGGTCGACGACGTCGGCGCCGCGAGTGAGCTGTGGCGGACCGTGCAGGCGTCCGCGCCGAACGCGCAGCCGGTGCGTGACCACTGGGTCACCGACACCCACCTGGTCCGCCGGTTGCCGGGCCGGGTCGCCGCCTACGACCTGGGCACCGGCGAGGTGGCCTGGGAGGTCCCGCTGGCCGGGGAGCCGTCCGACCGCTGCCCGTCCTCCCAGCAGCAGTCCGGCAACCGGGTCGCGCTGCTGCGGATGACCGGCGGTGACGAGGACAACTGCGGCACGATCACCGTGATCGACATCGGCGCGGGCAAAGAGGTGTACACCACCGATCTCCCACACATCGGGCGCGAGGGGGTCACCTCCACCGACGTGCCGGTGGTGATCGGCGAGTTCGTGCTGGTCGGCAGCAAGGCAGGCGGCCACCTGCTCAACATCGACACCGGCCGCCACACGCACGTGTCGGACGACGGACGCTGCCGCGAGGACGCCTACGCGGTGTTCGGCGAGCAGGTGCTCGCCCGTGTGACCTGCCGTCAGCGGCCGGGCAGCGACCCCGCCCTCAGCGGGCTGCGCGCATACGACAAGGAGCTCGAGGAGCAGTGGACGTGGAAGGCACCGGAGGAGGCCGCCGGCAAGCCGTTGGTGATCCGCAACGTGCTGTCGGCCGATCCGCTCGTGGTCGAGGTCTACCGGGAGAGCAACGACACCGTCGAGACGCTGCGCGCGGACCCGGGGTCCGGTAGGTCAGTCACCGTCCTCTCCCGGCAACGCAGCCTGCGCGACGGCAACGCCTACCTCGAGCCGTGCGACGAGCGCGGGATCGCACACTGCCAGCAGGCCATGGTCGTCGACGACAAGCTGATCCTCACGACCGTCCCGCAGCAGATGAACCCGGACGCCCCCGGCGCATACTCCGGCATGACGAGCACCGAGTTCCGCAACGAGCTGGTCGCCCTCGATCTCGGCACCGGCCAGGAGGTGTGGCGCACCGGCGTGGTCGACGGCCGCGCGACGCACCTGGTGCCCACCACCGACGGGAGCATCGCGGCGTACCAGTCCGCCAACCCCAACGACGTCCCCGGCCTGTTGCTGTCCGTCGACCCCGCCACCGGCGCGGTCGCCCCGTTGCTGCCCATCGGGGCGGAGTCGCACGAGGACGAGGAGCTCACCGACCACGTTCGCAGCGGGATCTTCGGCGCCGACAACCAGCAGGCTGTGTGGACCGGCGGGCGCCTCGTCATCTTCCGGACGCTGTACTACGACTCGAACAGCGGAAAGGCGGAGATGGTGGCGTTCGGGCGTCCCTGACGGCCTACCACCGTCCCGGTGCGTCAGCGCGGGACCGGGGCGCGCTCGACGATGCTGGTGATCCCGTTGTGCTCGACGGCGATGCTGCCTCCGTCACGGCGCGCTCATCGCGAGGGCCCGAAGACCACCATGTCCAGCCTCCCGACGGTCTCGGCGCGATGGATCATCGCGAAGACGACGAGCTGCTGTCCGGTCCACACCGCCTGCTGGTGGTCCCCGCCGAAGCGGCGGCTCCGGACGTGCTCGACGAGCTCCTCGTCGTCCTGGGCCTCCTCGGCGATGGGCAGGAGGGGAGACAGCGCGCCGGTGGCGGGGTCGACGGCCAGGAGCAGACCGGGGATGTCGTT
The DNA here is from genome assembly GCA_001942185.1 of Pseudonocardia sp. CNS-004. Taxonomy (GTDB): domain Bacteria; phylum Actinomycetota; class Actinomycetes; order Mycobacteriales; family Pseudonocardiaceae; genus Pseudonocardia. Next base: position 87,504 of record MKJV01000101.1, read on the forward strand.
GGCGTTGGCCGACTGGTACGCCGCGACGCTCCCGTCGGTCGTGGCCACCAGGCTGAGCGCGCGGCCTTCGACCAGGCCGGTGCGCCACACCTCCTTGCCCGTGCCGAGGTCGATGGCGACCAGCTCGCTGCGGTACTCGGTGTCGGTCATGCCGGAGTAGGCGCTGTCGTCGTCGGGGTCGACCTGCTCGGGGGTGGTGGTGAGGATCAGTGTGCCGCCGACGACCCTGGCGTCCTCGCAGTGCGAGATGCCGCGCTCGTCGCACGGTGCGTAGTAGGCGGGCTCACGGGTGACGAACGGCCGGGTGTAGAGGCTGACCGAGTCGCCGGTCGCCCGGTCCACGCGCAGCACATCGAGGGAATCGGTGCTCTTCCGGTACAGCTCGACCACAAGCGGCTCGGCCGACAGCACGTTCTTGATCTCCAGAGGATCACCCGACGGCTCGACGGGTGCCTTCCACGACCACGTCTCCTTCAGGTTGACGTCGTAGGCTCGCAGCCCGCTGAGCGCGAGGTCGCTACCCAGCCCCGGACGGCAACTCACTCTCGCCACCACCAGATCGCCGATGGCCGCGTACCCGTCCTCGCGGCACTGGCCCTCGTCCGCGACCGACACCCGCTTGCCCGTCTCGGCGTTGATCAGATGCCCACCTGCCGGGCTCCCGACCAGGACGAACTCCCCGATCATCACCGGTACGTCGCCGACCGTGGCGTCCTTGCGTTCGATCTGGGGCAGCTCGATGGTGAACACCTCTTTGCCGGTGCCGATGTCGAGCACGGTGACCGACCCGCACTCCAGATCGTCGTCTCCGCCCGCCCGCATCAGCGCGACCCGGTTCCGGACCTGCTGCTGGGACGAGGGGCAGTTGTCGATCTCGCGACCCGGCAGCGGGAACTCCCACGCCGCTGCACCTGTGGCCAGGTCGTAAGCGACGACCCGGCCCGACATCCGCCGCACCAGATGGGAGTCGGTCACCCAGTGGTCCTCCACACCCTGCGCCTTCGGCGCCTCACCCTGCTGCGCCCGCCACAGTTCCGAGGCAACCCCGAGCTCGTCGGCGGCAGCGGCCCAGTCCTGCGCGGCAGGTGTGCCGGACGATCCACCGCCCCTCACCCAGAGCAGCCCGGCGACGAGGGCACCGACCAGGACCGAGGCGAGCGTCGCCATGATCACGAGCCGGGATCGGCGGCCCGGCCGACCACCGCCGTTCGCCGCCCTCGGCGCCTGCGGTGGAGGTGCAGGTCCCAGGCCGTGCACGGGGATGGGCTGCGTGTCCCCCATCCAGATCGGGCCGTTCGGGTCCCTCTGCATGCCGGGGGTCACGCGACCGGCGCCGGGGAGTTGTCGGGGGAGCTGGCACTCATGACACCAGCCACGGTAAGGAGATCGAGAACCTGGCGGTGTCAGGTGAAGGCCGGACAGCAGAGCCCATACGAGCTTCACCGGCCCATCGGCTGTGCGCGATGTCTGATCTCCGCCTCCACCTCGTGGACGAGGACGCCGTGCATCCGGAACACCGCGCCGGCCCGATGAACCACCCGCCAGTTCTCCTGCAACGTGTTGCCGTCGTTGTAGTGGCCGCTCCAAGCGTTCAGTTCCACGACGACGAGCTGGTCGCCATCGAGTCGGAGCTCAGCCGTGAAGGCGAGCTGGACGTCACGGCCTGCGGCGGCGAAGGCATGGGTGAACTCCACGTCGTCCTCCCGACCGCCCGGCAGGGATTTGGGAATGAGCAATACCTCACCGTCACGCGTGAGCACGCCCTTGACCTGGGGCTGGAATCTCGCCAGCTCCATCACGGCGTCGGTTCCCAGCCGGGCTCGGGTGATGCCGTGCCGCTGCGCCAGCGCCAGCTCGGCGGGGTAGTTCTCCGGCATCAGGTTCGGCCGGGGGATGGCCAGGCCCACCAGCCGCTCGGCGACGCCGGGTGCCTCCGGCGACGGCTGCCCGGCACGGTGGCGGCCGGCCGGCCACCCCCACAGCCGCCGTGCCCGACCGCCCGGTCCGGCCGGAGCGACACGGCGCCGGTACGTCCCCGCATCCGCGGCCACGCCGGCGGCGTGCACCTCACCGGCGTAGGCGAGCACCAGGTTCTGCCACACCGACCACTCGGCGAATAGGTCGTCGAGCCGGCGGTGGAGCCGCTGTTGGTCATCCATTGAAGCCGGCACCGCCGTCGGCGCCCGAGCCGGCGCGACCACCGCGCCCGCGACGACCGCGGCAACCCGCGCCTGCTGCGGCCCGAAGCCCGCCCACCGTCCGAACAGCGCTTCCACCACAGCCTCCACCGCCTCGGTCGGCCCGGCGGCGACCACGTGCAATGTCGCCCCGTCCCAGCGGACGGTCGCCCCGCGCGGGCCCGCAGCGCCACGAGCGCCCGCTCGGTGGTGGAACACCACGGCGGGCGGGGCAGGCCACGTCGGGGGCCACCCGTTGCCGTCGAGCAGCGCCGCGGTGTCCTCCGCCCAGGCGTGCAGCACCTGTGCCAACTCGCCGTCCCCGGGAAGGCGCAACCGCAGCCCACGCAGCTGCCCGGCCCACCGACGCCGATCCGACGGATCCAGCTCCGGCTCATCCGGGGTGCTCGACGCGATCGGGCCACCGCCCTCGGTGGAGCCTCCGCCCTCGGTGCGCGCGGCGGATCCCGGCATGGCGGCGGCTCCCCACGGCAGCCCGCCCGCCATGGCCACGGTCGCCGGCTCGGCCCCCGCCCACACCAAGCGCGACAAGGGACCCGAGCAGCAGCAGCGCGAACGGCCGCCCACCCGTCAACGCCGACCGCAGCCGCTGCCAGAGCCGCTGCCACCGGCGCTCCTGCGCCGCCGCGGCCGGCACCGCGCCGGCCTCGCTCTGTTCCTGCACACCCGGCGGCGCCCGCGGTGCACCCGGGATCTCCAGACCGCGGCGCACAGCTGTCGTCCCCCGACCGCTGCCGTCCCCGGCCGGGTTGCGTGCATCGGCTTCCGGGGTGAGGGCGAGGACCGCGACGGTGTAGTCGTCGCGACCGCCGGCGGCGCGGGTGGCGTCGGAGAGCCTGGTGGCGGCCTCGTCCGCGTCGGTGGAGGCCGAATCGGTGAGCTGCGCGGCGAGGTCGGCCGGAGCCCGGAAGTAGCGCCACAGTCCGTCGCTGACGACCACGGCCAGCGTGCCGGGCCGGTCCTCGTGCTCGGTGACGGTGGGTTCGGGCTGGAAGTCGCAGGCCGCGAAGCGGGTCATGACTCCGCCCTCGGTGATGTCCCCGCCGCGGGTGTGATCGTCGGTCAGCTTCCAGCCGGCGGTCGCGTCGCCCGTAAGGCCTGCCAGGATGTAGACGCGCACGGTGCCCATGTGAATGGTCGTCGTCGTGCCGTCGGCGCCGGTGTAGAGGGCCCCGTAGCTCACGGCGGCGTGGCCGCGATCCGGGGTGTACCGGCTGGTCATGGCGGCCTTTGCGGCGGCGTCGGCGGCACGAAGCGCCTGTGCGGGAGTGCGGCCGGCCCGGGCCGGGTCACCGATCTCGGCGGTGAACGCCGCGGCGAACCGGTCCGCGGCGCCTGCCGCGTCCGGGTAGCTGGACACGCCGTCGACGACGATCGCGACCCGGTCCCCGTTCGGCAGGGCCACCAGCGCCGCGGCGTCCTGGTTGTCCCGCCTGCCGAGGCCCCGCCGCGAGATCGTGGCCATCCCCGGCCCGGACCAGGTCCGGTCCTCCGGGGGACGCGCACTCCGCCGGAACAGATCCGGGTTCTTGGCACGCAGCTTCCGGGCCGCCTTCCGCGCCGCCTCCATGGCCAGCCAGCCGGCGATGTCGCGGTAGAGCTTGGCGCCCTCCGCACGCTCCTGCAGCATGTCGTGGCGCTCCAGCAGCACCGTGGCCGTGACCAGCGCCGCCTTCCGTTCGGACGCGAACCTGAGGCGGCCGAGCCGGCGGCCGATGCGGCGGAGCTCGAGGGTGATCTCCCGGAGCGCCTGCACGACGGTCGGGGGCACCGGGTCGGCCCCCGGTGCATGCCGAAGGGCCTCGTCCGCGGCCTGCAACACCCAGCCGACCTGGTGCGGGTACGAGCCGCTCTCCGCCAACCGGGCCGCGGCTTCGGCGCGGGCCTCGGCAAGCCGGGCATAGGCCTCGACCTGGTCGGCCCGGGCAGCCTCCAGCAGGTCGAGCATGTCGGGCTCCCCCGTGCCGCGTACAGCGCCGCGATGTAGCGACGGTCTGCTGCGCGGGCCTCCCGCACGAGTGCCTGCAGCCGCAGCCGCCACCGGACGGGCAGCACGGCGTGGCGCCACCGGTCCTGGGCCTCGTCGGCGACGAGGCGGGCGAACCGGATCGGGGCGGCCGGGTGATCGGCGGGCAGCGGGTAGTGGCGCCCGCCCGCCACGTGCAGCAGCTCGTAGCCGAGACCGAGCAGGCGACGCACGGCGATGCCGATGTCGTCGACCCAGCCGTCGCGCCAGTGCCGGAACGCCTCGTCCCGTTGTGCAGGAGGTCCAGCAGCGCGGCCAGGGCCTCCCGCTCGGTCTGCGTGACGCCATCCGGCCCGAGCCGCTCGACGGTCAGCGCGCTCAGCGCGTCGCCGCCGGACAACACGAGTGCGTTCGACCGGATCGCGTGCCGCAGTCTCGGCTGGGCGGCTCGCCACAGCTCGACCAGCGCCGGGTCCGCGCGATAACCGGAGTTCTCGTCACCGTGCACCGCACCCAGCTCCGCCAGTACGGCGAGCGTCCCGGCCCAGGCCGTGTCACCGCCGTGGTCCCTGTCCAGCTCGGCGGCGGTGAGCGCCTTCCGCCGACCCGCAAGCAGCAGCAGCCGCTCCAGCAACGTGACCGGCTGGGCGTTGGGCGCCCTGCTGCTGATGGCCTCGGCCATCTCGGCGTCCCAGTCCTGACGGACCTTCCTCCGGTAGGTGGGGCCGAGCCGGGCCTCCTGCATCAGTTCCAGCGCGTGGAGCAGAAGCCGCTTCACGTCCGCGAGCTCGTCCATCTCACGTACCCGGGTCGCCGAGTTCTCCGGCCGGCGACTCGCCGGTGCCTTGCGCTCCGCCTCCGCACCACCCTCGACGCTGCGAATCCGCTGCTCGACCAGCTGGATGGCTGCCTCCAGCGGATCGTCTTCCGGCTTGCGGCGGCTGCGCATCTCGTCCGTCAGCACCCGCAGTCGACGGCGAGCGTGCTCCAGGTCCGGATGGTCGATCTCACCCCGGTCCAGGTGGTACTGCCTGATCAGCCTCAGCAGCTTCCGTCGCGGACCTGTCAGGTAGTCCGAGCGCAGCCGGTTGCGTTCCTCGATGTTCTTCCGGAGCCGCACCCGCCAGACCCGGCTCGACGCCGGCTCGGTGGCGCCGAACTGCTTCCACAGTTCCTCGACGACCATCTTCAGGAACTCGACGTTCTCGGCGGCGTCCGCATCGCCCGCACCCCGCATGCGGGCCGCTTCCGACGCCAAGGCATCCAGGTGGGCGGCCAGGACCGGCACCACGAGCATGAACGCGTCGACGTGTTGCTCGCGCCGCCGCCGGGCGGCGGCCTTCTCCTGCTCGTGAGCTCCCGGATCGAGGCACGTCCGGGAGCGCCTCCCACTCGCTCATCGGTTCGTGCAGGTCCTCGGTGATCGTGGCCCACACCTTCGCCGCCAACCGGGCGGCCTGCTCTTCTCTCGGGACGCCCGACAGTTCGAATGCCACCCGCACCGCGTCCAGCCTCTCGATGAACGGGGCCAGCCGCTGGAGCAGCCGGTCCCCGCGCCACCGCGACGGCCGATCCGGCAGCCGCAGCGGCCGTGTGCTCTTGGCGCCGTAGGTGTCGGAGCGAACCTCGTCAGGGTCCCGGACCAGCGTGTTGAACGCCCAGACGACACCCGCGACCACGGCGAACCGCAGCAGGACGGTGGTCCACGACTCGTACCCGGCCACCGCGTCCGGATGCAGCCAGCGGAGGTTGATCACGATCAGGGACAACCGGGCCAGCACCGGTTCGACCGCCTTGCGCAGCAGCACCCGGCTGTCGACGGGCGAGATTCCCGCCAGGTCGGACACGGCCGCCAGTGCGCGCCGCTGTTTGTCACCCTGCCCCTTGCGCTTCGCCCGCTCCGCGTTGTGCGTGGCGAACCGCTTCCAGATCGGGGCGACAGCGCTGGTGACGTACTCCGCCAGCACAGTGGGCGACGCGGCCGTGACGGCAACGGCCGAGACCGCCGCCATCTCGATCAGCCCGCCCCACGTCCCTCCGACTCCCCCGAGCCAGCCGGCCACGATCACCACGGTCGCCGCCTGGGCCCCCGACACGACCGCCTTGGCCCACTTGGTGCGGCCGACGTCCTTGTGCTGCACGCCCGCAACGGCGATCCCGACCACGACGGCGACCAGCCAGGTCGGCAGGACCGACCAGCCGAACGCCGTCGCCAACCCGTACCCGGCAGTGATCAGGTACGTCCAGATCGCCGAGCTCCACGCCAACGACCGGGGCCGGGTCTGCATGCCGTCGGCCAGGTTGACGTACTGGCGGTGCAGCACGTACCGGCGCACCAGCAAGGCCGGGATCAGCGGGTACAGCAACGCCTTGACACCGGTCAGGCCCGGCTGCGCGGCGAGCGCGGGCCACGCCCAGCCGACGACGTCCGGTGCCGTCAGCGCTCCCAGCACGACGGCGAACCCGCCGACCGTCCACGAGACGAGCCGGCGCCACGGCGGGGCCCGGGCCTGCCGCGGCGTCCACGCCGCCCGCACCGCGGCCAGCAGGCCGGCCGCCGCGACGACCATCCCGACCAGGTCGCTCGCCACCGGCGACCCGACGACCCCCAGCAGCCCGGCGCCCGCCAGCCCGACACCGGCACCCGCGACGAACCCGCCGACCCGCACCCGCCGCGTCTACCGCCGCTCGGCGATCGGGACGTCCAGACCCGACCGGGCCACCGGCCGGCGTGCGCGGGTCGGCAACAGGCGAACGCCCACGTACGCGGCGGTCAGGAGGAGCGGCCCGACGAACCCGAGGAAGGCACCCGCGATCAGACCGTGTGCCGGAGCCGCGACGACCGGCTGGTCGCTGTCGTTCGCGGTCGGCGCCGGGTCGGTCGACGGCGACTCCGGGCCGCCGGGCGCCGGGGTCGGCGACTCGGCGCGGGGGTCCGCGCCCGGAGACTCCGTGCCCGGGATCGGCGTCTCGCCACCAGGCGGGGTGGGCTCGATGGGAGCCGTCGGCTCCGTGGGCTCGACCTCGTCGATCCGCTGCTCGTCGCCTCGATGGATCAGCTCCGGACTGGCATCACGACTCACGGCCAGCTCGTAGCCGGCCGGGTCGTCGAACCGGTCGATGTAGATCCGCCAGTAGGAGTCGTTCCTCTGGGCGGTCCAGATGCCGGTCCAGTCCGCAGGGGCGAACAGGGTCTGGCCACCGATGTGCTCGTCGGGCCCGCTGAACCGGTGGCCGTTGGTGGCGTTGAGCTCCTCGAAGCTCAGCCCGAGGCCTGCGGCGACCAGACCCGCCGTGTCGTTCTCGGCTGCCGTGAACTCGAACCGCGTCCCGGTCGCCGATGTTTGCAGCCACACCGTGCGGCCCTCCGGCAGGAGGTCGTCCGCCTCGGCGAACTGCCTGCTGGCGGCATGCGACTCGGTGGGCACGTCAGCCGCGTGAGCGGGCGAGCCGAGGCTCAACGCGACCGCCAGCAGCGCCGCTCCGGCACCGAGCCCGATGACCTCAGCGGCCCGGACGAGCCGGCTCCGGAGCACGCCGAGCGCAGCGCGGAGGACGGACCGCCACCGCGCGAGCACGACCGCGCCCACGACGCCGCCGGCGATCCCGATCGCGACCGGCCCCGACAGGCCGGCCCCATCCGGCGACGCAGCGGCCGCGGCCCCCCCAGGCAGGCGATCCGATCAGGACCGCCCCGATGACGACGCCCACGATCGTCACGATCCAGGCCACTGCCCGGAGCAGCCACGACGGCGGAGACGCGACCCACGGGTCCGCATCTCGTTCCGCAGTTCGTCGGCTGCCCGGTGCGACGCGGCGCTCGACGGCGAGGCTGCGTCGCCGGAATAGGTGCGTCGGACCCGGTCCCCCTGGACGCTGCCCGCGATCCTCACGACGTCGGCGTCGGGGGACAGCTCCGCCAGATCGTGCAGCGTCGGCTCACCATGATCGCCCGGCCCGAACACCACGGCGATGTCGCCCGCCCGAACCCCGGTGGGGTTGCCTGGGCCGAGGTCGACCATGAGCTGGTCCATGCTTGCGCTGCCGACGACGGGTCGCTGCTCACCACCGACCAGTACGCGGCTCCCCCGGGCGCCGAGGAAGGGCGCGTCGCCGTACCCGATCGCCAGCCGTGCGAGCACCGAGTCCCGCTCCGCCGTCCACTCGTGGCCGTAGGAGACACCCGCACCGGCAGCCACCTCTCGTACGTCGACCACACGGGTGCGCAGCGCCATCGCCGGGCGGAACGGGCTCTCCGCTGGGCTGCGGTCGAACGGGTCGAGCCCGACGAGCGCGATGCCCGCGCGAACGAGGTCGAAGTGCAGGTCCGGGCGGGCCATGATCGCGGCGGAGCTCGCCAGGTGCCGGATCGGGCGCATTCCCCGCTCCCGGGCCGCCTGCCACGCCTCGGTGAGTCGTTCCGCCTGCAGATCGAGCGTGGGGTGACGGGGATCGTCGGCATGGGACAGGTGCGACCAGACCGCCACGACCTCGACGGTTCCCTCCTCGACCGCGCGCTCGACAGCGTCGAGGAGCTCCACCCATTCCTCGAGCCGCGCACCGCCCCGGCTCAGCCCGGTGTCGACCTCGAGGTGCAGCCGAGCCCGCCCGCCGGCCCGGCGGGCACCCGCAACGATCGCGTCGAGGTGCGCGGGCGACGACACCGACAGATCGATGCCGGCCTGCACCGCCTCGGTGAAGTCCTCGGCCGGCCCGTGCAGCCACGAGAGCACGCGTGCGGTGATCCCGGCGTCCCGCAGCGTCAGCGCCTCCGCCAACGTGGTGGCACCCAGCCACGTGGCCCCCGCATCCACAGCCGCCGACGCGACCGGCACCAGACCGTGCCCGTAGCCGTCGGACTTGACCACCGCCATCAGCTCGGCGTCCGGTGCGGCGGCGCGCAGCACCTCGACGTGTGGCGCACGGCGCCGAGGTCGACGTGCACCTCGGCGAGCGCTGCGAGTCCTCGCCGGGTTCGCAGGCCGCGCGCGGCACTTGACGGGCGCCGGCCCTCACCACCCGCATCCGCCGTGCCCGACCCCAGCCGCAACGGTGGGGCACGCGGTGCCACCGGGCTCGACACGCCCGGCGGTCCCAGCGATCGCAGGAACGCGCCATACACCGCCTCGGACGGATGCAGCAGCGCGACCGGTTGATCGGCTCCCGCCGTCGAGCCGTCCGGCTGCACCTCCACCCACGCACCGTCCGAGTCGACGTACGCCGCTCCGCCGTCGGGTGCCAGCACGCGCACGTCCCCGGGTCGGGGCGACGACCGCGCCCCCAGCGCGGCAGCCAGCGGCGCGCGAGGGCATCGCGTCCGCGCCCGCCGAGCACGCGCACACCACGACGGCCCCGACCGGGCCCGCCGACAGGTTGCCCCGCGTGACGTACGCGGGGGTCCCACCGACCAGGTCCACGAGCTGCTCCGTCGACAGCCGCACATCCGCCTCGTCGCCCGGCCAGAAGATCCCGGCCGCATCAGCGTGCGCGACCAGCGTGAGGCCGGCCGGATCACCCCGCAGCGCGAGCGCGTACCCGTGCTCCCGCTCCGGCAGGAGGATCACGGCATGCCCGTCCGGGTGGACGAGCATCTCGGCCCGGATCCGCGCCAGATCGGCCTCGGTGGCCCACCGTGTCTCGCGGCCACCCACCGGCACCGGAGCGGCCGGCTCCGGACGCGGCCACGCACCAACTCCGCCTTCCTCGCCGAGGGCGGCCAGCACGCCGTACAGCCCACTGGCGCGCAGGTACGCCCGCACCGCAGCGGCACTCACCCCGACGGAAGAAGAGATCACGCCGTCGACGCTCTTGTTGTTGCCGGCGACGATCCCGGTGAGCTCCTGCCGGGTCGCGCCGGGCTCCCCGACGAGGATCGGTCCGCCCGAGTTTCCTCCCACCGCCCATCTACTGCCGCTACCGAAAAGCAGCACGCCGTACTCGGGCCGTCGCTTCCCGGGCTGCAACGGCGGAGGGATCGCCTGGTCGCCGGTCACCAGCAGAAGGACCGCGTCGGTCTCGAGGGGGACCACCGCGCCGCGGTCCGACGCTGTGGGGATCGTCGTGTCCGGGAGGCCCAGCGTCAGCCGGGTCGTACCGGGCGCGGGGCGACCGGCCAACCGCAGCGGCGGCAGCCGCAACCCCGACATCCGCGGGTCCGACACTTGGACGACGGCGAGGTCCAATGCATCCACAGCTCGCCCGACCTCGTGCCGTCGCAGCCCGTCGGCACCGTCCTCCACCGGGCCGAAGCCCCCGGTGGCGAGCAGCATCTCGGTCAGGTGCGTACGCGCGGCCGATCCAGCACCGCCCCCGGCACAACGATCAGCCCGTCCGCGGACGGGATCTCGACCTCGACGGAGTCCACGGCGTCGCGCGGATGAGGCACTGCGACGTGGCTGTTGGTGAGCACATAACCGACCTCGCCGTCGACCGCCAGGAGGATGCCGGATCCGATTGCCCAGAAGGATCGGCCCTCCTGGTCCGTCACGCTCAGCACCACGCGCACGACGCGCTCGACCGTGGCCGGCTGCTGATCACCCAGTCCCGGCGCATCCAGGCGATCTGTCCGCGGCCGTCGACCCGGGTGAAGGTTCGCCCGGACCAGCGGACGGCAGCGGTCAGCGCGTGGCCCACGGCGCTCCGGTTGTCGGCGCGCGCCTGGTCGAGCTCGTCGACCAGCACCGCGGCCCGCACCAGACGTTCGGGCTCCGAACCGCTGCCCGCCACGCGGAAGTCGTGTTCGAACACGAGCAGCCGCTCCAGGTAGTTCGCAGCCAGCAACCCCCGAGCCTGCAACTCACGGATCTCGGCGTAGGTCTCGGCGTACATCACGATCACCGGCCGGCCGTCGACGTGGATCGTGTAGGCGATGACCGCGTCGTAACCCGGCACCCGGGAGATCAACACCAGCGGCGGGCCGCGCGGGCCGTAGGGGAGCTCGTCGACGCTCACCCGCACCCCGGACGCCATCCGGGTCCTGACCTCGGGCTCGAACGCGTTCCTCGCCGGGCCGTCCAGCTCGTAGCGGCCCTCGACACCTGCCAGCGACCCGTTGTTCGGGCCCTGACCGGTGGAGTTGGCGACGACCGTGCGCAGGTGGGAGTCGGTCCGCGCGATGCGGGCCTTCTCGAACACCACCACCGCGGTGGTGATGACCGCCATGACGACCGGGACGGCCCCGGCCACCACGGCGGCGAGGCCCAGCCCGGGCGCACCAGCAGGGTGAGATGCGTGACCGCGGAACCGGTCGCGAGCAGCGCCCTGCCCGCGCGCCACGTGAACACGGCCTTGACCCACCGACCGCCGCGACGCAGGTGCTCGTAGCCCAGCTTGGCGTTGCTCTTGAGGGCCCACACCGCGGTCAGCACCGCCAGCGGCGCCAGCGCCGGGATGTCGGGCAGCAGCGGCTGCGGTGCCGTCATGAGCCCGAGCCCGACGAGCGACAGCGAGAACATCGTGGTGGCGGTCGGCAGCCTGCGGCTGATCCGCACGCCCAGCGCCAGCTCGGTCTGGAATCCGAGAGCGCTCAGGTAGCCGGTGGAACCGGTCAGGAGCGCGGAGGCCGCGACCTTGAGCGACAGCACCGCGCCGGCCGCGGCCACCAGCCCGGAAGCCATGGCGGCACCCGGCAGGTTCTGCGTGACGAACAACGCGGTGAGCGCGACATTGGCCAGGGTCACCAACGGGAACGCCCAGTAGTTCGTCAGCTTCCGCGCCCACGGCCAGGAGGCGATGTTGAACTGGAACCAGCCGCTGATCGCCGGTGGCAGGAAGAGCACCAGGAAGATCACGTCCGTGACCGCGTAGAGACCGTTGGTCAGCACCTCCAGCCACCACTGCTCCGCCAGCAGGCCGATACCCGTCGTGTAGGCGTGGTAGGCCGCGTTCCCGAGGAACGTCAGAACGATCCCCGCGCTGATCCAGCGACCCCACCGGCCCTGCGGCGCGGTCGACAGCAGCGAGGTGATGCTCGGCCCGAGAGCCCTGTTCGACTTGTCGAACCAGCGCGAGTACTCCGCGATGATCTTGCCGTGCCGATCCGGCAACGACTGGCCCGGCTGCAACGGCTTGTTCATGAGACCTCCCTGCGGGTCGAACATGTCCAGCAGGAACTGGTGGGTGACCGCCTCGAACTCGGCCAACCGGCCCGTGTCGATCCCGTAGGCGGGGGCGTTGCGGCGCACCCGCCGGTACAGCCAAGCGATCTTCTCCTCGGTCACCCGGCCGCGCTCGACCATCGACTCGTGGACGACCCGCACCAGGTTCTGTTCGGCGATCCGGACCAGGTTCTGCACGCCCCGGGCCACGAACGCGATCGCGCTCAACCACGGCAGCAGGTGTGGAACCACCACGATCAGTGACACCACCGCGGCCACGGACAGCACACCCGCCGCCCAGAGCAGCACCCGGAAGGCCCGCCACTGCTTCGCGGACTTGTCGGCGATCGCCTCTCGCGCCGCGTTGTTGGCGGTCTGGCGCTGCTGCACCAGCGTCAGGGCCAGCTTCCGGTGGTCGGTGGAGGCGCCCATCAGGCGCGCCTGGTCCGCGGCGATCAGCGCCTCGATCGTGTACGGAGCGGCGGGCGCGTTCGCGGGCACCCACCCGGACCTCGCGGGACCCGCCATCCCGTGGCCGGGAGAACCGGCGCCTCGCCGCAACTCCCGTGCGGTGACGCGGATCCCGCGCCACCACAGCCGCCATGTCTGGCGGCCCCCCGCCGAGCGGTCGCTGACTGCATGGTGCCAGCCGAGCATGTCGGCCAACTGCGGGTTGTCGGCGAACGGGTCCGCGCCCGGGTGGACCACCGTCGCGGCGGCGGGAGCGACCCCGGCTTGCCGGGACGACTGTGTGGTGTCCCGGCCGTAATAGCCCTGCAGCGTTGCCCAGTCCCGCACCCGCTGCTGATCCTCCGGCGGGAACCGGGACAGCGCATCGTCCCAGTGTCCGGACCGGATGTTCGCCAACGCCCACGCCTGCACGTCTGCCTGAGATGCCGCGAGCAGATCGATCAGGTTGCGGTAGCGAATGCGGTCCTTCGCACCCTTCACCTGCCGTTCGATCTCGGTCAGCAGCGGGTCCATGTCGTAGTGGTGCCGCAGGTAGTGCGGAATGTTCGCCGGCTTCACCCCGTCCGTCCCGAACACCAGCACCTTGTGGTGCTTCACGCCCAGCTGAATGAATTTCTTGCGGATTGCCGGGGACCGCTCGATGTGCTGGGCAAGGTCGTTCCAGGACACGTCGAAGTAGAGGTTCGGGAACTCCGTGTCCCGCTTCGCCATGACCTCTTCGTCGAGGAACTTCAGGTACTGCTCGGAGAGCAATGAGAACTTCCCGACCCCCAGGTGCGCGTAGATCACCCGTGCCTTCGGGAATTTCCGCTTCGCCGCGAGGAACGCCATCAGGTACCGCATGTCCGGCGCCTTGGCGATCAAGTTGCCGTCCGCACCCAGCAGCGGCTCGCCCGCGTCGTTGTGGGTGACCCCGGTGGCCCCGGTCTCCGACAGGAACTCGAAGTACTCGATCAGCCCCGACCCGTACACCTGTCCGATCTGGAACCGACCCAGCTCCTCGCCGGCCTCCAGGATCCCGACGGCACGCAGTGCGTCGCGCAGCTGCGCCATCGTCGCGGCGTCGGCGACGTCCGGATCGGCCAGCCGATGCAACTCTTCGACCAGTTGAAGCGCCACACTCTTACCCGGACCCGGGTACATGCCGTCGACGATCGCGGCGACCGCCGGGTACGCAGCCCGGTCCAGCCGGCCGTCCTCGAACGCCGTCCGCAGCCGTGCCACCGCCGCATGCAGGCGCACGATCGTCGGCGTGTACTCCGGGTCGAGCAGGTTGGCGGCCTGCGGTCCGAGCTGCAGCTTGACGTTCTCCTTGGCGAAGGTCATCTCGCCGAGGAAGAACGCCAGCTCCGGGTGCAGCACAACCATCGCCTGCAGGTACTGGCGCAGGCCCGGGACGTCGAACCGGGCGCCGGTGATCCCGGCGATCACCCGCCAGCTCAGATGCGCAGGGAGGTTCCGGATCGCCCGGAACATCTGCGCGTCCGTGAGCTTGCCGCGCATCGCCAGCATGGGCACGCCGAACCGGGTGGTGGCCTGCTGCGCGTCCACGTCGCCGTAGTAGCCCATGCCCTTGATCCGCTGCGGGATCGGGTGGAACGTCAGGACCACGTCGTGCCCGGCCGCCAACAACGACTCGACCAACCCGCCCAACGACGTCACCCGGTGGTACGGGTAGCCGGTGTGGTGCAGGTGCCCGTCGGCGAACTTCCCCAGCCGGTTCACCGCTTCGGCCAGCCGGGGGTCGACGGTCATCCCGGCGGGAACCGACAGGCGTACCCGATTGCCGCGACCGGTCACCGTCAAACCGGCGGACCGCAGCGCGGACAGCGCCGGGAGGACGAACCAGTCCGTCACGATCGGCGGTGCACTCGCCGTCTCCGGGCCAGCAGCCGGCTTCGGCAGCGCCGCAACCATGTCATTGGCCAGCAACAACCGCTTCCGACCCTGCGTCACGAGCTTGCGCAGTTCGTCGATCAGGTCGTCCGGGTCGAGCTGCCGACCGGCCAGGCCCGGCGGGGCTCGCGGCCGCGCCGCCAGGTTCAACACGCTCGACCGGATCTCGACCTCGGGCAACCCGAGCGCGCCCGCCAGCCCGGCCACCGTCGCCGCGTCGGCACGCAGGCCTCCCACCTGGTCGAACGCCCACGCCACCCAGAGTCGACGGTCAGCGAACGCCGCCGACGCCGCCGCGAGCTCCAGCCATCTGTCCCGTTCCGACGTGCCGGGGGGCAGCAACCCAGCGGGCGGCGTCCCCGCGTCCGCGGAAACCGGCACCGACCGCGGCCGGTGCGTCACCATCGCAACCACCGAGCGCGGTGCTCCGAGGACCCGGGCGATCCGCCGATCCGACAGGCGGGCGGCGACCGCCTGATCGACCTCGGCGCCGATGAGGGCGCGCGCGGCGAGGCGGGCCGCGTCGTGGACCTGGTCCGCGAGCAGGGCTCCCTGCCGACGGTTCTCGGTCTCTGCCGTGACCTCGCTCAGCAGCTCGAGGCCCTCTTTCGCGAAGAACCGGAAGCTGGGCGCCGTCGTGCGCGGGTCGGTCAACACCCGCTCCCGGACTTCCTCTCGGTCGATCTGCAGCGCACGCGCGGCCAGCTGTTCCACGTCCTGCCCGGCGAACTGCTGAATCTTCTCCAGCTCGCCGACCAACCAGGCCGCCCACGTCAGCCGCTCCGCGTAGGCGTCATGAGCCTGCCCGGCCCGGCGCATCTCGTCCTCGAGATTCGTGAGCGCCTTCCCGAGACCCGCACCCTTCGAGGCCGCATCGGCCCGGAGCCGGCAACCGCCTTGCGTTCGCGCAGCGACGGCAGCGCCGCCATCGAAGCCACGCCACCGATCCACGTCCTCTTCGACCCGCTGGTCGGGATGGGTGGCATGGCGTCGGCGGCCAGGTGCGCCTCACCCGAACCCGCGATGAGCAGGAGGACCGCGCTGGCCACAACCGTTACGAGCGTGACCCGACCGACGACCCGCCACGGCAATGCCCGCGGCAGTTCGGCGACGCGCTGGACGACGGCCGACCCGAGCACAGCGCGGAACAAGGCCTTCACCGCGGCCACAGCACGCAGCCACCGCGGGGGTCCCTGCGCCGGGCGGGTGAGCGCCCAGTAGAGCAGGCTGCCCACGGTGAGTGTCCCGGTGACGGCGATCAGCACCGGCAGGTGGTGCAACTGGTAGAGCATCCCGTACACCGCGACGGACGCCGCCGAGTACACGGCGACTCGCGTGGCCCACTTGCCTGGCAGAGTCCAGCCGAAGGCCTTACCGAGCAGGTGCAGCAGCGCTTCCCCGCCGAACCCTGTGAAGGTCGCCAAGACCAGTGCGCTGACCACCGGGTGGATGGTGACGATCCCGTCGTAACCCGGGTGGCGGAGAACGGCGTAGACCATGAACGGGATTGCCGACAAGGTGGCAGCCGACCCGAGCACCCCGAGGCGATCGGCGAACCGGTCCCACCGCTTCGCGAGACTCACCGAGGCCGGGGTCGAGGTGCCGAACAGGGCGGCCAGCATCCCTAGCGAACCGAACACGGTCGTCACAGCGGTCACCCCGAACAACCCGGCGATCCACTGGTTCGCGTCGGGTGCCGCAACGTTGAGCATGCCCCTGAGGTGGAAGGGGATGTTCACCGACAGCGTGCCGACGATTGCGGCCAGCAGCACACGCTGCACCCAGACGTGCGGGGACAGCAGCCGCTTGAACGTGTTGAGAGTGCCCCGGACCTGGAACGCGACCATCGTGCTGATCGCGGGCAACGCCCAGATCATCGACGCCCCGGTGGCGGCGACGAACACCGCGCCGACCGCGGTGTAGGCGGCCCCGGCCGGAGAGAACACGAAACTGAAGAACTGCTTCGTGCCGTGCCACAGCTGACCGGCCGACAGCCGCAGTGCGGCCGTCCAGTACGACACCCTCCACTCGGCCGGCCAGCCGGCCCGGATCACGTGGGCGGGAGAGATCAGAGTCCTGAGGACCTGCCTGAGCCATGACCCGGCCGAGCGCTGGTCGCGGATCCCCACGCCCAGGTCGCTGGGAGTGAGCAACCCGACGCGCAGAGTCCGTAGCAGCGCCCGGATCGCCAGGAACCCGACCACGGCGGCACCGACACCCAGGCCGGCCTCGACGACCATCGGGAGGACTCCGTCGACCTCGACCGCCGAGAACGCCACGAACGCCGCGGCAGCAACACCGATCGCGGGCCGGCGCTTGTCGGACCGCGGCGAGACGAGACCGCCCAGCTCCTCTGCAGCCGTGGGGGTTGCCTTCGAGTCGTTGCCGGGTCGGGTGGACGTCTGCGACTGCGGACCGTCCAGGCGGTCCACCAGCCGGAAGACACCCTCGATCACCGCCGCACGGACCTGATCGGCCGGCATCGTGATCTGCAGGTGCAGGCTGCTCTTGCTCACCGGAGGTGGCTCGTTGAACGGGGTCAGCCCGTAGGCCTCGATCTCCGGGGCGCTCACCCGGATGATTTCCTGCTGGAACTGCAGCAACGAGATCGGCCGGTCCCGACCCGCCCATGTGATCGTGATCCGCTCGCCATCGGCCTCCGCGGCGGCGATCAGCTCGACCTTGCGGCGCAGCTTCTTCGACAGCCGGCCGAGCTCCGCAGCGGTCTCCGGGCGCTGACCCGTCACCAGCCACGTCACCTCTACCAGGTCGCGGCTGGTCGTGACGTTCTTCGGGTTCATCTTCACGCTGAAGTAGCGGACCCCCGTCGGGCCGACCAACAGATAATCCAGCTCGGTGACTTTCCGAATCGCCCCCTTTGCCGACACCACGTGCACCTCGACGTTGCGATACACCTCCTCGCCCCGCTGTTGCGCATGCTGTCGCATCAAGGGCTCCGCGAGGTCCTCGAGCACCGCGCCGAGCACCGTGTTGGCCGGAGAGCGCGGGGCGCTGACGGCACCGATCGGATCCGCGACGAACTCCGCGCGAAGGGACCGGTCCTTCAGGTAGTCGGGCGCTTTCTCCTCGATCTGTCGGTCGACGATTTCCTGTCGCTTCGCCGCAGGCGGCAACGGCAAACGATCGTCAGAACCCTGCCACCAGGGCAGCACCAGGACGGCCGCGGCGCCGTCGATCCCCCAGAGGTGCCCGGCGGCAGCAATCAGCGCGGCAACTGTGCCGGCAATGGCCCGACGCTTCGGCGTGGCTACCGCTGCC
Organism: Pseudonocardia sp. CNS-004; assembly: GCA_001942185.1. Lineage (GTDB taxonomy): Bacteria > Actinomycetota > Actinomycetes > Mycobacteriales > Pseudonocardiaceae > Pseudonocardia. The sequence goes on from MKJV01000101.1 coordinate 105,410, forward strand.
CGCAACCACCGCGGAGGCCCTCGGGCCAGCGCATCGAAGGCCCGTCGGACGACCTGGGCTGCACGCGACCCTGGCACTGTCTCCACCGTCGCCGGGGAAGGCGGAACTCGGTTCGCACCGACCACACCTGACTGGCCGCTACCAGCCGACCCCGATCCACGATCGGAGATGAACCGGCCCTCACTCGGAGCAAGCGGCCTGGCGCGCAGCAGTTCTCCGACGGTTCCGGCTGCATGCCGGTCGTGCCGATGCCCGGTGTGCTCGTCGCGGTCGATGTGGAAGTCCAACTCGTGCCGCAGCAACCGCGTCCACCAGCCGCGGCGAAGTCGACCGTCGGCGATGTGGCCGTCGATCTCGGCGAGCATGTCGGCGAAGACCAGCACCACACCGGCCGGTGCCAGGGTTGTGTGCCGCCAGCCGAATGCGACCACGCCTTCTGTCCCCACGGAACGGGCGTTGGCGGGTACGACTCGAACTTCCACCCCAGGGGGACCGCGGGGGAGATGCGGGTACCTCATGCGATCCAGCGGCACGGACGCGTCGTACAACTCCTGCGCGTCCGCGAGCATGAACTGTCGCGTCGCGTCACCGGGCTGCAGGGCCACCAGGCCACCGTTGCCGCCACTCACGCCTGAACCGGCCACTACCGAACCACCGCTGGGTGGGTTCGGCGATGCTGCGACCTTCCGCCCGCCCCGCGTGGCAGCGAGCGGCGCTACAACCGACCGCGAGGCCATGTCCTGCGCGGCGGCCTCGCCCGCCAAGGCGGGGCTCGGCGCCGATGCGGGTTCGACCGCGCGCAGCGCGGCTAGCAGCCTCTGCTTCGCGGGCCTGCTCCACGACAGCCCGTGCCGCGCGGCGAACTCGCCAACCGCCTGGGCAGCCCGGCCAGGGCCCGACCGGGCCACGCGCAGCAGGCGGTGGATCTCTGCGCCATCCAGCGCCCCGCGGGCGGCCAGTTCACGGAGGTCGGCGACGGCCTCCGCGGGCGCGCCAGCCTCGTCCAGCCGCCGGAGTAGCTCATCCACCGCCGCCGCGTCGGCAGCGGCCACGCGCCGCTGTTCCGCCCGGCGGGTGATCGCACCCCTCAACCGTCCGGTGCGCGGGGCGTCCACGTTCGCCGCGGCGGCCTCGGGGGCGGTGGGGCCGCGAAGCTCTGCCTCCAGCGCCTCCCGGGCGGTGCGGTGGTCGTCCGCCTGTCGGCGGGCCTCCGCAGCCTCCTCGGTCAGCATCGCGATCCGGGCCTTGGCCTCGTCGGACTGCGCCCGGTAGCTCTTCGCGCCCCGGCGGTCCTCTCGGGGTGTGCTCGGCAGCTCTGTCTGGCGCAGCGCGCCGTCCTGGCGGGCCTGGTGGGCCGCGTTCTTCAGGCGGATGGCCCGGTCGGACCAATGCTGCTCCAGGCGAGTGTGCTCGGCGATCACCTCGTGAACGGTGAGCGGGCGCCGGTCGGCGAGCGCGCCGGCGGGGAGAGCGGCCAACAGCGCGTCCAGGGTGGCCAGGCGCCGGCGAGCGCGCGATCCTCGAACCCGACGTCGACTGCCCGGTCGGCGAGCGCGCCGCGCCGATGCAGCAGGCCCAACGCCCGCTGTGCGGCGGCCGCGGCGGCCTCCGCCGCCGCCCACCCGCGGCCACGGGTGTCCCGCGCCGACGCCGCGGTGCCGGCGACGTCGGCCAGCACGGCGGCCGCGGCGTCGGGATCGCCTTCGTCGAGGTGACGGCGTGCGTCGGCGGCAGCAGACGCGGTGAGCCCGACCTCGGTCGCGGGCAGCCGCCCGGCGGCGCGGCGCGGGCGTGTACCCGACCTCGGTCCGGTAGTCCTCTAGCACCGCAGCGAGTTGGTCCTGGGCTCGCGCGAACGCGGTCGCGGCGGCGGCGAGTAGCGCCTCTGCGGCGGCGATTTGCTGCGGGTCGGCCTCGGCGAAGCGCAGGTCGCGCACCGCGTGCTCGTGCCCGGCGAGCTGCTCGCGTGCGGCTCCGACATCGGCGCCAGCCTGCTGCACCCGTTCGGCGTGCGTCGGCGCCGACGACTGCGCTCGAGGAGACGCTGGGGGTGCCGTCTCAAGAGACGTCGCACTCGGAGTTCCCGTCGCGCGGATGCTCGGCGCATCAAGGGTCTGCACGGCGACGCTGCGCGCCCGCGACGGGCGGCGGGTGTTGCGGACCAGTTCCCAGTAGTCGCTGCGCTCGGCCTGGCGCTGCGCCCGGTCGAACAGCTTCTTCACCTTCGCTGTGTCAGCGAGCTCGCCGTCCAAGCTGTCGAGGTGCTCGACGAGCAGCTTGCGATACTTCCCCCGCGGCGTGTGCTGAGCGAGCAGGTCGTCCCCGAGCGACAGGTACTCGCTGACCACACCACGGTGGGGCTCTTCGATGAGAGGGTTGATTCCTCGGCCGGTGCGGCCGTCGGTCTGCCGGTCGATCCGGGCCGACGGAGAGCGCTGGCCGCGCATGACCCACACGCCACCAGACTCACTGACCGCATTGATCGCTGCGTGCAGCTGTGCCTCGGTGATCATCCCATCCGGTGCGCCACCGGGCTTGACGTCCTTGCCGCGGCCCATCATGTCGGTGGCGATCGTGATCGCGCCCGGCCGGCCGGCGCCCGCCACGAGGCCGTCCACGTGCGCAACGGTGGAGAACTCCGCCTCGGGCGTGATGATCGAGAAGTCCTCGATGCCGCGGCGCTTCAGCCTCTCGGCGAGCAGGTGGACCTCCTCCGTCCACCGCAGGATCACCAGCACCGGCTGGTCCGGCTTGCCGAAGGCGATGTCAGCGGCCATCGCGTCGAGCTTGGCGTCGATGGAGCCGAACACCCGCGTGGGGGTTCGCGTGAACGTCGCATCCCCGGCGAAGCGGACCACCCGCAACCCGTAGAGCTGGGCGAACGCCCGCAGGTCGTAGCTGGGAAGGCCTTGGCGGCCGGCGGTGCCGGTCATCCCGCCAACCGAGTTGTAGAGCCGGAAGTAGTTCGCGGCGGTGATCTGCCCGGTCGACGTCTCTGCCGCGCCGGGCGGGATGCCCTCCTTGGCCTCGATCGCCTCGTGCAGGCCGTCGCGCCACCGCTGCCCCGGCAGCGAATAGCCGGTCCACCGGTCCACGATCACGACCTGACCGTCGTTGACCACGTACTCGTAGCCCCTGCGGAAGTAGCGGTCGGCGCGGACCGCCATCAGCACCGCAGCTTCCGTGCCGCGAGCACGGTCGGCGATCAGCTCCCGCCCTTTCGCGGTCAGCCGCAGCCGGCCGGTGAACTGGCCCACCGTGAAGTGCTTGCCCTCCGCCAACTTCCGGCCCAGCTCGTGCGCCTGCTGGTACGCCTTGGTCAGCGCCGCCTGCTCCGCCTTCGACAGCGACAGCACGTGCGGGGTTCGGCCGGCGTCGAGCAGCACCAGGTCGACCTCGTCGACGATGGCATGGCCGTGCCCGGCCTGCACCCGCGCAGACTCCGGAACCAGGGTGTCGTACAGCCGGTCGAAGTAGAACTGGCTGTATGTGCCGATCGTGACCGGCTTCTCGTACGCCGCGCGCTGGTCTTTATCGGAGTAGCCCCGGTCCTCACGGGACCGCAGCAACCCGACCTTGACGTCCACCCGGTCGAAGAACGGCTCGTAGACCTTGTGCGCCTCCGCGGTCAGCTTGCGGTCGGTGCTGATCACGTGTACGCGGTCGCCGCGCACCACGTGCCAGTAGGCGTCCAGGAGCCCGACGATGGTCTTGCCCTTTCCGGTGGGCAGCTCGACCACGTGGCCGCGCACCCGCTTGGGCAGCAACGTCAGATACAGCGCGTGATGGCCATGGCCCTTCGACATCGCGAACGCCGCGGCGATCTGCTCGTTGGTCACCTCCATGTTCGTCAGGCGGCGGATCAGCTCCACCGCGAACCCGATGGCCTCCTCCTGCACAGCCCGCGAATCACCGGCCTGACGCAGCCGCTCGTGGATCTGCAGCTCCTGCGCGCGCAGCTGGGCAGGACTCTTACCGGCGGCCGCGCGCTCGAGATCCGCCGCGTACGCACGAACAGCGGGGATGCCGCCCCCGTAAAGCTTGAGCGCGGTGTCGTTCCGCCACCGGTCCAGCCACGCACGTACTCGGTCGATCCACCGCGGCGGCGCGACACCCGACGCGGTGTTCGCCGCCGGGTCCGGCTCCGGGGCGTGCCCGGAGCTCGTCGGCGGGGGTGCGTCGTTGCCCGGAGGTTCGGGGGGTGTGCCATCGTGCAGACCGGTCTTGCCGGTGCCTAGTTCGGGGCCGCCACCGCCACCGCCGCCGGTCCGCCCGCCGTTGCCGAGCCGGTCACCGCCCGGCGGAGTGCCTTGCGGCTCCGGCTGGGACGGTTCGGGCCCGTCCGGGTCGAGACGGCCGAACGCGTCAACCAGTGCCATACGGACGGCGCGGTTGAACTGGACGGCGCTGCGCCGCGCGGCGGCCCCCGGGGCGACCCGTCGCACGTACCAGGTGACCGTGTCTCCATCGCGGACGGAGTAGACCGCGATGTCGTCGATCCCGCGCAGCCCCTGCCGCAGCATGGTCTCCGACATGCCGAGGGCCGCGGCCACATCGGACAGGAGCCTGCGGCCGTGGCCCGGCGGCGGCAGCAGCTGCCGGGCCCGCGCGGCCGGGACCGTCAGGTCATCGGGATGGCCGCCGAAGCGGCCATTGCGCAGGTGGTCGCGCACAGCGGCGGCGCGGGCGCGGTCCAGCCGCCACTGACGCAACCGCAGCGCCAGCCGATCCGTCCAGGAACGGATATGTGCGAGCGCGGCACGGAACCTCCCGCCGTCGGCCGCCGACACCGCGGGCCTCGGACCGCTCTTCCCCAGCTTCGCCGTGGCGGCCCGATACCGGGCGCAATCTCCCGGAACCCGAGGTCACGGCCGACGCCGAGCACCGCTCGCGACCGCGCGGCCGAGTACAACCCGAACACGCCGGACTGCCCGATCACTCGGGTGCCGTAGGCGGTGTCGTCGAGCACGCGTCCCGCCCACTGAATCCCGGGCGTGACGACGCCCAGCGCCCTCACGCGGCCGACCCTGCCGCGCGCCGCGGCGTCCAGCGCGGCGTTCCGCGCCTTCCCGGCCGCCCGTAGCGCCGCACCGGCGAGCGGCCCGAGAGTCGACCGCGAGGCCGCGGCGGCGGCGTAGCGCCCCGCCACCGACCACACCTTGAACGGCGCGTAGGCCACCTTGAGCATCCCGACGCCCACGACGACCGCCGCATCCCCGACGATCATGGCCCCCTTGCCGGCAGCGCGCGCGGTGCGCCCCAGCACGGCCATGCTCGTGGCCCGAAGGCCGCCGGTGGCCTCGGCAGCGGACACCGCTCGCAACCCACCGACCCTGACGCCGTAGCCCGCCGCCTTCAGCAGCAGCCCACCGACTGGCACCACGATCGAGGGCACCGTCAGGTCTCGCAGCAGCGTGGAGACCGGCGCCTGGTAGTACTCGCTGCGCAGCTGGGAGGTGTCCCCGCCGGTGAAGACGGGCTTCCAACTGGTCTTCGTGTCGTGCCACGCCTGCTTGAATGTACCGGTGAATGGGTATTTGCGAGCATAGTATTCCAGGTCGGACTCGCCACTGCGCCGCTTCGGCGGCTCGACACCGAGATAGTCGTACCGAGCGCTGTTCCACACCTCGACGCCGAGACCCTTGACCAGGTCGACGACGCCGGCGGGAATCCCCTCCACGACGTGGACGAGGTCGCGTCCCGCGAACGTCCATTGGTTCTGGATGGTGGTTCCGGCGTCCAGACCCGAGCTGTGCACCTCACCGTTGCCGGGATACACCTTGTCGATGCGCATCGGGTTGAGTCCGAACGGATCCGCAGCGATCATGAATCCGTTGGCCGGGAGGTCTGGCATCGGCGCCTCGCCCGTGACGATCAGCGGTTGATCGCTGGATCCCCACCAATCGACACCCTCACCGGTGGCCCGTGCGGTGCACTGTCCGCTCCCATCGCTGAAGCAGCTGACATTGGTGTCGCGGCCCGAGTCGGACCCGGCGGAGAACCCGCCCAGGCAGGTCCCATTGCTGTCCGAGCAGAACGCCACTGCAGAAGCCCAGCCGTCGCCGTCCGAGCCGAGCGCCCCGGCACCGACACTGAGCGCGCAGACGCCGATGCCGTCGTAACCACATTCCTGTGCCCCCTCGGCGAAGTTCTCGCCTGAGGGGCCATGGTCGAACGTCATGGCGTTGGCGCTACCACTGCCGGAGTACGAGCAGTCGACCGCGGCACCGCTGGCGAGACCACCCCCACACGACACCGTCAGGTTCCCGTAGGTGGCGTTCGTCTCCTCATCTTGGGTGAGCTCGGCGTCGACCGAGACCCAGCAACTACCCGCGTCCTGACCACCGCCGGAGTAGTGGCAGTCGGCAGCGCCATTCACCTCACCGGGGCCACCGTCCGGAACGAGGCCGTTACCGATCGACGCCTCCTCGGAAACCTCTCCGCCGCCGGTGAACTCGATGAAGCACAGCCCACCGGTGTCGGTGCCACCGGCGGTGGTGGAGCAGCCGGCACCGGAGATCACTCCACCCGGGCTGCCGGTGCTCCCGCCCGTGGTGACGGTCTCGGCGCCGCCGAGAATCCAGTCCGTCTGGCTCCCGGTCTCGGCGCCGCCGAGGATCCAGGTCGGCTCGGTCGGTTCCTGGTAATCGCCTACCACCCATGCCGAGCAGACTCCGGCGACGGCGGTGCCCGTGCACTCGGAGTAGCCCTCGCCCTTCTCCACGCCGTCCGGGGACTCGACCCACGACCATGCCTTGGCGTGCTTGTAGCAGGTCCCGTTCTCAACCTCGCACGACGCGACCGGGTTGAGCACGCCCGCCGCTGGGTCGTAGCTCACGCCGGCGCTGGTGCTACAGCGGGTGGCGCCGGCGTCGCACGCCGCCGGTGCCCAGCCCTCGAAAAGGGCGTGCGCGCCCTCGATGAGAGCCGTGGCCTCCGAACGGCCTTCCGTGCAGCTCGCCCCCTCGCCCTCGACCTCGCAGCCGCCGTAGGTGTAGAAGGTGGTGGTCGGCGTCCCGTCCTCGGCGGCGGGGCTGTACTCGACGCCCGCCCACAGGTGGCAGCTGCTGCCCGCACCCACGCAGCCGTGCTCCGTCTCGGAGTGAATGCCCCGGTGGTCTGCCCGGAGCGTGAGATCCCCGCCAGTGGTGCACTCGGCGCCCTCCGCCCTGCAATTCGAGTCGGGGGTGATCGTGCCGTCGGACGAGAACCCGACGATCGCGCTGGTGGTGCACTCGGTCGCGCCGGCCGCGCACTCGGCCCACACCGAGCCGTCGGCATCGAACGTGTAGGTGTCGGTGAACGCCTCGCCGATGGTGCAGTTGGTGGCGCACCGGGTGCCGTCGACGGAGACCACGCCCTGGACGTCGAAGAACACCTCCGAGCGCCCCCCGGAGCAGGAACCGCTGTCCTCCGCCACGCAGCCTGTGTTCACCTGCAGGTTATCCGGGACGATCTCGCCGTCGACGGACGTGGCGGGCAGGTGCTTCGCCATCTCCCACGCCCAGCAACTGCCACCCGCGCCGGAGCACGAGGTCGCCAGCTGATCGGTCCACCGCGAGCCGTCGGGCAGCTCTGCCCACGCCATCGCCCGCGCGGCCTTGGTGCACGTCGCCCCCTCCGCCTCGCACGAGGCGTACCCGTCGACGTAGCCGGTGTCGGGGTCGTAGCTGACGATCGCGGTGACCGCACAGCTGGTGCCCGCGGTGCACTCGGCCACCCCGCTGCTGATGTAGCCGGCGTGCTCTCCCCCGGTGGTGGCGGTCGCCTCGGCCTGCCCCGCCGAGCAGCTGCCGCTGCCGGTCGTCGTGCAGTCGGTGGCCATGATCAGGTATGGCGGGAGCGGCTCGCCGTTCTCGTCGTCGGCGTCGTAGTGGATGGCCGCGACCGCGGTCAGCCCGCACGATCCCGTTCCGCCGCTGCAGGACCGGGTCACCGGCTCGCCGACCATGATCCCGTCCGGGGCGACCGTGGCGTCGACGCTCGCCGAGAACGCGCAGCTGCCGCCGCTGGTCGCGCACGACACACCGACGTGGACCTGACCGGTCTCCGCGTCGTATTCGGCTACGGCCGAGGTAGCACAGAACCCGCCGGAGGACCCGCCGCCCGAGCAGTCTGCGTCCCCGTCGCCGTTGTGGGTGCCGCCCGGGGCGGACACCGACGCCGACGACCGCGACCCGTAGCTGGTCGTGCAGTTCGCCGCCCCGCTGCAGAACGCCGACGCCGACGCCGAGTTCGGGCCGGCCGTGGCCATCGCGTGCACCGCGACGTACCCGCCGCCCGAACCGGAGCCGCCACCCGAACCACTCGCCGACGCCCACGCACGGTGCGCACCGCTGGCCGCGGCATCGGACAGGGCAGCGGAGTAGGAGTACCGGCAGTTCGCCGCGCCGTGGCAGGACGCCGACGCCTGCGCCGAGCCGGCACCCGACGCCGCTGTGGCGGTGGTGGTGACCGCGCCGGCACCCCGGCGCGTCGACCGCTCCGAACCCGCCGCGGACGCGTCCGCGGGACCCGAGTGCGCCCACGACGACGCCGAATGCGCCCGGCGGCACGCGACACCCCTGCTTCCTTGGCAGGACGACGCCGCCATCGCGAACCCTGGTCCTGCGGCGGACGCCGCCGTCGTCGCGCACCAGCCGTCGGCGGAGCAGGTCGAGCGGGCCGACGCCCGGTTCCCTGGGGCGTGCGCCGACGTGCGGCTGCTCGCCGCGCAGCCCGGCCCAGCGCAGGTGGCCGAGGCAGAAGCGCCCTCGTCGGTGGCCGCCGCGCCGCCGCCGGTGGAGCACTGCTCCCCGGCCCCGGCAACGCAGCGGGCGGAGAACCTGGCGATGGCCGAGCCGTCGGCGGCGCTGCCCGATGACCGGGCACGGCATCCCTCCGCACCGATGCAGCCAGCGCTGACCTGCGGATTTCCGTCGGTGAGCGCCACGCCCGCGTCGGTCCGGCAGGCGCCGATGCCTGCGCACGTGGCAGCGCCGGTGTTCGCGGCGGCAGTCGAGGTGCTCGACGCGCGGGTGGCACAGCCGCCGGCGGGGGTCGAGGCACTCTGCCGCGGCGAACGTCGATCCGCTTACCGCGTCGGCCGACGGTACCTGCGCGGTCGAGGTGCCCGCGGTCAGCCGCGCCACGCACGGCGTGCCGGCGGCGCACGCGGTCGACGCGGTGCTCGTGGCGGCGGTCCGCTTCCCGTCGACGGTGCCGGCGGACGTGTCCGCGGTGCCGGTGAGCCTGCCAGCGCAGCCGACGGGGCAGGTCAGGGTGGAGCTGCTCTGCCCGTCGGCGAGTAACGCGGGGGCCGCGGCGGTGCCGGCGCGCGTGGTGGCGGCGACGGCGTCGCTGGTGACGCCGCACCCGGTCGCGTCGGCCGTGCAGGTGGCGCTGGTGCGCGAGCGCGCACCCCGGCCCACCTGGCCGGTCGTATCGGTGCCTCCGGTCGTGACCGCGGTGCAGCCGGCCTGCAGGCAAGTGGCCCCGGCCTCGGACTCGGCCAGCGTGGCCGGCGCGTTCTCGACCGGCTTCGCGGCGAGGGCAGCAGCGTCGACCGCGGCCTTCCGCGCGGCGTCGGCAGCCTTCGCTGCCTCGGCGGCGAGGGCCTTGTTCTCGGCAGTCGCCCCGGGCGCTGCGGCGGTCCGCGCTGCCTCGTCGGCGACCTGCTGAACCTGCTGCGCGTATGCGGCAGCCTGCTCGGCGGCGGTGTTCTGTTGTTCGGCGACGATGTCGGCCACGACCTGGCCGGACGCCGCGGTGGAGCTGGTCTGGGCTTGGCAGCCGGACTCGGAGGCCGAGCAGCTGCTCGTGGTGCGGGCGCCGCCCTCTGGTGGGCCGCGGGCCTCGCCGGAACCGTTCAGGGTCGCGGGCCCGTCGCTGCCGGACGCGGAGCTGGACGCGGTGCCGGAGCACGCGGTCCCGCCGGCGCAGTCCAGCGTGGCCGAGGCCGTGGACCAGCTCGACGCCCCCGACACCGTCGGGGCACCGGAGCTCGCGCTCGAGCCGGGTGCGACCGGCGTAGCCGGTTCCTGGGCAGGAGCGTCGGTCTGGCCCTCGACCGGTTCGTCCGTGGTGGTGACGTCGGCGTTCGACGTGCTGGCCGCCGTCATGACCGGCGTGATGATCGACGCGTTCGGCTCGCTGGAGGCGCCCGAGTTCGTCACTGCCTGGCAGACGCCGCCCGTCACGCCGGCGCAGGTGCCCTCGCTGTGGGAGCCGCGCGGGTCCGGGGACACGCTCGGGTCGGTGGCCGAGGCCGCGCTGGTGACAGTGCCGTCGCAGACGGTCGCCCGGCGCAGGTGAGCGTCGTGCCCGACACGGACGCCGCGGACGGGCCGGCCACCTGCCGCGCGGTGTTCACCACGGTGTCGGCGGACAGCTGGTGCGCGGAGCCGGGGGACGTCGAGGCCACCGATGTGGTCTGCGCGGCGCAGGCGCCCTCGCCGGTCGTGCAGGTCACCGAGCCGGTCGAGGACCGCTGCAGCGTGCCGTCCACGCCCGTCGCCGAGCTGGACGCGGTGCCGGTGCAGCCCTGCGGGCAGTCCAGCTGCGCGCCGGCGCTCGCCGTGCTCGACGGGCCGGCCGCCGGCAACCCGGACTTCGGGTCGACCGTCGCGTAGTCGGGGGCGGACGAGGCCGCCGACGACGCGGTGCCGCCGCAGGTGCCGCCCGCCACGGTGCACGAGGTGGTCGCGGTGGTGCCGCGACGGTCCGGGCCCACCGCGGTGTCGCGGGCACTGCTCGACGCGGTGCCCGACACGCCGCACGTGCCCGCGCCACCGGCGCAGGACGCCCCCACCGAGGCATCGGATGTCGCCACCGGGCCGGTCACGGCGCCGAGCCCGTCCGACGGGTCGCGGTCGGCGACGTCGGTGACCGAGTCGGCGGCGCAGCCCCCGCCTGCGCCGTCGACCGTGCACGACGCCGTCGCCACGCTGTCGCGCACTCCGGTGATGTCACCGGAGGCCGAGCCCTTCGTCGACGCGGTGCTCGACCCGTCGCAGCCGACTCCGTCGCACGCCACGTCTCCACCGGCCTGGCTGGACGCGACGAGCGTCCGCCCGGGCACCACGGCACCCGCCGGGCTCGGCTCTGCGCTGTCGCTCGACTCGTCGGCGACCTCGGAAACTGCACCGCTCACACAGCTGCCGGCGGTGGTCGCACAGTTGCTCGTCGCGCTCGTGGTGCGCACCGCGGGAGCCGCAGCGCCCGTGGCAGCGGCGCTCACCGTGCCCGTGGTTCCCGACCGCGCCGTGCCGGAGCACCCGGCCGGGGCGGTGCACTCGACGTCGGCGCCGGTGGTGCTCGACGCGTAGCCGTCGCCGTCGACGACCTCCGGGCCCGCCGGGACGCCGACGAAGGCCACCCGCTCGGCGGGATCGGTGGCGTCGACGTCGTTGCCGACGGCCGTGTCGGAGCGCGCCTCGCACTCGCCGCCGCGCACCTCGCAGCCGCTGGCGCCGCTGCTGGCGCGGCTGGTGCTCGCGCTCACCCCGGTCGCGGTGCCGCTGGTGGTGGTCGTGCCGGTGCAGGAGCCGTCGCAGTCGAGCTCGACGGACGCGCCGGCGTCGCCGTCGACGTCCGAGGAGTCGCTGTCGGCGTCGGCGCGGCTCTCCGCACGGCAGGAGCCGGAGGTCACCGTGCAGCTCGCCGAGCCACCCGCCTTCGCCGTGGGCTCGGTGCGCTTCTGGACCGCCGCCGTGCGGCCCGAGGCCTGCTCGGCCGTCGTGTTGCGGGCGTCGGCATCGCTCTTCGTCGACGCGGCACCCCGGCAACCGGTGGAGCCTTCGTCGCATCCGGTCTCGGCGTTGGCGGAGGCATGGTCATCGTCGGAGGCGCCGAGGTCCACCTCGACGGACGCGTCGCACCGGCCGGACTTCGACGAGCAGTCCGCGGAGGCGCTCGCGCTGCGGCGGCGCCCGTCGCTCACGAGCGTGGCCGCACGTTCTGCCGCCCGCTCCGCCTTCGGCTCGTCCTTCGCGGAGCCGGAGCCCGCGACCCGGCACGTTCCCGACCCGGAGCGGCAGTCGGCCTCCGCGCCGTCGGAGTCGGCGTGGGCGCGCTGCTCGCAGTCGCCACCGATCGAGCACCATGCGGTGGCGGTGTTCCCACCGCTGCTCGCGCGGCTCCCGCAACCCCCGTCCGAGCCGCCCAGCTCGCACGTCGCGGACGCCTTGTCCTCGCCGCCACCGGCGCTGGCCCCGCAGCCGGACGAGACGCCGGCCAGCGCGACGCAGTGGTCGGAGTCGGTGTCGCCGTCCTCGTTCTCGCTCGCGGCGCTACAGGCGATGAACGCCCCGCTCGACCCGCAGCCCGCCACCGCGCCGTCACCGTCGAGGTCGTCCTCGTCGACGATCCGCGGCTCGTCGCGGTCGGTGGCCTCGCGAAGCTCGTCGGTGGCCTCGTACAGCTCGTCCCGGTCCTGCTCGAACGCCTCGACGTGACGCTCGTACGCGTCCTCGTCGACCTTGCCGGCCTTGACCTTCTTCTCCTCCGCAGCGAGCTGCGCTTCGCGCTTCTCCAGCGTGCGGTGGCCGTTCACCACGTCGTCGACCAGCTCCGCCTGCTCCGGCGACAGCTTCGCCAACTCGTCCTCGGCGTACTTCTCGCGACGCTCCTGCGTGTCCGCACGCTTCTTCCACTGGCTGTCGCTGAGCTTGCCGGCCTTGTGCTTCTTCCGGTCGGCGGCGAGCTCATCCGCGCCCTCGATCGCCCTGATCTGACGCTCGAGCGCTTCGTCGACCTGCTCGGCCGAGTCGTCGTACTCAGGCTCCTCGTCGTCGTCCTTGTCGTCCTCGTCGTCCTCGTCCGACGGAGGCGCACGCGGGGCGGCGTCTCCCCGAGCGGCGACGCGGAGCTTCTTCGCCGACTCACCGTCGACCTTCTTCCCGACGGCCAGCCGGCGGGTGGCGGACTCGGTCGCGTCGCCGCCGTCCTGGTTCTCCGGGTCCTTCTTCTCCGACTTCAACGCGACCCGCTCGGCGAGCGCGTCCCGCACCGCCTCACGGACGTTCGCACCGGCGCGCACGGCCTCCCGGATCTCCGCCGCGATCTCCTTGCGGGCCTTCGCCGCGTCCGCCTCGGCGTCCTCGCGGTCCTGCTTCTCCGAGCGCTTCTCGTCGCTCTCGTCGTCATCCGAGTCGTGTTCGCGGTATTCGCGGACGATGTCCCGGAGGCGCTTCGCCACCCGATCGCGGTCTTCACGATCCACGGACGCCACCGACGGGCGGACATCAAATTCGCGCTCCTCGGCGTCTTCGTCGTCCTCACCGCGTGGCTCGCCGGTGACCTTGTCGACGCGAAGCCTCTTGTCCGACTTACCCGACGCGTTCTCCTCGTCGGCGTCTTCGTCGTCCTCGTCACGTGGCTCACCGGTGACCTTGTCGACGCGAAGCCTCTTGTCCGACTTGCCGGGCGAGTTCTCTTCCTTGCCGGCCTCGTCGTCTTCATCGTCGGACCGGTCGGACTCGACGAGCCGGACCGTGACTCGCACGTCCTTGCCCTTGCCCTTGTCGTCGTCCTCGCCCTTGTCCTCGTCGGACTTCGACTTGTCCTTCTTCGGGCGATCCTTCTTCGACTTGTCCTTCTTCGACTCGTCGTCGTCCTTCTTCTTCGAAGGACGGTCCTCCTCGTCGTCGTCGGACTCGGTCTCGTCCGACGTGGCAGTGGAAGCGTGTCCGGTCGACTCGTCGTCTTCCTCGGAATCTTCCTCCTCCGACTCCGACTCCTCGTTCTCGTCGTTGTCGTCGGACTCCTTCTTTGCCTTCTTGCCGGACTTCTTCTTGTCCTTCTTGTCTTCCTTCTTGTCGCCGTCGCCGCCTTCTCCATCGTCGTCGCCACCGTCTGCCGCGGACCTCGAAACACCTCCCTTCAGGAGGCCCTGCTGGGTCGCGGCCGCCACGGGAAGTGCGGCGGCCGCGGACGCCGGCGTCGCGAGGAATGCCGCGCCGATCCACATGACGCGACCGCGGCGGTGGTGCCGAGCACCCACCGCAGGACGGTCAGGAAGCGATCCCGCCACGAGAGGCGCAACCGGACGCAGGCGCCACCACGCACGGCGAGGCCGAAGGCCTCACCGTCGCGAGTGGTGTGCGCATGCATCGTGGATCGCTCCTGTGAGTCGGAGTGGCGGTACTGCAGGAAGAGTGGGGCAACAGAGGCACCCAGGAGAGAAACCGCAGGTCACGGACCGGTGCAGTTGCGCTCGAGGCAAGCAACCACCGCGGTCGACCGCGAAGGCGACGAATCCGGGCCGTTGCGCCGATGGGCAAGCAACTGCTCGTGATCCGTGCAGGACAGACGTTAGGAGTGTGCGGACCGGTGTGGTGTCCGGCGAACACCCGACATCGGGTCACGAGCCGTTGAGCTCGGCGAGCGTGATGATCCCGTCGTCGAGCGCCCTGCTGACCAGCTCGCTCTTCGTGCGGGCCGCGCGCCCCACGTCGGCGTACTTGACCCGGACGCGTGCGATGTAGGTGTCGACCGTCTTGACGGTGATGTGCAGCTTCGCGGCCACCAGTTCCTTGGACGACGAGGCGAACCACGCCCGCAGCACCTCCATCTCCCGCGGTGACAGCTTGGGCCGGTCCACCGATTCGTCAGAGACGAGTGCACCCGAAAGGGACGGCGCGGTGTACGACATGCCCTGTGCGGCCGCCCGGACGGCGGCGACGAGATGTTCCGGCCCCTCGCGTTTGGTCAGGTAGGCGAGCGCGCCGAGTTGGACGCATTTGACCGCGGTGGCGTTGTCGACGTGCTGGGAGTAGACGACGACGCGACGCCCGCTGTCGACCAGCCGGCGCAGCTCACCGAAATCAGGATTTCCGGGAACGAGCTCCAGGTCGAAGACGATCACATCCGCGGCGGCGCCCGGTCCGGTCCAGACATCGGCGAGCCGCCCGTCGGCGTCGATGAGTTCGATTGGTGGGTCGGCCGACTCGCACCAGATCCGGACGCCCGCGGCGATCGCCACGTGGTCGTCCACGATCACGCCCGTTATCGGCCGGATGCCATTGCACCTCGGTCCACACCATCTCCTCGGTAGTGAAAACGTCGACCGTCACGTTCGGATTCGCGGATCGCGGGACATCGATCTCACCGCAGTCGGCCACCACGCTGACGGACACCAGGTCCGCATCGCCGACCACGGTCACTCTCGCCCACGACCCCGCGGTGGCGAGAACCGTGAGTGCCGCCTCGGTGAGTTCGCGTCGCACTTCCCGGGGCGGCGCCGGCCACTGCCCGCGCGCATCGAGTTCCACGACAACGCCTTTGCGGTCGGCGACATCGGCGCAGTGGCGGAGCTCGTGCAGCAGTGGATTCGTCACTTCGTCGACCTCGGCGAAGAGCCGTCGCATTCTCGACGCCTCGATGGCGCAGCGCCGTTGCACCGCCGGATCCTCCGGGCTGAACGCGCCGTCGGCGAGTCCTTCGAGGAGGGGAACGGTTGTCGCGGAGAGTTCGGCGAACCGTTGCCTGCGGCGCCGGTGCGATTCGGCGGCGACGGCCTCCGCAGTCCGCACCCGCTCGATCTCCCGTCCGGCCGCCACGGCCGCCGCGTGCACCCGGCGCACCGCGCCCGCCCCCACGGCGACGCAGAGCGGCACGCCGATCACGTTCACCGAGCCGGTGGCGAGCCGCAGCAACGCGTCCCGGGTGACGTCGTGGAACAGGACGAGGTTCGCCACGGCGATGAGCTCGTGGGCCGACAGGAACGACACGAGGACCCACAGCGGCCGGTCGAGCAGGATGACGAGGCCGACGAAGTTGGCCGCGCCGAACACCCAGTCGACGGTGGTCGAGGTGTACCCGTCCGGCACGGTCGTCGACGACAGGACGGCGGCCGCGAACACCACGCCGATCGCGACCCGGCGCATCGCGCCCCACGGGCGCCGCCGGGCGGCCAGCACGGCTTCGCAGGCGAGCACGGAGCCCAGCGCGCCGTAAGCCGCGAGCTGCACGATCGGACGGTCGTACGCGTCGATGTTGCGGATCATGTTGGAGCCGCCGAGCACGAGCGCGATCGTCGCGGAGACCAGCAGGGTTCCGATCCTCAGGCCGTGCAGCAGCTGTGACCGGCCGGGCGCGCGGCGACGTCGTCGCCGAGGTCATCCATGCCACTCCAGCCGTACGGCGGTGCCGGAGCCCACGGCGGAGTCGACCACCGCGGTGCCGCCGATGCGGCTCATCCGTTCATGGACGGAGTTCCGCAGCCCTCGCCGGGTGCCGGGGACCTCGTCGACCGCGAACCCCTTCCCCTCGTCGGTGACCTCGAGCCGTACGCCGGTGGGGTCGCCGCGCAGGCGCAGGACCGCCCGGTCGGCGCCGGCGTGCCGGCGCACGTTGTTGAGGGCTTCCCGCGCGGCGTCGGCCATCGCCCGGGCCACGCCGAACGGCAGCGCCAGCCGGGCGGGGGCGTCGAGCTCGACCGCGAGGTGGATGGCGTCCAGATCCTCGCGCAGGAGGGCGACGAGATCGCTGTTCTCGGGTGCCCGCTGCCCGTCGGAGTGCAGCCGTTCCAGGTCGCGGCGCGCCTGGGCCGCCAGCCAGCCCGCGTTCGCCGGCACCTGGCCGACACCGACCATGAGCAGCGTCGTCGCCGCGGTGTCGTGCAGGGAGTTGGCCAGTTCCCGCTGGTCGGCGCGCACGGCCGCCTCCACGTCGGACGCCCGGCGGACCCGCTCGGCCTCGGCCGCCAGCGCGTCGGCCCGGGTGGCCGCCCGCAGTACGAGCGTCCACGTGGCGCGGGACAGCGCGGCGGCCACCAGCACCCACGCCTGCCCGTGCAGCACGTTCGCATCTGCGCCGATCATGACGCTGCTGCCGAGCATGCCGCCGATCGCCACCAGCGCCGCGATGCCGCCGGCCAGCGGGGAGGCGTACCACTGGTAGGTCACGGTGGCGAACGTGACGAGCAGCCGCAGCGTCGGCCTACCGACGTCCCCCACGACCTCGGCCATGAGGATGCCGAAGGAGATGGTGAGCAGCACGGTGACGTCGAGGACGAGCGGCAGCAGAGCTCCCCTGGCGCGGATCAGCCACCACGAGTGCGCGCAGGTCCACGCCGTGAGGACGCCGACGGCGATCGTCACGGGCACCACGTGCGCCGGTGGCGCGGTGAGCGCGCCGATCGCCGCGATCGGCACGAACGTCGTGAGTCGGACCGCGGCGGCGTAGCGGCGACCGAACCGGCCCAACCGCCGCACGGACTCCCCGGGCCCGGCGCCGCTCGTCGACACCACCTCGCCGGGCGGCAGGTCGGCCGGACGGGCACGATCGCGGATGGACCCCATTCAGCGGCTCCCTGCCAGGCACACCCCGTGCCGGGGCTGTACGACGTCCGCGTCCTCAGACGGCCGCGGCGAACGATACGGCGCGCCGATCTCCCCGACGAGGATCAAAGTGCCCATCGACGGGCCGCCCGGGGTAACAGTTCCGGCACCGCCGGGCAGAGCTCAGCACCGCACCGGCTCGGGCGCGGCCTCCACGTCAGCAACACGGAGGGCGAACCACAGGTCGTGCCGTGCGCTCGGGGCCTGGAGGAGCGACCTGTTCAGGAGCTGCTCCATCCGGCACAGCCGCTTGCGCATCCCGGGCACGGAGATTTCCAGCTCATCGGCGGTGGCCCGCATCCGCGCGCCGTTTCCCAGCCACGCCCGCAACGCCGCCTCGAGCACGGCGCCGTTCGCCGACTCGCGCAGCGGACGGAGCGTGCTCAGCGCCCAGTTCCGGACGGCCGGTGCGCGGAGCAGGTCGTCCACCGAGCCCGAGGCGGCCGAATCGCCCGAGGCGGAGGCGAGCCGGATGCGGAGCGCGAGGTCGACGACGGCCCGCTGCTCCAGCGTGCCGAGGTCGCGGCCGAGCAGCTCCCCGACGAGCCGCAGCCGGCCTGCGAGCGTGTTCCGGTGGATCTTCAGGTGCCGGGTGGCGGCCGTCGAGAACGACAGCCACGAACGGACTGTCGTCGTGAGCTCCTCGGCGTCCGGGCCGCTCCCGCGGACGGGGACGTAGCTCAGCAGCGGGGCCAGCACCGCTGTCGCCCACGGCCCCCCTGCCGGGCCGATCAGCGCAGCGAGGTCCAGGTCACTGTCGAACCGTGCCCGGCGGTCGGAGCGGCCGCGGGCCACCGCGAGGGCGTGGATCGCCTGTTCGTAACCGGCGCTCGTGTCGAGGAGCGCGACGACATCGCTGGTTCCGATCACACCGCCGTCGATCCCGGACAGGTCGACGTCCTCGGCGGCCACCACGATCACGTGCCGGACGTACACGGGGCAGCGGACGATCCACGCGCATTGCCCGGCGATCCGGACGCACTGCCGGACCAGCTCGTCCCGCTCGCCGGACGAGCACTCGGCGACGTGCACCCGGACCGGATCGGGGAGCGGCGGGGTCAGTGCTGCGGCGATCTGGCGGGCGGGTGCGATGTGCCGCGACATCAGCAGGTGCAGCACCGCTTCGCGAGCACCGACGTCGACGTCCTCCGAGCGCCGCCGAGCCCGCGTGCTCTCCTCGGCCCACCAACACGTGCCCAGCACCAGCGCGGCGTCCCCCGCCAGCGCCCGCGGCACGTGCCCGTCACCCACCAACCCGAGCACGGGCCGGCGGCCGGCTTCTGGCTGGTCGAGCTCCAGCAGCAATGCCGCCCGCGCCGGCCGTCGTGCGCAGCGAAAACGCGGAGCCCGCGGGCGAACATGGCGCCGACGCCCCGGGCGAGGAGAGCACCAGCTGCCCGGTCGAGGTCCGGAGAACCGCTGACGAGCACCGCGCCCGTCGCGTCGAGCAGACCGACCCAGCAGCCCGTGCGGTGCGCCAACCAGCGCAGAATCGCCACGCTCCCGTCGGGGCTGCGGGACAGCCGGTGCATCGCCAGCACGTCGAGCGAACGCCGGTCCGCACCACCGGGTGAGGACACGACCCGGGCGCCCGGCCGCCGCGCGGACTCGGCGGCCTCGGTCGTCGCGCTGCTGCCCATCCGCTGTCCTCGCCGGCCCCGTCCCGCCGCCGGACGGCGGCTGCGCGGTGACACTAAAGGGTGATGGGGTCGCCGAACACACGCACCGTGTTCTCGGCTGCCAAGGGTTCGGTGTACTCGACGAAGAGCTTCGCCACGAGCTCGCCGCGGGTGGTGACACCGACCTTGTCGAAGATGGCCTTGATGTGGTCGCGCACCGTGTGGGGCGACAGGTGCAACCGGGCCGCGGTGTCGCGGGTGGCGAGGCCTGCGGCGACCAGCCGCGTGACATCGGCCTCGCGGGGCGACAGCTCGTAGGCGGCGATCACGAGGGTCGCGACCTCCGACGCTTGGCGGGTTCGATCACCATCGCCGTCGAGGTGACTCGACCGTCCGGGTCGCGCAGGCAGGCACGGCGGCACCGGCCGGCATCTCTGCCAGCAGCCGCCGGGCCGTGGTGTTGATCGAGACGAGGGTGGCGTCGGGGTCGAAGACCAGTAGCCCCGGGCCGGTGGTGCTCCCGGCCGTGGACGGCGACGGCGGCTGGGCGTAGGACCGCAGGCGCTGGGCCAGCGGGCCCGACAGCCGGCCGAGCAGCGCGGTGTCGTCGTTGTCGAAGGAACGTCGTCCACGCGCCCGGAACAGGCTCAGCATTCCCCAGGGACGGCCGTCGACCCGCATCACGGCACGCAGCTCGTCCTCCAAGGCGCGCGGTCGCATGAACTTCTCGTACAGCGCGAGGCCGTCCGCGGCGACCTGCGGGACGCCAGGAGCCTGGACGAGACGATGCGCGGAGTCGATGCCGTCTTCCACGTGGGGCCCGCGTTCGTCCGCGACGAGGCGCAGCTCGGGCTGAACGTGGTGGCGGCAGCGCAGCGCAACGGCGTCTCGAAGGTCGTGTTCTCCGGGGTGGCGCACCCGTCCGACCAGCTGGCGAACCACGTGTCGAAGCGGCCGGTCGAGGATGCCCTCTTCCGGTCCGGGCTCGAGTTCGTCGTGCTGCAGCCGGTGACGCTGTTCCAGAACATCGGGGCGCCGTGGCCGGGTGTGCTCGGACACGGGGTGTTCGCCGAGCCGTTCGCCGCCTCCTCCCGGATCGCCCGCGTCGACTACCGCGACGTGGCCGAAGCCGCCGCGATCGCGCTCACGGAGGACCGGCTCACCTACGGGACGTTCGAGCTGTGCAGCGGTGAGATGCCCGACCGACACGAGGTCGCCGCCATGATGACCGAGGTCCTCGGCGTCCGGTGCGCGCCGCCGAGATGAGTTTCGACGAGTGGGCGGCGGTGGCCGGCACCGGATTCGACGCGCAGCAGCTGGGCCTGTTCGCCGAAGTCTTCCGGACCTACACCGAGCACGGCATGCGCGGCAACGGGCTGGTGCTCGAGGCCGTACTCGGGCGCAAGCCCCGCACCCTGCGTGACTACGTGCGGGACCTCGCCGCGGGGCGGCCGACCGAGGTGTGAAGCGTCAGCCCGGCAACGGTCCGGCCCTACGATGAGGCGATGAGCGAGCAAGACCAGCTCGACACGGTCTCGCCCGCGCCGGACGGGCCGGGGGATGTCGGCCGCCGGGACCAGCGTGAACACCACGTCCCCGCTCGGCCTCGCCCTCGATCTCGCCGGGACGTTCGCCTTTGCGCTGAACGGGGCGCTGACGGCCGTCCGGGTCGCCCGGCTCGACATCGTCGGCGTCGTCACGCTCGGCATGATCACTGCCCTGGGCGGCGGGATCGTGCGCGACGTCCTGCTCGGCGCGCTGCCGCCGTCGACATTCCTGGACTGGCGCTACCTGCTGACCGCCGCCGGCGGAGGCCTGATCGCCTTCGCGCTGAACCGGCAGCTGGACCGCCTCGCCATCTCGATCACGGTCTTCGACGCGCTCGGGCTCGCCCTGTTCGCCGTCACCGGCGCCGCCAAGGCCCTCGACCTGGGCCTCGGTGGCGGCCAGGCGGTGCTGCTCGGTGCGGTCACCGCGGTCGGCGGCGGCACGATCCGGGACGTGCTCGTGCGTCGCGTCCCCACCGTCCTGCAGAGCGAGCTGTACGCCATCCCGGCGCTCGCCGGGGCCACGGTCGTCGTCGTGGCGGCCGCCCTCGACCTGCCCGGCCTGCTCGGCGCACTGCTCGGAGCCGGGCTCTGCCTGCTGATCCGGCTGGTCGGTGTCGGTCTCCGGATCGACGCCCCGCGCCCGCCGGGTGGGCCGGAGCACGACCGGGAACGCTGAGGGTGCGAGCGCAGGCGGCCGACGAGCGGCACGAGCACCCGGCTCCCCGAGGCCGCGAGCCGGGGGGACTCGAGCCCGGCTCACTGCCCGATGTGCCAAGCCCCGTGGACGAGGACGTACGTGGTCATCTTCACTCCACCCTCGTGAGCCCGCCGCCACTCTGAGCGGGAAATACGGGACGCGTACCCGTTCAGCGATCAGCTCGATCCGCAGGCTGCGCGGCGCTCGCCACCAGCACCTGCAGCACCGGTTCGATCCGGTCGGCCAGTGCCCGGTCGGCGTGGACGAGCTCGCGCCCCAGAGCCGCGCACGTCGCAGCGAAGGCCCGGCGGAGGGCGGTGGTGTCACACGACCCGACCAGGGTCGCGGTGAACGCGTCGGTGATCGCGGACGGGAGGTCGTCGACGCCGCGCCCCTGAGCCGCCGGGAGCCCGTGGCGGTGACCAGACCTCCGCGTCGTAGCGCGTGTCCCGGTGCAGGTACCGCTCGCGCAGCACTCCGTCCCGCCGCATGCCGAGCCGGCGTGCCACGGTGATGCTCGCGGTGTTCTGCGGCGCGACGCGCCACTCGACGCGATGGATGCCGCGCTCCTCGATCGCCCACCTGATGAGCGCGCGGGCCCCGCGGGTCACCAGGCCGCGGCCGACCGCCGCCGGCTCGAGCCGGCACCCGACCTCCGCAACTCCCTCGGCCACGTTCATGGAGCGCAGCAGCACGCCCCCGACCAGGAGGCCATCGGCCCAGATCCCGTCGAGACGCCCGGTGTCGGCCTCCGCCTGCCGTGCGTAGCCGGACAGGAACGCGTGCGCCGATCCGGCATCGGTCACGAGGTCCGGGAGCCGGATGAACCGGCCGACGAACTCGCGTCCGCGGTCGATGTGGGCCAGGAACTCGTCGGCGTGCTCGGGCCGGAGCGGACGCAGCTCGATCCCGTCCCCGAGGGAGATGCTCCCCGCCGACGTGCTGGTCATCCGGAACTCCTCTCGGTGCGGTCGGGCGCTTTCCCGCTCACCAGCCGCGGGCCGCCCACTCGTCGACGTGCGGTCGCTCGGCGCCGATGGTGGTGTCCGGACCGTGACCGGGATGGACCACCGTGGCCGCGGGCAGCGCTGCCAGCCGCCGGACCGAGCCCATGATCGTCGGGAAGTCCGAGAGCGGCCACCCGGTGAGCCCGGGCCCGCCCGGGAAGAGCGTGTCGCCGGTGAGCAGATGACCGTCGACGTGCAACGACACGCCACCGGGGGTGTGCCCGGGCGTGTGCAGGACCTCGACGTCGAGCGGCCCGACGGCGAGCACCTGGCCGTCGGCGAGGTGGCCGTCGACGTGGCCGTCCCACACCGGCCCGGCGGGCCGCAGCCCGTGCCCGGCGGCGAGCAGCTCGGCGGTGGCGGTGCCGGCGTCCCAGTGCCCGAGCCGGTCGAGCGTGGCCAGCTCGTGCGGCCACACCGGCCCGTCGTCGGGGTGCGCGAGCACGGGTGCGCCGATCGTGCCGGCGGCGAGCACGTGGTCCCAGTGCGCGTGGGTGAGCACGATCGCGACGACGTCGACATCGGCGACGACGGAACGGATCCGCTCCGGCTCGTCGCCGGGATCGACGACGAGCGCCCGACGGTCGCCGTCGGCGTGCAGCACCCAGCAGTTCGTCGCCAGCGGGCCGACGACGACCCGGCGCAGCCGGACCGTCACGCCACGGCCCGACGGACGAGGTCCTCGACCTCGCCGGGATCGGACCGGTCGACGACCGGGAAGCCCACGGCCCACTCCCCCTGCCAGTGCACCTCGATGCCCGGGTTGGTCACCGCGCTGCCGTCGGCCAGCACGAACGTCGGGCTGCCCGCGATCGCGTCGGTCTGCGCGACGGCGTGGTCGTCGAAGAGCAGGCGGCGGTGCCGGCCGGAGTCGAGCGCGTCGGCCAGTGCCGCCACGTCGAGGCCGGCCTCCTCGGCGACGTCGAGGATGACGGCGCGGTGGCTGATGCTGCGCGATCGTGTCCAGAACGCGCTGCGCAAGCCGGCGTCGAGCCTCTCGGATGCGGCGAGCCCTGTTCCTTCGCCGCCAGCACGGCCTCGGCGGCCAGCAGGACGGTGTGCGGGTAGAGGTCCTCGGCCACGGTCCAGACGCGCAGCTGCGCGCCGGGCTCGACCTGCCCGAGGCCGACCGCCTCGGTGTCGGTGCCGCGCCGTGGGTGCGGCCCGTTGAACAGCTCCAGCGCGAAGACGTGGTGGTCGAGCTGCAGCTCGACCCCGAGTCGGTCGCGCGCGATGCGCAGCCGGTGCAGTGCGACCGTGGCGAACGGGCACAGCAGGTCCGACCAGACCTCGACGGTGGGGGTCATCCGTGCTCCACGTGTTCGGTGCCGGGCGGGTTGGTGGTGACGCGGCGCGGCGTCACGAGCACGGCGGTGCGCCGCTCGGCGGCCATGACGGCGTCGTAGGTGGGCAGGTCGTCGTGCACCCCGCCCGCGGCGGCGTAGACGTCGCGCAGCAACCGGGGCAGCGCGGCCGGGCCGAGACCGGGAAGCGGATCGTCGGGGCCCGCCAGCTCGGCCGGGCCGGTGACCGCGACCCACTCCCAGCCGGCCCGGAACACCAGGGTCGCCGACGGGGTCCGCCGCAGGTTGGCGAGCTTGGCGGTGCCGCCCCGGGCCACGAGCGCGACGGTCGGTGCACCCGTCACCGGGTGGGCGAGGACGCCCGCGTTGACCACGCTCACCGCGGGCTCGCCGTCGGGGCGCCGGGTGATCAACACCGCGAGCCACCGATCGGCCGCGCCGATCTCCCGGACCAGCCGCAACCCGTCGTCGATCAACGTGCGCACCATGGGTGGGATCTCCTAGAACTCGACCACGATCCGGACTATGGTCCGGATCATGCAGTCCGACAGTAGTGGACCGGAGTCCGTTTCGTCAACGCGGCGCCGGCTGCCCGTCGCCGGCGGGCAGCCGGAACGGGCCGACGCAGCGCGCAACCGCATCCGGATCCTCACCGCCGCCCAGCGGCTGTTCGACGAGCACGGTGTCGACGCCGTGACCATGGACGACGTCGTCGCGGCGGCCGGGGTCGGCAAGGGCACGCTGTTCCGCCGGTTCCGGGACAAGGGCGGGCTGGCCGCCGCGCTGCTCGACCAGTACGAGACCGAGCTGCAGCAGCGGCTCCTCACCGGACCACCACCGCTCGGCCCCGGCGCCCCGCCCGCCGAGCGGCTCGGCGCGTTCGTGCACGCCTACCTCGCTACGTCGACGAACGGCTCGACCTCGTCCAGATGTCGCAGACCAGCTCCCCCGGCGCGCGCCTGCGCACCGGGGCGCACGCCTTGTGGCGCCGACACGTCGTCGTGCTGCTCAGCGCGGCCGCCCTCGACCGCGCCGAGCTCCGCGCCGACCTGCTCCTCGCCGGACTCGCGGCCGAGCAGGTGCGCCACTGGCTGCGCGACGAGCACCGCGAGCGCGACCAGCTCGCACACGACCTCACAGCACTCGCGCTCGCCCCACCTGTGGAGCGGTAGCAGCACCCCACGAGAGCCGCCCCACAGCCGACGATCTTGTGATTGCTGATCGACATTGGTTAGGGTGCTCACCCGCTGATAGTCGTCTCGCGCTGCGGGGCCCGAGGCCATCCGGAGCGAGGCACGTGATCTACCTGCTGCTGACGAGCCAGTTCGTCACGGCCGGGGTGTTCGCGTTGTCCGCTTACGGCAAGGTGCGGGAGCAGTCGGCGTTCGCGCGGTCGCTGGCCGATTTCCACGTGCCGCCGCGAGCGCGTGTTCCGGTCGCGGCGGCGGTGACCGCCGCCGAGGTCGCCGTGGTCCCGCTCGCACTGGTGCCCGTCACCGCGGTGGCGGGTCTGGCGCTCGGTGCGGTGCTGTTGTACGGCTTCGCGGCTGTCGTCGGTCTGACCGTGAGGGGTGGCCGCCGTCCACGCTGCCGCTGCTTCGGTACGGCCGGGGCGCCGTTGCGGGGCGCGCACGTCGTGCGCAACATCGTGCTCGCGACGATCGCCACCGGTGGTGCCGTTGTCGCGGCCACCCACCAGGCGCCGCCCTCGATCGGTTCGTTCGTGGTCGCAGGCGTGCTCGCCGGTGTGCTGCTCGCCGCCGTCGCGAACTTCGACGACCTGGCCGAGGTCGTCGCTCCCCGTGGTGGCTGAGTGGCGCCGCGCTCGACGTAGAAGGAGTGTTCCCGTGGAACTTCTCGTGGCCGGCCTGGTGGTGCTAGGCCTTCTCGTGGTCGCCAACCTGCTGTTGACGGGTGCGGTGGTGCGGCGACTCGCCGCGCACGAGCGGAAGTTCGCCGCACTCGGGCCGGCCTATGCCACGCCGGGCGGGTTGGCCGCCGGTTCGAAGGTGCCGTCGTTCACCGCGGAGACGGTGGACGGCCGGACCGTGGATGCGGGCTTCCTCGGCGACAAGCCCGGGGTGATCGGGTTCTTCTCGACGTCGTGCCCGGGCTGCCTGGAGCAGGCGCCCGATTTCGCGGCCGCGGTGACGTCCGGGACACCGGGGTTCGCCGTGGTGTCGGGCGAGGGCGGTACCGAACTGATGAGCGCGCTGGAGTCGGTGCCGGTGGTGCGGGAGCCGGATTCCGGCGGCCCGATCGGGACCGGATTCGGGATCGACACCTTCCCTTCGTTCTTCGTCGTCGAGGGCGACATGGTGGTGTCGGCGGTCCTCTCGACGACGGAAGCCAACGAGTTGGTTGCGAAGTAACGCACCACCGATCCGGCGAGATGTCGATCGCTCGGCGCACAACTTGCGACCTGCTGTCCATGATCGCTAGGGTGCCCTGAACCATTCATTATGAGAGGAGGTGTCATCAAGTGAGGATGATGCATCGAATCGCCGACCGCGTGCTCGCGAAGATCGCGCCAGAAGTTCCGGCCGCCGCGTGCAAAGAGAGCACCTGGTGCTACCGCTACAGCGATGGCTGCCACAACCGGACCTGCTACTCCGGCTGTGGGCGCCCCACCTTCTGCCGCAAGGGCATCCCTTGCGGGCCGCACTGCTAGCAGTTCGGTGTGCTCACGATTCTTGCAGGCAGCCGCCGCGTAGGGGTCGTCAGGCGGTAGTCGAACCCATTAGTCAGTGGTTCGACTACCGCCGGTTCTGTTTCCGAGCTACAGCATTCGCCGCACGGCCGGGATCCGCTCCGTCACAGCGTCGTCGTCGGCGTACCCCGCGGCCTGCATCCGGAACAGCCCGGCGTAGATCCCGCCGCGCGCCACCAGGTCGTCGTGCTTTCCTTGCTCGGCGAGCGCACCTTCGTCGATGACGACGATGTGGTCCGCGTCGCGGATACTGCTCATCCGGTGCGAAATCAGCAAGCTCGTGCACCCCTCGCGGTGCCGCCGCATTTGCTCATGAATGCGGGACTCGGCCTCGGCGTCCAGCCCGGAAGTGGGCTCGTCGAGAATCATGAGGTCGGGCTGGTCACGAAAGAGCGCGCGGGCCAGGGCGAGTCGTTGCCATTGGCCACCCGACACGACGACACCGGTTTCGGCGTCGCCCTTGTCGGACTCGCTCATGAACAGCCGGGAGAGCAAGGTGCGGTAGCCGTGTGGCAGTTCCACCAGCTTGTCGTGGATTCCGGCCCGGCGGGCCGCCGCAATGATCCGGTTGCGGTCGCCCAGGCCGTCGAGGTCGCCGATCCCGATGTTCTCGGCAGCCGTCAGGTCGTATTCCATGTAGTCCTGGAACACGCCCGCGAGCCTGCGCCGCAACGTGACAGGGTCGAGCTCGCGCAGGTCGATGCCGTCCCAGTAGATGGCCCCCCGCGTCGGGTCGTAGAACCGGCAGAGCAGCTTGACCAGGGTGGACTTGCCCGCGCCGTTGCGGCCGACGAGCCCGACGGCCCGGCCGTGCGGGATGTGCAGCGAGACCCCACGGAGCACCCATGGGTGGTTGTCGCTGTAGCGGAACCACACATCCCTCAGCTCGATGCCCTGCCGCAGGGTCGGGGCGGGTCTCGGCCGGGCCTGCAACGGAAGATCGGGTCCGGACTCGACGATCCGCCGGTAGTGGTCGAACATCAGCAACTGGTGGTGCGCCCCCGCGAACCCGGCGATCAGCCCCCCGACCGCGCCCTGCACTCCCATGACCCCGCCGACGAAGAGGGACACGTCACCCACGGAGATCTCGCCCTGCGTGGCAGCGCGGACCGCCCAGACCAGCCCACCGCCGACGACCGCGGCGCCCAGCAGGGACAGCCCGCCTTGGGTCCACGTCTCCCTCAGGTCCATCGCGCGCCGCGCCGAGTCCGAGGCATGGCGTTCGGTCAGCATCCGCCCGCGCAGGAAGTCCGACAGCCCGTACAGCCGGACCTCCTTGGCGGCGTTCACCTCGGTCAGCAGGCTGCTGTAGAAGAACTCCCTGCGCTCGGCCGGGCCGAGCTGCCACTCCATCGCCCCGCGTCTGCGTGACAGCCCCAGCTCGGCGATCAGGACCGGGATCGACGAGGTGAGGACGATGGCCGTCATCACCGGACTGACCACGACCAGCGTCGCGACGAACCCGGCGACGGTCAGCGCGCCGCCGACCACCTGCAGCCCGGAGTTCACGACCATGGCGGGAGCCGGGTGCTGTTGTCGGCCAGCCGCAGCCGGTCGAGCGACTCCGGGTCCTCGAAGCGGCCGAGCCCGATGAACCGTCCGACCGCCCGGTACAACCGCTCGGTCGAGTACAGGGAGGACGCCCGCTCGATCTGGCCGGTCAGGAACCGACTCACCTGCGGGACCACCGCCACCGCGGCGCCCGTGACCGCCAAGGTGACCGCGCCCCCGACGAGATCGCCGAAGGCGGCCCCGGCCGCCACACCGTCGAGGATGTTCTTGGTCAGCCACGCGACGAGAACCGGAGCTCCGGCCGAGGTCGCGGTCGCGACCAGGTGGGCGAGCAGGGATACCGGCGCGGCAGCCCACACCTGGGTGACCGCCAACCCGGCGTTGACCAGCAGCTCCCGCCCGTGCGGGCGGGGAGCGGCGCTACCGCCCACGAGCGGTCACCTCCCGGAGAAGCCTCCCGAGCAGGCGCGATCGGGGCAGCCGCGCATGGGTGATCATGCGAGGACGATAGATCGCGCCCGCATCGGGTGGGTGCGTCGCGAACAGCGGGTCAGCTCGCCTTCCGGTAGACGAAGTCCTCCAAGGTGGTGAGGGTTTCGTCGCGGTTGTCGCGGTGCCGCAGGCAGTACTTCGTGGGGTACCAGCCGGAGCGCTGCCACGCCTGGGGTGCCTTGATGTCGACGCAGGTGTCCTCGATCTCCCCGCCCCGCAGGCCGTTGAACTGCTCGAGGTTCACCATCGGCTCGTAGAAGGTGATCTCGCCGTTCCAGCTGCCGTAGATGAAGGTGCTGGTGAACTCGCCCCCGTTGAGCTCCGGGGTCAACGTGTCGAGCAGGTGGTTGCCCATTGCCGGCTCGACGGCGTCCAGGTCGGCGTAGTCGGGGTGGCGGTACTTCTCCTCCGGGAGGACCTTGCCCAGCTTGTAGTCGTCGCAGTTGGTGAGCTGCGGGCACGGCCCGGGACGGATCGCGGTCCGCTCCCGATTCGCGTTCATGTAGAAGTGGACGTCGAAGTGCGCGGTGTCCCAGACGCCCGGCGGGATGTGCCCCATGGGGTTCCAGTTGGCCAGCACGTAGGTGAAGGGGCTGTCCACCGTCTTGGTGAAGATCGGGTTCAGCGGCAGGTACCGCTCGTGCCCGCCGGCGCACTCCATCTCGCCGATCGTGCCGTCCTGGTCCTTGTCGTAGCACCACAGCCGGCTGGACATCGGGTGGTAGGGCAGCCCGTCGAAGGTGCTGTCCTCGGCCAGGAGCCCGATCACCTTCGGCTCGAGGCCCACGCTCTGCGAGAACGCCGTGACCTTGCCGTTCCCGAGCGACTCGCTCTTCCCGTACAGGGCGCACGGGCCCTCGTAGGAGTCGGTGTCGGTCAGCAACCTGTCGGCCACCTGCTGCGGCACGCTGACCGTCAGCTCCACCGGGGTGCCCTCGAGCACCTTGCACATCGTGACCAACGACCCGCTGGTGGCCGGCGCGCCCAACGCGGGCTGCGCGGTGGCCGGAACGGCCACGACGCCCAGCAGCAGGGCGGTGGCCACACCGGCCGCGACTCTGTGGCGCCGGAGTGCTCCCCCCAGCATCCGACCGACTCGAGCTGTCATTGCATCCTCCGGTGTTCGTAGTGGCCGACCGAGCGAAATCGGGGTCGCCCGGCGATCAGTGGGACATCACGGCGTCCACGAAGAACGCGAGTTGAGCGCGGCAACGTCGGCGCTCGTCGTGCGCCGGTAGGCCGCACCGATCTCCTCGAGCTCCGCTGCGGACAAGACGTCTTCGACGCGCGCGAACCCGTCCGGGGCCCGCTCGGCCACCGTGCGCAGGATCCGTTCCGGGCCGAGGGCGCGGTTGGCCAGGACGATCGCCGCGGTGGGTTCGCGCCGGTCGGCCTCGTACGCGCGAGTGCGGTGGGCGCGCCGGGCGCGGAGGCCAGGTGGTAGGCCAGCACGCGGGCGTCCACGACGGCCTGCGAGCCGCCGTTGGACCCGATCGGGTACATGGGGTGCGCCGCGTCGCCGAGGAGGGTGATCCGGGAGCTGCTCCACCGGTCCAGCGGATCCCGGTCGACCATCGGGTACTCGAGGATGCGCTCGCTCGCCCGGATCAGCCCCGGCACGTCCAGCCAGCGGAAGTTCCAGTCCGCGTAGTGCGGGAGGACCTCGTCGAGCGCCCGGCGGCGTTCCAGTCGGCGGGTCGCGCATCCTCCGGAGTGGAGACCTCCGCGACCCAGTTGACGGTCACGGCGCCGTCGACCGTCGGCGAGATCGGGTAGGCAACGAACTTCGCCACCGAGTTGCAACCCGCCATGATCATGCTGCGTCCGGTGAGGAACGGGGCGCGGCGCGCGGTGCCACGCCACATCCGGATGCCACTGCGGACCGGGGGACCTTCGGTCGGGTGCAGGTGCGCGCGGACTGCGGAGTAGAGGCCGTCCGCCCCGATCACGACGTTCGCGGGCTCCCGCCGCACCTCGCCGGTGGCGCGGTCGCGCAACGTCGCGACCACCACATCCGCGCTCTCGTCCTCCTGGAGGCCCTCGAGGACCGTGCCGGTGGTGACCGCGTCCGGTCCCAGCCGTTCCCGGACCGCGCGCAGCAGCACCATCTGCAGCTCGCCCCGGTGCACCGAGTACTGCGGCCACCGGTAGCCCGCAGCGAGGCCCCGCGGTTCCCCCCAGATGCGGTTCCCGTGACGGTCGTAGTGGATCAGCTCCGCGGTCGCCACGCCGATCGCCTCGAGGTCGTCCCCCAGTCCGAGCTCGGTGAGTTCGCGTACCGCGTGCGGCTGCAGGTTGATGCCGACGCCCAGCGGGGCCAGCTCGTTCACCCGGTCCACCAGCGCACACCGGATCCCCGCGTGGTGCAGGCTGAGCGCAGCCGTCAGCCCGCCGATCCCCGCGCCGACGATCAGTACCTCGGTCAGCGTGTCGATCACGGCTGCGCCTCGGGCACCGCGGAGTGAACGGCGTCCTCCGTGTACTTCTCGTGCACCATGGCGACCGGGATCCCGCCGATGTCCATGCGGGCCGTGACCTCGAAGAGCACCTCGGTCTCCTCGCCTCCGGCCCATGCCTTGCGGATCACCTCGAGCGTGTGCCTGCGCACCTGCAGCCGGGCCAGGACCAGCCCCAGTGGGATGTCGGTCTCGCACAGTTCGGAGGCCGCGGCACGTGGCAGGCGGCTGAGCACGACGACGGATGTCGCGGCGGAGAGCACGGTGCCGCGAGCGTCCAGCAGGCACACCTCGCGGCGCTGCACCGGCGCGGTTCGCCACAGATCGAGATCCGCGAATTCGGAATCGGCGAGCATGTCGTCCCGACGGCTCACCATTCGGAGGTTGATCGGGCTGCCGGTCCAGCCCGAGAGCGTCTTGGTAGCGGAGTCGGAGTCGCGCAGCAGCCTGATCAGCCGGTCCTGGTCCCGGCGGAGGCCGTGGACGGACGTGGGGTGAGACATGCAGAATCCTTGACGTTTCCGGCCAGCCGAGGGGAGCGTCTGGCGAACGGCGATGGGATGCAAATTAGTCTCAGATGATCACGGGTTGACTACGGGTCCACTTCTGTGTCGATCACGTAACTGGACTCTCCGAAGTGGCCACATCACCGCACGTCAAGCTTCGTCGCTCCGGGACGTTTCCACAGCCAGATCAACGAGACACCGGCACGTTAGCAACAGTGATCCACCACACTGCAAATCCTGACATCGTGATCTACGACACGCAGTCGATCGGTTGCATAGAGTCACCCAGAACTACATTTCTGCATGCTGAACTCGCCGAGTGGCGACTCAATCCACCGGCGTGCCGACCCGCGTAAATGCAGAATTTTGCGAACGTTCAGTTGCGCCTCGGAAGGATCACCCCCGGCTTTCGATGGATCCGCGAGGGCTCAGCGCCTCGTCGGCACGCCCCGGCGCGCGGCGATCCGGGAACGGATCACCTCCGCGAAGACGGCGGCGTTGCACACGGGCACGACCAGTACGCCGTCGCGGTGCCGGACCTCGACGACCTCGCCTTCACCGGCGAAGTACCGCCCACCGCTGTCGAGCAGGACCCACGGACTCTCGCCCGGCCGCACCGGGCGTACCGACACGTCCATCACGTCGTCGAGCCGGACACCGATCCCGATCGCGGACCCCGGACCCGGGCGAAGGACGACGACGACCTCCCTGCCGGTCACGCGCACCTCGTCCTGCAAGGCCCAGGAGGGCGTGCCCACCTGGTGCCCCGATCGGACCTTGTCGGTCACCTCGACCGCCATCTCGCCGAGCTCGGGCCGCAGCGGGCACCACAGCGCCCGGGCGGCCAGCACCACGCCGACCAGCTGCAGCACGCCGGCCCTGACCGCGGCCTGCACCTGCCACCCGTCGAGGACGGCAGCGGGCGTTGGGTACCGGCTGGCCGTCGCGCACGAACTCGTACCGGGCGGGGTCGAAGCCTGCGCACATCGCGCACCGCGGACGCGCCTTCACCGTCCAGCCGGCCCGCGCGCCGCTCTCCTCGTCCTCGACCTTGCCCGGAGCGGTCTTCGCGGGCGCGGTGGTGGCGGGCCGGCGCTCGCACTCCGCCTGGACGGCCCGCTGCCGCGCCACGTACTCCTGCCTGCCGGACAGGCCGATGTTCACGTAGGTGGCAGGCCCGAGCACCACCGACAGCCGCGAGCAGTCGCCGGAGCAGCCGACGTCGTTCCCGGTGCGGTGGACGCCGCAGCAGGTGGAGCTGGTGCAGGTGCCCGACTTGTGCTGGCTCCACTGCCGGAACGGGTCGAGCCAGGTTGCGGCGTGGTCCGGTGCGCGGTGAACCGCCGGAGTCGTGCGCGTACGCCGACGCCCACGAACCCGGGGCGGAGGCGTGGTCCGATGCGGTCACCGACCAGGAGTGCGAGCAGGAGGTGCCCGCGCTGCCGGTGCACGAGGCCCCGGCCAGCGCGAAGCCGCCGGTGGCCTGCGCCGTGGCGCCCACCGCCATCGACGGGGCGGCTCACCGCTCGTCTCGGATTCCGCTCTGTACCGACGGAGTCACGGACTGGGTCGTCGACAAGGGGCCGCGCGGGCCGATGGCGTGCGGTCCATCGTCACTCCGGATGCCGCTCGGATGTGCAGCGGCCGTGATCAGAACTGCACCGAGCGGCCCGACGGCTACGCCGAGGGGAGTACGTCAGGTGTCCCCGCCGACCGGATGTGCAGGCCTGATCCCGCTCCGATGATTCCCGTAGGCAACGACGGGGAGGGATCGGTGATGGTTCGGGTGAGCCGCCGGACATTGCTCGGTGGGATGGCGGGGGTCGCGGCGTTGGGCGCGTTGCCCGTCGTGATCCGCGGGACCGGATCGGGGACGGCCACACCGCTGCGCCCGGTGGCGTTGACGACGGAGCACACCGTCAGCCCGCTGGGAATCGACACCGCCGTGCCCCGATTCGGTTGGCAACTCGAAGCGTCCGGCACCGATCGGGCTCAGTCGGCATATCGGATCGTCGTAGCCAGCCGCCCGGATTTGCTGCCCGAATCCCCCGATGTGTGGGACTCGGGCGTGGTGCGATCGGCCGAGCAGTCGGCGCAGGTTTACGCGGGCCCGCCGCTGCGATCGCGGACGCGCTACCACTGGACCGTTCGGGCCTGGGACGAGAAGGGTCGAGAAGGTCCGCCTGCCGCGATCACCTCGTTCGAGACCGCATTGCTCGATCAGCAGGAATGGACTGCCGCGTGGGTCGGGAGCGGCCTGGTGGTACCGACCGCGGTGCGCGTGCTCGGGCCGCAGAACATCGAACCGACCGCGCTCGAACCCGGGCGGACACTCGGCCAGATCATCACTCCGGACGGTCCGGTCAGCGCGATCGCTGTGCTCCTCGGCGTGAGAGGCGGGCCTTCCGACTGCGTGCTGTCGGTGCGCAGCGACGGGCCGGACGGTGTGCTGATCGGGAGCAACGCGCTGTCCGGGCTGACCGGCGACAGGTACGGCAATGCCGCCGGACGGGTCGACCTGTCGCCGCCCGCCGGGCCCGGCCCGCTGTACGTCGAGCTCTCCGACGCGCGCGGCGAGGTCGGCTGGATGGGTGCGGCCGGCGACGCCTACGACGGTGGCAGCGCGTTCGCGGACGGCCGGCCGGTCGCCGGCGACCGCTGGGTGCACACGATCCCTCCGGATCCCCCGGTCGACCCGCTGCTCCGCCGGGAGTTCGACCTGCCGGGCCGGGTGGCGTCCGCGCGGCTGTACCTGGTGGGCCTCGGTCATGCGGTGGCCGAGGTCAACGGGCAGCGGGTGGGCGACGCCGAACTCTCCCCCGCGCCCACCGACTACGACCGGCGCTGCCTCTACACCACCCACGACATCGGCGCCCTGCTGCAACCGGGTCGCAACGCGATCGGCATCGCACTCGGACGGGGCTTCTACGCAACGCGGGCGCCGACACCGACGGCAGCGACCTGCAGCGGTGGGTGGGCGAGCCTCGGCTGCGGGCGCAGCTGGAGATCGATCTCACCGACGGCCGGCACATCGCGATCGGCTCCGGGCCGGACTGGCGCCTCACCGACGGACCGACCACCTACGACGGTGTGTTCACCGGCGAATCCTTCGATGCCCGCAGGGCCGCGGCCCTCGCAGGCTGGTCCGCGCCGGGCTTCGACGACAGTGGCTGGCATCCGGCGCGCGTGGTCGACGGCCCGGGTGGCGACCTCGTCGCGTACAGCGGGGAACCGGTCCGCGCCGCGGCACCGATCCCCCCGGTGGCGGTCACCACGCCTGCCGAGGGCGTGCGCGTCTACGACTTCGGGGTGCAGCTCGCCGGCTGGGCGCACCTGCGCGCGACCATCCCGGCCGGACGACGGTGCGGCTGCAGTACGGGGAGAAGCTCGACGCGTCCGGGCGCGTCGACATCGGCATCCCGGGCGGGTTCGAGAACAGCTCCGTGACCGGGCGTTCCCGGCGGGACGAGTTCACCGCGGCCGGTGGTGGAGAGGAGACGTGGCAGCCGTCGTTCGGGTTCAGGGGCTTCCAGTACGTCGAGGTGACCGGGACGGACGAGCCGCTGGAGCTCGAGGCGGTGCCCGTGGGCAGTGATCTCGCCGAGACGATGCAGCTGGAGATCGAGCATCCGGAGCTGCAGTGGATCGTCGAGGCGTTCACGCAGACGGCGCGCAACAGCTGGCACGGCTTGCCCGATCAGGCGCCGGGCAAGCTCGCCTGGAGCACAACGACGTACCGGGCGGCCGCGCCGATGCTCTACCAGTTCGGGATGGCGTCGGTGTTCGCCTCGTGGCTGGACGACATCCGGCTGGCCCAGGCGCCGGATGGCGAGCTGACGCTGATCGCCCCGCTGGGCGAGCCCACCGGCGGCATGTTGGTGGCCCCCAGCTCCACCGGGGTCTACCCGTTCCTGGTGCATCGGTATTGGCTCACCTACGGCGACCGGACCGTGCCCGAGAAGCACTTCGACGCGGTCCGCCGCTACGTCGACTGGCTGGTCGGGAAGCTGCGCGACGGCGTCGCCGACGACCAGTTCGGCGACTGGTACCCGCCCCGGCCCGTGAGCGGCCCGGCGGCCCCGGAGGGTGGCGCGCTGGTCGGGACGGCCTACGTCATCGCGAGCCTGCGTGATGCCGCAGCGATCGCCGAAGTCGTGGGGGAATCCCGCCAGGCACAGGCGTGGCGCGCCCGGGCCGACGAGCTCGCACGCCGGTTCACGGAGGTGTTCCTCGACCCGCGGGCCGGTGCGTTCCACGCAGGCGTCGACGCGGGGTACCGGCAGACGAGCAACGCCGTGCCGCTGGCGTTCGGCCTGGTCCCCGACCAGCACGTCGACCGCGTCGTGGCGAACCTGGCCGCTGACGTCGAGTCGAAGGCCCGCCACCTCGACACCGGCGCCGTGGGCACCCCCGCACTGCTCTACGCCCTGTCCGACCACGGCCGGCCCGACCTCGCGGTGGCGGTGCTCGCGCAGACCACCTACCCCTCGTACGGTCACCTGAGGGAACTCGGGGCGACCACGTTCTGGGAGTCCTGGGAGGACACTTCCCGATGGCGCAACGACACCACGTTGTCCGAGCCGGTCCGTTGGCTCGTCGAGCGAGCAGCCGGCATCGAACCGCAGGAGCCCGGATGGGCCAGGTTCCGGGTGCACCCACGAGTGGCCGGCGCGTTGCCCGCCGCGCGGATCACCCTGCACACCGTCCGCGGCCGGATCGACCTCGCATGGCGGCGGCGAGGCAACACGCTGGAGCTGGACCTGCGGGTGCCGGTCAATGCAACAGCCGAGATCGTCCTGCCCGACGGGCAGCGCCGCGAGGTCGGATCGGGCCACTATCAGCTCTCCGCCGAGATGCCATGACACGTGCGATCGTCCGGGTCCGCACGGCGCACCTCAGGTGCGTGGCGCGGGACCCGGCGATGACGACCGCGTCGGCGAAGTGGTGCGGCCCGGCCGCGGTGATCCCGTCCTCCACCGCCGCCGGTGAACGTCGTCGTCGGCCACGCGTCGGCGTCCTCGGGCGGGCGGTGGGTCACCACGACCACGGGCGCCCACCGGGCGGCCCCCGTCCTATCCGTTGGTGATGTCGAACAGGCGGCGGCAGATGACCGGCGCATCGGTTGAACGCTTGCCGCCCAGCAGCTCAGAAGCTGGTCCCGTGGCTCGCCCCGTAGCCGCCGCCGTAGTCGCTGTGGTGGGCTGTCGCCTGGTTCCGGCTGCCACGGCCATCGGGACGGCGCGGTGGCGGGATCTCGGACGGATCGGCCCACCAGACACGCGCCGCCGACATCCACCATTGCCGGAAGTCGAAGTCCGACGGTCGCAGCCCCGGCAACGCGCAAGCCCGGGCCGCCGCCGCGCGGGCGGCCGGGTCCCACTCGACCGTCCTGACCCCGGACTCATGCATGCCGCGTAGCGCCTCGTCCAGCTCCGAGGCCGTCAACCCCTGCTCGGCCGATTCGAAGACGCGCACGGTGGTGGGATCGACCGCTGACCAGCCCCAGATCGGGCGTTCCGCGAGGGCTTTCCTGCGTCTGTCCCGTTCCCGCCCGTCCGCCAGCGCCTGCTCGTGGAAGCGTCGCCGCTCCTGGTCCTTCTGCTGCCGCTCGCCCAGCGCGGCCTCTTCCCGCCGACCGATCTCGTCGATCACGGGCTGGTACGCCACCCGCGCGGCTTCCGTCGCCTGCCGGTAGGTCTGCCTCGCCCGCTCGACCCGCCGGGCGTAGCCGGGCAGCAATCGGCGCCATTCGGAGTCGACGACCCGCCCGTACGCGCGACCCGCCGAGCGGATCGCGTCTCCGTAGGCGGCTCCGGCCTCACTCCACGCACGCAGGTCCGCCGTGGTGCCCCGGACGCAGCCCCGGCCGATCTCGCCGTTGTGCGACTCTTCGAGCGAGATGCGGTCGAAGAAGGTGCCCCGCTCCAGACACGACTCCAGGCCTCCCCGCCACACCATGATCCGAATCTGCCGCGAGGACTCGGGCTGCACGGGCTCCACCCCCTAGTCCGAGGATCGCACGGACCGCAGCGGCAGGCACCCACAAGCAGGTACCCCACGACACAGGGCGACCCACGACACAGGGCGACCCACGCCCGCGACGCAGGCGCTCCGGACGCAGGACGACCACAGGGATGGGGGTCCGGGGGCACAGCCCCCGGCTGGGGGTGTGGGGGGCTGGGCCCCCCACAAGACACGACGATGATCGGCAAGAGGCGAAGTCGCGAAGCGACGAGCAGCGTCGCCCCCGATCGAGTGCGCCCGAAGGGATTCGAACCCCTAACCTTCTGATCCGTAGTCAGATGCTCTATCCGTTGAGCTACGGGCGCGTGCTGTTCAGTTGTACCTCATGCCGTGACGACCCGGGAGTCGACCACGCCAGCGCGGAGGCTCCGGGATTTGAACCCGGGATGGGGGGTGACCCCAAACCGCATTAGCAGTGCGGCGCCATAGACCAGACTAGGCGAAGCTCCCGGGGCCTCTCGGCCGCCAGCGAGTACCAGAGTACATGGGCCCGTCCAGGGGCTTCACGACCCCCCGGCTGCGAGGGCGAGGAAGGGGCCGAGCGCGTCGGGGTTCTGGAGGGCGCCGCGGCTGACGGCCCGCTCCGGGGGCGTGCCGGCGAGGATCTTCTTGACGGGGACCTCGCACTTCTTGCCGTTCAGGGTGCGGGGTACGGCGTCGACCAGTACGAAGCGGTCGGGGACGTGGCGGGGCGACAGTTCGGTGCGCAGGGCGCGGCGCAGGGCCGGTTCGACGTCGTCGAGCGTGGCGCCCTCGGCGAGGACGAGGAAGCACAGGAGCGCACCCTCGTCGCGGGCGCCGAGCTCGGTGGTGTCGATCACCAGCGAGTCGAGCACCTGGTCGAAGCCTTCGACGACGGCGTAGAAGTCGGCCGTGCCCATCCGCACGCCGCCGCGGTTGAGCGTGGAGTCGCTGCGGCCGTAGATGACGAACGAGCCGCGGGGGGTGCGGCGGACCCAGTCGCCGTGGCGCCAGACGCCGGGGAACTCGTCGAAGTAGGCCTCGCGCAGGCGGGTGCCGTCCGGGTCGTTCCAGAACGACACCGGCATCGACGGCATCGGTTGCGTGATCACCAGTTCGCCGACCTCGTCGACGAGGTCCTGACCCTTCTCGTCGTAGGAGGTGACGGCGGCGCCGAGCGCGGCGCAGCTGATCTCACCCAGCCAGACGGGCAGGTTCGGCGCGGAGCCGACGAACGCGGCGCAGACGTCGGTGCCGCCGGATACAGAGCAGATCTGCACGTGCTCGCCGACCGCGTCACCGACCCAGCGGAACCCCTCGGGCGACAGCGGGGCGCCGGTGGAGCCGAGCGCGCGCAGCCGCGTGAGGTCGAACTGGTCACGGGGCCGCAGCCCCGCCTTGAGGCTCGCCTGGATGAACGGGGCGGACGTGCCGAAGTAGGTGACGCGGTGGCGCTCGGCGAGCCGCCACAGCGCACCGAGGTCGGGGTGGCCGGGGTTCCCGTCGAAGAGGACCACCGTCGATTCGACGAGAAGACCGCCGATGAGGAGGTTCCACATCATCCAGCCGGTGGTCGTGAACCAGAAGAACCGGTCGTCGGGCCCGAGCTCCATCTGCAGGCCGAGCGCCTTGAGGTGCTCCAGGACGATGCCGCCGTGGCCGTGGACGATGCCCTTCGGCAACCCGGTGGTGCCGGACGAGTAGAGCACCCACAGCGGGTGGTCGAAGGGCACCGGCTCGAAGGCGAGCTCACCGGGGGTGCCGGTGAAGTCGGCCCATGAGACGGCGCCGTCGAGCTCGGCGGCCTCGTCCAGGTACGGCACGAGCACCGTGGCGGCGAGGGTCGGCAGCTTCTCCCGCAGCTGCTGCACGGTGCCGCGGACGTCGAACCGCTTGCCGCTGTAGACGTACCCGTCCACGGCGAGCAGGACCTTCGGCTCGATCTGGGCGAAGCGGTCGTGCACCGCGCGGGCGCGAAGTCCGGGGAGCAGGACGACCAGATCGCTCCGAGGCTCGCCGCTGCGAGGAACGTGACGAGCGTCTCGACGCTGTTGGGCGCCAGCGCGACGACCCGGTCGCCGCGGCCGACCCCGCACCGGACGAGTCCCACTCGCGCCCGGCCGACGAGATCACGCAGCTCGCCGCGCGTCACCTCGCGTTCGACCCCGTCCTCGCGGGCGAAGACGAGGGCGGTGTCGCGTCCGCGCCGACGGCGAGCGCCTGCTCGGCGTAGTTCAGCGTGGCGCCGGGGAACCACTCGGCACCGGGCATCGTGGTGCGCCCCAGCACGGAGGCGGGCCGGTCGTGGAAGCGGACGCCGAGGAACTCCGCGACGGCCGACCAGAAACCCTCGAGATCGCGCACCGACCAGTCGTGCAGGGCCGCGTAGTCACCCGCGTCGACACCGCGGTGCTCGCGCACCCAGTCGGTGAACTCGGCCAGCCGGCCGCGCTGCGTTGCGTCGGGGGCCCACAGGATCTCGGGGGTGTCGGGAGTCGCGGCGCCGGTCATACGCGCAGCATGCATTCCGGCGGCGCGACGCGCCAGATCGTCAGCGCAGGTGTGAGTCGAACCAGTTGAGGGTGCGCTGCCAGGCCTGGGCGGCCACGTCCGGGTCGTCGTCGAACCGGTGCCCGCGGCGCGGGTAGACGACCACGTCGGTGGCCACCTGGGAGGACGCGGCGGCGTCCCGCAGCCGGTCGACCTCGGGGTCGGTGCCGCCGCCGTTCGCCTCGCCGTAGATGCCCAGCCAGGGGCAGGTGAGCCCGGGAGCGGCGTCGACGAGCGCGGGCATCCCGGCGGCCGGCGCCGCCACCCGGTCACCCGCCACCGTGACGGCCGCGCCGAGCGTGCGTTTGGCGGCCACGAGCAGGGCCACCGAGCCACCCAGGTCGAAGCCGATCACCCCCATCCGGTCGGGGGTGACGCCGTGCTCGGCGAGCCATCCGAACGCGGTGTCCGTGTCGGCCATCACCTGCTCGCCGTCGAGCCGGTCGACCTGGAGCTGGACCTCCTCGTCGGCGCCCGCGAGCTCGTCGGCGCGTCGCGGTGGTAGAGGTGGGGTGCGACGGCGAGCCAGCCGTCCGCAGCGAGACCGTGCACGATGCCGCGTACCGAGTCGGTGACACCCCGCGCCTCGTGCAGCACCACGATCCCCCCGCGGATCGCGCTGACCGGTTCTGCGACGGTGAGTCGCAGCGCACTGCCGTCGACCAACGGGACGGTCTCGGTGCGGATCTCGGTCATGTGGCCAGGGTGTCACGGCGGGGTGAAGGTGCGCCCTCCCGGGCACGGTTACCGTGACGTTCATGACGCTGATCCGCCCGGACCTCGACACCCTGCCGGCCTACGTGCCCGGGAAGGCCATCCCGGGCGCCATCAAGCTGGCGAGCAACGAGGTGCCGCTGCCGCCCACCCCGCACGTTCTCGCCGCGATCGCGGAGGCCGCAGCGGGCGGCAACCGCTACCCCGACCTCGCCGTCGCAGGTCTCACGGCCCGGCTGGCCGACGCGAGGGGCGTCGCGGCCGAGCGGATCGCGGTGGGCTGCGGGTCGGTGAGCCTGTGCCAGCAGCTGGTGCAGGCCACCTGCCACGAGCCGGAGGACGAGGTGGTGTACGCGTGGCGGTCGTTCGAGGCGTACCCGATCGTCACCCAGATCGGCGGGGCCACGATCCGGACAGTCCCGCTCGACCCCGCGTTCCGCCACGACGTCGACGCGATGGCCGCCGCGGTCGGGCCGCGGACCCGCCTCGTGTTCGTCTGCAGCCCGAACAACCCGACGGGCACCGTGGTCACGCGCGCGGAGCTGGACCGCCTCCTCGCGGCCGTGCCGCCGGACGTGCTGGTGGCGCTGGACGAGGCCTACCACGAGTACGTCACGGACCCGGACGCCGTGAACGGCATGGACCTGGTCGACGCCCACCCGAACCTCGTGGTGCTCCGCACGTTCTCGAAGGCCTACCGGCTGGCCGCGCTGCGCGTCGGGTACGCGATCGGGTCGCCGGATGTGGCGACCGCGCTGCGGAAGGTCTGCTCGCCGTTCAGCGTGAGCACGCTGGCGCAGACCGCCGCCGTCGCCGCCCTGGAGGACGAGGAGGAACTCCTCGCCGGCTGCGCCGGCGTGGTCGAGGAACGGGTGCGGGTGCGCGACGCCCTGCTCGACGCGGGCTACACGGTGCCGCCCACGCAGGCCAACTTCGTGTGGCTCGCCCTCGGCGAACGCACCACCCGTTCGCGGCGCACTGCCTCGACCACAAGGTCGTCGTGCGCCCGTTCCACCCCGACGGCGTGCGCGTCACGGTGTCCACGCCGGAGGAGAACGACGCGTTCCTCGCCGCGGCCCGGGCATTCGAGGGGTAGGGACGAAAGCGGCCCGGCCCCGACGGATCGGGGCCGGGCCGGTGATGGACAGGGGTCAGCGTGTGACGCCGCGCTTGCTGTAGATGCCTGCGACGACCGTGACACCGATCGCGGCCACGACGACCTGCATGATCAGCTCGATCCAGTCGATGCCGCCGGTGTCGGCCACACCGAACAGGCCGGCGATCCAGGTGCCGATGAATGCCGCCACGATCCCGACCAGGATGGTCAACCAGATCGGGATGTTCTGCTTCCCCGGCGCCACGAGGCGACCGACGAACCCGATGATCGCCCCGATGACGATGGCGGTAATGATCCCGGTAATGGTCATTCGCGCTCCCGACTCTCCTCCGGGCCGCACCCCTCGCGGCTCGTGTACGCCCCTTGGGTAGCACGGAGTGACCGGCGTCGCACCTCGCAGCAGCAGATGCCACCCGGTCGGGCCGCGTTTCGGTAACGGTTACGCCGTCAGTCAGGCCTCGAGGACGTAACCCTCCCCGCGGACGGTCCGGATGCGGTCCGCGCCGATCTTGCGCCGCAGGTAGGAGATGTAGACCTGCACGAGGTTGGGCGACGCCGGGTCCGACCAGACCTCGCGGGCCAGCCGGTGCGGGGGCACCACCTCGCCCGGATCGGCGAGCAGCGACATGAGGAGCGCGTACTCGGTGGGCGAGAGCGACACGGGCTGGCCGTCGACGCTCACGTCACCGAACTCGGTGTCGACGACGAGCTCGCCGTGGCGCAGCACGGTGTTCTCGACGGCGGGACCGAGCCGCAGCCGCAGCCGGATCCGGGCCGCCAGCTCGTCGACGGCGAACGGGCGCACGAGGAAGTCGTCGCGGTCGCCGCGCAACAGGCCGAGCAGGCCGAGTCTGCGTTCGCGCGGGGTGACGGCGATGACGGGTACGTGCGGCGCCTCCGTCTGGACCGCGGCCAGGACGGCGGCCTGGTCGGGGCCCGGCAGCTCGACGTCGAGCACGACGAGGGCGGGGTCGCGGGCGCGGACGGCGTCGAGCACACCGATCCCGTCGCTCACGGGGCTGACGGACACACCTTCGGAGCGGAGGCTGCGCAGCACGGAGGCGGACGCGGCTGTCGGGGGCAGCGCCAGCAGCACGTGGTTCTTGGTCGAGGGCTCGTTGGTCAGGGGCATCGTGTTCGGGGGCACGGACACACGCGCCGACGCGGCGGTCGACGTGTACGAGGACGCACCCCCCGGGGGAGCAGCGGGGAGCATCGCCCGACACTTTGGCGTAGCGAGGGCGGCGTAACAATCGGCTAACGGAGCGACATCGCCTCCTCCAGTACGACGCATGGGCGTCAGCTGAGAGTGTCATTACTCCGAAAGGAGTACGCCCAGCGCGCGAGATCGCCGTTCTGCTGCGATCCGGCGCGCACAGCCGACCCCTGGGCGCGCAC
Organism: Pseudonocardia sp. CNS-004; assembly: GCA_001942185.1. Classification (GTDB taxonomy): domain Bacteria; phylum Actinomycetota; class Actinomycetes; order Mycobacteriales; family Pseudonocardiaceae; genus Pseudonocardia. The sequence goes on from MKJV01000101.1 coordinate 148,348, forward strand.
GAGCAACCTCGACTCTCAGGTTTCCGATCACGAGACGGCGCCGTCCCTATCGTTCGGCCCCATGCGAAGGACCACCTCCGCAGTGGGCGGTCGCCCGGACTCCGAGCGCGGCAGCGGCGCTGTCACGAACACCGGCCGCCACCGGCTCCCGTCCCGCTACGGGGAGGCCGTCGTCACCACCGACGCGCCCCGGGCCGGCACCACGACCCGACGGCTCGCGCCGCTGGCGGTCGGCGCGGTCGTGATGCTCGTCGCCACCGTGGTCGCCACGCTCGCGCAACCCCCGCAGGACCCGGCGCTCGCGGCCCAGGAGCTGAGCAACACCGTGGCCGACGCGGAACCCGCCCAGGCGCCGCCCTCCACCCCGGAACCGACCCCGGAGCCGACGCCCGAGCCGACCGTCGCACCACAGGCCGCCGCCCCGACCGAGGCTCCGGCCACGAGCAAGTCGGACGCCGCCGAGAGCAAGAAGAGCGCGGGCGAGAACAGCGCGAGCAAGGACGGCGGTGGACAGGCCGCAGCGGCGCCCGCAAGAGCGGGGGCGAGGGCCGGTCGGCCGCCTCCGCGCAGGGCTGGACCCGCGTGGGCGGCGACGAGTTCAACGGCGGGATGAGCCCGCTGTGGAGCCCGTACGACAGCGAGGGCCACGCCGGCAACGGACGCCGCACGCCGGATGCCGTCAGCGTCGAGAACGGCTCGCTCGTGATCCGCGGCGACTCCGAGGGCAACACCGGCGGGATGTCGTGGAAAGAGGACCAGCGCTTCGGGCGCTGGGAGATGCGCGCCAAGTTCCCCCGAGGGCGACGACCAGTACCACCCGGTGCTGATCCTCTGGCGGGACAGCGGCGGCAAGGAGAACGGCGAGGTCGACTTCGCCGAGACGACCAGCGCGTCGGACGACGTCTCCTTCTTCCTGCACTACGGCAGCGAGCAGGAGTACGCGAAGAAGACCATCGACATCACCCAGTGGCACAACTACGCCGTCGAGTGGGTGGACGGCCGGATCACCGGCTACATCGATGGTCAGAAGTGGTTCGAGAGCACGGACGAGAAGACCCTCCCGCCGGGGAAGATGCACCCGACGATCCAGCTCGACTACTTCCCCGAGGGCGGCTCGCCCAAGCCCACCGAGATGTACGTCGACTACATGCGGGTCTACCGCTAGGGCATCCAGGACTTCCCGCACGATCGCCCGATACCCCGTCCCGCCCGGCGCTCCCCACCGGGCGGGACGGGATGTTTCACGGGACGGCCAGCACTTTCGCGAGCCGGGCGTCCGACTCGCGCAGGGCGTCCAGGTCGAACGTCGAGGTCGACGGGAGCAGTTCGTCGGCGCGGTGCGGGCGAACAGTTCCCCCAGCTCATCGGCGACCGTGGACTCGTCGCCGTGCACGGTGCGGCCGAGGGCGTCGTCCACGACGGCGCGCTGCCGATCAGACAGCACGCGGTCCGGATCGACCGGCTCCAGCGCGGGGAACCGACCGGTCGTGCGCGCCGCGGCCAGCGCCCACGCCTCGGGGAGGGCGAGCTCGCGCGCGGCGGCGAGCGAGTCGGCGATCAGCACGTCGAGCGAGACCACCACGTACGGCCTGCCGCCTGCGGAGCGGACCCGGGCCCGGTAGTCCTCGAGCGCGGCGCCGACGTCCGGGCCGTCCAGCACGGGCCCGCCGAGCACCACCGGCAGGCCGGCGTCGCCCGCCACCGCGAGACCCCTCCCGGTGGCCAGCACGAACACCGGAACCGGCCGCTCCAGCCGTGGCCGGGCCGTGACAGGACCGCGGGCCTCGAGGTAGGAGCGCAGCTCGTCGAGGTCGGCGGCAAAGGTGTCCGGCGCGTCCGCCTCGCGGCGCAACGCCGTGCGCACCGGTGCGGTGAAACCGAGCGACGCCCGACGCCCAGGTCGATCCGGCCCGGGAAGAGGGCGTCGAGCATCGCGAACTGCTCGGCCACGACCAGCGGCTGGTGATTGGGCAGCATCACGCCACCCGAACCGACCCGGATGCGCTCGGTGCGCGCGGCGACGGCCGCGATCAGCACCGGCGGGCTCCCGCTCGCGATGCCGGGAACGGCGTGGTGCTCGGCCACCCAGAACCGGTGGTAGCCGAGCCAGTCGGCGCGCTGCGCCCGCTCCACCGTGTGGCGGAGCGCAGCGGCGTCCGGCTCACCGGCGCGGGTGCGCGAGCGATCCAGTAGCGAGAGCCTGACCTGCCGATCCATCACCCGGCGCAACACATCGGCCCGGCCGGTGATTCCGGCACGCCACGATCACGCTCTCAGGACGCGATTCAACTGCACCCAGAGCGCGACTCGCGCACATCCTCAGCGCGACTCGCGCATGGGGAGGCCTCCCCCATGCCCGCGAGTCGCGCTCTCCATGCCCGCGAGTCGCGCTCTCCATGCCCGCGAGTCGCGCTCTCCGTGCGGGTGAGTCGCGCTCTCCGTGCGGGTGAGTCGCGCTCTCCGTGGGCGGCCCGGGCGTCGAGCGGGGACGTTGGTGTGCGGGCGGCCGCCGCGGATCTGCCGGGCCAGGTCGCCACGCGGGCCGACGTGGGTGGGATCGCCCTTCTTCGCCTTGGCGCGGCGCTCGGCCCGGTTCAACGGGGCCTCTTCCTCGTCCGGCTCCGGGGCGGGCTGCGAGGTGATGGTCGCGGCCTGGTCGGGCTGCTCGGGATCAGGTGTGACGGGCTGGGACACGGAGAACCTCCGAGGTCGTGAGATGGGGGGCGGGCGGCGCTCAGAGGAACATCGGCACAGCGTAGTGCCCGGCCGGGGCGGGGCCGCGCGGTTTCCGCGTGCGGATCGCCCTCAGCGGTCGACGCGCGGGTACCGGATCAGCAGGCTCGCCAGCACGTCGTCCGTGCCTGGAGCGGCGTAGGTGTGGGGCACGTCGGCCGCCCACTCGACGTGCTCACCCGGGCCTGCGCGCAGCGGGGCGTCCACCGGGCCCGCCTCGAGCACGCCGGAGAACACCGTGACGTGCTCGGTGACGCCCGCGTGGTGCGCGGGTGAGCGCTGCGCGAGCCCGGCCGGGATGCGCATGTGGCACAGCTCGTAGGTCACCGGGCCGTCGTCGAAGACCCGGATCACCTGGATCCGCACCGCGGCGCCCCGGAGGGTGGTGGGGAACGGGCTGAGCAGCGTGGTCAGCGGCAGGTCGAGGGCGGCGGCCACCGCGTGCAGGGTGTCGAGGGTGGGGTTGCGGGTGCCCGCCTCCAGCCCGGAGAGCGTCGCCTTCCCGACGGCCGCGCGGCGGGCGAGCTCCGACAGCGACATGCCGCGGCGTTCCCGCAGCTCCCGCACCCGGCGCCCGACGTCGGCCGCGCCCTCGGTGAAGGCGGGCCGAACACCCTCGCTCGCGGCTGGCACATGGGTTATCGTCCCATCGTTCCGTAAACGGAACGACTGGAGGGATCGGTGCGACTGCAACCCGTGCTCGCCGGCATCGTCACGGCGCTGGTCGGCTTCTCCAGCGCGTTCGCCGTGGTCCTCACGGGCCTGCGCGCCGCCGGTGCGACGAGAGGCAGGCGGCCTCCGGCCTGCTCGTGCTGTGCCTGGCCTCCGGCCTGGTGGCGCTCGTGCTCGGGTTGCGCCACCGGATCCCCATCAGCATCGCCTGGTCCACACCGGGAGCGGCGCTGCTGATCTCGTCGGGCACACCGCCCGGCGGCTTCCCCGCGGCCGTCGGGGCGTTCCTGGTCTGCGGCGTGCTCGTCGTGGTGGCCGGGCTGGTGCCCGCGGTCGGGCGGCTGATCGCGCTGATCCCGGTGCCGATCGCGAGCGCGATGCTCGCAGGCGTCCTCGTGGAGCTCTGCCTGGCGCCCGTCCGGGCCGTGGCGGAGGTTCCGCTGCTCGCCGCCCCGGTCGTCGCGGTCTGGGCGATCGTCGGCCGGTTCGCGCGGACGTGGGCGGTGCCCGCCGCGCTCGCGGTGGCGGCCGGTGCGATCGCGCTGACCGCGCCGGGGCTCGGTGCCGTGGCGGTCGCCCCGGCGCTCGTGTGGACCACACCGACGTTCGACGTCGCGACCGTCGTGGGCCTCGGCCTCCCCCTCTTCCTCGTCACGATGGCCTCGCAGAACGTGCCCGGCGCGGCGGTGCTCGCCCAGTACGGGTACCGCGCGCCGATGCGCCCGATCCTCACCGGCACCGGCCTGGCGACGCTCGCCTGCGCGCCGTTCGGCGGACACGCGGTGAACCTCGCCGCGATCAGCGCGGCGCTCGCCGCCGGCCCGGACGCCCACCCGGACCGGCGGCGACGCTGGATCGCCTCCGTGACCGCGGGCGCGGGCCTTGCGGCACTCGGGCTGGGCGCCGGGCTCGCGACGGCACTGCTCGTGCTCTCCCCTCCGGTGCTGATCGAGGCGGTCGCCGGGCTGGCCCTCCTCGGTGCACTCGCCGCCGCGCTCTCGTCGGCCGTGTCCGAGCCGGGGAGCCGGGAGGCGGCCGCCATCACGTTCGTGGTGACGGCGGCGGGCATCGGGTTCCTCGGCGTCGGCGCCGCCTTCTGGGGGCTGCTGGCCGGGGTCGGGATGAGCCTGCTGCACCGGCGGCGCGCGCGGTCCGAGGTGGTCAGCTCGCCACGTTGACGGGATCGAGGTGCCGGGCGAACGACTCGTCCACCGGGGCGCTGGTGAGGCGGTTCGCGAGCGTCGACATCGTGTACGCGCCGATCCCGAGCACCACCTCGAGCGCGTTGCGGAGCGTGTAGCCGTGACCGAGGAGGGCCCGCACCGACCCGTCGGGCACGTCCCCGGCCGTGGCGAGCACCTCCAGGACGAACTCCCGCAGCGCCTCGAGCCGGACGTCGGCAAGCGGCTCACCCGCCTGCAACGCCGCGACCAGCGTGTCGTCGGCGCCGAGTGCGCGCAGGCGGCCGGTGTGCATGGCGACGCAGAGGTGGCAGCCGTTGCGGGTCGCCATCGTCATGACGACGACCTCCCTGGCCTGCGGGCCGAGGGTCGCTGCCTCGAACAGCGCGCTGGCACGGAGGAAGCCGTCGAGGAGCTCGGGCGACTCGGCGAGGCGGGCCACCGCGCCCGGCAGGAACCCGAACTGCTTCTCGACGGCGCCCATCGTGCGGCGGGCCGCGGGCGGCGCGGTGTCGACGGTGTGGGCGGGGAACAGCTCGGACATCCGGGACTCCTAGAATCGACAACGTGGTTGACCGAACCGTAAATCAGGTTGTCGATTCTGTCGATGGCCCGGGATGGATGCTCCCGCTGCTGCTCTTCGGCGGCTTCCGCACCCTGATCGACCGGCTGCACGCCGAGCTCGCCGAGCAGGGCCACCCCGACGTGCGCCCCGCGTACGGCTTCGCGATGCAGGCGATCGGGCGCGACGGGGCCACGGCGAGCGAGCTGGGAAGGCGCCTGGGCGTGTCGAAGCAGGCGGCGGGCAAGACCGTCGACCGGCTCGTCGAGCTGGGCTACGCGCAGCGAAGCGCAGACGCCACCGACGCCCGGCGCAAGCTGGTGCGGCTCACCCCCCGCGGGTACGACTCGCTGGCACGGTCGGCAGCCGTGTTCGAGCAGCTGCGGGCGGAGTGGGCCGAGCAGCTGGGCGCCGACGCCGTACGCGCACTCGAAACGAACCTGCGAGCGGTGGTGCCCCCCACGGCGATCCGACTGGACGCAGCGAGCTGGCTGGCCGCCCCGTGACCGCCGAACCTCGTGTCAGCAAAGCCACTTTCACGACACGAGACGTCATGAAAGTGGCTTTGCTGACATCCCCATGGCTCAGGCGGTCAGGCCCCGGCGCACCAGGAGCGGGGCCAGCTCCGGGTCGCGGCCGCGGAAGGCGCGGTAGGCGTCCATCGGGTCCACGGCACCGCCTCGGGAGAGCAGTTCGCGGCGGAACGTGTCGCCGTTCTCCCGGCGCAGGCCGCCGTTCTCGGCGAACCACTCGACGGTGTCGGCGTCGAGCACCTCGCTCCAGATGTAGGAGTAGTAGGCGGCGCTGTAGCCGCCGCCGAACGCGTGGTTGAAGTAGGTGGTGCGGTAGCGGGGCGGCGCGGTCGGTTCGTCGACACCCGCTGCGGCGAGCGCGTCGGCCTCGAACCGTTCGACGTCGCCGACGTGGTCGTCCGGCCCGAGCCGGTGCCACGCCTGGTCCAGCAGCGTGGCGGCGAGGTACTCGGTGGTGGCGAACCCCTCCCCGAAGCGGCGCGACGCCGCCAGCCGTTCGGCGAGCTCAGCGGGCAGCGGCTCACCGGTCTCGTGGTGGCGCGCGTAGCTCGCGAGGATCTCCGGGTCCTCCAGCCACATCTCGTTGACCTGAGACGGGAACTCGACGAAGTCGCGTGGCACCGACGTACCGGAGAAGGTCGGGTACCGCACGTCGGAGAACAGGCCGTGCAGGGCGTGGCCGAACTCGTGGAACAGGGTGCGCACGTTGTCGACGGTGAGCAGGGTGGGCTCGCCGTCAGCAGGCTTGGCGATGTTCAGCGTGTTGAGCACCACGGGCCTCGTCCCGAGCAGGTGCGACTGCGCCACGAAGGAGTTCATCCACGCGCCGCCGCGCTTGGAGTCGCGGGCGTACAGGTCGGCGACGAACAGGCCGAGCTGCTGCCCGCCGGAGTCGAGCACGTCGAACACGCGCACGTCGGGGTGGTAGCGGGGCAGGTCGTGGCGTTCGGCGAAACGCAGCCCGTACAGCCGTCCCGCGGCGTGGAAGACACCGTCGTGCAGCACGCGCTCCAGCTCGAAGTACGGGCGCAGGGCGTCGGTGTCGATGTCGAACCGCTCCTTGCGGACGCGCTCGGCGTAGAACGCGCGGTCCCACGCCTCGATCGGGCTGTGCTGATGGCCGACCCCGCAAGCGGGTCGGGGGCACGCCGCCTCGGACAGCTCGGCCGCCTCCTGACGGGCGTTCGCCACCGCCACCGGAACCAGCTTGCCCAGCATCGCGTCGATCGCCTCGACGGTGCCCGCCGTGCCGACCTCGACGACCCACGACGCGTGGTGCGGGTGCCCCAGCAGCGCCGCACGCTCCGCGCGGAGCGCGACCGTGCGCAGCACGATGTCGCGCGTGTCGTGATCCCCACCCAGTCCACGGCCTGTGGATGCCTCGTGCAGCCGTTCGCGCAGCCCGCGATCGGTGAGCGAGGCGAGTGCGGGCTGCCCCGTCGGGAGTACGAGTGTGAGCAGATGGGCGCCGTCGTGCCCGCGTTCGGCCGCCGCCCGCGCCGCTGCCGAGATCGCGTCCGCGGGCAGGCCGTCGAGCGACGCGGCGTCCTCGACGAGCACCGCCGCCGCGTTCGCACCGGCGAGCAACCTGGTGCCGAACTCCGTGGACAGCGCCGAGAGCTCCGCGTTCAGCTCCTTCAGCCGCTCCTGCTCTTCGGGCGCGAGCCGTGCGCCCGCCCGGACGGCGTCACGGTGGAGCCGCTCCAGCAGCCGCAGCGACTCGGCGTCGAGGCCGAGGTCGTGGCGGGCCGCGAACAACGCCTCGATGCGGGTGAAGAGCACCGGGTCGAGCGTGATCGCGTCGGCGTGTGCCGCCAGCTGCGGCGCCACCTCCGCCTCGATCTCCCGGATCCCGGGCGTGCTGCACGAGCCGACGAGCGTGAAGAACACGCCGGCCACGCGCCGCAGCGTGGCCCCCGACCGTTCCAGCGCGACGACCGTGTTCTCGAACGTCGCCGGACCGGGGTCGGCGGTGATCGCATCGACCTCGGCCCGCTGCTCCGCCATCCCGGCGGCGAACGCCGGCCGGAAGTGCTCCTCGCGGATCGCGTCGAAGTCCGGGAACTCGAAGGGCAGCGGGCTGGGGGCCAGGAACGGGTTGCCGGTCACCCGCGCGAGCATATGTCCGTGACGAGGGTGCTGGTCGGGGTCGGATCCGTGGTGTACGAGGACGGGCGGGTGCTCGTGCTGCGCCGCACGGGCGCACGGTGCGGGCACGTGGGGGCTGCCCGGCGGGCACCAGGAGTTCGGCGAGTCGCCGGAGGACACCGCCGTGCGCGAGACCCTCGAGGAAACCGGCCTCGTCGTGCGGCCGACCGTCCGGCTCGGTTTCACCGACGACCCGATGCCCGAGATCGGGCGGCACTACGTCACCCTCTTCGTCGGCTGCGCCCGGGTCGAGGGCGAGGCGGAGCTGCGCGAGCCCGGGAAGGCCACCGCACTGGCCTGGCTCACCCCCGACGAGCTGCGCGTCCGCCGCAGCGAGCTGTTCGCCCCGCTCGGCCGCTGCCTCGACGCCGGCCTGCTGGACGGAAAACCCGCTTGACCTGAATCCGGGTAGAGGTCGCAGGCTGATCGTCATGGACGTCGCCGCCTACCTGACGCGGATCGGAGCCACCCGTCCGGCCGCCCCGACGAGCGCCGCGCTCACCGCCCTGCACCGGGCGCACGTGCGGTCCGTGCCGTTCGAGGACTACGACATCCACACGGGTGTCGCGATCTCGCTCGAGCCGGAGGCCCTGGAGCGCAAGATCGTTCACAACCGCCGCGGCGGGTACTGCTACGAGCTCAACGGGCTGTTCGGCACGTTGTTGCGGGAGCTCGGCTTCGCGGTCACGCGGGTCTCGGCGTTCTCGCTGGACGAGGAGGGCACCCGCGGCCCGGAGTTCGACCACCTGCGGCTGCTCGTGGATGCCGTCGACGGCAGCTGGATCGTCGACGTCGGCAACGGTGCCCGGTGGCCGGACCCGGTGCCGCGGCGGCCGGTGTGCACGGCCGGGTGCAGGTGCGCCGCGACGGTGACGTCTGGTGGACCGCCGAGAAGCGCGGCAACGGTGGGTGGGAACGGGGCTGGGCCTGGACGCCGCAGCCGCGCGAGCTCGCCGAATTCGCGGCGCGCAGCCGCTTCCAGCAGTACGACCCGGCTTCCGACTTCGTGGGGCGGCGGCTCGCCGCGCTCGCGACCCCGACCGGGCGGATCTCCCTGGTGAACGGCGTCTTCGCCGAGCTCGGCGGGGGCCTGCGCACGGAGCGGGAGGTCACTGCCGCGGAGGAGTGGGCGCTGCTCGCCGACCGGTTCGGGATCGTGCTGGACCGCTCGTGGGCCGAACGGGTGCCGCAGCTCGCCGGCTGCTGACGATGTCGAATCTCCGAACGCTCACCAACTTCGGCGATCACAATGTACGAGGCGAGAAATTGCAGCTGTGTCACTCACTCTCCCAGGAGCTGCGCCGCCTTCTCCCCGATCGCGACGGCCGTGGCCGCCGTCCCCCGCCGCGGGACGATCGGCAGCACCGACGTGTCGGCCACTCGCAGCCCGCTGATCCCGTGGACCCGCAGCCGCGGGTCCACGACGGGTCCGATCGCGGCACTCCCGGACAGGTGCACGGCCGTGGTGAGGTGGGCGCCGATCCAGCGGTCGAGCTCGGGGTCGCTGCCCAGGACGTCGCCGCCGGGCGCCACCCGTGTGCCGACGCCGGCGCGCAGCAGGTCGGCGGCGGTGCGGATGGCGTGGCGCAGCAGGCGACGGTCGTGCTCGGTGCGCAGGTACCGGTAGTCGATCCCGGGACGGACGCGCGGGTCCGGCGAGGTGAGGGTGATCGTGCCGCGGCTGACCGGGCTCGCCACCGTGCACATGAGGTGCAGCTCTCCGGCGGGCGCGAAAGGGCGGACGAACGCGAGCACCTCGACGTCGCCACCCGGGTCGGAGCCCGCGTTCCAGTCGAGCGCCGCCTGGCTGCCCGGGCTGCGCGGATGTGCAGGCGGGTCGGCCGCGGTGAAGGGCACGAAGACCCCGGGGTGGTCGGACCATCCCTGGCCCACCGGGAGGTCGAGCACGACCGGCACACCGGCGGCGCGCAGCATGTCGGCAGGGCCGATCCCGGACAGCATCAGCAGGTGCGGGGTGGCGACACCGCCCGCGGCCAGCACCACCTCCCCCGCCTCGACGACCGCCCCGTCCAGGAGCGCGACGCCCCGGGCCCGGTGACCGTCGAGGAGCAGCCGCGCGACCGGCGTCTCGGCCCGGACGGTCAGGTTCGGGCGGTCGCCACCGAGGTAGGCGTCGACGGCGCTGGTCCGCACCCCGTTGCCCGCGTTGCCCGGCACCAGCCCGCGCCCGGTGGGCCGCCTGCGTTCTTGTCGGGTTCCAGCGGGTGGCCGAGCCGCTGCGCGGCCGTCAGGAACCGCTCGGCCACCGGGTGCAGCAACGGCCCGGCCGGGCGGCTGACGGGCACCGGGCCGCGGTCGCCGTGGCCGGGGGCAGCCGGGAGGTCGAGGTCGTGCTCGGACCGGACGTAGTGCGGCAGGAGGTCGGCCCACGACCACCCGGGCGCCCCCAGCCCGCGGCGTCGGCGGGAGTGGCCCGCAGCCAGTTGGCACCGTTGATCACGCTCGAGCCGCCGAGCACCCGCCCGCGCGGCACGGCGACCGTGCGACCCGGCCGCAGCTCGGCGGCGTACGACCAGTTCAGCGGGTGTCCCGGCTGGGCCCCGTCCAGCCAGTCCGGCGGCGGCGCGACCGGCCCGGCCTCGAGCAGCAGCACCCGCCGCCGCCCGTCCTCGGCGAGCCGTCCCGCCAGCGCGCAGCCGGCTGATCCGGCGCCCACCACGACCACGTCGTACACATCAGGGAGGATGCCTGGTGATGAGCGATCTCGCGCAGGATCTCGCCACCTTCCTCACGACGGCGCCCACCCCGTACCACGCCGTCGCCGAAGGCGTACGCCGGCTGGCCGCCGCAGGCTTCACCGAGCAGCCGGAGGCCGGGCCGTGGGACGACGGCCCCGGAGGCCGCTACCTGGTGCGCGACGGCACGCTGGTGGCCTGGTTCGTCCCCGAGGGTGCCGCGCCCGGCACCCCACTGCGGGTCTTCGCCGCCCACACCGACTCGCCCACCCTCAAGGTCAAGCCGCGCCCCGACACCGGCACCGCCGGGTGGCGCCAGGTGGCGGTGGAGGTCTACGGCGGCGCGCTGTGGAACTCGTGGCTCGACCGCGACCTCGGCCTCGCCGGCCGCCTCGCGCTCTACGACGGCACGTGCGTGCTGGTCGACGTGCGCCGCCCCCTGCTGCGGGTGCCGCAGCTGGCCATCCACCTGGACCGCCAGGTGAACCAGGGCCTCAAGCTCGACCCGCAGGACCACCTGCTGCCGATCTGGGGGCTGGGCACACCCGCGGAGGGCGACCTGATCGGGTTCCTCGCCGCGGAGGCGGGTGTCGACGCGGCGGAGGTCGCCGCCCACGACCTCGTGGTCCACGACCTCAACCCGCCCGCCCGGCTGGGCGAGCACGAGGAGCTGCTCGCCGGGCCGCGGCTGGACAACCTCGCGTCCGTGCACTCGGGGCTCTGCGCCCTCCTCGCGGCGGCCGACGACGCGGCGGGCGTGATCCCGGTGTTCGTCGCATTCGACCACGAGGAGATCGGCAGCGCCTCCGCCACGGGCGCCGCAGGCCCGCTCCTGGAGACCGTGCTCACGCACCTCGCGGGCGGGTTCGACGCCCGCCGCGCAGCGTTCGCCGGATCGCGCTGCCTGTCGGTGGACGTCACCCACGCCGCACACCCCAACTACCTGGGCCACCACGACCCGAACCACCGCTCGGTGCCCAACGGCGGGCCGGCACTCAAGGTCAACGCCAACCAGCGCTACGCCACCGACGCCCCGGGCGCCGCCGCCTGGCACCGCGCGTGCCGCGCCGCGGGCGTGCCCACCCAGGTGTTCGTCAGCAAGAACACCGTGCCCTGCGGCAGCACCGTCGGCCCCATCCTCTCCACGCGGCTGGGCATCAGGACCGTCGACGTCGGCATCCCGGTGCTCTCGATGCACTCCGCGCGCGAGCTGTGCGGGGTGCGGGATCCGGGCCACCTCGCCGCGGCGGCCACCGCGTTCCTCACCGACCCTCGCTGACTCTCCGGAGCGCGGCACTAGCACGTTCCGCGCCCGGCTTCGACCCCTGACGAATGCGCCGGATGGCCGTACCGTGATGCGGATGCAGCCCCTGCCCGGCGCCCGCCGCCGTCGAGGAGGTCGCGTGAGCGAGGACGACAACCTTGCCGACGGCCCCGACGTCTACTGGTACGTGGGAGGCCCGCTCGACGGGCGGATCGACACCCGCGAACCGTCGGACCCCGCACCCGGCACCGTCCGCTACGTGCACCTGCACGGCGGACCCAAGATCGTGCACCACTACGACCTGCACGAGGTGGCGGGGCACGGCGGCGAGTACCGGCTGCGTGGGCCGGGCGCCGCCGACACCGACTGACGTGACCGGAGTCACGCATCACGGCACCCCGGGACGGCCTCTACCCACTGGTGGGTAGCGGCAACACCGGGGGCGCCGCTACCCGCCACTCAGGTCGGCCGGCCCTCCCCTCAGCAGGCGTGGCAGCAGCGCCGCGATCACCGCACCCGCGGCCGCCACCAGCAGCACCCCGCCGGCTGCCCACGCCGCGTACACCCCGAACGTCACGATCTCGGCGCCGAGTCCGGCCACGGACGTCACGGTCGCACGCGAGCGTGACGCGATCCGCTTCTGCAGCCGCGCGTCGACCACCACGAGCACGGCCCGGTAGGTGCCGTAGAACGCGGTGACCGCCAGCACACCGGCCGGGTGCGCCGCCACTCCGGCCCCGGCGAGCAGCACCATCCCCGACCCGAGGACGGCACCGAGCGCCCACCGCGGCAGCCGGTGCGCGGCTCCCCCGAGCGTGGCACCCACCGTCCCGCCGATGACGATCGGCAGGGTCGCGAGCGGCACCGCCCCGGCCGCGATCCCCCAGTCGGCCACGAGCAGCGGGAAGTACTCCTCGATCCCGTCGAACGCGGCGAGCACCGCGACGGCCGCCACCACCGCGGGCACACCGGGAGCCCTGGCCGCCTCCGCGATACCGGCGCGCAGGGTGGCGAAGTACCCGGTGTCCTCGTCGGCATCACCCCGCGGCGGCTCCGGGAGTGCAGCAGCGACGCCCGCCGCGGCCACGCACGTACCGACGCTCACCCAGCCGACCAGCGAGAACCCCCCGACGGGCAGGAGCACGGTGGCCGCGATCGCCGCCGGGAACTGGCCGACGAGCTCCATGGCCCCGACCCAACCCGCGACCCGCGCGTAGTGCCCGCCCGCACCCACCGCGTCCAGCCCGTCGTAGAGCAGCGCCTCCTTCGCCCCGGAGGCAAGCGACCCGCCGAACCCCCAGAGCACGAAGCCCGCCGCGAACCCGGCGAAACCGGGCGCCACCACCCACACGACGTAGCCCGCCGCCTGCAGCAACCCGGCAGCCGCCAGGCAGGACCGCCGGGAGAACCGGTCGGCGAGCGCACCGGACGGCACCTCGGTGAGCACCGCGACCGCCGACCAGATCGCGAACAGCGCGGAGATCTGGGCGACGGAGAGCCCGTTCGCCGTGAACAACAGCGCGTACAGCGGGTACAGCGGAACGGCGTCGGCGAGCAGCGCCCACCCGACCACGTGACGGGCCAGCGGGCGCGCGGGAGGCGGCAACGTGCGTCAACCGGGCATGTCAGGATGCTAACCGCGCACGCAGCCCGCACAAATCGGTTTCCGGCCCATGTCATGATCAAGGACGTGTCGGGGGGATCGGTACACGTCATCACGGGCATCCAGGCCGCGGGCAAGTCGACGGTGGCGCAGGCGCTCGCCGAGCGGCTGCCGGGGCGCACCGCACACGTCCACGGCGACCAGTTCCGCCGCTGGATCGTCGGCGGACGCGCCGAGATGACACCGGACGCCGCCGAAGAGGCATTTCGCCAGCTGCGGCTGCGGCACCTGCTCACCGCCCAGGCGTGCGACACCTACGCCGACGCCGGATTCGCGGCGGTGGCCCAGGACGTCGTGCTCGGCGACGAGCTCCCGACGCTGGTGGCGGCGATCCGCACCCGCCCGCTGCACGTCGTCGTGCTCGCCCCGCTCCCGGACGCCATGGCGACCCGGGAGGCGGGACGCGACAAGCAGGCGTACGGCGGCCCGTGGACCGTGGAGGCGCTCGACCGGGTGCTGCGGCACGAGACACCGCGCGTGGGGTTGTGGCTCGACAGCTCCGACCTGTCTGTCGCCGAGACCGTCGAGGAGATCGTGCGCAGGGCCGACGAGTCCCGGGTGGCGTGACAGGGCTGTCGCGAACGTCCAATCGCGGCCCGGCCGGCTGTGCCACGCTGCCCAGATGTACGGCTACACCGGCAGCATGCGAACCCGTCCCGGTAGGCGCGACGAGGTCATCTCCCACCTGCTCTCCAGCATCGACGACCTCCCCGCCGCCGGATGCCTGTCCTACGTCGTGAGCGAATGCCCGGACGACGCCGACCGGATCTGGGTGAGCGAGGTGTGGGAGAGCGCCGAGCACCACACGGCCTCCCTGCAGCTCCCCGCGACGAAGGCCGCGATCGCCGCGGTGATGCCGATGCTCACCGGCGAGTTCACCAGGCAGGAGACGCGGGTCGTGGGCGGGCTCGGACTCCCCCGCGCGCTACGTGACAGGAACTGACCTGAATCGCTCCTACGGTCGAGCCCCATGACCGAGGAGGACGAATGATCCACGAAGCAGCGGTGTTCCAGCTCGCCGACCGGGCAGCGGTGCACGCCTTCACCCTGGTGGCGGCCGACGACATGGACAGCGTGCTCCCCCCGCTGTTCGACATGCCGGGCGCGGACCAGCCGCTCCCGCTGCGCCAGGTCCTCGCCCACAGCGCGTACGACGAGGCGTGGATACCGGACATGCTCGCCGGTCGCACGATGGACGAGGTCGGCAAGGACACCTACGACGGCGACCTGCTCGGCGACGACCCGCACACCGCCATCGCCCACATCGCCGACCGTGCCCGCACCGCCGCCGCCGGGGTCACCGACCGCGACGCCGTCGTCCACTGCGGCTACGGCGACGTCCCGATGTGGGACTACTTCTGGCAGCTCAACGTCGCGCGCACGCTCGGCGCCCACGACATCGCGCGGCACCTCGGTGCGGAGTCGCCGCTCAGCGAGGAGCTGGCGCAGGCGATGTGGGAGGGAACAGCACCGGCAGCGGCCATGTGGCGGTCGTTCGGGATCTACCGCGCGGAGGTGCCGGTCGCCGAGGGAGCCTCGTGGCGGGCGCGCTACCTCGGCCTGACGGGCCGGACGGACTCGTGAGCCCGACACCCGAGTCCGACGTTCGGGCACGGCGAGTCCGACGTCCCGGCACGCCGAGTCCGAGGATCGGGCAGAGCCGATCGGGCGTTCCGGCCCGGTCCCACGCCCGCCTCGGTGAGCCGAGACGCCGGACTCACCGGGTCGACACGCCGGATTCGCGGGGTCGAGATGTCGGACTCGCGGGGCACCGGCACCTGGCCGGGCGTGATCCCGCCGAGCAGAACTCCACGCGGTTATGGCGGCAGCTGTGGCGTGCTGGTCGGGCCGATCACGCGGCGTTGATCACCGCGAGCAGCACGTCGGCGCGGATGCGGCGGCAATGGGGTACTGCTCGAACCCGGCCGCGAAGCATCATCCGGACGTCGGCAGGTGGACCAGGCCGGCGTCCGTCACGCGGAACCCGCAGGCGTCGAGGTAGAAGGCGCGCAGGTGGGGTTCGAAGTCGACGTGCAGCCACTCGCAACCCGCCGCACGCGCGTGGGTCGCGGCCAGCCGGACTACCTCGGTGGCGATGCCACGACGCTGGTGCGAGCCCCGGGTCTTGGTGTCGAGGAGGAAGGCGTGGTCGCCGCCGTCCCACGCCACGTTCACGAAGCCGACGAGCAACCGGTTCCCGTCGCGGGCGCCGACCCACCCGAGGCTGTGGGCCCGGACCCTGCTCCACCAGCCGGCTACGGCGGCGCCGCCGTGCGACCGTACGAGGTCGACCATCTCCTCGTCGCTGATGGGGTCGCGCCAGGCGTACGTGATCGCTGCGCTCATCCGGCCCGCCAGTGGATCACCGTCAGCGGGCCCTCGTCGGCCGATGGCACCTCGAAGTGGTCGAAGTACCGCGCGGCGAGTTCCTCGGCGAGCACGACGTCGTCCGGATGGCTCCCGCACCGGGCCCGCACACGCGCCAGAACGGTCTCGCGGTCCGTCGCGAGGTAGACGGTCTCCGGGACGACACCTATCGGCTCCAGCAGCCGGCGGTAGTCGGCACGCATCCGGCGGGACCAGAACGAGAAGTCCAGCACGACGTCCCGCCCGGCGGCGACGAGCGCCAGCAGCCGGGCGCGCAGGTCCACCTCGATCTCGGCCCGGATCTCGTCGGACACCACCGCGATGCCCCGGTCCCAGGCCTCCGCGTCGAAGGACAGCCGCACCATGCCCTCGCGCTCCAGCCGTCGGGCATAGGTCGACTTCCCCGACCCCGCGGGCCCGCACATGAACACCACCCGGCTCACCCCGCCCGACGGTAGAGGGGAAAGGTGGCCCCACGCAGCGGGTTTGCGGCGGCGGGTGATTCCTGTCGGCCCGCCGGGCGAGGCTGTCGGCCGTGGACCAGCGTGCGCACTTCCTCGATCTCGTCAAGCGGAACCCGGTCAACGTCTCGATCCTCGACCGTGCGCCGTTGCTCGACGTCCCGGACTGGTGGCTGACCGCCGGGGCCGTGTTCCAGACCGTGTGGAACGTCCTGGACGGCCGCGACCCGGGCGCCGGCATCGCCGACTACGACGTCTTCTACCACGATGCCTCCGACCTCTCCTACGACGCGGAGGACGCCGTGATCCGCAGGGCGGCGCGCCTGTTCGCCGATCTGGGCGTGACCGTGGAGGTCCGCAACGAGGCGCGGGTGCACCTCTGGTACGAGTCGCGTTTCGGCGTTCCGGGTGTGGCGTTCACCAGTTCCAGGGACGCGATCGACCACTTCGCATCCACCACCTGCTGCTTCGGCGTCTCGCGCTCGCCGGCCGGGGAGCTGCTCGACTACGCACCCCACGGCTACTCAGACCTGTTCGCGAAGCGGGTGCGCCCGAACCCTCGGCCGGCGCCCCGGGAGGTCTACGAGGCGAAGACGCGGCGGTGGCAGCAGGAATGGCCGAGCCTGGTCGTCGATCCCTGGCCGAGCCTGGTCGTCGATCCCTGGCCGAGCCTGGTCGTCGATCCCTGGCCGAGCTGATCGGACGTCTCGTTCGCGCTGTTCGCTCGTCCACACCGACGAGGTCGACACCACGGGTATTCGATCTTGCTGAAGCCCCGCTCACGTCTACGTCGTGCCGGTGGACGGATCTGGCCGCACCGACCGGGGTACGACCGAACCCGAGGGATCCGAAACCCCGGACCTATTCCGCCCGTGGGCGCAGCTGCCGTAGTTGCTCTATGACCTCATCCAGCTTCCACCGTGCGTGCCCGCCCGTGGTGACGAACACGGGAGTGAGCAGCCCCTCGCGCTGGTACCGCTGGATGGTCTGCCGGGACAGACCGACCGCGCGGGCAACCTCGCCCGTGGTGATCAGTCGGTCGCTGTCCACGTCCGGACGCTATGTCGCTCCCTGAGCGCCTGCTACCGCGATGAGGCGCTTCTAACTCTGTGAGGCGATTTCGACTAGTCTGCTCCTCGTGGCGTCTGGTGGACGGAAACCCCCGGAGGCGGTTGCGCGATGGGTGAGACGAGCGACGAGGCAGAGGCGCGGCTGGAGATCGTTCGTGCGCAGGGGCGTGCGTCGGTGACGTTCAACCAGCGCACCGGCCGGTACCGCTGGACCGTCGTGATGGACGACGAGAAGGCGTCTCACGGCTGGGCCGACACGGAGTCGGACGCCTGGTGGTTCGTGAAGGAGGCCGTGAACAGGCCGTACCGGCAGAGCTACCAGCGAGCGCCCCGGGGGCTGTTCAGCCTGCCGCCCGAGTCCTCGACGTAGGCAGGTCCAGGCCAGGACCGAGAGGGATTCTGACCAGCACAGACACTGGTTCTGGCGGAAGCGGAGGGATTCGAACCCCCGAACCCTTTCAGGTCTCTCGCTTTCAAGGCGAGTGCATTCGGCCGCTCTGCCACGCTTCCGTCGATCAGGGTAGCCGCAGGTCCACCCACGTCGCGTGGTGGTCGGAGGCGTCGTTCAGGTGGGCGAGCGGGTCGGCCGCGACCGGCCAGAACACGCCGCTGCCCAGTACCTCGAGCGGGGTGGAGGGCAGGACGTAGTCCACGCGCAGGTTGCCGGGGGTGGGGTCGGAGAAGTCGGCGGTGTCGAGGCGGGGGTCGGTGCGGTGGCCGGGGTTCGCGGCCTCGGCGGCGCCGTCGGATCCGGGGGCCGGGTCGATCACGCGGTGCGCGGTGCGGATCTGGTCCGCGGCGCCGGGGAGCGAGTCGCCGTCGAGCGGGTCGGAGTTCTGGTCCCCGAGGATCACGAACGGCTCGTCGGCGCCGAGGCCGCCGCGGCGGCCGGTGTCGTCGTAGAACGCGTCGCCCGCCGTCGCGGGGTCGACGTACAGCCGCCAGAACGCGATCTCGTCGGCGTTGCGGCGGCCGTTGCGGTCCTCCGGGCCGTCGAACGTGGGTGGGGTCGGGTGGCTCGCGAGCACGTGGACGGTGCGGTCACCGACGCGCACCGGCACGTCCCAGTGCGACTTCGACGACAGCGGCAGCACGGCCTGCTCGGCCGGCGAGTAGAAGTCGCCGGGCAGCCGGGTGCCGGGCAGGTCCTTCCACAGGAACTGCTGGAACGTGCGGACCGCGGCCGTGTCGATCGGGAACCGGGACAGCACGAGCATCCCGTACTGCCCGGGGAACGCGCCGAAGCCGAATGCGTCGTTCGGGCCGCCTGCGGGCCGTCGTTGTCGAGGTCCAGCCCGCTCGGTACGCCGGTGTTGGACGGGGCGATGTACGCGTGCGGGTACTCGAGTGGCTCGGCGCCGTTCTGGCGCGTTCGAGGTAGTTGTCGCGGAGCAGGTCGACCGCTGCGGGGGCGTGGTCGAACTCGTTGATCAGCAGCACGTCCGGGCGCACCCGCTGCACCACCTCGGCCACCTCGCGGGCCTGCGGGTCGTCCGGGGTGGACAGGTCGGCCACGAGCTCGCCTTCGGCCGAGCGGTTGAGCGAGGCGTTGAACGTGGCGACCCGGAACTCGGGGGGTGGCGCGGCCACCGCCCCCGTGCACGCCGGCAACGCGCAGAGGGCGACGAGCACGGCGGGGAGCACGCGGTGCGGCGGCATGCGATCACCCTCTCAGGCGAGCGTGAACGAGCGGTGACAGCGGATGTGGTGGGATCTGCGCGGGAGGTCACCATGCGGTTCGATGAGAACGCCCGGCTGGACACGTCTCAGATCGACGACCTGCGCGGCAGCGGCGGTGGAGGTGGCAGGCTCGGCGGTCGCGTCGCCGTCGGCGGCGGCGGGCTCGGCGTCGTCGGGCTGATCGTGTACTTCCTGCTCAGCCAGCTCGGCGGTGGCGGGGCCGGCATCGACCTGTCCGGGCTCAGCGGGCTGCAGCAGGGGCAGACGACCGACACGTCGCAGGCCGCCTCCAACTGCAGCACCGGCGCGGAGGCCAACACGGAGCTCGACTGCGAGGTCGTCGCGGTCGTCAACTCGCTCGACGGGTACTGGAGCGACGCGTTCGCCCGGTCCCAGATCACCTACCAGCCGCCGCGCACCAACTTCTTCAGCGGCGGCGTGAACACCGGGTGCGGCAGCGCGACGTCGGACGTCGGACCGTTCTACTGCCCGGCCGACAACGAGGTCTACATCGACCTCGGCTTCTTCCGGGAGCTCGAGACCCGGTTCGGGGCGGAGGGCGGGCCGTTCGCCCGCGCCTACGTGATCGCCCACGAGTACGGGCACCACATCCAGGCGCTGCTGGGCACCAGCGAACGCGTGCGGGCGGGCGAGACGGGCCCGACGTCGGGCTCGGTGCGCCTGGAACTGCAGGCCGACTGCTACGCCGGGGTGTGGGCCAACCACGCCGAGTCGGTGCCCACCGCGTCCGGGGAGCCGTTGATCGTCGGCGTGACGCGCGACGACGTGGCGGCCGCCCTCGACACCGCAGCCCGGATCGGCGACGACTACATCCAGAGCCGGCTCGGCGGCGGCCAGGTGGACGAGAGCCAGTTCAGCCACGGCAGCTCTGAGCAGCGCGAGCGCTGGTACACCACCGGCTACGAGACGGGCGACCCCACGCGGTGTGACACGTTCGCACGGGGCGTCGACCTCGGATGACGGCCCGCGCGGGGTGAACAGCGCGTGCGCTCGGCCGTCACGGACCCGGCGCGCCACCGGACACCGTGATCGTTCCGATTCGCACGGGATCGCCCTCGGCGGGGCGCCCAATGCCGACTCGGACCGATCACGACCGCATGATCGTTCCGACACGCGCACGACCGCCCTCGGCGGGGCGCGCCCAGCGCCGTCTCGGACCGATCAAGACGACGTGATCGTTCCGACCGGCGCCACAGCGCCCTCGCGGCGGCGGGAGACGTGATCTCGCAACGATCACGACGCTCGGTGTGCCAGCCCGCTGGGCACCGGCGGGCGTGATCACCTGAAGTGGTCCGAGAGCGCCGGATATGACGCCTTGACACCACTTCCACCGATCACGCGCACTCGATCGTCGACAGTGGTGGCACGACGACAGATCAGTCGTCCCAGCACCACTTCCGGCGATCACGGGCCCCCACGGCCGGCTCGTCACCCCCGGCCCTGATCGCCTACGGGCGCTGGTCGAGCTCGGATCGCCCGGTGCCGTTCGCCCCACCCGCGCCGAGGAGCGGTAGGCAGGCCTCCAGGCCCTCGACCTCCAGCGTCCACCCGGGCCGCACGAAGTCCTCGGGTGTGAGCACGAGGCGCACGTCCTCGGTGGGCGCCCGCGCCGGACGACCCACGTGGAGCCGTCGGTCCGGTAGCCCAGGCGGGCCGACACGGCGTGCGACGCCACGTTGTCGACGAACGCGTCCGACCGTGCGCGGACGGCTCCGAGGTGGTCGAACGCGAACGCGACCACCGCGGCCCGCATCTCGGTGCCCAGCCCGCGGCCCTGGTGGCGCATCCCGATCCAGGACCCGGTCCGGACCTCGCGGAGGGTCCGGAAGCCGGTGCCGGTCAGTCCTTGCATGCCGATCACCCGCCCGTCGCGGCGGACCAGGAAGTTGATCGTCCAGTCGGCGGGGTCGAGCCGGGCGCGCACACCCCAGTTGTGCTGCAGCACGCGGCGGCCCAGCTCGTGGGGCTCGGTGTCGGTCCACGGCACGAGGAACGGCATCTGCTCCGGCGGGTGCACCCCGCGGTAGGCCTCGTCGACGAGTTCGAGCAGCCCGGCGTCGTCATCGGGCCGCATCTCCAGCCGCGGTGTACGCAGCACGAGGTGATGCAGCGGCCATGGCTCCGGGCGGTCCATGACCACACCCTGCTGGAGCAGCGCGCCCTCGCTCGACCGAATAACGTCAGCGGCATGCATGCGATCACGGTGCGGGAGCGGGTGGGCCGGAAGTGCTCGAGTGGACCGAGGTCGCCGACCCGGTCGCGGGACCGGGCGAGGTCGTCGTCGACGTCGTGGCGAGCGCGGTCAACCGTGCCGACCTGCTGCAGCGCCAGGGCTTCTACCCGCCGCCGCCCGGGGCGTCGGACGTCATCGGTCTCGAGTGCTCCGGCCGGGTCGCCGCGCTCGGCGACGGGCGCGAGGGCTGGCGGGTCGGCGACGAGGTGTGCGCGCTGCTCGCGGGCGGTGGGTACGCCGAGAAGGTCGCGGTGCCGGCCGCGCAGCTCCTGCCGATCCCGCAGGGCGTCGACATCGTGACGGCCGCCGGTCTGCCGAGGTGGCGTGCACGGTGTGGTCGAACGTCGTGGCCACTGGACGACTCGCCGCCGGCGAGACCTTCCTCGTGCAGGGCGGGAGCAGCGGCATCGGGAGCCACGCGATCCAGGTGGCCAAGGCGTTGGCGCCCGGGTGGCCGCCACCGCGGGTACCCCGGACCGGCTGGAGCGCTGCCGCGCCCTCGGCGCCGACATCGTGATCGACTACCACGACGACGTCCCCGCGAAGCTGAAGGAGGCCACCGGCGGGCGCGGCGCCGACGTCATCCTCGACAACATGGGCGCGAAGGGCCTCGCCGCGAACATCGACAGCCTCGCACCCGACGGGCGTCTGCTGATCATCGGCATGCAGGGCGGCACGAAGGCCGAGATCAACCTGGGCAAGCTGCTGGTCAAGCGCGCCAGCGTCACGGCGATGGGGCTGCGCGGCCGCCCGGTGGACGGGCCGAACGGCAAGGGTGCGGTGGTCACCGGCGTCCGCGAGCAGATCTGGCCGATGTTCGCCGACGGACGGGTGCGGCCGATCGTGCACGGCAGCGTCGCACTGCCGGACGTCGCGAAGGCACACGCCCAGCTCGAGGCGGGCGGCGTGATCGGGAAGATCCTGCTGCCCCTGCCCTGACGCACATCGCTACCGTGGTGGGGTGAGCCAGCCAACGGAGCAGAACAACGGGGACCAGCAGGTCATGGTCATCGGCCCGGACGGCAGCCGGTGGGTATGGCGCGCGTCCCGCAGTCCGGCGAGGACGCCGAGGAGCAGGGAGTGGGCTCCATGGTCGAGCAACCGGCCAAGGTCATGCGGATCGGCACGATGATCAAGCAGTTGCTCGAGGAGGTGCGCGCCGCGCCGCTCGACGAGGCCTCCCGCAACCGGCTCCGCGAGATCCACGAGAACTCGATAAAGGAGCTGGAGGACGGACTCGCGCCCGAGCTGCGCGAGGAGCTGGAGCGGCTCAGCCTCCCGTTCACCGACGACTCCACACCGTCGGACGCCGAGCTGCGGATCGCCCAGGCGCAGCTGGTCGGCTGGCTGGAGGGGTTGTTCCACGGCATCCAGACGGCGCTGTTCGCCCAGCAGATGGCCGCCCGCCAGCAGCTGGAGCAGATGCGCCGCGGGCTCCCGCCCGGTGCGGTCCCCCAGCCCGGGCAGGAAGGCGGCGGCCTGGGCCGGGGCACGGGCCAGTACCTGTGACGGTCGGGCGCACGCCCCAGGCCGGTTTCGGACCGTGACTACCACACCGCGCGGGACGGTCGGGTGAGCCGCCGGTACCCTCGCCTGGTGGCTCAGACGATGACCACCGGCGACGACCGGGCGGAGGGCTCGACCCCTGCCCGTCCCGTCGTGGTCGACGTCGCCGGCCCACGCAGCTGGCAGCGCGCGTTCGGTGATCTCGGCCAGGGCTGGAAGCAGCGCCCCCTGTGGGGCTACCTGGGCTGGCAGGACATCAAGCAGCGCTACCGCCGCTCGGTGCTCGGCCCGCTGTGGGTGAGCATCAGCATGGCGGTCGTCGCCACCGCGATGGGCATCCTCTACGGCGCGCTGTTCCAGATGGACATCGCCACGTTCCTGCCGTACGTGGCCACCGGCCTCCTGATCTGGAACTTCGTGAACGGCTGCATCCTCGAGGGCAGCGAGGTGTTCATCGCCAACGAGGGTCTGATCAAGTTCCTGCCCGCGCCGCTGTCGTTGCACGTGTACCGGCTCGTCTGGCGCCAGACGCTGTTCTTCCTGCACAACGCGGTCGTGTGGGCCGTACTGATGGTGATCTTCCCGCACCCGCTGGGGTGGTCGCTCCTGCTCACGTTGCCCGCGTTCGCGGTCCTCGTGGTCAACGGGGCGTGGATCGCGGTGCTCGCCGGCATCGTCGCCACCCGGTTCCGCGACATCCCGCCGATCATCGCAAGCCTCACCCAGCTGCTGTTCTTCATGACGCCGATCGTCTGGCAGTACGACACGTTGCTGAAGAACCCGGCGGTGGCCGAGCGGGCGCGCATCGCCGAGCTCAACCCGGTGATGCACTTCGTGGAGATCCTGCGCCAGCCGCTCCTGGGCCAGCCGATCGTCTGGCGGCACTGGTACGTCGTCGCCGCGATCACGGTCGTCGGCTGCGTCGCCGCACTCGTCTTCCTCCGCAACTACCGCTCCCGCGTGGCGTACTGGGTCTGAGGAGCGCATGGTCAGCATCGACATCGAGGGCGCCGCCGTCGACTTCCCCATCTTCGACGCCAAGACGCGGTCGCTGAAGAAGGCCGTGCTCGGGCGGGCGGGCGGGCGGATCGGCACCGAGTCGAAGGTCCCGATCATCGAGGCGCTGCGCGACGTCACGGTGTCGCTGCGCCGCGGCGACCGAGTGGCGCTCGTCGGGCACAACGGTGCCGGGAAGTCCACGTTGCTGCGGCTGATGTCGGGCATCTACGAGCCCACTCGGGGACACGCGCGTGTCGTCGGCAAGGTGGCGCCGGTGTTCGACCTGGCCGTCGGCATGGACCCGGAGATCTCCGGCTTCGAGAACATCCTGATCCGGGGCCTGTTCCTCGGTATGACCCGCAAGCAGATGGAGTCGCGGATCGACGACATCGCGGAGTTCACCGAGCTCGGCGACTACCTGTCGATGCCGTTGCGCACCTACTCCACCGGGATGCGGGTGCGGCTCGCGCTCGGCGTCGTCACCAGCATCGACCCGGAGATCCTGCTGCTCGACGAGGGCATCGGCGCCGTCGACGCCGAGTTCCTCGCCAAGCCCGCGACCGGCTCAACGAGCTCGTCGAACGATCGGGCATCCTGGTGTTCGCCTCCCACTCCGACGAGTTCCTCGCCGACCTGTGCGACACCGCGATCTGGATGGACCAGGGCACCATCCGCGAGCAGGGTTCGCTGCGCGAGGTGCTCCACCACTACAAGGGACGTGACGTGCTGGCCGAGATCGACGCCCGGTGAAACCTGCCCAGCTACCGGCGGGATCTGTCGTCGCGGTGGTGGTCACCCGCCACCGCAACGAGCTGCTGGCGGAGTCGCTCGCCGCGCTCTCGAAGCAGACTCATCCGATCGCACACCTGATCGTCGTCGACAACGGCCCCGACCAGCCCGCGGAAGCGGTCGTCGACAGCTGCGACCTGCCGTCCACGTGGATCCCGTCCTGGACGAACCTCGGCGGGGCGGGTGGCTTCGCGCTCGGGATGCTGCACGCCCTGGCCATGGGCGCCGACTGGATCTGGCTCGGTGACGACGACGG
This sequence comes from Pseudonocardia sp. CNS-004, assembly GCA_001942185.1. Lineage (GTDB taxonomy): Bacteria > Actinomycetota > Actinomycetes > Mycobacteriales > Pseudonocardiaceae > Pseudonocardia. Next base: position 173,182 of record MKJV01000101.1, read on the forward strand.
CCTGCCCGCCGACGAGTCGACCCTCGCCACGCTCGTCGACCTCGCCGAGCGTCGCAGGCTGGCCGCCGTCTCCCCGACGGTGGCCGACAAGGCCCGGCCCGACCGGCTCGCGTTCCCCGTCCGGCGCGGGCTCACCTGGCACCGGTTCCGTGCCGAGCTCGCGGCCGACGTCAAGCACGGCGCCGACGACGAGCTGCTGCCCGGGATCGCCGCCCTGATGAACGGCGCGCTGTTCCGGGCGTCCACGCTCGCCGTCGTCGGTGTGCCGGACCTGCGGCTGTTCGTGCGCGGCGACGAGGTCGAGGTGCACCGCAGGCTCGTGCGCTCCGGGCTCCCGTTCGGCACGTCGCTGCGCGCGGCGTACCTGCACCCTGCGGGCGGCGACGACGACAAGCCGATGCTCGGCGGCCGGCTGCACGCCCGCGACCCCGACGACCCGGTCAAGCGCTACTACACCTACCGCAACCGCGGCTTCCTGGTGTCCCAGCCGGGGATGCGCAAGGTCGGGGCGCTGGAGGTGCCGCGGTTCGCCTGGTACTTCCTGGTGACGAAGCGCAACCCGCGCGAGTTCATGCAGTGGGCCCAGCTGGTCCGTCAGGGCCGGGCGGAGCGTTTCCGTCGCCCCTGACCGGTCGGTGCGCCGTCAGCGGCGGAAGACGACCGTGCGCAACATCACGAAGTTGATGATGGTGGCCGTGCCCTGGGCGATCACGAAGGCCACGGTCATGCGGAACGGCAGCTCCGGCAGCACGGTGAGCATGAGGCCGTTCATGCCGACGTTGATCGCGAACGTGGTGCCGTAGAGGAGCAGGAACCCCGCGAAGCGGGCCGGGCCGCCGTCGCTGGCGAACGTGAACCGGCGGTTGAGCAGGTAGGCGGTGGTGGTGCCGACGATGAAGCCGATGGCCTTCGCCCCGTGCACCCACAGACCGAGGGTGAACAGGGACAGGTAGACCGTCAGGTCGACGCAGGCGGAGAACCCGCCGACCGCGACGAACCGGCCCAGCTGCGCGGCGAGGCCGGGCTGGGCCGGTGCGGGTGCGGGCGCGGTCACCGGTCAAGGGTATCGAGTGGCTGCGGTCCGCGCCGCGAGGACCGCCACCAGACCGAGCGCGGCGACCGCCGCGCCTGCCGCGGGCGGGCCGGTGACACCGAGCGGGGTGTCGATCGCCAGCCCGCCGACGTACGCGCCGAGCGCGGCGCCCGTGTTCGTCGCCGAGCCGCCCGCCGCGGCGGCGAGCAGTGGCGCGCCGGCGGCCTGGTCGATCAGCCGGGTCATGAACGGCGCGACCATGGCGAACGCCCCGGCCCCGACGACCACGAGTAGGACCGGGGCCACGACCGGCGAGTGGGCCCCGGCGGCCAGCCCCAGCAGTCCGGCCGCGAGCACCGCGAGCGCGATGCCGAGCACCCGGAGCTGGGCCCTGCCCCCGAACCTGCCCCCGATGGAGTTGCCGACGAGGAGCCCGATCCCGAACAGGACGAGCAGCGGGGCGATCGCCTCGGGCGGGTAACCGCCGGCGGAGGTCAGCAGTGGCGCGATGTAGGTGTAGGCCGCGAAGAGGCCGCCCGGCCCGGCCATGCCGATCGCGAGCGTGAGCCACACCTGCCTGTTCCCGAACGCCCCCAGCCCGCCTCGCAACGTGGTGCGCGTCGGCGGAGGTGTCGCGGGCACCGCGGCGACCGCCGCCAGCGCAGCAGCTCCCAGCACGGCGACGGCCCAGAAGGTGGCACGCCAGCCCAGCAGCTGCCCCACGAGCGCGCCCAGCGGGCTGCCGGCGACGTTGGCCGCTGTGCCGCCGGCGAACACGAGTGCGATGGCGCGGGCCCGCAGGGACGGCGACACCAGGTCGGCGGCGACGACGGATGCGGTGGCGAGGAACGCGCCCTGCCCCAGCGCGCTGACGACCCGGCCCGCCATGAGCAGTCCGTACGAGCCCGCGACGGCGGACAGCACGTTCCCCGCGACGAACACGGCCGCGGCGAACACCAGGAGCCGCCTGCGGCGGACCCGGGTTCCCGCCACGACGAACAGCGGGCCGCCGACGACGATGGCCGCCGCATAGCCGGAGATGAGCAGGCCCGCCGTCGAGATGCCGACGCCCAGGTCAGCGGCGACGTCGGGCAGCAGGCCCGCGATCACGAACTCGGCCGTGCACATCACGAACGCGCCGGCCGCGAGCGCGAGCAGCGCAACGCGCGGGAACGAGCGGGACACCGGCGGGGCGGCGGTGACGACGGACATCAGGAGCTCCTCTCGGTGGTCGAGCCGAGTCAGCTCGCCACGGCGAGGTCGGGTCGCGTCGCGGTCTGCAGGGCGGAGACCAGATCGGCGAGGGCGGCCGTATGGGCGGCGTCGCGGAGCACGTCGGTGCCGGGCTCGAACGCCTGGTGGGCGCGGGGCAGGGAGAACGAGGGCTCCACGACCTGGCTGCCGACGATCCGCAGCACCTTGGCGAGGTGCTCGGCCGCCCATGCGCCGCCGTACTCGCCGGGGCCGGCGCTGGTGACCCCGACGGGCTTGCCGGTGAGCACCGAGTCGCCGTAGGGCCGCGATGCCCAGTCCAGCGCGTTCTTGAGCTGGCCAGGGATCGAGCCGTTGTACTCGGGGGTGGAGATCAGCAGGGCGTCGGCGCCGGCGATCGCGGAGCGCATGTCCGCCACGCACGCCGGGGCGTCGTCCTCGCCGTCCTCGTTGAACGGCGGGATGGCGCCGATGCCGCGCCAGAGCTCGACCCACGTGTCGTCGCCGGAGACGGCAGCGGCGACCCGCAGCAGGCCGGTGTTGACCGAGTCGGCGCGCAGGCTGCCGGAGATGGCGAGGATGCGGGTGGCGGAGGGGCGGGTGCTGTCCATCGGTCTTCCTCTCGGGTTTGTCTACGACGAGACCGAGACTGGGCTCCCGCACTTACCGCTCACTTCTCATCCGCTGACGGCCCACCGACCGGGCCACCCGTTACCGTCGTCAGCGTGCGATTCGAGGTGCTCGGACCGCTGGCGGTGTGGACCGACGCCGGCGCGCCGGTGGTCGTACCGGGTGCGAAGGTCCGTGCCCTCCTCGCCGACCTGCTGGTGCACCGCGGCAGCTGGTGACCGCCGACCGCCTCATCGAGGATCTCTGGGGATCGGACGCTCCGCGGCAGCCGCTCGGCGCACTGCAGGCGAAGGTCTCGCAGCTGCGGCGCGCCCTCGACGGCGCCGAGCCGGGCGCCCGCGGGCTCGTGGTCTCACGCGGGCCCGGCTACGTCCTCGACGTGCCGGCATCCGCGGTGGACGCCGGGCGGTTCGCGGAGCTGGTGGGGGCGGCGCGCGGCGTCGAGCGACCCGTTGCGGTCGAGCACCTTGCGGAGGCGCTCGCGCTGTGGCGCGGGCCGCGTTCGCCGACGTCGCCGACGAGGAGTTCGCCGTGGCGACCATCGCGGAGCTGGAGGAGCTGCGCCTCGGCGCCGTCGAGCAGCACGCCGAGGCCCGCCTGGAGCTGGGCGAGGTCGACGGTGTGATCGGCGAGCTGAACACCGTGCTCGACCAGCACCCGTTGCGGGAGAAGCTGCAGGCCACCCGGCTGCGCGCGCTGTACCGGGCCGGCAGGCAGGCCGAGGCACTGCAACGCTACGACGAGCTACGCATCCGGCTCCGGGACGAGCTCGGCCTCGATCCCGGGCCCGAGCTCGTCGAGCTGCACCGGGCGATACTGGCCCAGCAGCCCGCGCTGGACGCGCCCGCGAGCAGCACGGCGCCGCGCACGAACCTGCCGGCGGAGTGGGACGAGATGGTCGGCCGCGACGGTGCCGTCGCGGATCTGCACGCCGTGCTCGGCTCGGCCCGGCTCGTGACGCTCACCGGCCCGGGCGGGGTCGGCAAGACCCGGCTGGCCATCGAGACCGCCCGTCGGCTCGTCACCCGGATGCGCAACGGCGTGTGGCTGGTCGAGCTGGCCGGTGTCGGCGGCCGGCACGGCCACCCGATCGACGAGCTGACAGACCTCGTGGCCACCGCACTCGCACTGCACGACGACACCTCGGCCACGGCAGCCGTCGACCCGCTCGACCGGATCGCCGACGCGTCGCGGACCGGCAGGTGCTGCTCCTGCTCGACAACTGCGAGCGGATCGTCGAGCCCGTCGCCGAGCTGGTCAGCGCGCTGCTGCGCCGTGCGCCGGGCCTGAGGGTGCTCGCGACCAGCCGGGAGCCGCTCGGCCTGCGCGGTGAGGTCGTGCGGCCGGTCCCGGCCCTCGATCTGCCCGCCGAGGCGGCCGATCCCGCCGGCTCGGCCGCCGTCCGGCTCTTCGTCGCCCGCGCGGCCGCCGCGGCACCGGGGTTCGCGCTCACGCCGGCGAACGCCGCCGTCGTCGCCGCGGTGTGCCGTCGGCTCGACGGCCTCCCGCTCGCTCTGGAGCTGGCCGCGGCCCGCGTGCGCACCCTCGGTCTCGCCGAGCTGGCCGCGCGCCTCGACGACCGGTTCCGCGTGCTCGGCTCCGGCCCGCGCGACGCTCCCCCGCGACAGCGGACGCTGCGCGCCGTCATGGACTGGAGCTGGGAGCCGCTGTCGGGGTCCGAGCAGGCGGTGCTGCGGCGCCTCGCGGTGACCGCCGACGGCTGCACGGCCGGGCTCGCCGAGCAGGTGTGCGCCGGGGAGCCGGTCGCCGCCGACGACGTGCTCGGGCTGCTGGCCCGGCTCGTCGACCGCTCCCTGGTGCTGCCGGTCGACCAGGGTGGTCGCATCCGCTACCGGCTGCTGGAGACGGTCGCGGCCTACGCGGGTGAACGGCTGCGGGAGGCCGGCGAGGAGGACGCCGCCCGGTCCCGCCACGCCGTCGCCTGCGCCGAGCTCGCCGAGCCGGCCGCGTCCCGGCTGCGCGGCGGGGACCAGCAGGAGTGGCTCCAGCGCCTCGACGTCGAGGCGGCGAACATGCGCGCGGCGCTGGACACCGCCGTCGCCCGGCCCGATCCCGCGCTCGCGCTGCGCCTGGTGGGCGCGCTCACCTGGTACTGGTTCCTCCGCGGACGGCACCGCACGGCCGCGAGATCCCTCACCGCGGCGCTGCGGATCACCGGACCGACACCCTCGGTCGCGCGGGCCGACGCCCGAGCCGCACTCGCCTCCGTCACCATCCGGGAACGCGGTGTCGACGATCCGGCGGCGCACAGCCGCGCCGCGCTCGCCGAGTACGACGATCTCGACGTGCCCGGGGCGCTCGCCCACTCCCGGTGGTTGCACTCGTACGTCATGAGCGGGATCGGCGAGCTGGAGGAGTGCGAGCGCCTCTCCACGGCGGCGCTCACCACGTTCCGCGAGCTGGACGACGTCTGGGGCATCGCCGCCGCGGTGCGCGACGTGGGCATGCACGCCATGACCCGCGGCCGGCTGGTCGAGGCCCGGCTGGCGGCGGAGGAGAGCGCGCGGCTGTTCGAGGAGCTGGGTGACCGGTGGGGCCTGGGAAGCGCGGCCGAGCTGCTCGGCACCCTCGACGAGATCGCCGGCGACACCGGGTCGGCCGCGCGGCGGCACCGGGACGGCCTGCGCTGGGCCGAGGAACTGCAGCTGTGGCCGGTGATGATCGACCACGTGAGCCGCCTCGGCCGGATCGCCGCCCTGACCGGCGACACTGCGCTCGCCGACGTGCACCACCACCGCGCCCTGACGCTCGCCCGGGAGCAGGGCTACGAGTCCAAGGCCGTCTACGCCCAGCTCGGCCTGGGCATGGTGGCCCGTCGCACCGGCCGGCTCGACGAGGCGCAACACCACCTGGCGGCCGTACACGAGTGGCACCGCACCGCCGGGTACGAGCCGGGGAAGGCGCTCACGTTCGCCGAGCTCGGGTTCCTCGCGGAGCAGCGTGGCGACGCGGAGAACGCACGCCGTCTGCACACCGAGGGCCTCGCGGTCGCGCGCCGGACCGGCGACCCGCGAGCGGTCGCGCTCGCCATCGAAGGTCTGGCGGGCGAGCGCGCGCTGAGCGGCGAGCACCGCCACGCGGCCCGCCTGCTCGGCACCGCGGCGGTCGCCCGGGCGGGAGCAGGCGAGATGAAGGCCCACGACCGCGGTGACGTCGACCGGACCACCGCGACCGCGCGAGCAGCGCTGGGCGACGGTTTCGACGCGGAGTTCGCCCGGGGCGCCGACTTCGATGTCGATGCCGTGGTGGCGCCGCTGCTGGAGGCAGGATGGGGCAGGTGACGACCATCGACTCCGCCGTACGTCCTCTCGCCGACGACTACGTCCGCCGGCTCGCCGACCTCGACACCGTCGTGGCGACGTCACTGGGCACGCACCCCGGTGACGACCGGGTGCCCGACCTGTCTCCAGAGGGCGTGGAGGCCTCCGACGACCTGGCCCGCACCACGCTCTCCGCACTCGCCGACGCGGACGAGGCCGATGACGACGACCGTCGCTGCGCGCGGCTGCTGCGCGAGCGGCTGGAGGCCCAGCTGGCGGCGAGCGGGGCGGGCGAGCACCTCCGCACGGTCCGCAACATCTTCGGCCCGCACGCGCAGGTCCGGCAGCTGTTCGAGCTGATGCCCACCGCCACCCCGGACGACTGGGCGGTGGTCGCCCGCCGGCTGGCCCGGGTGCCGGAGGCGTTCCAGGGCTACACCGTGACGCTCGCCGAAGGATCGAGGCGTGGGCTGCACGCCGCGCCGCGCCAGGTGGAGACGGTCGTCGACCAGCTCGACGAGTGGCTCGCAGGCGCAGGCGGGTCGTGGTTCCACTCGTTCGCGGCGAATGCACCCGACGGCGTCCCGGCGGCGGTCCGCGCCGAGCTGGCGAGCGGGGCCGACGCCGCGGCCGCCGCCACCGGGGCGCTGCGCGCGTACCTCGCCGGCACGTACCTGCCGGCCGCGGCGGGCACCCGGGATGCCGTCGGGCCCGAGCGCTACCGGCTCGCGCCCGCCTCTCCACCGGGGCGGACCTGGACCTGGCCGAGGCGTACGCGTGGGCGTGGGACGAGCACCGCCGGATCGACGCCGAGATGCGCCGCGAGGCCGGGACCGTGCTCCCCGGGGCCGACCTGCCCGCGGCGATGCGTCATCTCGACGAGAACGGCCCGGCGGTGGACGGCGTCGACGAGGTGCGGGTCTGGCTGCAGCAGCTGATGGACACGGTGATCACCGAGCTGGACGGCACGCACTTCGACATCCCGCCCCGGGTACGCGCGGTCGAGGCGATGATCGCCCCGCCGGGCAGTGCCGCCGCCCCCTACTACACGCAGCCGTCGCTGGACTTCTCCCGCCCCGGCCGCACCTGGCTGCCGACGATGGACGAGACGCGCTTCCCGCTGTGGCAGCTGATCAGCACCTGGTACCACGAGGGTGTTCCCGGGCACCACCTGCAGCTGGCCCAGTGGACCCACCTCGCCGACCGGCTCTCGACGTACCAGACCGCGATCGGTGCGGTGTCGGGCAACATCGAGGGCTGGGCGCTCTACGCCGAGCGCCTGATGGACGAGCTGGGCTACCTGACCGTGCCCGGGGCGCGGCTCGGTTACCTCGACGCGCAGCAGATGCGGGCCGTGCGAGTGGTGATCGACATCGGCATGCACCTGGAGCTGCAGGTGCCTGCCGACTCCCCGCTGCACGCCGGCGAGACCTGGACACCGGAGATCGCACGCGAGTTCTTCGGCGCGCACTCGGGACGCCCGGCCGCGTTCATCGACAGCGAGATCGTCCGCTACCTCGGCTGGCCGGGCCAGGCGATCAGCTACAAGCTCGGGGAACGGGCCTGGCTCGCGGGCCGGGAGGCGGCCCGGGCCGCCCGCGGCGCCGACTTCGACCTGAAGCAGTGGCACGCCGCGGCGCTGTCACTGGGCAGCCTCGGTCTCGACGACCTCACCGACGAGCTGGCGAAGCTCTAGACGAGCACGCCCGCATCCGGCCGGTGGCCGTCGACGATCCGGGCCGGGGTGGTGAGCCAGCCGGTGGCTCGTGATCGCCGGGAATGGTGTCGGGACGACTGATCTGTCGTCGTGCCACCACGGTCGACGATCGACGTGCGCAAGATCGGCGGAGGTGGTGCCAGAGCGTCAGATGCGGCGGTCTCGGACCACCTCTGGTGATCACGCCCTGGGTCGGCCCGAGCAGTGATCGGTCCGAGACGGGCTCGGGCGCCCCGCCGAGGGTGACGCCACGCCTCTGATCGATTCGGACGTGCTCGTCCGGGCGTCGCGGCCGTTCAGCGCGCTCCCAACTGCACCTCGAGCCCGTCCAGGACGAGCTCGAGGCCGAACCGCCACCCGTTGTCCGCCGATCGGCCGGACCGGGTGGCGGTGAGCACGGCCGCGTACTCCGCGTCGCGCTGGACGAGCTGGTCGCGCAGCGACCCGGCGCCCTGGCCGGGGGTCCACGGCTGCGTTCCCGACGCCGTCGGCGACAGCGTGTTGCGGACGTGGGCGCACAGCAGCAGGACGGCGTCCATCTGCTGGGAGCCGCCGAGCCCGGCCTCGGCGAGCACGGCGACCGGACATTCGATCCAGGCGACCTCGCGCGGCCCCATCACCCGATCCCCGACCGTGGCCTGCGGAAGCCACGGGTGGTGCAACCAGTTCTCGCGCAGCAGCTCCGCCCACTCCTCGATCCGGGCCCGCCAACCGCTGCCGGTCAGCACCGGCGGGTCACCGACCGCGGCCTCGATCGTGACGGCGAGCAGCTGCGCCTTCCCCGACACGTACCGGTACAGCGCCATCTTCGTGACACCGAACACCTCGGCCACGCGTTGCATCGACACGGCGGCCATCCCGTCGCGTCGGCGATCCGCACGGTCGCCTCGGCGATCGCCGCGATCGACAGCGACGGCCGCGGCCCTCGGCTGGGTCGGCTCGGCGCTCCCCAGAGCAACTCGATGACCTGCCCGGTGTCGTCCATCCGTTCTCCGATCCGCTCTTGCCCTGGCGACCCGTTTGCCGTAAACAGTGTCCCCCAGATACTGTTTCTACTGGAGACAGTACTTCATCCCGAGGGGGATCCGTGGGTCGAGTGGTCTACGACATGAGCACGTCACTGGACGGCTTCGTCAGCGCGGCAGGCGCCACCGCCGAGGAACCGTTGGGCATCGGCGGCGAGCGGCTGCACGCGTGGGCGTTCGCCGGTGACGAGGTCGATCGCAAGGTGCTCGGTGACGGGGTGGGCAGCCTCGGAGCCGTGGTCACGGGGCGGCGCACGTACGACCAGTCACTGCCGTTCTGGGGGCCGAACGGCCCGACCGGCGAGGCACGGCTCCCGCTCTTCGTCGTCACGCACAGCGCGCCGGCGAGCTCGCCCGAGGACGGCGTGTACCGGTTCGTCACCGACGGCCCGGAGCGCGCGCTGGCGGAAGCGGTGACCGCCGCCGGCGACAAGGGCGTCGGCGTGATGGGCACCGACGTCGCACGGCAGCTCGTCCGGGCCGGGCTGGTCGACGAGATCGTGGTGCACGTCGTGCCGGTGCTGTTCGGCAGCGGTGACCGCTTCTTCGACGACGACGGCCAGCACGTCGAGCTCGAGGTTCTCGAGGTCGTGCCCACGGCGGCGGCGACCCACATCCGCCACCGCGTGATCGGTCCGGCCCACGGGTCGCGGTGAGGAGGAGGACAGCGGGATGGCCACACGCACGGGCAAGGTGACCTGCAACCTGTCGATCACCGTCGACGGCTACTCGGCCGGGCTCGACCAGACCGAGCAACGTCCGTTCGGCGCCGACGGCGGCGACGGCTGGGGCAACCGACTGCACTCCTGGATGTTCGACGACGCCGACGAGAACCGGGCCGAGACCGAACGGCTCGCCGCGGCGGGGGCCTTCATCGTGGGCCGCAACATGTTCGGCCCGGTACGCGGCGAGTGGGATCGGGACTGGAACGGCTGGTGGGGCGACAACCCGCCCTACCACGCCTCGGTGTTCGTGCTCACCCACCACCCGCGCGACCCGCAGCCGATGGACGGCGGCACCACGTTCCACTTCGTCACCGACGGGATCGAGGCCGCACTGGAGCGCGCACGCGAGGCCGCCGGGGACGGCGACGTATCGATCCACGGCGGCGCGACCACCATCAACCAGTACCTCGCGGCAGGCCTGATCGACGAGATGAGCCTGCACATCGTGCCGCTCACGCTCGGCGCCGGCACCCGGCTGTTCGACGGCGTTCCTCCGCTGAACCTGCAGCAGATGGAGTCGCGGACGTCGAACGCGGTCACGCACCTGACCTATCGCGTGCTGCCCCGCGACCGCTGAGTCCCGCGCGTACCCACGGTCTGCACCCCGACGAACCCACACCCGAAGGAGAACCTCATGGGATCGATCAAGTCCGGCCTGTTCATCTCGCTCGACGGCGTCATCGAGGCGCCCGACACCTGGCACTTCGACTACTTCAACGACGAGATGGGTGCCGCCGTCGGCGCGCTGATGAACAACGACGGCATGCTGCTGGGCCGCAAGACCTACGACGGCTTCGCCGAGTACTGGCCCTCTGCCGACCCGAACGACCCGTTCACCGCCCAGATGAACGGCGCGCAGAAGTACGTCGTGTCGACCACGCTCACGGAGGCGACCTGGGAGAACTCCACGATCGTCAACGGCGACGTCAAGGCCGAGCTGGCGAAGCTCAAGCAGGACAAGGACCTCGGCACCACGGGCAGTGCCGTCCTGGTCTCCTGGCTGCTGGAGGAGGGGCTGCTCGACGAGCTGCACCTGCTGGTGCACCCGGTCGTGGTCGGGAACGGCCAGAAGCTGTTCACCGAAGGGGCGAAGGTGCCGCTGAAGCTCCTGTCCTCCACGACCTTCACGACCGGCGTGGTGCACCTGGTCTACGGCCCCAGCGAGAGCTGAGCGCCCGGGAGCAGCGTCAGAAGTAGTGGCCGGCGATGCGGAAGCGGCGCCGGACCGTCACCGATCCCATCCCGGCCCGGCCGTGCACCACGAAATGGGGCACACCGGGGCGGCGGACGGACGGGACGCTGCTCTTGACCGTGCCCATGCTCGCCACCACGTCGTCGACGTTCGCGGTGGAGTCGTCGGGCACGAGGAGCTTGGCCGACCCGGCGCCCAGGTCGACCTCGATGTCCACCACGGCGTGCGGGATGACCGTGTCGCAGAAGTCGAGCACGACCGAGCCCATGGCGCTCTGCAGGCGCAGCCGCGGCGGCACGTCCCACGTGCCGCCGCGCTTGATCGTCGACATGCCGGCGCGCAGCACCACCGGCGGCGCGTCCGGCGGCACCGCGAGGGCCGGGGGGTCGACGATCGCGTCGGGGTCGGGCAGGTCGGCGAACGGCGGGCGCAGGTCGGCCTCGTAACGTGCCGCGTAGACCACAGCGAGCCGTTCCTCGAGCTCGCTCAGCGTGATCCGGCCCTCGGCGAGGGCCTGGTGCAAGCGCTGGGCGGCGCGCTCGCGGTCCGCATCGGCGATGCGGTACCCCCGGGACTCGGACGACGGCTCGCTCACGTGCTGAGCGTAACGGCGGGCCGCGGCCGCTACCGGGCCGAGCGCTACCCTGGCCCGCGATGCCGGAATCCACGAGCCTGCGCGGTTGGGGACGTACCGCGCCCACCAGCGCGAAGGTGCTACTCCCCCGGTCCCCCGACGACGTGTCGGCCGCGATCAAGACCGCGGGCCCGCGCGGCGTCATCGCCCGCGGGCTCGGCCGCTCCTACGGCGACCCGGCGCAGAACGCCGGCGGCACCGTGCTGGACATGACCGGGCTCGCCACGATCCACTCCATCGACGCCGAGAGCGGCCTCGTCGACCTGGACGCCGGCGTCAGCCTCGACACGTTGATGCGTGCCGCGCTGCCCCACGGGCTGTGGGTGCCGGTGCTGCCCGGCACCCGGCAGGTCACGATCGGCGGCGCGATCGGCGCGGACATCCACGGCAAGAACCACCACACCAAGGGCAGCTTCGGCAACCACGTCCGCTCGCTGGACCTGATCACGGCCGACGGCTCGGTACGCACCCTCACCCCCGACGGCCCGGGCTCCGAGCTGTTCTGGGCCACCGTCGGCGGGATGGGGCTCACCGGTGTCGTCGTGCGCGCCACCGTGGCGCTGCACCGCACCGAGTCGGCGTACTTCGTGGTCGACACCGACCGCACCGCCGACCTCGACGAGCTGATGGGCCTGCTCACCGACGGCTCCGACGACACGTACGGCTACTCGGCCGCCTGGTTCGACACCACCACCACCGGCGCCCAGCTGGGCCGGGCGGTACTCACCCGCGGCTCGCTCGCCACGGTGGACCAGCTCCCGGCGAAGCTGCGCAGCGACCCGCTGAAGTTCGAGGCGCCGCAGCTGCTGTCGTTCCCCGACGTGTTCCCCAACGGGCTCGCCAACCGCCACACGCTGCGCGCCTTCAGCGAGCTCTGGTACCGCAAGGCGCCCAAGCGCCAGCGTGGCTCGGTCCAGAACATCACCGCCTTCTACCAGGTGCTCGACCTGTTCGGGAACTGGAACCGGGTGTACGGATCGCGCGGCTTCCTGCAGTACCAGTTCGTCGTGCCGTTCGGCGAGGAGCCGACCTTCCGCCGGATCGTCGAGAAGATCGCCGCGTCGCCGCACGCCTCCGGCCTCAACGTCCTCAAGCGGTTCGGGGCGGGCAACCGGGCGCCGCTGTCGTTCCCGCAGCCGGGCTGGACGATCACGGTCGACTTCCCGGTCGCCCGCGCCTGCACCAGCTGTGCCAGGAGCTCGACGAGCTGGTGGTCGGCGCAGGCGGCCGGTTCTACCTGGCCAAGGAGTCGCGGGTGAGCGCCGCGACGTTCCGCCGCGGCTACCCGCGGTTCGACGAGTGGCGCGAGGTGCGCGACGCCGCCGACCCCGAGGGGGTCTTCGCCTCGGACATGTCCCGCAGACTGGAGCTGACGAAGTGATCGACGCCGTGGGCAACCCGCAGAGCATCCTCCTGCTCGGCGGCACCTCCGAGATCGGACTCGCGGTGGTCGAGGCGTTCGCGAACGACCGGCCGCTGCGGGTGGTGCTCGCCGCCCGGCCGTCGCAACGGCTCGACGCCGCCCGCACCCGGCTGGAGGCCCGCGGCTGCGCCGTGGAGCTGCTCCCGTTCGACGCCGAGGCCCTCGACACCCATGCCGACGTGGTGCGCAAGGCCTTCACCGGTGGGGACATCGACGTGGCGGTCGTGGCGTTCGGGCTGCTCGGCGACAACGAGCAGGCCTGGACCGACGCGCCGACCGCCGTGCGGCTCGCCCAGGTGAACTACACGGCGGCGGTGTCGGTGGGCGTCACGCTCGCCGAGCTGATGCGCCAGCAGGGCCATGGCTCGATCGTGGCGTTCTCCTCGGTGGCGGGCGAGCGCACCCGCCGCTCGAACTTCGTGTACGGCTCGACGAAGGCCGGGCTCGACGCGTTCTACACCGGCCTCACCGAGGCGCTGCGCCCGCACGGGGTCGGGGTCACCATCGTGCGCCCCGGTTTCGTGCACACCCGGATGACGGAGGGGAAGAAGCCGACCCCGCTCGCCACCACACCCGAGGCCGTCGCGGCAATGACGGTCGACGCGGTGCGCAGGCGGCGCGAGCTGATCTGGACGCCCGGAGCGTGGCGGCTCGTGATGAGCGTGCTGCGGCACCTGCCGCGCGCGGTGTTCCGCAGGCTCCCGATCTGAACTTCCCGATCCGACGGCCTCACCCCGCGTGCAGGTAGCCGCTCCGGATGTACTCGGCGCGCTCGTAGTCGGCCCACTGTTCCAGTTCCTTGCGGTGCGCCGCGCGCCGGTTCTGGGCGTTGACCAGCGCGGAGGCGAGCGTCGCCGGCCGCAGCGCCGACGCGGCGTGCCGGGGCGCCGCCGACGGTTCGTCGGCCCAGCCCCCCATCCGGGCGCGGGCCTGGCGCTTGGCGGCGAACCGGGCGACCGCGGTGGCCAGGGCGCCGTCGGACGAGGCGGCGACGTCCGGCAGCGCGACCGGGCGGGCGCGCAGGATCCCCAGCGCGACGGCGACCCGCAGCGGCAGCCGCTCGACCGCCGGGGCGAGCGCCCGGAGCCTGCGCCTGCTCGGCTCCTCGACGAGGTGGTAGGCCAGCGCGGCGACGCCCACCGTGGACAGCAGCACCACCACGCCGACGACGTGGCCGAACACGGTCTGCGGCGCGAGCCACGGTGCGCGCTCCAGCGCGTACCAGTACACCTCGAAGAGCGGGATGTGCACGAGGTAGAGGCCGTAGGACAGCCGGCCGCCGTAGCCGAACACGCGCGTGGACAGCAGCATCGCAGGGCCCCGGTCGGCCACCACCAGCGCCGCCACGAGCAACGGGAACGCCACGATGACCGCGCCGCCCCGGCCCGGGCCTGCGAGCTCCCCGAGCAGCAGGCCCGCGCCGATCAGGACCGGCACCACGACCGCGGCGGCCGAGGCGACGCGGCGCGCCGTGGACGTCCAGCGCACCTTGCGGACGGCGAGGTAGGCCAGCGCGCCCGCGCCGAAGCCGCACAGGATGCGCACGAGCCAGCTGAACGGGAAGTACGGGCTGCCGGTGGCCAGGTACGCCCAGGTCATCGGCAGCATCAGCAGCAGCGAGCCCGCGGCGAGCACCACGGCGGGCAGCCCGCGCACGCGGTGCAGGGCCAGCGCGGCGACGGGGAAGAGCAGGTAGGCGAGCCATTCCGCGCTGATCGACCAGGTGGAGCCCACCCACGAGGCGCCGTCGAAGTAGGCGTCGTCCCACAGCTGCACCAGCACGAGCTGCTGCAGGTACTGCCCGACGTCGAGCACCGGCTGCACGGCCTGGAACGCGATCACCCCGTCGGTGCCGAGCGTGGCGCGCACGACCAGCCACACGCCGAAGACGTGCAGCACCAGCAGGTACACCGGCCACAGCCGGCAGGCCCGCGCCCACAGGAACCGGGCGGTGGACCGCGCGCGCAGGGCGGGCCCGAGCTCGTCGAGGTACGTGTAGGCGATCACGAACCCGCTCAGGACGAAGAACAGGTCCACGCCGAGGGAGCCCGAGGTGATCAGCGGCCCGAACACGCCGACCACCTCGGCCACCCCCGGCAGCGGGGTGAAGTGGAAGTGGAAGAGCACGACCCAGACCGCGGCCACCGCCCGGAGGCCCGTCAGGCCCCGGATTTCACCGGACGAGGCCGTACCGATACCGGATGGGGTGGTTGCGGGGCGCTGGATCGTCACGTTGGGGAAAACGAAGCGTGGCTAACCAGCGGTGCGAGTGACCCCCGGAACGTACCGGCTTGGCCGCAGCGCTCACCGAGCGTCTCCGGTCACCTCACCCGATCGAGGGTGTATCAGCCGGTCCTGCCGGCGCGCCTCCCACCGTCGACAAGCACTCAGTGCTATGTGGTATCTACCACGCGTCGGCGTGCAGCACGGCGTCAAGAGGCTCGCGCGGTGCGGGCCGGAACGTCTCACCGGTGTAGAACGCCGTGGGCAGCAGCACCCCCTGGCGCACGTTCGCCGGGATACCCAGCAGCTCGCTGATCTCCTTCTCGTAGGCGAGGTGCAGCGTGGTCCACGCGGTGCCCAGGCCGCGGGCCCGCGCGGCGAGCTGGAAGCTCCATGCCGCGGGGAGCAGTGAGCCCCACAGACCCGCCTGGTTGCCCGCGGCAGGTCGTCGCCGACCGCGAGGCACCCGAGCACGAGGACCGGGACGTCGCCCATCACGTTCGCGAGGTGGTCCGACGAGCTCACGACCCGTGCGCCCACGGCCTGCCGCTCCGCGGAGAGCGTGGCCATGCGGGCGGCGCGCGACTCGGTGTACCGGTCGTACGAGCGCTTGTAGTAGTCGCCGATGGCGTGGCGCCGGTCGCATCGGTGACGACGACCCAGTGCCAGGTCTGCATGTTGCTCCCGGAGGGCGCCTGCAGCGCGACCTCGAGGCACTCGCGGACCAACTCGATGGGCACCGGTCGGTCGAGGTCGAGGCGCTTGCGGACCGACCTGGTGGTGGTGAGCAGCTCGTCGGGGCTGAGTGGCAGCGTCATCCCCTGATCATGCCTCCGGCACCCCCGATCCGGGCGACTCACTAGTCTTTCTCGGTGCTCCGCGCCGCCGGACTGTTCGGTCTGCTCGCCGTGCTGGCAGCGGTGGCATTCCCGCTCGCGCCGGTCGAGAGCCCGAGGTCACCTACTCCTGGACGGCGGCCGACGGCCCCGCCGCCATCCCGCTGCTGCCCTACCAGCCCGTCGAGCTCACCGCGCGGGCGAGCTGCGCCGCCGCGCGGGAGGCGTCGCCCGACCAGGTCCTGCTGTCCACGGTGCCGCCGCGGCCGGACCCGGCGGCGGCACCGCTGCACGGGCTGGTCCTCACCGCCACCGAAGGGGCGGTGCGGGTCGAGAGCGCAGGTGTCGACATCGGCACGGTGGAGGTCCCGGACGGCGGCTGCGCGCTCGTGGTCGTCTCCGACCCCGGCCGCACATCGGTGCTCGTCGACGACCGGCCGGCAGTGGTGCGGGAGGGCGACGTGCGGCCCGACGTCGCGGGCGCCTTCTCCGACGCGCGGTCCGGGGTGGAGCTGCAGCTCACGACCGACACCCGCTTCGAGACCGCGATCTCGCCGCTGAAGGCCGCAATCGGCGTCGTCGGCGGGCTCGCGCTGCTCGGCATGCTCGGTGCGCTGCACCGGATCGACCGGGCGGCCGGGCGGCACGTCCGGCTGCTCCCCCGGCACTGGTGGCGCCCCCGGCCGGTGGACGGCGCGGTGACCGCGCTGCTCGGCGCCTGGTGGGCCGTCGGCGCGATCACCGTGGACGACGGCTACATCGCGGGCATCGTGCGCAGCACCGGCAGCAACGGCTTCGTGGGCAACGCCTACCGCTGGCTGAACGCGCCGGAGGCGCCGTTCAGCTGGTTCTACGACCTCTACCACCTCTGGTCGCTCGTCTCCCCGTCGACACCGTGGATGCGGCTGCCGTCCACGGTGCTGGGGCTGCTCTGCTGGTGGCTGCTCTCCCGGCTGGCGCTGCCCCGGCTCGGCCGGTTCGCGGCCCGGCGGTGGGTCCGGTGGTTCGCGGCGCTCGCGTTCGCCACCTGGTGGATCCCGTTCGGGCTCGGGCTGCGGCCCGAGCCGTGGGTCGCCGTGGGTGCGCTCGCCGTGTTCCTCGCCGTCGAACGTGCGGTGGCGACGACGCGGCTGCTGCCGCTCGCGGTGGGCCTGGTGCTCGCCGGCGCGACGACGGCGCTGACCCCCGCCGGTGTGCTCGCGTTCACCCCGTTCCTCGCCGCCGGACGTCCGCTGCTCGCGATGCTCCGGGCCCGCCGCGACCTGGCCCCGGCGGCGCTGGTGGCCGTGCTGGTGGCGGCACCCGCGGCGGCCGTGTTCCTGATGGTCCCCGACCAGAGCCTCGCCGGGATGCTGGAGGCCGTCCGGGTGCGCACCGCCATCGGCGGCAACCAGCCGATCTTCGAGGAGACCGACCGGTACCGGCGGCTGCTCGAGTGGACGTTCCAGGGCTCGATCGGCAGGCGAGCCGCGGTGCTGAGCACGCTGCTCGCCGCGGCGGGCGTGCTGTGGTCCCTGCGGTCGTCGCTGCCGCGCACCGCGACGGGGATCGCCTCGGGCCCGGCCCGCCGCCTCGTCACCGGCCTGCTGTTGAGCCTGGCCGCACTGACCCTCTCCCCGACGAAGTGGACCCAGCACTTCGGCGACCTCGCAGGCTACGGCGCCGCCGTGCTCGTGCTGGGCGCGGTGGCGTGGTCCGCGGCGCCGCTGCGGCCCCGCCCGCACGCGTTCGTCGCGGGGCTGGCCGCCACGACGGCCGTCGCCGCGGTCGTGCTGGCCGGCTACAACCTCTGGCCGTTCCAGGGAGACTGGTTCACCCTCACGTTCAGCACGCTCTCCCCACGGGTCCTGGACATCCCCGTCGCCACGATCGTGCTGGTGGCCGGCAGTGCGGTCGTCGCCGTCCTGCTCGCCAGGTGGGCGTGGCAGCGGGCGGGCGGCGCACCGGAGAGCCCGCTGCCCCGCCTGCTGCCCGCTCCCGCGCCCGTCCTCGCCGTGGTGCTGGCGGCGGTGCTGGCGCTGCAGGTGCTCACCATCGTGCGGGTCGCGGTCGCCCACCGCGACAGCTACACGCTCTCGTCGGACACCCTCTCCACCCTCGCCGGGCGGCCGTGCGGGCTGCAGGAACGCCTCTCCGTCGAGATGGATCCCGCGGCCGGGGTGCTGCCCGTCGCCGACGGCCGGATCGGCGACACGCTCCCGGTCGACGTCGGCGGGCGCACGCTCCCGGGGGTGGCGGTGGCAGGCCGGGGCACGACACCGTGGTTCACGCTCGACCCGCAGCAGCGGGCCCGGACCCTCCCCGTGGTCGTGACGGTCTCCGGCGCGCTGCAGGCGGGCGACGGGCTGTTCCTCGAGTTCGGGGACGGCGCCGAGGTCGTGGAGCGCACGGCCGTCGTGCCGAGGCTGCCGGCCGGGGACGACGTCCGGGTGCTCGCCCCGCCCGGCGCCACGACGGTGCGGCTGGCCGTCGACGCGCCGCAGACGTCCCGCGCCGCGGCGGCGCTGCCCCGGGCGCCGCGGCTGACCCCGATGCTCGACGTGCTGCCGCCCGGGACCAACGCGCTCCTGGACTGGCCGGGGGCGTTCCTGTTCCCCTGCCTCACCCCGGAACCGCTGCCGCTGGGCACCGCGGCGCTGCCGACGTGGCGGGTCGGCCCACCCCTCGACAACACCGAGACGCACATCACCTACCGGCCCGAGTACGGCGGCCCCTTCGTCGCGTCCCGGTCCCTGACCACCGAGCGGCGGCTGTCCACCTACCTCGCCGGAGACCCGCTCCGCGACGCCGCGCAGCTCTACCGCTGGGTCCCGATCGGCACACTCGCGCACCCCGAACCGGTCGTGACCTGGCGCACGGTCGCCGCATGGGATCGGGCCGGCCACCCCCGGGTACCCGGGATTGATCCGGTCGGGTGACCCCCCGGACCGCAGCCGGCACCACCCGGCCCCCACAATGGCCCCGCAAGGGCACCCGACGACCGGAGGACGGCCGCGCGCATGCTTCGCACATCGGACAGCACGGATCGGGCCGCCACGCCCGCGACTGAGGAGCGGCCCCCCGGCCGGACCCCGGCCCGCCTGCTGGCTCAGCGCGGGCTGTTCTTCGGGCCATCCGCCCTCGTCCCCGAGGACCTCTACTCCGTGGTCGAGCGCGGCACGGCCCGCCGCGAACGGACCCGGGTGCAGCTCTCCCCCGGGGCCGGGTGAGCACCAACACCTACTTCGGGCGGTTCCACGCCACGTACTGGCAGCGCTGGACCGATGTCGGCGAGGTCGAGGTGTCGGCCCTCGCCACCGGGACCGGCAGGCTGCGGCTGATGGCATCCGACACCAACAAGGTGTGGCGGATCGTCGCGTCCGTCGACGTGCAGCAGGGCGACGGGCAGCAGGGCAAGGCCACCGCGGTGCGCCTCGTCGGCCCCGTCGACCGGTTCGTCGACGGCGGCGGCATGTGGCTCGAGATCGCCACCGAGACCGACGAGCTCACCGTCTCCGAGGTGCGCTGGACCGTGGCTGCCCCCCGCGCGGTGCCGCCGACGGACATCGCCATCACCACCCACAACCGGGTCGACGACTGCCTGAACACGCTGCAGGCACTCAGCCGCGACCCCGGGGCGACGGAGTGCATCCGCACCGTCCACGTGGCCGACCAGGGCAGCGACCCGATCGAGTCCCGCGAGCGGTTCGGCGAGATCGCGGCGGCGCTCGGCGACCGGCTGAAGTACGTCCGCCAGCCCAACCTCGGCGGTGCGGGCGGCTTCGCCCGCGGCATGCTGCACGCCACCGAGGGCGCTCCCGAGGAGCACGCCGACGTCCTGCTCATGGACGACGACGTGCTCCTCGAGCCGGAGATCCTGGTGCGGCTCACGGCGTTCGCGGCGAGCACGCGGCACCCGATGATCGTCGGCGGCCAGATGCTCAACCTGCTGCACCCGGGCCACCTGCACATCTCGGCGGAGTTCGCCGACCCCGAGGTGCTGCTCATGGGCCTGAAGATGCCCGGGGCGCTGCGCGAGGCCTACCTGCTCGGCGTGGACGACCGCGGCCTGCCGGTCAACCAGGAACGCCGCGTCGACACCGAGTACAACGGCTGGTGGTCCTGCCTGATCCCGGCAGCGGTCATCCGGGAGATCGGGTACCCGCTGCCGCTCTTCCTGCAGTGGGACGACATCGAGTACGGCTACCGCGCTCGCGAGCGCGGCTTCCCCACGGTGTCCCTCCCCGGTGCCGGCGTGTGGCACGCCGACTTCGGCTGGAAGGACGGCGACGAGTGGCAGCGGTACTTCACCGTGCGCAACGGCCTGATCATGGCCGCGCTGCACTCCGGGTTCTCGGTGCGCCGGATCACCGGTCGGCTCGCGCAGCTGGTGTCGCACCAGCTGTTGGCCATGCAGTACGGGATGACGGCCACGCTGCTGGAGGCCGTCGAGGACTTCCTGAACGGCCCCGAGGTCCTCTGGGACGGCTCGGCGGGTGCCCTCGCGCGCGTCCGGGACATCCGGAAGGCCTACCCGGAGACCGTGATGCACCCGATGTCGGAGGCGGGCGGTGAGTTCCACGACCGCCCGGTGGTGCGGGCGGCCAACCCACCGGGCTCCGAGACCCTCACCTTCCTGAAGCGGGTCGCGTACCAGCTCACGGGCCGCTCGGCGTTCCACACCGGGGCTGTTCCCGCGGGCGATGCGCACTGGTGGCACGTCTCCCTGTTCGAGCGCGCCATCGTCACCGACATGTCCGAGCAGGGCTTCCGCGTGCGCACCCGGGACAAGCAGGAGGCACTCGAGCTCGGCCGCCGCGCAGCGCTGCTCCTACGCCGCTTCGTGCGCGAGGCACCGGCCGTCGCCGGCCGGTACCGCACGGACCTGGGGAAGCTGTCCAGCCGGGAGAACTGGATGCGGCTCTACGGGCAGGGCGACTGACCTAGATCTTGCGGTCGAACACCTCGCGCGCCCACGCCTCGCGACTGGTGAGCTCCGGCAGCGCGGCACGGTAGCGCCGCTGCAGGTCGGGCCACGCCTTCGCGATGTGCCGGTACTCCGACACCGCGTTCCCCAGCATGCTCCGGAACAGGGCCGGGTCGCGGCGGCGGAACGTCACCCCGCGCCCGTCCGGGGTGGCCACGGTGGCGGAGTCGAGCCGCGACAGCACGAACCACTGCGCGTGCCGCGCGGGGACGTTGCGCTGCGGCACGGCCTGGTGGACGGGGTCGGGTGCACGCAGGTTGTGCAGCACGCCCCGAGCCAGCCCCTTCACGGCGCCGACCCTGCCGGACGGCGGCTCCGGGAACACCTGGGCCGAGAGCGCGTCGAGCTCGGAGAGCGGTACCTGGGTGGCCGAGTCCAGCGGCCTGCCGTCGTCGAACTCGGAACGCTTCGCACGGATGTCGCCGAGCACCGTGGGCAGCGTGGGGAACAGGTGCTCCGGCCCGGACAGGAAGTCGCGCATCGCCATCCGCTGCAGCGCCACCGCCGAGTACTCCAGGAGCAGCAGGTGGCGCACCGTGCGCTTGAGGGTGTCGCGCAGGAGCGCGGTGGGGTTGTCCGGGCCGTGCAGCGCGGCCGCGACGAACCGGTTGCGGTAGTGGAAGTAGGCCTGCCAGTCGCTGGTGTCGTCCTTCTCGAGGAACGACATGTGCCAGATCCCGATGCCGGGCACGGTGGCCGTGCGGTAGCCCTTCGCGCGGGCACGCAGGCCGTACTCGGCGTCGTCCCACTTGATGAACAACGGCAGCGGCATGCCGACGTCCTCGGCGACCACGCGCGGGATCAGGCAGGTCCACCAGGCGTTGTAGTCGACGTCGACGCGCCGGTGCAGCCACGGCGTCTGGCGCAGCGGCCCGGCGGCCAGGTCGTGGTGGGGCTCGGTGCCGGGCGCGTTGCGCCACAGGAACGTGCCGCGGTCGACGACCTCGCCCATCGTCGAGAGCTGCGACCGCGCCTGCAGTGACAGCATCTGCCCGCCGACCAGCATCGGCGAGCGCGAGTAGCGGGAGAACGCGACGGCCCGCAGCACCGAGTCGGGCTCGAGCAGGATGTCGTCGTCCATGTAGAGGATCTGCTCGCAGTCGGTGTGCTCCAGCGCCTCGTACATGATCCGCGCGTAGCCACCGGACCCGCCGAGGTTCGGCTGGTCGATGATCTTCAGTCTGTCCCCGAGCGCCGCGGCGGCCTGCTCGAAGCCCGGCTCGTCGCGCACCTTCTTGGTGCCCTGGTCCGGGACGATCACGGCGATGATCGCCTCCCGCACGAGCGGGTCCTCGCCGAGCGCGGTGAGGGTGGCGACGCAGTCGGCGGGGCGGTTGAAGGTGGGGGTGCCCACCGCAACCGCGGCCCGCCCGGTCGGCTCGTCGGTGGCGTACCAGCCGCCGCCGTGCAGCACGAGCTCGCCCTCGTCGGTGGTGAGGTCGAACCAGTACCACCCGCCGTCCTCGAACGGCCGCAGGTCGAGCGCCATGTCGAGCTCCTGGCGTCCCGTGACCACGACACCGCGCTCGAAGATGGTGGAGCCGTCGGACTTGGTGCGGTAGACGTCCACCCGGCCCGCCCCCTCGAGGGACAGCTTCAGGCGCACCTCGGTGAGCCGGCTCCAGCGCCGCCAGTACCCGGCCGCGAACGCGTTGAAGTACGCGGCGAAGGAGACCTCGCTCTGGTCGGGCACCACCGCGGAGGTCCGCGATGTGGCGCGCAGCCTGCGTGCGGTGACCGCCGAGCCGGCGAGATCGACCTTCTTCGGCTCGGGGCCGCCCGCGACGCCCGGCACCGTGGTGAGCCGGATCCCGGTGCGTTCGTCCAGGTAGAGGGATCGGACGCTCATCGGGTCACCCGTGCGCGGCAGGATCACCCGTTGCAGCAGGTGGCCGTCGGAGGGGGGCGTCGCACCGCGGCGACGCGCCGGCTTGGAGCGGGGCGGCGTCTCGGAGATCGTCATCGAGGAGAGGTCCTGTGTGTCGAGGGCCGGGCACATCATCCGTGCGTACTCAGTGCCCGAGGGTAGCGACGCTGCGTACGCCCGCTTGCCGGGCACCCCGCGGCGGACAGGACGTGCGGTAGCTTGCTTCTCGGCAAGCAATATCACGTCGGCGGAGGGCCCCGAGTGATGTTCGAGTGATGTTCGAGTGACGTCCGAGGCATCCCGGGCCGGGACCCTGCGACGCCTCGCCGTCCCGGTGTTCCTCCCCGCCGCGGTCTTCGGCGTCGGGCAGGGCGCCGCGTTGCCGGTGGTGGCGCTGCAGGCCAGGGAGCTCGGGGCATCGGCCGGTGGCGCGGGCCTCATCGTGGCGCTCCTCGGTCTCGGCATGGTGCTCGGCGACCTCCCGGCCGGCCGGATCGTCACCCGCATCGGCGAGCGGGCCGCCGTGCTGCTCGGCAGCGGCATCGGGGCCGTGGGGACGGCGCTGTGCCTGCTGTCGTGGACGCCGGTGGTGCTCGGGATCGGTGTCGGGATGTACGGCGTGGCGGCAGCGGTGTGGGCACTGGCCCGCCAGGCCTACATCATCGAGTCGGTGCCGATCGCGCTGCGGGCGCGGGCGCTGTCGGCGATGGCGGGGATGAGCAGGCTCGGCACGCTCATCGGGCCGTTCCTCGGGGCGGCCGTGGTGTACCTGCTCGGTCCCCGGGGCGGTTTCCTCGTGGAACTGGTCGCCGTGATCGTGGCCGGGGCGCTGATGGCCGGCATGCCCGCGGTCGAGTCGGACCGCGCGGGCGGGCGGGCCACCCGGAGCCTCGTCGGCGTGTTGGTCCGCCACCGCAGGGTCCTGGGCACGCTCGGGACGAGCGCGCTCGTCATGGGGGCGTCGCGGGCCTCGCGCACCGCGGTGCTGCCGCTGTGGGCCGACCACATCGGCCTCGACGCCACCACGACGAGCCTGCTCTTCGGCGTGGGCGCCGCCGTCGACGTCGCGCTGTCCTACCCGGCCGGACGCTGGATGGACCTGCGCGGCCGCCGGCCCGTCGCCGTCGGCTCGCTGGTGACGTTCGCCGCTGCCCACGCGGCCCTGCCGCTCACGGGCAGCGTGCTCACGCTCGGCCTCGTGGCGGTGCTCATGGGCGTCGCGAACGGGTTGAGCAACGGCCTGATCATGACGCTCGGCGCCGACTCCGCCCCGGAGGACGGGCGCGCGGAGTTCCTCGGCGCGTTCCGCCTCTGCCACGACACCGGCGCCCTCGCCGGGCCGCTGGTGCTCGCCGCCGTCACCGCGGTGGCCACGCTGGGGCTGGGCTCCGTCGCGCTGGGCGCGCTCTCGGCGCTCGGCGCAGGCGGCATGGCGCGCTGGGTGCCCCGCCGGCAGCGTTGACCGTCAGTCGTCGGACTCCGTGCCCGACAGCGCCTTGCCGTCGGTGAAGTAGGGGCGCAGGCGGTTTTCGAACATCGTCAGCGCCGAGCCGATGGCCATGTGCATGTCGAGGTACTTGTACGTGCCCAGCCTGCCGCCGAACAGCACGTTCGCGTTGGCGGTCTCCTTGCGGGCGAGGTCGCGGTAGCGCTGCAGCTTCGCCCGGTTGTCCGGGGTGTTGATCGGGTAGTAGGGCTCGTCCCCCGACTCGGCGGACCGCGAGTACTCGCGCACGATCACGGTCTTGTCCGTGCGGTAGTCCCGCTCCGGGTGGAAGTGCCGGAACTCCAGGACCCGGGTGTAGGGGACGTCGGCGTCGTTGTAGTTCACGACGGAGGTGCCCTGGAAGTCGCCGGTCTCGACCACTTCCTGCTCGAAGTCGAGGGTGCGCCACCCGAGCTCGCCCTCCGAGAAGTCGAAGTAGCGGTCCAGCGGGCCGGTGTAGACGGTGGGCGTACCCGGCGGGATCTGGTCGCGCACCTCGAAGTAGTCGACGTCGAGGCGCACGTCGATGTTCGGGTGGTCGGCCATCCTCTCGAGCCACGCGGTGTAGCCGTCGGTCGGAAGGCCCTCGTACGTGTCGTTGAAGTACCGGTTGTCGAACGTGTACCGGACCGGCAGCCGCGTGATGATCGACGGGTCGAGCTCGGTGGGGTCGGTCTGCCACTGCTTGGTCGTGTACCCCTTGACGAACGCCTCGTAGAGCGGGCGGCCGATCAGCGAGACCGCCTTCTCCTCGAGGTTCGCCGCGTCCTTCGTGTCGATCTCACCCGACTGCTCGGCGATGAGGGCGCGGGCTTCGTCGGGGGTGTGCGAGCGGCCGAAGAACTGATTGATCAGCGCCAGGTTCATCGGGAACGCGTAGACCTGGTCACCCACCCGGGCGAAAACCCGGTGCTGGTAGCCGGTGAACGAGGTGAAGCGGTTGACGTACTCCCACACCCGCTCGTTGGACGTGTGGAACAGGTGGGCGCCGTAGCGGTGGATCTCGATACCCGTCTCCGGTTCGACCTCGGAGTAGGCGTTGCCACCGATGTGCGAGCGGCGCTCGAGCACCAGCACACGCTTGCCCAGCTCGCCGGCGGCCTGTTCGGCCACGGTGAGGCCGAAGAAGCCCGAACCGACGACGACGAGGTCGTATCCCGAGTACGTCACGCCCACGGAGGGTAGTGGGCGGCTCGCCACGCCCTGACCCTGGCATCACGGAGTCGCCGTGGTCGGCGTGTAGGTTCGCGGCCGTTGCCGTCATCCGGCGACGGCGGCGATGCGGGGGTTCGGCAGGTGGGCGCAGGCGCGCACGAGGTGGCGCTCTACGCGCTCACACTCTGGGTGCCCGGTCTCGCGCTCGGCGC
The DNA here is from genome assembly GCA_001942185.1 of Pseudonocardia sp. CNS-004. Taxonomy (GTDB): domain Bacteria; phylum Actinomycetota; class Actinomycetes; order Mycobacteriales; family Pseudonocardiaceae; genus Pseudonocardia. The sequence goes on from MKJV01000101.1 coordinate 198,799, forward strand.
GCTCGCCGGACTGCGCAGCTGGACGCTCGCCGCCGCGGCCCCGCTGCTCACCTACTCCGTCGCGGGACTGTTCGGCCCGATCTTCGCCGCGCTGGGCATCGGGTGGTCACCGACCAGCGCCGGTCTGCTGCTCGTGGTGCTCTGCGCGCTGGGCGTGCTCTGGCACGTCGCCGGCCGGCAACGCTGGGGTGCGCACTGGCTCGGTCGCCGCCTGCCGGCCCCCGGTGCGTATGCCGGCCCGCAGCAGGTCTGGGAACGGTGGGTGCACGTCGCCGTTGCCGCGGCCGTCTGCTGGGTGGTCGTGCTGGGCGGCACCGTGATCTGGGCCGGGCTGGGGCACCTCTCCGCGATCCCCCAGGACTGGGACGCCGCGTTCCACGCCAACGGCATCCGGTGGATCGCCGAGACCGGCGACAGCAGCCTCGTCGGGATGGGCAAGGTCAACTGGTACGAGGACGACGTCGAGGTCTTCTACCCCAACGCCTACCACCTGCTGGGCTCGATCGTCCTGCTGATCACGGGCGCGGACGTGCCGACCGTCCTCAACGCGCAGACCGTGCTGCTGCCCGGCATGGGCGCGCTCGTGATCGTCGCGCTGGTGCACCGGTTCCGCGGCCGGGCCGTGCTCGCCGTCGCCGCCGCCGCGTGCGGGGTCGCGGTCACCTCGTTCTACGACATGTTGTGGCGTGGGCCGCTGCTGCCGTTCGTCACCGGCGCGGTGCTGATGCCGCTGGCCGCGGTGCTGCTGCTCGACGTCCTCGACGCCCCCGGGCTGCGGAAGATCGGCCGCGGCCTGCTGTTCGGCGTCGCGCTGCTCGGGATGATCTCGCTCAACCCGGCCACTCTGTTCAGCGCTGCCGTGTTCGTCCTGCCCGCGATGGTGCAGCGCTGGGCGGGCAACCCGCGCCTGCTGCTGCGCGAACCGCTCGTCGTGCTCGCCGCGGGCGCGCGGCCGCGGTGCTGGCGCTGCCCCAGCTGCTCGGCTCGATCGGCAGCGCATCGGGCGAACCGGTGTACGACTGGCCCGCGGAACTGACCCAGTCCGAGGCGCTCGGCGAGCTGCTGGCACTCGCCCACGACGGCCTGCACCCGCAGTGGGTGCTCGTCCTCGTCACCGCCATCGGGATCGCATGCCTACGCCACCTCGGCGCGCTGCGCTGGATCTTCGCGTCGGGGTTCGCCTTCGGCACGATGTTCGTGCTGGCGGCGTCGTCGGACGAACCGTGGGTCAACACGGTGACCCGGCCGTGGTGGAACGACCAGTGGCGGCTCATCGGGCTGTGCGTGGTGCCCGTCGCCGTGCTCGCCGGCCACGGGCTGGCCGAGCTGCAGCGCCACGCGGCGACCGGGGTCAGGGCGCTCGCCACCAAGGTCGGGGCCGGGCCACCGGCCGTGGCGCGCATCGCGTCGACGGTCCTCGCGACCGGCCTCGTCATGACGATCTTCCTGGTGGCGACCGAGGACCTGTACCTGGGCCGCAACGTCACGCGGATGCGCCTGGCCGCCCCCGACGGCCCCGTCGTGTCGTCGCTCGAGGCCGACGCGATGCGGGTGCTCGCGGATCTCGTGCCGGACGACCAGCGCGTCATGACGACCGCGGCGACGGCTCGGCGTGGATGTACGCCGTGGCGGGCGTCCACCCGGTCGCGGGCTTCTACAACGCCTCCCGGATCGGGCCGGACGCCCAGCTGCTGAACACGCGCTTCAACAGCTACCCGGTGGACCGTTCGGTGCGGGCCGCCGTCGCCCGCCTCGACGTCACCTACGTCATGCTCGGGCGCGGTTTCGTCCGCACCGACTGGCGGCGGGCACCCGGCCTGCTCGGCCTCGAGGACGCACCGTGGCTGCAGACCGTGTACCGCAACCGGGACGCGGTCATCTACCGGATCAGGGCACGGCCGAGCTGATTCGTCGGTCAGCTCGCCCGCTCGAACCATGCGCTGATCGAACGCTTGTATCCGTCCGGCATGTACAAGCCGCCCACCTCGGACCTCGCGAAGAGGCCGATCTCCTTGTGCTCGTGCGACAGGACCGGCTCGACGTCGGAAACCGGGTAGCAGCCGTAGGTCGCGATGAACACGTGCCTCTCGGCCGCGTCGATGTAGTACATCCACGTGTCCAGGACGGGACCCGCCGTGATCTTCCACTGCGTCTCCTCGGCGAACTCCCTGATGACGCACTCCTCCGGAGACTCACCGATCTCGATACGTCCGCCGGGAAGCTCCCACTCGTCGCGCTCGTTCTTCAGGAGCAGAACTCGTCGCCGCGAATCGAGAACAACACCTTTGATCGAAACGGAGAACGTCGACGAGTGCAGCACCGGAATCCTCTCGAGGCGGGTGCAGGTCCACCGCGAAGGTAGCAACCGCAGCCGGTCCGTGTGATTGACAACGGGGCCTCGGTCCTCGACCGCAGCGCGGCCACGATCAACAAGCCCCGAAGGCGACGGCCTCACCCATACCGCTGACGGCCACTCTGGCGGGTGCCTTGTCAGGTGGGAGTTCGTCGGGTCGGGTGTTGCGTGCTGATCTGCGACTACGTCAAATCAGCGAGGTCACGTCCTGGCGTCGCGCGGTAGGTCGGCGTTCGTCAGCGCACTCCCACGCCATACCCTTGCCGCCGTGTCCGCACGCACCGAGGCGGAGGCAGGCGACCTCGACCTGACGACCGCCGCCCCGGCTCCCGACCTGCCGGGCCGGCCCGTCCGACTCGCGGCCGGCGCGGGTGAGGTCGTCGCCGCGGTGGGCGCCGCGCTGCTGACGCTGCAGCTGAGCGGGTCGGTGGACGTCGACCCGCTGGACCGGGTCGGCCAGGTGAGCGGCCTGGCGCGCTCGACCTGCAGTTCGTCCTCCTGGGACTGGCCGTGCTCGTCGCCTGCATCGCGACGGCGCGCTTCCCACGGGTGTTCGCGGTGGTCGGCAGGGTCGCGTGCGCCGCGGTCGCCGGGCTCGCCACCGGGCTCGTCGCGGGCGGCGTCGTCCTCGCGTTGCACGGCACGACGTGGGGGCTGTTCGCCAACTGGGGCGACTCCGGCCAGCTCATCCGGTGGGCCGACGACATCGTCGCAGGCAGGCCCGTGCCCCCCGACTACCCGCCCGCGGTGCTGCACCTGATCGCGCGCTGGGCCGAGCTCACCGGCGACTCGACGGCGGGGGCCTTGCGCACGTCGCAGGTGCTGGGCACCGCGCTGTTCGGCCCGCTGGCGTACCTGTCGTGGCGCCTGGTGCTCACGCCGGTGTGGGCGCTGGCGGTGACGCTGGTGGCCGCGATGCCGCTGCTGGAGCCGTACAAGCCGTACACGACGGTCGTGCTGGTAGCGCTGGTGCCGCTGCTGATCGCCTTCGCGCAGCTGCTGCACCGCGCCGCCGGACAGACCTGGATCCGCCTCGCGTTCGCAGGAGCCGCGGCGGGCGTGCTGCTCGGGGTCCTGTTCAACGTCTACTCGGGCTGGTTCCTCTGGTCGGCGCCGGGGGCACTGGTGGCCGTGCTCGTGCGGTTCCCGTGGCGAGCGCCGCTGCGGGGCCTCACGCTGCTCGCGACGGCGCTGGCCGGCCTGGTCGCGATCGCGTGGCCGCACCTGTTCGGGCTGATCGCCGCTGCGGGCACGGTGCAGGACCGCTACTTCTACTTCGACACCGCCGTCGAACCCGCCTACATCGCGATGTGGCGCAACGACCTCCCCGGCGACGTCGGGCCGTGGCCGCCCCCCGGCGAGCTGGCAGGCGTCGGCGTGTTCACGGTGCTGCTCGTGGCCGCGCTCGGCGTGGCCGTCGCGGTGGGTGCCCGCCGGACCGCCGTGATCACCGCGGGCGCGCTGCTCGCCGGGGCGTGGGTGCTGCGCCTCGCGATCGCCTCCCAGATGTACGACACCCAGACCGTGCAGCTCTACCCCCGCACCACCGCGGAGATCCTCTTCTGCCTGCTCGTGCTGGCCGTGCTCGCGGCGCGGTACGGCGGGCAGCGGCTGCAGGACGCCTGGCGCGCCCACGCCGTCACCGCCAACGGCCACGTTCCGCGGAACGTGGCCCCGGTCCACGCGGCCCCGATCATCGGCGCGCTCTGCGCGGCACTGCTGCTCGCCCTCTCGATGGGCTCGGCCACCGCCGACCGGTACCTGCCCCGCAACGACAAGTCGGTGGGGCTGCTGGCGTACGTGGCGCAGAACGTGCGGGAGCCGGACGGGACGTGCCCGGCCTACAGCGGACCGATCGGCTGCGCCCCCGATCCGGGGACCCTCCTGCGCGGCGAGTGGCCGCCACCGAGTCCGGGCAACACCACACAGCAGCCACCCCCACCCTGACGGACCGCTCCCCGCGACCGGTCCAGCTCCGACGGTCAGTGCGATGCTGCTTCGACGCTGACGACCTTCACCCCGGTAGCGCGATAGGCCCCAGCACGTCGGGATCGGACTCGTTCGTGACGAGCGTCCAGGCGCCCGGCAACGGCGCCCAGCACGGCACGGCATGCGGCGACAGCTTGGTGGCATCCGCGAGAACGATGATCGTGCGGGCACGCTCGGTGACCTTCTCCTTCACCGCGACCTCGGGGAGCGTCGGCTCCCCGACACCGTAGGCCGGGTGCACGGCGTCACCGCCGAGGAAGGCGACGTCCACGACCAGCCGTTCGAGGGCCAGCGCGGCCAGGGGACCGACGAGACCGTGGCTCTTGGCCGGCACGGTGCCACCGAGCAGCACCGACTCCAGCCCCGGCGCGCCGGAGAGGAACACCGCGATCTCCGGGCTGCGCGTCACGACCGTGAGCCCGGTGCGGTCGACGAGCTGTTCGGCGAGCCGCGCACACGTCGATCCCGAGTCGAGGAAGATCGTGCCGGATTCGGGGCACAGATCCGCCGCGGCCGCACCGATCGCGGCCTTGGCGGCCGGTTCGAGGCGCTGCCGCTCGTGCAGTGATCGTTCGTGGAACGCCGCGGCCGTGAGTGCGCCGCCGTAGGTCCGGGTCACCGCTGCCTGCTCGGTCAGCCGGGCGAGGTCCCGCCGCACCGTCGACGGTGAGACCCCGAGCGTGACGGCGAGGTCGTCGACGTGGGTGGTCCCGGCACGGAGCAGCGCCAGCAACCGTTCGTGCCGGGATCGGGTACCGCGGCGCAGGTCGGCCACGATCGCCAGTATCCCGGATCAGCCCAGGACGAGGTCGGCGATGAGCAGCAACGGCAGCGACGCGATCCAGACCACCGTGGTTATGCCCGACCACCCCTTCAGCGCGGCGGTCCCTTCGAGCCCGGTGAAGCGGGTGACGACCCAGAAGTACGAGTCGTTGAAGTAGCTGGTCACGAGCGCCCCTGCGCAGCAGCGAGCGTGGCGACCAGCGGGCTGATGCCGAGCGCGCCGACCAGTGGCGCAGTCACCGACGCCGCGGTGATCATCGCGACCGTGCCGGACCCCTGGGCCAACCGGACCAGCGAGGAGACGAGGAACGGCACCAGCACACCGGGCAGGCTGATCGCGGCGATCGCCACCGCGAGCGCATCACCGACACCCGACTCCCGCAGCACCATGCCGAGCGCGCCGCCCGCACCGGTGATGAGGATGATCAGCCCGGCCGACGCGGCGGCGTCGGCCAGCCAGCCATGCACCCGGCCGCGGGGCGTCCAGCGGGGCAGCAGCAGGTAGACCGCGAGCACGATGCCGATCACCAGGGCGATCACCGGGTTGCCGATGAAGGCCAGCGCGACGACCCAGTCGGAGGGAACGTAGTCCCCGGTCAGCGCGCCCTGGTTGCTCTTGTCGATGGCGGTCGCGACGGTGTTGGTCACGATCAGCAGGATCGGGATCAGCAGCGGGAGCGATGCCAGCAGCGCACCGACTCGGTGCGGCGGGGCGCCGTCGGGGGGCGTGCCGAGGGCGGACGCGGATCCTCCTGCGTCGCCGCCCGAACCGGTGGTCTCGACGATCTCGGTCACCTCGGTCCCGCCACCTCGTGGTCGGTCGAGCGTCGCCGTCGTCGCGTGCTCGCCGGCAGCGGTGGTGCCGTACACGGCGGCCCGGACGCTCTCGGAGATCTCCGGTTCCAGGCGCGGGCCGATCCACTTCGCGTACAGCACCCCGACCGGGACGAGGATCACCGTGAACACCAGCCCGGCGAGGATGAGGCCACCGAGGTCCGCGCCGATGATCCCCGCCACGCCGAGCGGGCCGGGGGTCGGCGGAACCAGGCAGTGGGTGACCGCCATCCCGGCACCCAGGGCGAGGGCCAGCGTCACGTAACCCTTCTGCTCGACCCGGGCGATCGAGCGCGCCAACGGGTTCATGATCACATAGCCGGAGTCGCAGAACACCGGGATCGAGACGAGCGCCCCGGTGCTCGACAGCGCCCACGGCTCCCGACCCGCGCCGAACAGCCGCAGGAACGCCCGAGCGAGCGCCTCCGCCGCCCCGGAGACCTCGAGGATCTTCCCGATCCCGACCCCGAGGCCGATCACGATGCCGATCGAGGCGAGTGTGTTCCCGAAGCCGGTGGTGATCGACTCGACGATGTCGCCGGCGCTCTGGCCGGCCACCCCACCGGTCACCACCGCGGCGATGAGCAACGCGACGAACGCGTCCAGCCGGGTCCGCAGGACGAGCACGATGATCGTCGCGATCCCGAGCAGCAAGGCCAGTAGCAGCCGAACGTCCACCGTCAGCTCTCCTCGTCGAGGGCGTGCCGGGTCCGTCCCGGCCGGGCCATCATCGACCCCAGACTTGCTCGAAGCAAGCATGTTTCGGAGATAAACCTGCTCAGATTGAGCAGGTTTGGAGCGTCAGGGTCCTGTGCCGCCCGCGGCGACGGCTTCCAGGCAACCGACGAGGCCGACGATCAGCACGAGCAACGCCAGGCCGCCGACCAGCACCCCGGCGAAGGCGCGCCCGTTGCCGACCTCGAACGCCACGGAGAACAGGACGGTCAGACAGCCGACGAACACGACTGCGGCGACCCCTCCCGCGACCACCACCAGCACGGCGTCGGCACCGATGGCGAGGGCCAAGGCCGCGCCCGGGATGTTGATCACGCCGGCCAGCAGCGCGGCCTGGCTCGCGGTGGCGCCCACGTCGGCCCCGTACCCGCCGCACACGACTCGCACCACCGCGGTCATCAGCCGAAGGACCAGCAGACTGCCCCCGGTGACGAGCGGAACGCCCACCACCATCGGAGCCGACTCGTAGGGGTCCGCGAGGTAGCCGATGAGCACGCCGACCGCCGTCAGGCCGAACGCCGGCCCCCAGTAGCTCACGTTCCTGGCGCGGGCGAACGCCTGCCGCGGGCTTCTGAGGGCTTCCCCCAGGAACGCCCAGGCGTGCGGATGCTCGAGAGGTTCGGACTTCCGATCAGGTCGGTCAGGTGTGGTCGTCATCGCCGCTGCTCCCTCTGCGCGTGGCCGTGCCGGTCCGAGCCGTCACGGCGGAGGCCGGCGACGACATCGCAGACGACCGCAGGCAATGCCGTGGGGTTGGGGACCGACCTCGATCAGGAGCCACGGGGGGATCGATGCGGCGTTTCCCCCGTCGCGTTCTGGCAGACCCGCACCGTCAACTGCCCGAAGGCACGAGCACGTCGCCGCACGAGGCCCGCGGCGACCGGCGGGCCTCGTCGTCGGCGACGAGCGCCTCGGCGGTGCGGACGCGGAGCGCGGCGAGGTCGCCCGGTCCGAGTGCGTCGCGCCGAACCCAGTCGGTGACTCCCGCCGGGCTCGTCGTGATCTTGAGATAGTCCGCTGCCAGCCGGGGGTCGGTGAGCAGCCCCGTCATCCGCGCCCAGTCGGGGTTGAGCGTGAGGAAGGTCGGGCGGACGTCGCGGAGGATGTGGGAGCGCAGCCCCTCGATGTCGCCCGCCGCCCAGAACCGCGCGATCCGCCGGTCGGCGAGCCCCACGATGTCGACGAGCCGCAGATCGCTGACGAGCGCGGCGCCGCCGAGATCGGGGGCCGCCAGCACGGGATCGCGGACGCTGACGACCTCGGCGTAGGAGTTGATGGCACGACCGGTGTTCTGCGCGACGAGGCACAGCGGGGCGGTCGGGCCTGCGCGGAACGCCCGGGCGCCGTCGACGAGCGCCAGCCCGGACACCGCCGCCGCTCCCACCGCGAGCACCGCCGTGACGATCCGGGCGCGCGCCGCCAACAGCGGCGCGACGAGCACGGCGGCGACCACCCCGACGAGCGCGCCGAGCGGCCACACCGGGTGGCGAACCGGAGCTGCCCCATCCAGTCCGGGGCCAGCACACCGAACGCCACCACGGCGAGCGCGAGGGGCACGAGCAGGGCGACCAACGCGCGCCGCGCCGGCCCCGGCCGGGCCAGCACGACGCCGACGGCGGCGACGGCGAGCAGGGCGGCCGGCCAGCCGACGTAGGTCACGAGCTCGCCGGGCCGGGTGGCGGCCGAGAGGCCGGGCAGGCCCTGTGCCTTGGCGATCGCCGTGTTCGGCAGGTACTCGCCGAACACGGCCAGCCGCCAGGCCAGGTATCCCACCACGGGCACGGCGGACACCAGCAGGCTCAGCGCGGCGGCTCGCACGGCACGGCCCAGGTCGGCGCGGTGGAGCAGCAGGAGCGCGGCGAGCGGGAAGGCCCCCGCGTACACGAGCCCGTCCGGGCGGGTGAGAGCGGCCAGCGCGGCGAGCAGCCCGCACCACACGGCGGTGGCCGGTTCCCACAGGCGGTCTGCGACGACGGCCCGCACCAGCACCGCCGCGATCCCGGCCGCGGCGAGCGCGAGCAGCGCGTTCTCCAGCCCGGACACCGTCCAGATCACGAACGACGGCACGGCGGCGGTCACCAGGCCGGCGGCGATGGCGACCAGCTCCGGGCGAGGCGTCATCGCCTTCGCCACGGCGTAGCAGCAGGCGAACACGCCCGCGACCAGCACGAGCGCCAGCAGCTTCGGGAACGCCACGTAGTCGGGCACCCCGAACCACGCGCCGCGGTCGAACAGGCCGAGCCAGCGCCCCAGCACCAGCAGGCCGAGCCACGCCGGGTTCGAGAAACCCTCGACGGGGTCGGCCCCGGGCTGCAGGACGGGCCCGGCGCCGGTCGCGATCGATCGTACGTAGGCGAACGTGATCGCGGCGTCGTCGACGATCCACCGCCCGTAGAGCAGCGCGTGCACGCCGAACGCCGCCGTCGGAACCCCCACGGCGATGCCCGCTCGCAGCCACGGAGCACCGGCGGGCGGCGGATCGCCGGGCACGGAGGCCGTATGCCCGTCCATGACCAGCGCCCCTCGGTCGGCCACGGCTACGCGCCGAAGGCGTGGCGCGCGAGCGTGCGGACACCGCCCATGCCGCCCTGCCGAGCGGCGGCGGGGAGCCGGGTGAGCGCGTTGATCCGCGACGACAGGTGCCGGCGGGCGGCGCGGGAGGCGCGCGGCCAGCCGCGGGCGGCCATCCGGTCCGCGGTCTCCAGGAAGAACGTGCGTTCCTCGGCGAAGCGCCTGCCGTCAGCGGCGTGCGCGGACGACACCGACGCCTCGTGGCGCCGGTAGCGGAAGCAGGTGGTGGGCTCGACGAGCAGCGACTCGCCGTCGAGCACGAGATCCAGCACGAGCGCGAGGTCCTGCACGACGTCGACGCCCTCGCGGAACCCGGTGCGCCGCAGCGGCTCGGACCGCCAGCAGATCGACGGGAAGTACAGCCAGTTGCCCCGCAGCAGGCTCACGGCGAGCTCCTGCCCGGAGAGCACGGTGGGTTCGGTGACCCGCGGCGCGTAGACCCAGCGCTTTCCGAGGTCGACGAGTGAGCGTGCGGGTGCGCCGTCGGCTCCCACCACCTCCACGCCGGGCTGGATGATCGCGGCCTCCGGGTGCGCCGCGTGGGCGCGCCGGACCGTGCCGACATATCCGGGGAGCATCAGGTCGTCGTTGCCGATCATCACCGCGAGGTCGTGCTCGACCCGGTCGACGCACTGCTGGAAGTTGCGGTTGATCCCCATGTTCCGCGGGTTGAGCCGGTAGTGGACCCGCTCGTCGTCGAGACCTGCGCACCAGTCGGCGAGCGCGGCGTCGGCCGACGCACCGGTGTCGTCGAGGACCGTGAGCCGCCAGTTCGGGTCGTCCTGGGCGAGGACGCTGCGCACCGTGTCCTGCACGAGGTCCAGCCGCCCGTAGTGGGGCAGCATGACGTCGACGGTGGTCACCGTGTGGTGTCCTCGCTCACCACGGGTGCGCGGTCGACGTCGCCGTGGCCACGCTGACGACCTGGGCCGAGACCAGCCCACGCTCCTTGTTGATCAGCTCCGCCTCCCGGATGGCCACCGTGCGGGCCAGCTCGGTGTAGCGGCGGTCGACCACCCGGAACCGCTGGTACATGCTGAACATGCCGGCCATGAACGCCACGACCAGCGCGTAGAGCACGAGGTCGGTGCCGCGGCCGACGCCGAGGAAGTGTGCGATCACCGAGAGGTCGTTGGGCCGCATCACCGCGTAGACGTTCGCCAGCGCGAACAGCACGAGTGCGATCCGCTTGCTCGCCTGCACGTAGATGGTGCCGGAGCTCCGGACGAACACGTACATGATCGTCAGGACCGCGAGCACGAGGACGAACTGGATGAGCACGGCCGGTCAGCCTCCCCGGTGGCGGACGGACAGGTCGAACAGGATGTTGACCCCGTTCAACAGCGACTGGCCCTTGCTGCGGGAGTACTCGGTGTAGCGGATCGACACCGGGATCTCCCGCACCCGCCACTCGGAGCGCCCGAGGTACGAGACGATCTCCGAGGCGTGGGCCATGCCGTTCATGGTGATCTGCAGGTGGTCGGCCACCGGGCGGGTGAGCACCCGCAGGCCGTTGTGCGCGTCGGTGAGACGCAGCTTGCGCCCTGCCGGGCTGAGCAGCACCGCCAGCCGCAGCACGAGCCGCTTGATCAGGGGCACCGACTCGGCGTGGTCGGCGAACCTGGTGCCCAGCACGACGTCGGCGCCACCGGAGCGGGCCAGGTCGACCATCGCGGCGGCGTCCTCGAGCCGGTGCTGGCCGTCGGCGTCGTAGGTGACGAAGTACTGCGCCCCCGGCTGCACGCGGGCGTAGGTCAGGCCGGTCTGCAGCGCAGCGCCCTGCCCGAGGTTCACCGGGTGCCGCACGAGGTGGGCACCGGTGCGCAGCACAGCCTCTGCCGAGCCGTCGCCGCTGCCGTCGTCGACGCAGACGACGTGCGGGAAGACCGTCAGGACCTGACGTACGACGGACTCGAGAACCGGCGCCTCGTTGAAGACGGGGATCACGACCCAGACGTCCTCGTTGCGCCTGCCGTCGACGGTGGTCACACCGGTCTCCTCCGGGTCGTTCTGTCCAGGCATGGCCGCGTCAACCTACCGGCGCCCCGTGGCAGGCGGTGCACCCACGCCCGCTGGTGGCATGCGCAGGGCCCGCAGGACCCCGACCAGCAGCACGGCGAGCACCACGAGCGGGCCGACGAGCTGGGCCAGCAGCGCGGCGGCGATCGGCTCCGGCCCCACCACCAGTACCACGAGGAACACGACGGATCCGGCTATCCACCCGATCGTGACCGTACGTTGACGGGAGAGCGCCACGAGCGTGGGCTGCACGACGAGCGCGAGCATCATCACCAGCGTGGCCGTGCCGAGCAGGGCGAGCGTGCTCACCGAGGGTCGGTAGGCGGTGTTGAACAGCTGCTCGGCGGCCCACGGGCCGAGCAGCACGCAGCCACCCACCCCGAGCAGGCCCAGGCCCGCCACCAGCACGAGCACCAGCCGGAGCTTGCGTGCCAGCTCGTCGTGGCGGCCCATCGTGGCCGCCCTGGTGACCTGCGGGAGCAGCACCGCCTGCACCGGCGCGAACAGGAACAACGGCACCCGCGCGAGCACGAACGTCGACCCGAAGACGGCCGCGGCCACGAGGTCGTCCGGCGACCGGTAGGTGACGACGACCGGCGCGAGGTTGGCCAGCAGCTGGCTGAGCGCGATGGCCCCCACCAGGTACAGCAGCGAACGCCCCATGCCGTCGGGCCGCGTCTCGGCAGCGGCGGCCGGGATCTGCACCGACGTCCACACGGTCAGCGCGGCCACCGCCGACCCGACGGCGAACGCGAAGCCGTACGCGGACGGCTCCTCCAGCGCGAACGCCAGGAGCGCGAGGCAGGGCAGCAGCCGGACCGCGCCCTCGACGTAGAGCGTGCGCGCGTACACCGTGAAGCGCTGCTGCCCGCCGAGCAGGCCGCGGGCCCAGTAGACGGCGCCGGACCCGGCGATCGCGACGAGCAGCGCGACGAGCAGGCCGGGGCGCCACTCGAGGACCCGGCCCAGCACGAGCGGCCACGCCACGAGCACGACCGCGACGAGCGCACCGAACGACCACAGCGCGAGCACCCCGGCGCGGCGCGCGACCGGGCGCAGCGGCTCCCCGCGCGCGGCCGCCGCGCTGACGGCCCTGCTCGTCTCCTGCTCCAAGGCGGCGAACACGCCCGGCCCGATGATGTTCACGAGCATGTAGAGCGAGATGAGGGCGCTGAGCGCGCCGGCGTCGGCGGGGCCGTGGAACACGTGGCCGATCACCGCGACGAACGCGTATCCCGCCGCACCGAGCACCCCGAGCCCCGCGGCGAGGTGGGCCGCGGTGCCCAGGCGGCGTGCGGGTGTCACACGCCCACGGTAGTGCGGGCCGCGCGCCCGTCAGATCCGGGCGAGGGTGACGAACTCGTTGTACGCGAACACCCGGCCCACCGGACGCGGGAACGGGAACGAGTACTGCCGCGCCACCGACAGCCCCACCGTCTCGCACAGCGCCGCGACCTCCGCGAACCCGCAGAACCGCACGTGCGTGGCGTCGGTGGTGTAGCCCTTCTCCTGCGGCGTGATCAGCACGACCTTCCCGCCCTTGCGCACGAACGGCAGGTAGGTCCGCAGCAGGCCGGCGGCGTCCTCCTCTGACATGTGCTCCACGACGTGCGCGGCGAGCAGGCTGTCGAACGCGCCTTCCTTCGCCTGCGGCCCGGCGAGGAACTCGTCTGCCGTGTACGCCTCCAGCCCCCGCTGGCGGGCCACCGCCACCGAGGACGCGTTGTGGTCCACACCCACCCCGGACCCGCCGAGGTGGGCGAGGTTGCGCCCGAGCCCGCAGCCCACGTCGAGGGTGCGGCCGAGGTCGAGGCGGCGGATGTTCCAGCGGTACGGCGCCTGCACGTCGAGCACCTGCTTCCACCGCGCCTGCTCCAGGTTCTTCAGGCGTTCGGCGTAGTCGGGGGCATCGGTGCGCGGGCGGCCTTCTGGAGCAGTCACGCCTCCAGTTTGACGGTCATTCCATCGCGCACGCAGCCCACCCCACCGGAGGAAGAACTCTTCCTTCACCCCGGCCCGGGCCGGCTGCGACGGTCTCCGGCACCAGGCCGACCCCGGAGGCACCGATGAATCCACCGCCCGCCGCGATTCCTGGCGATCCGGAACGAGCACGGCGCATCTCTGCCCTGTTCGCGACCGTGGGCACCCGCGCCCAGGAGATCCAGTCCCGCTTGCAGGCCATCGAGAACGGGGTCGGGCCGCAGATGTGGCGCGGCCGGGCGGCCGACGGGTTCGCGGCGCTGCTGGCCGAGACCGGCCCCGACCTGACCCGCCTCGCCACCTCCTACGGGCTGGCGAGCCAGGCGCTCGCCACGTACGCCACCGAGCTGGCCGCCGCCCAGGACGCCGCACGCGCCGCCGGGGCCGCGGCGAGCACGGCGACCGAGGACCGCGACCGGGCCGGCACCGACCGTGACACGGCGGAGTCGGATGCCCGACAGCATTCCGCGGCCGCTGCCGACGCCCAGCTGCGGCTGGACCCGGTCGGCGCCCAGGACGCCGAGCTCCGCCGGTCCGACGCCCTCCAGCGCGTGAACACCGCCCGAGCCGCGGCCGACCAGGCCGAACGGTCGCTGGCCGCCGCACAGCGCAACGCCGACGAGGCTGCCGCGCGACGCGACGCGGCTGCCGCCCGGTGCATCCGCGAACTCGACGAGGCGAGCACCGCCGGCGACGCCCTCCGCGGGGCATGGGACGCGTTCTGATGACGACCACGCCCGAGCGGCCGCCCACCGCCCCCGCAGCCCGCCTGCCCCGATTGTTCCGTTCGGCCACGGCGAGGTGGCCCCGGCCCGTAGCCTCCCCGGACGTGGACGGACTCACCGCGCCGGTCGCCGGGATCGACACCGCCTGGCACCGGCAGCCGCGACGACCCCACCGGCGCGGCGGGGCTGTAGTGCTGCTCGCCGTCCTCACGGTGTTCCTGTGCGTCGCCTGCAGCACCCCCGAACCGTCCCCCCAGGAGAAGACCATGGACGCCGGAGCCGAGCTGGCCGCCCGCCCCACCCTGGAAGAGATCACCGCGAGCTACGACCAGATGCTGCAGCGCATCCGCGACCGCCTCGACACCGAGCTCGGCCCCTTCACCTGGTACGAAGCCGATCCGCGCAGCTGGAGCAACTGCGGCGGGGAGTTCACCAACCTCGGCGGCCACACCACCAGCCCACCGCTGTGGGCGTTCGAGGACAACATCCCCGACGACAAATGGCCCCACGCCCAGCGCATCGTCGCCGACATCACGGCCGAGTACGGCTTCGCCACCGGCGGTCTCGGGATCAACACCTCCGGCCGCCACCTCACCCACGGGTTCGACACCACCCTCGGCGCCCACTACCGGTTCGGCACCCACGTCGCCACCACCCTCGGCGTCAGCAGCGGCTGCCACCGCTCCACCAGCCCCACTCCATGGGCAACCACAACCCAGGCCTCAGAATCGCCTTGACCGGTGGCTCCCCCGCCCCGGCCGCACGGCAGACCGCCATGACCGTCGTCTCCGCGCTTCCACGTCATGCCGACGGCTTCGAGGAGGAACCGATGAGCCGCAAGCCCGGAGAGCCCAGAGGCCCGAGATCCTCGACGAGGAGATCGACCTCGAGCATGACGTGGTGCGCGACAGCCATGGCCGGCGGATCGACGACGCCTCTGTCGACCGAGCCGTCGCCGATGTTCGTGCTCGCCGCGGCCGCCCGTCATTGTCGGAGCAGACGACCGGCGAGCCGTCCCCCCACGTGTCGTTCCGCGTTCCGGAGCAGACCCGCCGCCGCCTCGACGAGCGCGCCCGGGCCGAGGGGCGACCGGCATCCGAGATCGCCCGAGAGGCGCTGGACCGATATCTGAGCGGCCAGGTGTAGGAATAGCCCCCGTCGTACGGAGGGGCACGCCCGTCCCGCTCTATCGAACGAGAGTGCCGTTCGTACAACCGGGCGGGCCGTCGATACGATCCCGCCGTGCGTGCCGTCGTTACCGGTGGGGCCGGGTTCATCGGCTCCAACCTCGTGGATTCCCTGGTCGCCGACGGCGCGGACGTCCTCGTGCTCGACGATCTGAGCCATGGCTCCGCCGCCAACCTCGCCGGCTCTTCTGCCGCGGAGCTCGTGGAGCTCGACGTGCGGGATGCGGCGGGGGTGCAGCGGGTCGTCACCGGGTTCCGGCCGGATCTCGTGTTCCACCTCGCGGCGCAGATCGACGTGCGGAAGTCGATGGCCGACCCGGCCACCGACACCGCGGTCAACGTGCTGGGCTCGGTCAACGTCTTCTCCGCCGCGCTGGAGGCGGGAGTACGCCGGGTCGTCAACACCTCGACGGGCGGGGCGATCTACGGCGAGACCGACGTGGTGCCCACCCCGGAGACCACCCCCACCGATCCGCTGTCGGCGTACGGGCTGGGCAAGCGCACCGTCGAGCGATACGGCAGCTGGTTCCGGCGCAACCACGGGCTCGACGTCGTGACGCTGCGCTACGGCAACGTGTACGGGCCGCGCCAGGACCCACGCGGCGACGCGGGCGTCATCGCGATCTTCTGCGACCGGGTGCTCGCGGGGCAGCGGCCCACCGTGTTCGGGGACGGCCGGCAGACCCGCGACTACGTGTTCGTCGGGGACATCGTCGCCGCCAACCGGGCGGCAGCCGCGGCGGCGGACCTCCCCCACGACATCTACAACGTCGGCACCGGCACCGAGGTGGACGTGATCGCGCTCGCCGCGGCCGTGGCGGCGGCGGCAGGCGTGGACGACTTCACCCCCGAGTTCCGGCCGGCGCGGGCGGGTGAGGTGCTGCGCAGCTGCCTCGACGTCTCCCGCGCCCGGTCCGAGCTGGGGCTCCCCCCGCCGACCGGCCTGACCGACGGGCTGCGCGCCACCCTCGACTGGGTGCGCACCCTCCCCCGGGAGCCGTCCGCGTGAACCCGCTGCAGGTGTCGCAGACGTCCATCCCGGGCCTGCTCCACGTCGACCTCGTCCTGCACCGCGACGGCCGCGGCTGGTTCAAGGAGAGCTTCCAGCGCGCGAAGCTCGAGGCGCTCGGGTTCCCGCCGTTCGAGATCGTGCAGAGCAACGTCTCCTACAACGCCGAGGTGGGGGTCACCCGCGGCATCCACGCCGAGCCGTGGGACAAGTTCATCTCGCTGGCGAACGGGAGGGCGTTCGCCGCGATCGTCGACCTGCGGGCGGGCGAGTCGTTCGGGCGGGTGGAGACGTTCGAGCTGCACCCCGGCAACGCGATCTTCGTGCCGCGCGGGTGCGGCAACTCCTACCAGACGCTCACTCCGGACGTCGTCTACTCGTACCTGGTGAACGAGCACTGGACCCCGGACGCGCGGTACACGCTGATCCAGGCGTTCGACCCTGCGCTGGGCATCGAGTGGCCGATCGACGAGGAGAAGGCGATCCGCTCGGACAAGGACCGTGGGCACCCACCGCTCGCGACCGTCGCGCCCACGGGGATCTGACGTGCGCGTACTGGTACTCGGAGCCGGCGGGCAGGTGGGGAAGGCGCTGGTCGCCGCGCTGCCGGACGCCACCGCGCTGCGGCACTCCGAGCTCGACATCGGGAACCTCGACATCGCCGACGCCGCGAACGCGACGATCGACTGGGCGCCTACGACACGGTCGTCAACGCCGCCGCGTTCACCGACGTGGACGGCGCCGAGACCCCCGACGGCCGCGCCGCCGCGTGGCGGACCAACGCGACCGGGCCGTCCGCGCTCGCCGCGATCTGCCACCGCACCGGCTCGACGCTGGTGCACCTGTCCACCGAGTACGTGTTCGACGGCCGGTCCACGCGCCCGTACGCGGAGGACGCGCCGCTGACCCCACTGTCGGTATACGGCGCCTCCAAGGCAGCGGGCGACGTCGCCGTGCAGACCGTCGAACGGCACTACCTGGTGCGGCCGAGCTGGGTGGTGGGCGACGGCCGCAACTTCGTGCGCACGATGCTCCGGCTGGCCGAGAAGGGTGTCGAGCCGGCCGTGGTGGCCGACCAGGTCGGGCGCCCGACGTTCGCCGCCGACCTGGCCGCTGCGATCGTGCAGCTCGTGGCGAGCGGGGCCCCGTACGGCAGCTACCACGTGACGGGCGGCGGCGAGCCCGCGTCGTGGGCGGAGGTGGCACGAGCGACGTTCGCACTGGCCGGACACGGCGACCTGCGGGTCACCGACACCACGACCGCCGAGTACTTCGCCGACAAACCGCACGCCGCCCGCCGCCCGCGCAGCAGCGTGCTCGACCTGTCGAAGGCGACCGCGGCCGGCGTGCCCGTCCCGGACTGGCGGGAACGGCTGGCCGAGTACGTCGAGGCGACAACCCGGTCGTGAGTGGACCACGCTGTATCTATGGTTCGGTCGCTCCGCTCCCTCACGGGGTTTTGAGCGGTTCCCACCAGGTGCGGTGCTCGCGGTACCAGCGGACGGTCTCGGCGAGGCCCCGCTCGAACGACACCCGTGGGGCGTAGCCGAGCTCGTCGGCGATCTTGGACCAGTCGACGCTGTAGCGGCGGTCGTGGCCCTTGCGGTCGGCCACCGGTTCGATCATCGACTCGTCGGCACCCACCGCGGCGAGCAGCCGCAGCGTCAGCTCCTTGTTGGTGAGCTCGGTGCCACCGCCGATGTTGTAGACCTCGCCGTCACGGCCCTTCTCCGCCACGAGCTGGATGCCGCGGCAGTGGTCGTCGACGTGCAGCCAGTCGCGGACGTTGAGGCCGTCGCCGTAGAGCGGCACCTTCCTGCCGTCGAGGAGGTTGGTGACGAACAGCGGGATGACCTTCTCCGGGAACTGGTGCGGCCCGTAGTTGTTCGAGCAGCGGGTGATGCAGACCGGCAGGCCGTGGGTGCGGTGGAACGCGCGGGCGAGCAGGTCCGAGCCCGCCTTCGACGCCGAGTAGGGCGAGTTCGGTTCCAGCGGGTGTGACTCGGGCCACGCGCCCTCGTCGATCGAGCCGTACACCTCGTCGGTGGAGACGTGCACGAACCGCGACACCCCGTGCTCCAGCGCCGCCTGCAGCAGCACCTGGGTGCCGACGACGTTCGTGGAGACGAAGTCGGCGGCGCCCGCGATCGAGCGGTCGACGTGCGACTCGGCGGCGAAGTGCACCACCACGTCGACGCCGGCCATGACGTCGGCGACCGCGCGGCATCCCGGATGTCCCCCCGGACGAAGCGCAGCCGCGGGTCGGCCGCGTACCCGGGGAGGTTGGTGAGCGTGCCCGCATAGGTGAGCAGGTCGAGCACCACGACCTCGGCGTCGGCGTATGCCGGGTAGGCGCCCGCCAGCAGCGAGCGCACGTAGTGCGAGCCGATGAAGCCCGCGCCCCCGGTGACGAGGACCCGCACGTCAGCCTCCCCCGGCGAACGACTTCGCCACGTCCATCACGTACTCGCCGTAGCCCGACTTCGCCTGCCGCTCGCCCAGCGCGTAGCAGGCGGCCGGGTCGATGAAACCCATCCGCATCGCGATCTCCTCGATGCAGGCGATCCGGACACCCTGCCGGTTCTCCAGCACCCGCACGTACTCCCCCGCCTCGAGCAGCGACTCGTGGGTGCCGGTGTCCAGCCAGGCGAACCCGCGGCCGAGGTCGACCAGGCGGGCGGCACCGCGTTCGAGGTAGGCGCGGTTGACGTCGGTGATCTCCAGCTCGCCGCGGGCCGACGGTGTGAGGCCGGCCGCGATCTCCACCACGTCGTTGTCGTAGAGGTAGAGCCCGGTGACCGCGCGGTTCGACCGCGGGTGCTCCGGCTTCTCCTCGATCGACAGCAACCGGCCGTCCGGGCCGGACTCGGCCACGCCGTAGCGCTGCGGGTCGCGCACGGCGTAACCGAACAGGACGCAGCCCGCCTCACCGGTGGCGACCTCGGCGATCGACCGCTGCAGGAGCCCGGAGAAGCCCGGCCCGTGGAAGATGTTGTCGCCGAGCACCAGTGCGACCGGGTCGGAGCCCACGTGCTCCGCGCCGATGACGAACGCCTCGGCCAGCCCGTTCGGCGCGGGCTGCTCGGCGTAGCCGATGGACAGGCCCAGCTCACCGCCGTCGCCGAGGAGACGCCGGAACGCCGGGACGTCCTGCGGAGTGGAGATCACCAGGATGTCCCGGATCCCGGCCAGCATCAGCACCGACAGCGGGTAGTAGACCATCGGCTTGTCGTAGACGGGCAACAGCTGCTTCGAGACGGCTCGGGTGATCGGGTGCAGCCGCGTGCCCGAGCCACCTGCGAGGACGATTCCCTTCACCGGGGCGCCTTCATCCGCGGGCGGCGATCAGGAGTACACGGCGAGCGTCAGCGTGGCCACCCAGACCAGTGCGAGCACCTGCAGCACCCGGTCGCCCAGCGCGATCTCCTCCGGCTCGCCGCCGTTGCCGGAGTCGACGTCGACCGAGTAGCGCAGCACGGCGATCACGAACGGCACGATCGAGATCACCGACCACAGCTGGTTGTGCCGCACGACGCCGATGTCGAAGGCCCACAGCGAGTACGTGGTGATCGACACCGTGGCCGAGAGCGCCCACACGAACCGCAGGTAGGACGCCGAGTAGCTCTCCAACGACTTGCGGATCTTCGCGCCGGTGCGCTCGGCGAGCATCATCTCGGCGTACCGCTTGCCCGCCACCATGAACAGCGACCCGAAACCGGCCACCAGCAGGAACCACTGGGACAGCACGATGTCGGTGGCGGCGCCGCCCGCGATCGCCCGCAGCAGGAAGCCGGACGCGACGATGCAGATGTCGAGCACCGCCTGGTGCTTGAGCCAGAAGCAGTAGGCCAGCTGCACCGCGATGTACACGGCCAGCACGACCACCAGCTGGATGCTGGCCAGCACGCTCAGCGCGAGCGCGCCCAGCAGCAGCACCACGGCCACGGCCATCGCGAGCCCCGGCGGCACGATGCCCGCGGCGATCGGCCGGTTGCGCTTGGTGGGGTGGGCCCGGTCGGCGGCCACGTCGTTGGCGTCGTTGATCAGGTAGATCCCCGACGCCGCGATCGAGAACGCCACGAACGCGACGGCCAGCTCGAGGACGATCCCGTCGCGCAGCAGGTCGCCGCTGGCGAACGGCGCGGCCAGCACCAGCACGTTCTTGACCCACTGCCGGGGCCGCATCGTGCGTACCACGCCCCGCGCGACGGCCACCGGCGTGCGTGGCTGCGGGACGGCCTGCTCGGTCGGCACGTCGGTGCTGGTCATCGGGATTCCTTCCGGGCGACCCGGCGAGCCGCGACCGCGACGGCGGCGCCGAGCGCGGAACCTGCGAGTACGTCTGTGGGGTAGTGGACGCCGAGCACCATCCGCGAGAGGGCCATGGCCGGCACCAGCGCGGCGGCGAGCGGCTTGCGCAGCAGCGCGCCGTACAGGATCGCCGCCGTGGTGGTGGACGTCGCGTGGGCCGACGGGAAGCTCAGCCTGCTCGGGGTGCCGACGTGGACCTGCACGCGCGGGTCGTCCGGGCGCGGCCTGCGCACCACGCGCTTGACCCCGACCGACGCCCCGTGGGCGAGCGTGACGGCGGCCGTGGCGGCGATCCAGTCGCGGCGCCTCCTGCGGTCGACGAGCGCACCGATCGCGCCGATCGCGAGCCAGCCCGCGGCGTGCTCGCCGAAGTGCGACATGCCGCGTGCCACCTGCACCACCCGGGGCCTGCCCAGCGTGCCCTGCACGGCCTCGAGGACCCGGACCTCGGCGCCCGCCTGCGCGACGCCGACCTCGCCGTCCGGTTCGAGGATCGGGACGGCGTGCCGGGCGGGGCGTTCGAGGAGCTCGGCCACCGGTTGGGCCTCCAGTACGGCGCGGCGCACCGGGCGCCGCGTGGTTCGGTGCGGCGCGGCGCCGCACGGAGTGTGCGCTGTCGTCGCCCGATGCTACGCCCGGTCACCCTGAGTATCCGGACGTGGGCGGAACCGTGTCGACGTGCAGCTCAGAACCACCGCTCCAGCACGAGCGCCAGCCCGTCGTCGGCGTTGCTCCCCGTGACCTCGTCGGCGACCGCGAGGAGCGCCGGGTGGGCGTTGCCCATCGCGACCCCGTGCCCGGCCCAGCGCAGCATCTCCAGGTCGTTGGGCATGTCGCCGAAGGCGATCACGTCGGCAGGCTGCACGCCGCGCACGCGGGCCACCTCGGCGAGGCCGGTGGCCTTCGTCACCCCCGGCGGGGAGACCTCCACGAGCCCGCGGGGTGGGAGAACGTGAGGTCGGCAGCGGAACCGATCACCGGGGCGAGCGCGGTGACCATCTCGGCGCTCGACAACGCCGGATCCCGGATGAGCAGCTTCACCGCGGGCTCGCCGAGCAGCACCGAGCGCTCCGCGGCCACCCCGTCGCCGTCGACCCACGCGTGCCGGTAGCCGGCCTCCGCGACGAACGGGGCACCCAGGTCCACCCGCTCGACCGCGAACCGGCACCGGGGCAGCACCGCGGTGGCCGCGGCGGCGATCCCGGCGAGCGTGTCGGGGCCGATGGTGCCCGCCCACAGCACCCGGTCGGCCGCCACGTCGTAGAGCACGCTCCCGTTGGCGCACACGGCGAGCGTCGCGACCCCCAGCTGCGCGGTGACCGGCGGGATCCAGCGCGGCGGCCGCCCCGTCACGAGCACGAACCCGACACCCGCAGCGACCAGCCGTTCGACGACGGCACCCGTGCGCGCCGACACGCGCTCCTCGGGATCGAGCAGCGTGCCGTCGACGTCGGTGGCGACGAGACGGGGAGCTTGCACCCGACCAGACTACGTTCGCCCGGAGCCACGGGGTCGCCACAGCGCCGGAGAGCCTGCTCTCACGGCGACCGCCCCGCCCGCCGAGCCTCGGCGGATCACCTGAGTGCCGTCCGATGCGTCCCGGGGCAGCGGTCGCCGACGGCGCCCCGGAGTGGCTGCTGAGCCCGGCAGACGGGCGCGGATCCTGGTGAGCCGCAGGGTTCAGGAGAGTCCTGGACGGCTCGGTAGCAGAACAGCGAACCGCCCGCCCCTGCCCGGGACGAGCGGTTCGTCGGCGTCTCGCGGTTCCGCCGTCAGCGGATGGGTATCGCCTCAGTCCGAGCTCATCACGGCTTTCGCGCTACGCCACCGGTGGTCGGGTCCGAGGGTGCCTCCCCGCCGACGGAAGCCACGCTCGGCCGCCACTGCGTGATGGGGACCAGACCGGGTTCGACGACCTCCAGCCCTTCGAAGCATCGACGGATCTTCTCGGCCGGTGGTGGCACGTAAGGCACGGCACCGGATGCCGCGTAGCCGCCGAAGATCTCTTCGACATTGGGCGTGCTGTCATCTTCGTCCCACAACGCGAGATGGCTGCCGGAGGGCACCCCCGCCATCACTTGCGCCACGATCGACTTCGCCACGTCGTAGTCCCGCGCATATCCGAGGGAACCCATGAACATCACCGCGATCGGCTCGTCGAAGTTCAACACGCTCTTCGCGTGAGCCAGGACCAGATCCGGATCGTGGTAATCCGCGTCGACGTACGTCGTGACGCCTGCCGAGGTTGTGTTCACCAGCAGCGCCCGCGCGTGCGTCAGCACGATCGGGTCGTTGTCGATGTAGATGATCCGTGCGTCGGGTGTGATCGACTGAACGATCTGGTGAGTGTTTTGCCCCTCCGTGACGGGGAGGCCGCATCCGATGTCCAGGAACTGCCGCATCCCGGCCTCCTGGGCCAGGTACCGCACAACTCGGATGAGAAACTGACGAGAGTTGCGCGCCAGACCCGCGAAGTCGTACATCGACAGGGCGGCCTGGCCGGCGAGCCGGTCGATCTCGTAGTTGTCCTTCCCGCCCATGAAGAAGTCCCACACCCGGGCAGCACCGGGCACGTCGAGCCGGATTCGATTCTCGGAAACCGGTGGCTCCCACGGTTCGGTCACGTGGCACTCACTCCTAGCGTCGTCCAACTTCGTGGTCGCTTCAACCTAGCGGAAAGGGTGACTCAGGCTGCAGGCGTCCTGCGTGACACAATCCGGCTTCCGCAGAGGTTGCTCGATTGCGGAGACGCCATGTCACATGTCCGCACGGATGGCCGAGAGGATCGCAGCCGTTCGGACCGGAGGTTCGATCAGCGTGCACAGCCGATCCATCACTGCGAGGTAGTATTCCACGTCGGACCGCTTGTCCAGGTAGTGGGCGCTTGCGAGTTGTTCGAGGTAGACGACATCGGGCAGTTCACGGTCGTCGAACCTCAGGATCGCGAACGGGCCACCGGCCGCCGGGTGACCACCGTACGAGAACGGCACTACTTGCAGCGAAACGTGCGGCAGATCGTTCATCTTGATCAGATGATCGATCTGGGCGCGGGTCTGCTCCCGCCCGAGCAGCGGCCGACGCAAGGCGCCCTCGTCGATCACCGCCCACAACCTGGGCGGATTCTTGCGGTGCAACAACTCCTGACGTCGCATCCGCAACTCGACGCGCTGTTCGATCACGGCCGCGTCGGTGTTGCCCAGCTTCGTGACCGCTCGCGCGTAGTCCTCGGTCTGCAGGAGCCCGGGCACGAACTGGACCTCGTAGTTCCGGATGGCCGATGCGGCCTGTTCCAGACCGAGGTAGGTCTCGAACCAGCTCTCCAGCAGATCGGAGTAGCGGTGCCACCAACCAGGCGAGTTCGCCTGGCTGGCCAAGTCCAGGTACTCGGCCCGCTCCGCCGGGTCGTGCACCCCGTAGAGGGTGAGCAGGTCGGCGACGTCGCGCTCCTTGAACCCGACCCGGCCCGCCTCGAGTCGGCTGATCTTCGCCTGAGAGCCACGGATTTCGTAGGCCGCCTGGCTTCGGGACAGACCCGCGGCCTCGCGCCGACGGCGCAGCGCCCCACCGAGCGCGATACGCCGCGCAGTCGGCCCATTCGGCAGGCCGCCCCTATGCCCGGCGGTACCAGGGAGGTCGAAGGACGCGGCAAATGATCCGGCGTCCGCATCGTCGGGCACGCCGATCATGACCCTCCCTCAGCCAGCAGCCGACACCGCGGCCACAGAGCATACCGGCCACCACTCTTTCGCGGTTCGGTGGATATGGCAAGCGGCTGATGCAGCGACCCTTGCCGACGTGCGCGGCATGGGACTCGGATGAGAGCGCGCAGGACGTCTACCACTATGCCCGCGGGGCGCTCCCGGCCCAGCCCGGCCGCCGGGAACGGATCAGCATTCCGGTCCAGGGACAGCATCGCCGCCGAAGTCGTCGAACTCACCGTCGCGGACGCCGCACACGAACGCTGCGATGGCGGCACGACTGCAGGTGACCACAGGACCGGCCGGGTAGCGCGAGTTGCGCATCGCGACGATCCCATCGGCGACCTCGGCCAGCTCCACACAGTTGCCGTTGGGGTTACTCGCGGTGCTCTTGCGCCACTGGACCGGGTGGCTACCTCTCACTGATGGTGACTGCATATGCAGATGGTTATGCACGCGCATGTGCGTATGCAAGTTCGCTCGTACGACGGTTCGAGGATGACGAGTTGCACCGAGACGTGGTGCGAGTAGAGCGAACGAGGCTCACGATGATCGCGAGGCGCGACGACGACGTCGATCCAGCTCAGGTTGCTCCCGGGGTGCACAGGCGCACCGGCATCAGCAGGGAGACCGACGACCGGCTCGTGACGGCCAGCGGTGCGATCGGGCCGTCGAGGGACAGCAGGAGCTGCCCGTCACCGCCCGCGTCCAGGGCTTCCAGGAGGAACTCGCGGTTCACCGCCACCCCCGGGCCATCGGTGACGCGGATGCCGTCGGGCCCGTTCTCGAGGACGGTCGCGTCGTACCCGGCGCCGTCCTGCTCACGCCGCATCCTGCGGGCGGGCGCCGCCAGCACCGAGGCGCGCAGCGCGGCCCGGTCCACCGGGACGGAGAGGTCACCGGCCGGCAGCAGCCTGCGGTAGTCGGGGAACCGCTCCGCGATCGGCTCGCCGTGCAGGGTCTCGCCGCCGCCGTCACCTGGACGGACTCGCCGGACAGGACGATCGAGACCGCCTCGGCCTGCGGGATCCGGTCGACCAGGTCCACCGGCAGGACGGCCTCCACCGGTGGGCCGTCGATCGTCGCGACGGGCGGGGTCGCCGTCGCGAGCCGGTAGCGGTCGGTGGCGACCAGCGTGAGGGTGTCCGGCGTGACGTCCAGCAGCACCCCGGACAGCACCGGCAGCTCGGGGTCGGTGCCGACGGCGAACCGGACGGCGCGCAGCGCGGCGGCCAGGTCGGCGCCACGGACGGTGACGGTGGTGACGGGCACGGGTTCCTCCTGCGAGACCAGCGAACGGACGGAGGAGAGCTCCCGGCGGGCGTCGGCCAGCCCCTGTTCCAGGCGGAGCAGGTGGCGGTCGAGCAGCGCGTCGACGGTGGCCGGGTCGCCCCGGTGTGCCAGCACCTCCCGGATCCCGGCGAGCGGCATCCCGACCCGGCGCAGCGACGCGACGAGCCGGGCCACGACGACCTGCTCCGGGGCGTAGTACCGGTAACCGGAGGCCGGGTCGACACTCGCCGGCGCCAGCACCCCTGCGCCGTCGTAGAAGCGCAACGCGCTGACCGAGAGGCCACTCTCGCGGGCCATCCGGCCGATCGTGCGCGCCGCCCCGCTCGAGCTCTCCACGTCAGCGAACCTGCTGCCTCGACATGGTCGAGAGTCAACATCAGACACGGATGATGTCGAGACCCATCACTCCAGCGACCGGACCGAAATCATCGTCCTGCGTCACGACCGGAAGGCCTCGGGAAGCAGCAACCGCCGCGATCCAGAGATCGTTGACGTTGACCCGCCGACCGCTCTCGGCCAGGTGCACCCGCATCCGGGCCCACGCTCGCGCGGCCGACTCGTCGATGTCGATCAACTCGATGTCACTGACCGCGTCCAGCGTGGCCAAGCGGCGCGCCCGGACGTCGACATCCGCAGCCGCCAGCACTCCGGCCTGGAGCTCCGCCAACGTCACGACCGATACCGCCGTCTCGTCGGGAATGCGCTGCTCGTCGAGCGGCCGCCCGCTCTCGAGGGCGATGAACACGCTCGTGTCGAGCAAACCCTTCACCTGATCGGCCCGAGGTCGTCCGTGGTGTCACCGGCGAGCCGGGCGAGGTCGTCGCGGAGGCCGGGGTCCGCCTGGATGCGGCGCAGGCGCGCCACGAGCTCCTCGCGCCGGATCCACGATCGTCGTGTCCGCTGCACCGGCACGAGTTCCGCGACCGGCCTGCCGTTGACGGTGATCGTGACGTGTTCACCTCCTTCGACGCGCCGCAGCACACCGGCCGTGTCATTGCGCAGCTCACGTGAAGGAACACTGGACATGCGACGACCGTAGCACTCCCGTAGGCCGTTGTTCCGGGTACGGATCGGGTACGCGACGGTCATGGCCGAGGAACGGAAAATCCTGAAAGCGCTGCTGGACCGGGCAGGAACCACGTACGCCGAGCAGGCCGGGATCCGGCTGGAGGACAGCCCGGCACCGCTCTACCGGCTGCTCGTGCTGTCGATCCTGCTCTCGACCCGGATCAAGGCCGACATCGCGGTGGACGCCGCCCGCGCGCTCGCCGACGCGGGATGGGCACACCGGCGAAGATGCGCGCGGCCTCGTGGCAGGACCGGGTCGACGCGCTCGGGCGGGCGGGCTACAAGCGCTACGACGAGAGCACCGCGACCGCGCTCGGCGACGGCGCCGACCTGCTGCACCGCGAGTACGGCGACGACCTGCGCAAGCTGCGTGACCGCGCCGAGGGGGACCCCGGACGGATCCGGGCGGCGCTGACCGGGTTCCCGCGGCTCGGCCCGGTCGGGGCCGACATCTTCTGCCGCGAGGCGCAGGACGTGTGGACGTCGTTGCGGCCCGCGATCGACGGCAAGGCGCTCGACGGCGCCCGGCGCGTCGGGCTGCCCGCCGACCCGGACGAGCTGGCCCGCCTGGCCCGCGGATCCGATCTCGCCCCGCTGGCCGCGGCGCTGGTGCGGGTGGCGCTGGACAAGTCGCTGGCCGAGGCGGTCCGGGCGGCGGCGTGAGCCGGAACGCCCGACTCGCCGCGCCGGGACGTCGGACTCGCGGTCAGAGGATGGCGACGGCCACCACGAGGCCGAGCGCGATGTGGGCTGCCGACACCACGAAGGCCTGGGACTGCAGGCGGTCGGCCACGAGCACCGCGCCGATGTCGATGCCGGTGACCCACTCCAGCAGCCGCACGCCGCCGACCTGCGCCACGATCCCGACGAGCCCGAAGACGAGGCTCAGGAGCATCCCCTCGACCAGACTGCCGGTCGAGGTGTAGATCGCGACGACGACGATGAACGCCATGCTCACCATGCCCGCCGAGGTGACGAGCACGGCGTTCGGGAACCCGTCCCGCACCATCCGGTTGAGCTTCCCGGGTGTGGTCAGGTCGACGGCGTAGAAGCCGAGCAGCATCAGCAGAACACCGAGAACCGCGTAGAGCAGGATCGCGCCGACTCCGCGGCCGATCACCTCGCCGAAACCCGGACCGATCTGGGCCAGCGTCACGAGAACCTCCATCGAGCGTGCGGGGAGCGTCAGGTTGTGGGAATGCGGTGGGGGACGAACGCCGCGCCGTTGTCGGTCACCAGCCCGACGGTCTCGCGGATGCCCAGCCCGGCCGCGGCGTCGCCGACCACCCACGCGCCCAGCGCGGGACGGAAGCCGTCGAACTCGGGGAGCGGGTCGAAGAGCTGGTAGACGTACCCCTCTTCGCCGTACACGCCACCCGTCTCGTGTTCCATGCCGGGCGCGACGATCGAGACGTTCGCGCCCTCCCGGCCCAGCCGGGGCTTGCGGACGTACTCGGTGAGCATCCCCGGCTGGTCGAGGTAGGCGGGGAGCAGGTTGGGGTGGCCGGGGTACATCTCCCAGAGGATCGCGAGCAGCGCCTTGTTCGACAGCACCGCCTTCCACAGCGGCTCGATCCACAGCGTCTCCGGGAGGCTGCGGATCACGCTCTTGCCGAACTGGTCGGACAGCACCCATTCCCAGGGGTAGAGCTTGAACACCGCCGCCATGGGCGCTTCCTCGAGGTCGACGAACCGGTCGAGTGCGGCGTCCCAGCCGATGTCCTCGATGGTGAGGCCGACTGTGTCCAGTCCCGCCTCCGCGGCCGTCTCCTGGAGGTAGCCGACGGTGACGTGGTCCTCGCCCGTGGTCTCGCTGCCCGACCACGTGAAGTGCAGCTCACTGCTCGGCAGCCTGCCCTTGATCTCGGTCCAGCGCTCCACGAGGGTCTCGTGCAGGGAGTTCCACTGGTCGTCGGCGGGGTGGGCGTCCTTCAGCCAGTACCACTGCAGGATCGACGCCTCCAGCAGCGTGGTGGGGGTGTCGGCGTTGTACTCGAGCAGCTTGGCCGGACCACCGCCGTCGTAGCGCAGGTCGAAGCGGCCGTAGACGTGCGGGTCGCTGCGCTTCCAGGACGCCGCCACGGCCTCCCAGGACCACTCGGGGAGCGCGAAGTCGCGGAACCGCTCGGTGGTGACCACGTGGTCGACGGCCTGCAGGCACATCCCGTGGATCACCTCGACGTCGGCCTCGAGCGACAGGATCTCGTCCATCGAGAACGTGTAGTGGACCGACTCGTCCCAGTACGGGCGCGGCGCACCGCCCGCACCACGGCCGGGGGTGTCGAAGACCATGCCCTGCTCGCGGACGATGCGCTCCCAGCCCGGCCGGGGATCGCCCGTGTGTCTCTCCATCTACGACCCGCCCATTACGAACCGCTGCTCGAGCTACCGCTGGAGACCCCGAGCCCGCCGCGCGACACCGAGCTGCCCGACGGGCCCGCGACGGTCTTGCCGGACGACGTGGTGACCCGTGTGCCGTCCCTCGGCACCGTGGTCGTACCGCCCTGCACGCGCTCGCCGATCGAGCCGGAGCCCCCGTACGTGTAGTGGTACTGCCGACCGCCGCCCCCGATGAAGATCGGGTAGAAGCCGCCGCCGTAGTGGGTGGTGCTGGACGCGGCAGGGGTGACGCAGTTCGCGTCCTCGACGATCACCCCGTTCTCGTCGACGCACTGGGCCTGCACCTCGTCGTCGTCCTGTGCCACCGAGTAGCTGATGGCGATCAACGCGACGACACCGACGGTGACCCCGGCGCCGATCAGGACGCGCTTGCGCTTGCGCGCCGAGCGGTCCCTCTCCTCCGCCTCCCGGCGCTCGGCCTCCTCGGCCCGACGGGCCGCGACCTCGCGGGCGCGCCGCTCGGCGAGCGTGGGTTCCCGCGGCGTGGTGGTCTCGTCCTGGAAACGCATCCGGCCGCGGGCACCCCCGTCCGGGGACGATGCGCCGCCGGGCTGCTCGTCGGGCTCTCCGGTCTTGTCGTCGGGCACCGCTCTCCCCCCTCGGCTGCACTGCTGGGCCGGTGACAGGTCCGCCCCGCGCGCCGAACCGTACCGGGATGCCACCCACCGGCAAACGCTGACGCTCGCAGCACGCTGACGACCGATGGTCGCGCGGACCGGGTCCTCCCTCTGGACGTGACCCCAGGTAACGGCATGATGACGGCCGACATGGACCGACTGACCGCTCCCCCCGGCCGGCCCCAGATGCCGCAGAACGTGGCTGCCCCACGCCTCCAGCCACCCCGCCGTCCTGGTGACGCGCCCACCGTCGTGGTCCCGAACGTCAACCGGTTGGCCGGCGTGCGGGCCGCGGCGCTGGCGACGGCGCACCCGCACCGGTCGCCACAGCGTTCCGGCCCCTTCGGCACGCCCGGCGCCTCCCCCGCC
Source organism: Pseudonocardia sp. CNS-004 (assembly GCA_001942185.1). GTDB lineage: Bacteria > Actinomycetota > Actinomycetes > Mycobacteriales > Pseudonocardiaceae > Pseudonocardia. The sequence continues at coordinate 228,740 of MKJV01000101.1, forward strand.
CCCGCCGTCCCGTGCCCCCGAGCCACGTCTGGTGCGCCGCATGGTCATCGGGGTGCTCGTCGGTTCCCTCACCATGCTGGGCGTCGCCACGCTCGACTCGTTCGCCGGTGCCACGGTGCCGGTGCTGGGCACGCTCGCGGCGCTGCCCGCGGCGGCGGGGTCGGCACGTGAGGTGCCCCCGCCGCCCGCCACTCCCGGCACCTGCCTGATGTGGAGCCGGCCCGACGCCGCCGACACCGAGGTCGTCGAGTGCGCGCAGCCGCACCTGTTCGAGCAGGCGGGCTCCGTCACGCTGGCCACCGAGATGGCGCTCCCCGACGACCGGCAGTGGCGCCAGATCGTCAACGAGCGCTGCGAACCGGTCGTCCTGGAGTACCTGGGCGGCAAGTTCGACCCCGACGGCCGTTTCCGGGTGGGGGCGCTCAAGCCGTCGCCGTCCAAGTGGGCCGACGGCGACCGCGAGCTGCGGTGTGGTGTGCAGAGCGCGTCCCGGTCCGGTGCGCTGCTCCCGATCTCCGGGCGCGCCGCGGAGTCCGAGCAGGCCGCCGTCCAGGAGCCGGGCACCTGCCTCGCCATCGACGGCCGCACGATCGGCGACCCCGTCGACTGCTCGGGCCCGCACGCCGTCGAGACGGTCGGTATCGTCGACCTGTCCGAGAAGTTCTCCGAGGGCTTCCCCGCCGTCGCGACCAGGACGCGTACCTGCAGCCGCAGTGCGCGGAGGTCGCGAGCACGTACGCCGGCAACGCCGAGGCGATCTCCGCGAAGGGCCTCACCGTCTACTGGGACAACATCACCGAGGAGTCCTGGAACGCCGGTAGCCGCAAGGTGAACTGCAACCTGGCGGCGCTCCTGCCCGACCGCAGCGGGTTCGCGCCCGTCACCGGTCCGGTCAAGGGCGACGTCGTCGTGGGCGACGAGCCGGCCCCGCCGGCCACCAGCGCTCCGGGATCCCCGGCGCCGAGCACGCCCGCGCCGCCCACCGACGGCCCGCCCGCGGAGCAGGCGCCGACGGCCACGCCGAGCGCACCCGAGAAGCCGGAGGCCCCCGAGGCACCGGAGAAGCCCGAGGCCCCCGAGCGGCCGACCACCCCGACGGCCACACCCACCGCGTCCCAGGAGCCGGACGGCCCCGAGGAACCGGAAGCGCCCGAGGCGCCGGATGTGACCGTCGAGCCGTCGGCGTCGAGCGCCCCGGGACGCTGACCCGGGCGGTGGGAGTATCGGGTCGTGGACATGACCCGGCGACGGTTCGAGGAGCTCGTCGCGGACGCCCTCGACTCCATCCCGCCCGAGCTCACGGCGGCGATGGACAACGTGGTCGTGCTGGTCGAGGACCAGCACGAGAGTGATCCGGACCTGCTCGGGCTCTACGAGGGCACCGCCCTCACCGAGCGCACGTCCAGCTACGGCGGCGTCCTGCCGGACCGGATCTCGATCTACCAGGACGCGATCCTGGACATCTGCGACGACGAGGACGACGTGGTGCACGAGGTCGCCGTGACCGTGGTGCACGAGGTGGCGCACCACTTCGGGATCGACGAGGCCACCCTGCACGAGCTCGGCTGGGGCTGACCGGCGGCTCAGGGCCGGTGGGCCAGCCGGTCCGGCAGCGCGAACAGCCACGAGGCGCCCACCGCCACCAGCGCGCGGTGGGTGAGCAGGGAGAGGGCCGTCAGCACCGGCACCAGCACGACCGGCAGTGCGTATGCCGCCGGCAGCGAGAGCTCGGCGTGCCGCACCGCGCTCATGATCGCGGCGAGCCACAGCATGTGGATCAGGTAGATCGGCAGGGTCCGCGTCCCCAGCACCACCAGCGGCCTGCCGAACCGGTACCGCGCGGCCCAGGACGCGAGGAGCACCCCCGCACCGACCGCGAGGCACTGGAGGGCGAGCGCGACCCCGGGAACCGTGCGGAGCCCGAGCACGACCGCGGCGCCCGCGGCCCCCACGCACACCACGACGCCGGCGACGACGCGCAGGAGGCTGGTGGCCCGCGCCAGCCGTTCCACCAGCTGCCGGGCGTGGCAGCCGAGGAGGAAGAAGAACAGGAAACGCGACATGTAGGTCCAGCGCGTGTCACCGAACTCCACCATCCCGGCTCCCACGAGCGCCGACAGCAGGCCGGACGCGCCCAGCTGCAGCCACACGGGCAGCGGCCGCGCCAGCTTGGTCACCACGGCGAACACGGCGAGCGCGTACAGGAACCACATGCTCGGGCCGGGCAGCAGCAGCGCCAGCACCAGCCCGAGCGGGTCGGCGGAGCGTCGGGGTCGACCTCCGGGGGCACGACCGTGGCGAAGAACGTGAACCTGATGATCGTCCAGATCGCGTACAGGTACAGGAAGAACGCCACCCGCTTGTGCAGCACCACCCGCCACGGGGCAGCCAGCGGGCCAGCGGCGAGCAGCCCCGACGCGAGGAAGAACAGCGGCATCCGCAGCGAGGCGAGCGCCTCGTTGGCCATGACGACCGCAGCCGGCGCCTGCCCGGAGTGCTGCAGGAACCACACGGCGTGATGGGCCACGACGAGCAGGATCGACATGCCCTTCGCGGCATCCACCCATTCCAGGCGGACACCCGTGCTCCGGGTCGGTGTGCGGATCAACGTCACCTCGATGGGCTGCGTGCAGGCTCACGACGAGTGCACACAGTGACAACCGATCGCTGTGACGAAGCTGAGATCTCCCGGCTCAGTCGGGCGCGCCGCCCGCGGTGACGTCACCGGCCACGGGGCTCGCGCCGTCCCAGAGCTCCAGCTCCCAACCGGTGCCGTCGGGCCGCAGCACGACGAGACCGGCGTTGGGCAGGAAGCGCGTCTCCGCGGTGTCGCCGAGCAGTGCGGCCGCGGCCAGCCGGATCGCGGCACCGTGGCTCACCAGCACGACGTTCCCACTCGCGCCGTCGAGGATGTGGTCCAGGGCGGGCAGGAACCGGTTCCGGACGTCGTGGGCCGACTCGCCGCCGGGGAGGCGGGCGTCCAGGTCACCGGTCCACCAGGCGTTGTAGACGACCATGAAGCTCTCCAGGGCCGCATGACCGGACCGGCCCTCGAGCTCACCGCAGAACACCTCGTGGATGCCGTCGACCACCTGGACGTCGAGGCGGTGCGCCGCGGCGATCGGCGCCGCCGTCTGCTGCGCGCGCACCGCCACCGACGCGTGCACCGCGGTGACCGGATCGGCGGCGAGCCGCTCACCGAGCGCGGCGCCCGCGCGTGCCCACGCTCGTTCAACGGCGCACCGGGCGGGCGGGTGTCGAGCACGTGCCGCACGTTGAGGCGGTCTCGCCGTGGCGCGCCATCACCAGGCGGACCGGGCTCACGCCACACCTCGGGTGCGCAGGCCGTCGAGCCAGCGCTGGGCGGCCGCGAACTGCGCCGCATCCGCGCCACCGATCGGCAGCGGAGACGTGCTGGGCTCCGCGGTGGACGCGCCGTTGCCCGCCCGCGGGTAGGAGCCGAGGAACCGCACGACGTCGCACCGGCGGTGCAGCGCGGCGAGCGCCTCCCCCATCGCGGGCTCGGCGACGTGGCCGGTGCAGTCGAGGTGGAACCAGTACTCGGCGTGCCGGTCCTTGATCGGCCGCGATTCGATGCGGGTGAGGTCGATCCCCCCGGACGGCGAGCTCCGTGAGCAGGCCGAGCAGCGCGCCCGGCCGGTTCTGCGTGGTGGCGGCGAGCGTGGTGCGGTCGTGCCCGGTGGGCGCCGGGGGTGGCCCGGGCCGCGCCACGAGCGCGAACCGCGTGACCGCGCCCGCGTTGTCGGCGATGTCGTCGGCGAGGATCTCCAGGCCGTGCTGTTCGGCTGCCAGCGGCGCGGAGACGGCCGCGTCGAACTCTCCGCGTGCGACCTGCGCGGCCGCCTCGGACGTCGATGTCGAGAGCAGCACGGTGGCGTCGGGCAGCCGCGCTGCGATCCATTCCCGGGTCTGGGCGATGGCGTGCGGGTGCGACGCGACCGTGCGCACCTCACCGAGGCCCGTGCCCGGCCGTCCCAGCAGCGCGAACCGGACGGCCAGCACGGCCTCCCGCACGATCACCAGCGGCGGGTCTGCGACCAGGCCGTCGAGCACCGCGGGAACCGCGCCCTCCACGGAGTTCTCGATCGGGACGCAGCCCAGGTCGGCGGAACCGTCGCGGACGGAGGCCAGCACGGCCGGGGAGCCGGCGGAGGGCACGAGCTCGGCCCCGGCGGCCTCGGGCATCGACCGCAGTGCCTGCTCGGTGAAGGTGGCGCGCGGCCCGAGGAACGCGATGCGGGTCACGGTCCCGACCCTACTGTGGGCCCACGGACACCCCGACGCGGGCGCGTTCGGGCCTCCTATGCCGTGTTCAACAAGCGGCGGAGCCGCTTCGAGGGAGCACGCCACCGGCACTCTGCTGCCGCATTCTCAGGCGTCTTCTCGCGAGGACAGCTCCGACGCTGTGAACTGGCGTTCATGAGGAGGAGCTCCCGGAGCGAGAAGGCGTCTGAGGTTCCGCTACCGGCACCGCTACGCAAATCACGCCACGTCAGAAATATGCTCTAGGGCCCGTCCTGTAGGCCCCGGGCCGCGGGCTTCGTGATCGAGATCGTCCCTGGCAAGGCGCGGCACGAGCCGTTGTACTGGACGTACCCGGTCGTGCCGGCAACGCCGCCAGGGGCGATCTCGGCGCGAAGAGCGTGGTCCTGGGCTTACAGGACAGGCCCTAGGCCAGCAGGCCGAGGCCCACGAGCTGGGTGGCGGGCACCGGATCCGGGTCGGCGCCGCAGCGCGACAGGAGCCCGCGCACGCCCTTGACGGCGCGCTCGGACATCCCGCTGACCTCCCTCGCCAGCGCGGCGCCGTCGCTGGACTCGAGCGCCTCCCGCACGTTGCCGCCGCCCAGCGCCCGTGCCACCCCCACGACGAGGTTGAGGATGCCGTGGCGCCGCGGGTCGTCGTGCTCGCTGCGGACGACCTGGCGCAGCCCGAGCGTCGTGAACGCGCGCCCGGAGTCGACCACGACGTGCAGGAACTCCTCCACCTCCGCGACCGACGGCACGTCGGAGGCGCGGGGACCACCGCAACGCAGCTTCGGCGCGCAGCCGTGCTCCGCGACGCGGCGCACCGCACCCAGCCAGGCGCTGATGTCCGCGGGCTCGGTGCCGGCCGGCCTGCGCGGCTCGACGACCGCCACGACGTCCTCGGGCACGAACTCCGACACCCGCTCCAGCCAGATGGCATCGACGTCGGGCGGAGCGGCCGTCTCGACGGTGCGCGGGGTGAGCAGGCTCGACCGCGAGAAGACGGTGGAGAGCGCCTTCGGCACCGCGCCGAGGCCGGTGTCGACCACGAGCGACACGTCGACCGGGCGTGAGGGCACCGATCTCGCCAGCTCCTGCACCAGCGCGGGCAGCCGAGACACCGGGCAGACGAGCTGCCCGACGAGACCGCCGTACCGACCGTCCCGGGCACTGAGGTACCGCGATACGACGGCGTCCACACCGGGCGCCACCGACCGCGGCTGCAGCAGGCTGGTGTCATCGACCAGCTGCGCGAAGAGCGGTGGGATGGCCCACGGATCCGCACCTGCCGCCGTCGTCACGGTTCCAGACGCTAACGGGTGCGCTCCGGCGGCCTGACGGCGGCCGGGCGTTCGCGCCCTGGACACCTGCCAGAGCAGCCTATAGCTTAGGCTCACCTAAGTCACGGAGGTGTCCCGTTGGGATCCACCCGGCCCCGCCGACCGCCCGCCCCGTCAGCCGCAGAACGTGCACGTAGCGTCGCTGCGCGCGGCGGCACGGCCAGTCTCGTCGGCACCGGCGCACCCCAGGCCGTCCCCGCCGTCCACCACGTGCGCGCCGACGGTTCGGCCGTGCTGCTGCTCGACGACGACGAACCGGTCCTCGACGCGATCCGCGACGCGCCGGGCGGCGAGTTCGCCGCCATGCTCGAGATCGCCGACCACGCTCCCGTGGAGCTCAGGGAACCCGTACGCGGGCTGCTGTGGATCACCGGACGCCTGCGCGTCCCGGATCCCGACATCGCCCGGCGCATCGCACTCCAGGTCGCCGACGTGCGCCCGCACGCCGACCTGCTGCGGCTGGGCCACGGCGCCACCCTGGTGCGCCTCGACCCCGGCTCGGCCGTGCTCTCCGCGGCGAGGGCACCGCAGCGCTCACCCCCGTCGACCTGGCGGCCGCGTGGCCCGACCCGTTCTGCCGCTACGAAGGCACTGGCTCGCCCACCTCGAGGAGTCCCACTCCGAGTCCTCGACCTCCTCGCCCGACACCTGCCGCCCGCGCTGCGCGACCTGCGTGACGCCCGGCTCCGCCCGCTCGGGATGGACCGCTGCGGCCTGCGGCTGCGCGTCGAGGCCACCGGCCGCGACCACGACGTGCGGATCGCGTGGCCCGAGCAGGCCACCACCGTGGAGGAGCTGCGCACGCAGATGCAGCGCCTGATCGGCTGCCCGATGCGGCGCGGAGCGGACGTCGACCCGCTCGGCGGGAGCAGGCCCGCTAGCTGACGGGAGAGCGACCGGCGCGCACCCGCCGGGTGACCCGGCGCTCTGCCACGAACGACGCCACCGGGATGGTGCCGGCCACCAGGATCAGCAGCGCGTCGAGCGGCTTCCAACGCCCGCGCTCGGCCAGCAGCAGCGTGCAGACGATGTAGATCATGTACAGGAAGCCGTGGGTGACACCCACGACGGCCACCAGCTCGGGCTGGCCGAAGATGTACTTCATCGGCATCGCCACCAGCACGAGGACGAGTAGCCCGACACCGGTGACCCATGCGGAGATCCGGTAGGCGAGCAGAGCGGTCTCGATCGACACGGTGTCCTCAGCAGTCGGGGTTGCCGGCCAGGCGGGCCAGCATCTCGTTGTAGGCGACGAGCTCGGGGTCGTCCACGGGCGGCGGGGCGGCGTCGCGCGGGCGGGGGCCGAACGGCGACGGGCCGGCCGGAGGCGTGGCCGGGCGCGGCTCCGGAACGGGCGGCGGGACGGCCTCGTCGGCGGGCGGGGCGTCCTCCTCCAGCTTCGCCGCCTCCATCCGCAGCATCCGCCACCACATGACGGCGAAGAACACGGCGAAGAGCGGCCACTGCAGCCCGTACCCGACGTTCAGGGCGCTGCCCATCGCGGACCCCGCGCGCTGCCACTGCCAGGCGGCGAGCCAGCCGCACGTGACCATCGCGCCGAGCGTGAGCACGTGCCAGACCATCCACCTCGGCGAGAGGATCAGGCTGCGCACGCCGCCGAGACTACCCGCCGGGTACCGTCCGCGTCCGTGCCCCGCTCGACCGCCCGCCGGGACTGGTTCTCCCCGCGGCCGCCCGGAACGTCCCCGTTGACCGATCCGCGGACCCGGCGGCTCGTCGGGCTGGAAGTGCTGGTCGTCCTCACGGTGACGCTGGGGCTGTCCGCGGTGCGCAGCGGTCTGGCCCTGCTCGACGCCGTCATGCAGCCGGTGCCGCTCAACGAGCAGCAGGTGGCCCTGAACGCCCCCGCGTCCGAGCTCGGGCTCATCGACCTCGCACTGCAGCTCACCCGCGTGCTGCAGCTGGTCGGCTGGGGGGCGCTGGGCGCCTACCTGCTGCTGCGCGCCGGCTTCGCGATGCGCGACATCGGGCTCGACCGGCGCAGGCCCGGCCGGGACGCGCTCGGCTCGGCGGGCCTCGCCGCCATGATCGGGATCCCCGGTCTCGGTCTGTACCTGTTCGCCCGCGCGATCGGGGTGAGCGTGACCATCGCCCCCACCACGCTCGACGACACCTGGTGGCGGATGCCGGTGCTGCTGGCATCCGCCGCCGCGAACAGCTGGGCCGAGGAGGTGGTGATGGTCGGCTACCTGATCACCCGGCTGCGCCAGCTCGGCTGGTCGGAGAACCGGTCCCTGCTCGCCCAGGCCGTGCTGCGCGGCTGCTACCACCTCTACCAGGGCCTCGGCGGGTTCTTCGGCAACATCGTGATGGGTCTCGTGTTCGGCCGCGTGTGGCAGCGGACGAACCGGCTGTGGATGCTCGTCGGCGCCCACGCCCTCATCGACATCGTCGCGTTCGTCGGCTACGCCGCCCTGTCCGGCCGCGTCTCCTGGCTGCCCTAGGGCCTGTCCTGTAGGCCCCGGGCCGCGGGCTTCGTGATCGAGATCGTCCCTGGCAAGCGCCGGCACGAGCCGTTGTACTGGACGTACCCGGTCG
>MKJV01000102.1 GCA_001942185.1 Pseudonocardia sp. CNS-004
CATGAGCTCCTCCTGATAGCGGGCTGGTGTTCGCTTTCAGGATGGCAGTGGGGTCTGACAGTTTCGGGGTTGTTCGGTGCGTTCCGCGGAACGCGGAACGCGGAACCGGTGGTCCACAGTTCCCTCTTGGCGGATGTCCAGGGGGTGGTGCGTCGGGACCATCGGATAGTGGCGTGGGCACCCGGCGGTGACGGTCTCGTCGAGATACGGCGTGCCCCCACGTCGGGGACGGCCGCCAACGCAACCACGGTATTCGGTAGTGATCGCGACCCGGCCACGCCGGTACGCAAGGCGAGGATGTGGAACGAGGCGAGCGCACCCGAGGCCCCCAGCCGGAAGGCCGGGGGCACGGCGACGAGGGTGACCAAGGCGCGCCCACGAGAGCCGAGCTACGAGGCCGCACCACCCGGGCGGAACAGAGCCGCTGCGTTCCGCGGAACGCGGGGCCCGGTCTTCTCCCGGCGGGTGTCCGAGGGCTGGACCACCGCCATCGGATGTGGCGTAGTCGCCCGGAGATGACGGCACTCGTCGACGTACAGGCGTGCCTCTGCGCAAGGGGCCGGACGCGAAGGAAGCGACGCCACCCGAGCCCCCGGCGCGGAGGTCGAGGCGCGCCCACGGGAGACGAGCTCGGTGCCGCTCACCGTGGCGGGTGTCAGGCGTCGAGGTCCTGTGGCTCCTCGTCGTCGGGCAGGGCGTCGCCCTCGTGGGCGTCGCGGTCGGCCCATTCGAGGAGCTCGTCGATGAGGAACACGGCGTCATCGATGCCGGCGTGCAGGTCGCCGAGCTCGGCGAAGCGGGCGGGGACGGTGGCGATCGTGAAGTCGCGCGGGTCGGCCTCGTCGACCTCGTCCCAGCGGACCGGGGTGGACACCACGGCCTCGGGCACGCCGCGCACGGAGTAGGCGCAGCGGATGGTGTGGTCGCGGGTGTTCTGGTTGTAATCCACGAAGATCGACTTGGGGTCGCGGTCCTTGCGCCACCACGTGAGGTCGACCAGGTCGCAGCGGCGGGCCACCTCGCGGGCGAACGCGTGGGCGGCGCGGCGGACGTCGGCGAAGCCGTGGTCGGGCCGGATCCGCACGTAGACGTGCATGCCCTTGCCGCCCGACGTCTTCGGCCAGCCGGTGGCGCCCAGCTCGTCGAGCACCTCGTGGGCGACGTGCGCGACACGGCGGACGTCGGCGTAGGTGGCCTCGGGCATCGGGTCGAGGTCGATGCGCCACTCGTCGGGTTTCTCGGTGTCGGCGCGCCGCGAGTTCCACGGGTGGAACTCCACGGTGGACATCTGCACCGCCCACACCACGTCGGCCGGGTGCTGCACGCACAGCTCGTCGGCCGTGCGGTTCCAGCGGGGGAAGTGGATGCGCACGGTCTGCACCCAGTCGGGCGCGCCCCTGGGCAGCCGCTTCTGGTGCACCTTCTCGCCGGTGACGCCGGTGGGGAAGCGGTGCAGCATGCACGGGCGGTCGCGCAGCGCGCGCACGACGCCGTCGGCCACGGCGAGGTAGTAGTTCGCCAGGTCGAGCTTGGTCTCCCCGCGGGCCGGGAAGTAGACCCGGTCGGGGTTGGAGATCCGGACGACGCGGTCGCCGACCTCCAGCTCGACGGCGGGACTCGCCATCGCGCTCAGCGCCGCCAGGAGGTGCGCTGGCGGATGGAGTGCATCACGAGGCCGATCGCCATGGCGATCGCGATCCCCGTGAGCCACACGTTCGCGGTGTTGTTCGAGAGGTTGTTGTTGGTGAAGTTCATGGCGATCAGGATCAGGACGACCACCCAGCCCGCGATGACCATCCCCCGCGGGAACCCGCCGTGCCACCCCCACTCGGCCGACGGCTCCTCCGCAGGGTCGACCTCGGGTCGCTGCGCCAGCTCACGGGTGTTCCTTGCCACCGAAGTCCTCCTGAACGACCGGCTGAGGCCTTCATCGTCGCACAACACCCCGACGGGGATGATGGACGGTGATGACCACTCGCTCCGTCCTCGTGCTGGGTTCCACCGGTTCCGTCGGCACGCAGGCACTCGACGTCGTCGCCGCACACCCCGACCGGTTCACGGTCGCGGGGCTCGCGGCGGGCGGCCGTGACACCGATCTGCTGGTACGCCAGGTGCGGGAGCACCGGGTGCCCCGGCTCGCCGTGGCGGGCGCGGCCACCGCTGCCGAGCTGCGGGAGCGGCTGCCTGGAGTCGAGGTGCTGGCCGGGCCGGAGGCGGCCACCGAGCTCACGGCCACCGCGGGCGCCGACATCGTGCTCAACGCGATCACCGGTTCGGTCGGGCTGGGGCCCACCCTCGCCGCGCTCGCCTCCGGAGCCACCCTCGCGCTCGCCAACAAGGAGTCGCTGGTGGCCGGGGGTGCGCTGGTCACGGGTGCCGCGGCGCCGGGCCAGATCGTGCCGGTCGACTCCGAGCACTCGGCGCTGGCGCAGTGCCTGCGCGGTGGCCGGGCCGACGAGGTGGCGCGGCTGGTGCTCACCGCGTCCGGTGGCCCGTTCCGGGGGCGGCGGCGCGCCGACCTCGCGGGCGTCACGGTCGCCGAGGCGATGGCCCACCCGACGTGGGCGATGGGCCCGGTCATCACGATCAACTCGGCAACGCTCGTGAACAAGGGGCTCGAGCTGATCGAGGCCCACCTGCTGTTCGGGGTGCCGTACGAGCGGATCGACGTGGTGGTGCACCCGCAGTCGATCGTGCACTCGATGGTGACCTTCGTCGACGGTTCGACGCTCGCCCAGGCCAGCCCGCCGGACATGAAGCTCCCGATCGCACTGGCGCTCGGCTGGCCGGACCGGCTCGCGGGCGCGGCGCTGCCGTGCCGCTGGGACACCGCGCAGAGCTGGACGTTCGAGCCGCTCGACGACGAGGCGCTCCCCGGTGTCCGGCTGGCCCGAGCGGCCGGCGCGGCGGGCGGCTGCGTCCCCGCTGTGCTCAACGCCGCGAACGAGGAGGCGGTGGCCGCGTTCGTGGCGGGCGGGCTGTCGTTCGTCGGCATCTTCGACGTCCTGGAGCGGGTGCTCGACGCCGCCGACGCCTGGACCGCGGATCCCGCTACCGTTGCAGACGTGCTGGCAGCAGAGGATTGGGCGCGGGCGCGGGCAGCTGAGCTCGCCGCGTCGAGGAGGGCACCCCTCTCATGATGTTCGTGCTCGGGATCCTGCTGCTCTTCGCCGGGATCATGATCTCGGTGGCCTGGCACGAGCTGGGCCACTACCTCGCCGCCCGCAAGTTCGGCATCAAGGTGCCGGAGTTCTTCGTCGGGTTCGGGAAGACGGTGTGGTCGCGCCAGGTGGGCGAGACCGAGTTCGGGGTCAAGATGATCCCGTTGGGCGGCTACATCCGCATGATCGGCATGCTGCCGCCCGCCAAGGGCGAGACGCTGGGCCGAAGCCGCCGCACCGGCCCGTTCCAGGGCCTCATCGACGACGCTCGGCAGCAGTCGGCGATGGATGTGCTGCCCGAGGACGCGCACCGGCAGTTCTACACCCGCGCGCCTGGAAGCGGATCATCGTGATGGCGGCGGGGCCGTTCCAGAACCTGATCCTCGCGGTCATCCTGTTCGCGATCGCGATCATGGGGATCGGGGTTGCGGACGGCACCCAGAACACGACGACGATCTCGCAGGTCAGTCAATGCGTACTGCCGGCGTCGGCCCCAGCCACCGACGAATGCCCTAGTGATGCACCCCTGACGCCGGCCGCGGCGGCGGGCTTCCAGCCCGGGGACACGATTGTCGGATTCAACGGGGCGCCGGTGGTCGAGAACGACTGGCGGGCCCTGCAGGAGGCGATCCGCACTGCGTCCGGCACGGTCACCGTCACGGTGGAGCGCGACGGGCAGCTCCACGACCTCACCCCGACGCTGATCCGCACCCAGGCGCGGGATCTCGATGACCCGAACCGGATCGTGGAGGCGAGTTTCCTCGGGGTGACGCCGGTGCCGATCTTCGTGCCGCAGGGGCCGGAAGTCGTGGTCGCGCAGGTCGGCGACGTTGTCGTCCGCACGGGGCAGGCGATCATCAACCTGCCCGAGCGACTGCCGAACCTGTTCGGCTCGGCGTTCCTCGGAGCAGAGCGTGACCAGGACGGACCGGTCGGCATCGTCGGCGTGTCCCGGATCGGTGGCGAGTACCTCTCTGCGGGGTTCACGGTGACGCAGCAGGTGCTGTTCCTGCTCAACCTGCTGGCGCTGGTGAACATCTCGCTGTTCCTGTTCAACCTGCTGCCGCTGCCGCCGCTGGACGGCGGCCAGATCTTCCCGGCGCTGTGGGAGGCCGTGAAGAAGCGGATCGCGCGGGTGCGCGGCAAGCCAGACCCCGGGCCGGTGGACGCGGCCAAGCTCTTGCCCGTGGCCTACGTGGTGGCGCTGCTGTTCATCGGGTGGAGCGCGATCCTGCTGGTCGCCGACGTGGTCAACCCGATCCAACTACCGTTCTGATGCGCCCTGCACCGAGCGTTCCCACTCCGCGGCGCGGCGGTGCTGGGCGTCCACCGTGGCGAGCAGGCGCGGGTCGGCCTCGGCGAACGTGTCGACGACGTCAGTGGGCCGGATCGGCTCGCCCATGCGCAGGACGTAGACGCTGAGGCCGCCGCCCATGTCGCGCTGCATCTCGCTCGCGAAGGTGTCCAGCCGGGCGCCTGGACCGCGACGAACCAGCCCTGCGGTTCGAGCTGCTCGCGGATGCGGACGAGGACCTCGAACAGGTCGTGCGCGCTCACCTCGACCGCCGATCCGGACCATTCCAGCTCCGCGCGGTACCCGTCGTGGCCGCGGGCGGTCCACCACCAGTGGATCACCGCATCCTGCCGCTCGTCGCCCCGCGCGAGTACGACCGGCACGTCGGCGGATCGTTCGTCGCCGTCGTTCGTGCTGGCCGGTAACCCCGGGTTCCCCCTGGCGTAGGTCTCGGAGGCGAGGATCCGTTCCAGCTCGCGGCGCACCGTCGGCAGGTCGACGAACTTCGCGATGGCGGCCGTGGCGGGGGACATCCCGTCGTCGAGCATGCCGAGCAGCAGGTGCTCGACCCCGAGGTACGGGTGGCGGCGGCGTCGGGCTTGGTCCTCGGCGTGCCGGAGCACGTCGAGGTATCGGGGTGTCGGTCGCAGCGGGGCGTCGTCGTCGATCGGCACGCCCCCATCGTGGTACTGATCGCCGTTTCGCGCATCGGCGGATCCCGGGGTTTGGCCGAGCCGCTCAGGCGGCGAGCAGCCGCCCGGCGCCGGAACCTGCGGGTTCAGGCCCAATCTCGTCAGGATCTGGTGTGTCGTCGCCGTGGCGGCGGAGAGCACCGGGATGCCCACCTCGTCCTCGACGGCCGCGATCGACTCCAGCGAGGGCATCTGCACACAGGCCGACAGGACGAGCGCGTCGGCACCGGAAAGGTCGAGCTTGCGCCGGTGTTCGCGCAGGTCGGCGGGGTCGAGTCGGGCGACGGCCAGGTTGTCGGGCACCTCGAGCGACAGCGCGTCCACCACCTCGACGCCGGCGTCCTCCAGGTAGGCCACCACCAGTTCGGTGAGCGGCTTCAGGTACGGCGTGATGATCGCGACCCGCCGCGCCCCGAGCGCCGAGATCCCGGACAGCAGCGCTCCCGCGCTCGACACGACCGGTGCGTCCGAGCCCTCCGCCCGCAGGGCGGCGGTGATCGTGTCCTCGGCGGTGCAGTGGTAGCCGGGGCCCTGCGCCATGATCGCGACGAGGCAGGCGGTGGCGACCACGTCGGGCCGGGCGTCGGCCAGCTCGGTGGCCGCCCGCTCGGCCTGGGCGTTCATGGCGCGCAGCTGCTCCGGCGTGACGTGCTGCATCCGGGCCCGGGCCGAGTGGAAGACGAACCGGTCGTCGGGCAGCTCCCGCTCGCGGGCGGCGAGCATGCGGGGGAGCTCGGTCTCCATCGTGAGGTTCGAGCTCGGGACGATCATCCCGATGTGGTGGGTCGTCATCGCGCGGCGGCCGGGCGCATCTCGGCGACGGTGAGCTCGCCGTCGTCGACGATGAGCTCGTCGTCGAGGTACAGGGAGTTGCCGCGCATGGGGATGTCGAAGTGGCAGGGGGTGTCGTTGGGGCCGCCGAGCTCGTTGTTGGGGCCGATGGAGAACATGACGTTGCCGTAGAAGCTGCGCAGCTCCATGCCCATGCCGCCGCCGAACTGGGTGAGCCCGTGCCAGTGGGCGCGCTCGTCGAGGCCCCAGCCGACGTGGCTCATGCCGTAGCCGCGCGGGTCGTCGAAGCTCTTGATGTAGGACGAGAGCAGGTCGGCGTCGAGTCCCGAGGAGCCGGCGGTTCCGCGGATGTCGCGGATGAAGCCCTTCTCGATGGTGATCTCCACCGGGGTCTGGACGTAGGTGTTGAACGGCAGGAGCACGTCGCCGGGCGCGAGGACGATCTTCCCGTCGACGCCGTCGTCGGCGCCGCCGGTGAACACGAAGGCGGCGGGCCAGTGGTCCCAGCGGCCGGGCTGGTCGGTGTAGCCGTACTCGCTCATGGTCGGGTAGACGCCGAGGCGGTAGGTGACGTCGGTGCCGTGCGGGCTGGTGATGCGCATGGTCTGGGCCTTGGCGAGCAGCTCTGCGCCCACCTCGACGCGTTCCCGCAGCTCCTTCGTGGGCATCAGCCGGGCCAGCAGCGGGGCCGGCTCGACGGCGGTGAGGATGCGGGTGCCGGCGCCCTGGATCTCGAACTGTTCCTTGCTGAACAGCAGGAACGTGCAGTCGACGAGCATGTCGGCCCGCTTGAGCGCCTCGACGGCGAGGGGGTTGGCGGCCAGGCCGGAGTCGCCGACGGCCCATGCGCCCGACGCCGAGGCGGGCGGGGGGAGCCGCAGGTGGAACGTCGCCGCGCCGAGTTTCTGCGCCGCCCACATGAACGCGTTCGCGTACTCGCCGCGCTCGTCGCCGCGGGTCAGGACGGCGACGGTCTCGCCGTCGTGCACCCCGGACAGCGTCAGCTGCTGCAGGCAGATCTCGTTGAACAGGTTCTGGTCCACAGGTCCCTCCGGAGATAGTCCGAACGCTGACGATCCCTCGAACGAGGTGCTCGGTCAAGGGGTGTCGTGTTGCGAGCACGTGACCGACGGCGTGCTTAGCTGGACGAGTGGGAATCGGGGGAGTGGCAGGACGTGCGGGGATCGACCCCTCGAAGGGGTTGCCGCCGCCGGAGGAGCTGCTCGCGGCGCCGGGCTACGTGGCGCGGCGGATGCACCAGGCCTACACCGCGGCGTGGGCCCGGCTCGTCGACCCGGTGCTGACCGGGCCGCAGTTCGCCGTGCTCACCGCCGTCAACGCTACCCCGGTGTCGAGCAGGGGTCGCTCGGGTCGTCGGTGGCGCTCGACCGGTCGACGATGGCGAGCATCGTGCGCCGACTGGAGGACCGGGGCCTGATCGTGCGCGAGCGGCCGGCCAACGACGGTCGCAAGCGCCTGCTGTACCTCACGCCGGAGGGGGAGACCACGCTCCGCGAGACCGACCGTCGAGCCCGTGACCTGGACAAACTCCTCATGCAGGGCTACGACCGCGCGGAGCAGGTTGCGCTGCTGCGCCGTCTCACGGCGCTCACCGAGCACTGGGAGAGCCTGGTCGACGACTGAGGTTTCCGTGGGTTTCTGACGCGTTACAGCTCGCCGAACCCCTTGCGCTCCGGGATCGTCAGTGTTCGGATTATCTCGGCCGCGTGGTCCGGAGCACGTCCGGACGCGGTCGACGTGATCTGTCCACTGTGGATCTAGGAGGAGACGAGTGCCGGCCAGCCAGTCCTACGCGGTCACCATCGTCGGTGGCGGCCTCGGCGGTCTCACCGCCGCACTCTCCCTCCGCCGCCGGGGGTTGCGCACCACGGTGCTCGAGCAGGCCCCGGAGCTGGGTGAAGTGGGTGCCGGCATCCAGACCGCCCCGAACGCGAGCCGCATCCTGCTCGGGCTGGGCCTGCGCCGGCAGCTGGAGGCGATCCACACCGAGCCGCTGGACCAGGTGCGCCGCCGCTGGAAGGACGGCAGCATCATCGCGACCCTGCCGCTCGGTGACCGGGTCAAGCGGGAGTTCGGTGCGCCGTACTGGCACTACCACCGCGCCGACCTGCACCAGGTGCTGCTCGACGCGTGCCTCGACCCGGACGGGCCCGGCCCGGTCGTGCAGGTGCACACCGGCGCCCAGGTCGTGGACATCGACCTCGCCGACCCGACGGCCCCGGTCGCGCTCACCACCGACGGCCGCCGCTTCCCCGGCGACGTGCTCGTCGGCGCCGACGGGGTGCGCTCCGCGGTGCGGGACGCGATGGGCCTGCCCGACACGCTCACCTTCTCCGGCGAGATGGCCTACCGCGCCCTCATCCCCGGCGACAAGATCGCGGCCGACCCGGCAACCCGATTCCTGCTCGACCGGTTCCACTCCACGATCTGGTACGGCCCGGACCGCCACCTCGTGCACTACTGCATCCGCGGTGGCGAGTTCCTCAACGTGGTCGCGATCGTGCCCAACACCCTCGACATCGAGCAGACGTGGAGCGGGCCCGCCGGCGCCGACGAGATGGTCGACGCGTTCTCCGAGTGGGACGACCGCGTGGCGGCGATGCTGTCCAAGGCGGAGGGGGACGCCTCGAAGTGGGCGATGTTCCGCCGGCACCGCGACCCGGTCTGGGTGGACGGTCACGTCGCCCTGCTCGGTGATGCCTGCCACGCGATGCTGCCCTACCAGGCCCAAGGTGCGTCCCAGGCGATGGAGGATGCTGCGGTGCTGGCCGAGGAGCTGGGAGCGGTGAGCAGTGACGGGGTCGCGGGGGCGCTGGTCCGGTACGTGTCCCGCCGCGCCACGCACGCCGGCATGGTCCAGGACGCATCCCTGGAGAACATGCGCTTCTACCACCTGCCCGACGGCCCCGAGCAGGAGGAGCGCGACCGCACGCTGCGCAATTTCCAGGGCGAGTCGGATGTTTCCTACGACTGGCTGTGGCGCGGTAGCCCGCTGAACAACCCCGACATCGAGTCGTTCTCCTACCCGTTCGTGCGCTGATCCCCCGAGATACGGAGCCCACCACATGCGTACCGGCGACCAGGTCGTGCAGGACCTCCCCTGGAAGTGGGGAGTGCAAGGCAAGATCTTCATCATCGGCGGGCTCGGCTACATGTTCGACGCCTGGGACGTCGCCCTCAACGGCTTCCTCACCCCGCTGCTCGGCACCGAGTTCGGGCTCTCCACCGGCCAGCGCGGGCTCGTCGCCACGGCGAACCTCGTCGGTATGGCCGTGGGTGCCGTCGCGTGGGGCACGGTGGCCGACCGGGTGGGCCGCAAGCGCGCCTTCAGCATCACGTTGCTGATCTTCGCGTTGTTCTCCGTGCTGGGCGCGCTGTCGCCGAGCTGGGAGATCTTCCTGGTGCTGCGGTTCCTCGCGGGTGTCGGCCTGGGCGGATGCATCCCCGTCGACTACGCGCTGGTCAGCGAGTTCTCCCCGAAGAAGCAGCGCGGCCGCGTGCTCGCCGCGATGGACGGGTGGTGGCCGGTGGGCACCACGCTCGCCGGGGTCTCGGCCACGCTGCTGGTGCCGGTGTCGGGCAACTGGCGCTGGATGCTCGCGCTGATGGTGCTGCCCGCGCTGCTGCTGTTCTGGGTGCGCCGCGGCATCCCCGAGTCGCCGCTCTACCTGGCCCGCACCGGCCGTGAGGCCGAGGCCCGCGCCGTGATCGACGACCTCGTCATGCGGACCGGTGCCCCCCACGAGCCGTACGAGATCCCGGCCGTCGCCGCGACCGTGCAGCGGCGTCGCGGGGTCGCCGCCGCGCTCGAGCAGCTGCGCCTGGTCTGGGCGTTCAACCCGCGGATCACCTCCGTCGCATGGGCGCTGTTCATCTCCGTGATGCTCGTCTACTACGCGGCGCTGTCCTGGATGCCGTCGATCCTGCGCGCGCAGGGCATGGACCAGGTCGCCGCCTTCGCCGGTACGACGATCATGAACGCGGTCGGGATCCTCGGCGTGATCACCGCCGTGCTGCTCGTGGAGGTCGTCGGCCGCAAGTGGGTGATCGCGGTGGCCGGCCCGGCAGCCGCGGCGGCGCTCGTGGTGTTCGCGCTGGTCCTCGACGTGCCGGCGGCCGCCATTGCGATGATCGCGGTGTTCGGCTTCCTGTCGCTGACGGTGATCCCGGTGATGTACGCCTACGTCTCCGAGCTGTACCCGACGCCGCTGCGCGCCAGCGGCTTCGGCTGGGCGTCGTCGTCGAGCCGGGCCGTCACCGGGTTCGCGCCGCTGCTGTTCGGCAGCGTGCTGTGGCCGGTGCTCGGCCTGCCGCTGACGTTCACGCTGCTCGGGGTGCTGGTGCTCGCCGCCGTGCTGTGGATGACCGTCGCGGCGCCGGAGACGCGGGGCCGCGAGCTCGACAACATCACCGGTGACGAGTCGCTGGTGATCACGTCGGCGTGAAGCCCGCAGCGTTCACCTACCACCGCGCCCGGACCGTCGCGGCGCGGTGGGGCTGCTCGCCGAGCTCGGGACGACGCGAAGGTCATCGCGGGCGGGCAGAGCCTCGTCGCGATGATGAACTTCCGCCTGGCCCGGCCCGAGCACCTGATCGACATCGCCCGGATCCCGGGCCTCGACACGATTTCCCGGGACGGAGACGCGCTCCGCGTCGGCGCGCTGGTCACCCACCACGCCGTCGAGACCGCGGACCTCGGCCCTGGCTTCCGAGTGCTGTCCGGCGCCATGCGCTGGGTGGGGCACCTGCCCATCCGCACCCGTGGCACGGTCGCGGCAGCATCGCGCACGCCGACGCCACCGCCGAGTGGTGCCTGCTCGCGGTGCTGCTGGACGCGCGGATCGTGGTGGAAGGCCGGCCGGGCGGCGGGAGATCCCCGCGGGGGAGTTCTTCCAGGGCGTGTTCACCACGGCGCTGGAACCCGACGAGCTGATCGTCGAGGTCGTGTTCCCGCGCCCGGCGCCGCGGGCGGCCCTGACGGAGTTCGCCGAGCGGCGCGGCGACTTCGCGATCGTGGCGGCAGCGGTGGATCTCGACGCCCCGCGCGTCGTGCTCGGCGGCGTCGCCCCCGTCCCGCTGCGGGTGCCCGAAGCGGAGGCGGCGCTGGCCGGGGGAGCGGTGGCGGCCGAGGTCGGTGCGGCCGCGGCGGAGGCCATCGACGTTCGTGACGAGCCGGGGGTGAGTGCGCATTACCGGCGCGGGCTCGTCCGGACGCTCGTCGCCCGAGCCTGCGAGGAGGCCGCAGCCCGGTGAGTGAGCCACGTTTCCGCAGGGACGGCGCCTGGGTGGGTGCTTCCGTCCCGCGCCGCGAGGATCCCCGCCTGCTGGCGGGCCGTGGCCGGTTCGTCGACGACATCGCCCTGCCCGGCATGCTGCACGCCCAGTTCGTGCGCAGCACCGTGGCGCACGGCCGGGTCGTCGCCGTCGACCTCGACGAGGTGCGTGCGGTGCCCGGGGTCGTGGCGGCGTTCTCGGCGGCCGACCTCGTCCTCGGCGACGTCACCGCCCTGCTCGACCGCCCGCCGCACGAGTTCGTGCCCACTTCGATGCCGGTGCTGGCCCGCGACAAGGTCCGCTACGTCGGCGAGCCCGTCGCCGTCGTGGTCGCCCGCGACCCGTACGCCGCCGAGGACGGCGTCGAGGCCGCCGTCGTCGAGTACGAGGACCTGGAGCCGGTCGTCAGCGACACCGCCGCCCTCGCCGACGACGCCCCGCTCGTCCACGCCGAGGCCCCGCGCAACACGCTCGTCGACGTCTCGCTGTTCGCCACCGAGGGCATCGACGACGTGTTCGCCGAGGCGCCGTGCGTCGTGCGGGTGCAGACCAGGACCGGCAGGCAGAACGCGCTCCCCCTCGAAACCCGCGGCGTCGTCGCGGCATGGGACGACCGCGACGAGCAGCTCCACGTGCAGACCAACACGCAGATCCCGCACCAGGTGCGCACCGTGCTCGCGGGCTGCGCCGGCCTGGACGAGAAGCAGGTGCGCGTCACCGTCCCGGACATGGGCGGCGGGTTCGGGCAGAAGTGCGTGGTGGGGCGCGAGGAGATCGCCGCCGCGGCCGCGGCACTGCGGCTGCGCCGCCCGGTGAAGTGGATCGAGGACCGCCGCGACGCCCTCACCGCCGCGTTCCTCGCCCGCGAGCAGCGCTACGACGTGCGCGCCGCGTTCGACGCCGACGGCCACATCCTCGGCATGGACGCGACGTGGTCTGCGACATGGGCGCCTACTCCTGCTACCCGTTCACGGCCGGGATCGAGCCGCTGATGGCGTCGGCGGAGATGCCCTCGGTGTACAAGGTGCCCGCGTACCGGGTGCGCGGCCGGGCGATCACCACCAACAAGGCGCCCACCGGCCCGTACCGCGGGGTGAGCCGGCCGCAGTACGTGATGGTGGTGGAACGGCTGATGGAGCGGGCGCCCGGGAGCTGGGGATCGACCCGGTCGAGATCCGCCGCCGCAACGTGATCACCGTCTTCCCGTACACCGGCGTCAACCGCATCACCTACGACCCCGGCTCGTACCGGGAGTCCCTCGATCTGTGCGAGCGGGTGCTGCGCGACGAAGGCTGGTACGGGGTGCGCGACTCCGGCCGCGTGATCGGCATCGGCTACTCCTGCTTCTCCGAGCGCACCGGCTACGGTTCCGGCGCGTTCGCGCAGCGGAAGATGCAGGTGGTGCCGGGGTTCGACATCTCGGAGATCCGGATGGACGTCTCCGGCACGGTGTCCGTCACCACCGGCACGATGAGCCACGGCCAGAGCCACGAGACGACGATGGCCCAGATCGTGGCCGACCGGCTCGGGCTCGACATCGCGCAGGTCAAGATCGTGCAGGGCGACACCGACCGGATCACCTACGGCTTCGGTTCCTTCGCCAGCCGCTCGATCACGATCGGCGGCAGCGCGGTCGCGGCCGCGTCGGAGAAGCTCGGCGACCAGCTGCGGGAGATCGCGGCGCACCTCCTCGACGCCGACGTCGACGCGTGCGAGCTGGACGGCGCGGGCGGCGTGCGGCTGCGGGACGACCCGGAGCGGCGCCTCTCGTTCGCCGAGCTGGCCGACGTCGCCTACCTGCGGGCGCACCTGCTCCCGAAGGCGTCGGGCCGGGGCTGACCGCGACCGCGAGCTTCGACGTGGCGGGCGACGGGACGTTCTCCAACGCCACCCACGGCGTCGTCGTCGAGCTCGATCCGGGCACCGGCGGCGTCGACATCCTGCGGTACGTGTGCGTCGAGGACTGCGGCGTGGCGATCCACCCGCAGATCGTCGAGGGCCAGTGCCGCGGCGGGATCGCGCAGGGCATTGCGGGGGCGCTGTTCGAGCAGGTCACCTACGACGACGCCGGGCAGCCCCTCGCCCCGAGCCTGATGGAGTACAAGGTGCCGACCGCCGCCGAGATCCCCGACATCGCCATCCACCACCTCGAGACGCCCTGCACGTTCACCGCGAACGGCGCCAAGGCGCGGGGGAGGGCGGCACCATCGGCGCGCCCGCCGCCGTGCTCAACGCGGTGAACGACGCGCTGCGCGGCACCGGCGTGGAGCTGGACGACACCCCGATCGCCCGTGAGGCCGTCCACCGGGCCCTGGAGAGAACCCATGTCTGAGATCCAGCTCGTCGAGCTCACCGTCAACGGCGAGCGCCGCGACCTCGCCGTCGAGCCCCGCCGCACGCTCGTCGACGTGCTGCGCCACGACCTCGGCCTCACCGGCACCCACGTGGGCTGTGAGCACGGGATCTGCGGCGCGTGCACCGTGCTCGTCGACGGGGCGCCCGTGCGGGCGTGCCTCGTGTTCGCCGCGCAGGTCGAGGACGCCGACATCCGCACCGTCGAGTCGCTCGCCGAGCCGGACGGTTCGCTGTCGGACCTGCAGCGGGAGTTCTCCGCGCACCACGGGCTGCAGTGCGGGTTCTGCACGCCCGGGTTCCTGATGCTCGCGCAGGGCTTCCTCGCCGAGCGACCCGATGCGACGAAGGAGGAGATCCGCGAGGTGGTGGCGTCCAACCTGTGCCGGTGCACGGGCTACCAGACGATCGTCGAGGCGGTGGACGCCTGCGCGGTCCGCCGTCGCCAGGGGAGCTGCGCATGACCGACGCGATCTACGCACGCGCGGGTTTCGGGGCGGCGGTGCAGCGAGGGGAGCGGCCCGCGATCGTCGTGGTCGACCTGACGAACGGCTTCACCGACCCGGCGTCGCCGACCGGCGCGGACCTCTCGGAGGTCGTGGCGGCCACCGCGGAGCTGATCGAGGCCGGGCGGGCGGCCGGCGTGCCGGTGGTGTTCACGACGATCGCCTACACGCCGGCCGAGGCCGACGGCGACGCGATCACCTGGCTCACCAAGGCGCCGGGCATGCGGGCCCTGCGCGAGGGCAGTCGCGAGGTGGCGATCGACGACCGGCTGCCGGTCGAGCCGGGCGACCACCTGATCACGAAGAAGGGCGCGTCCGCCTTCTTCGGCACCGGCCTCGCCGCGCTGCTCACGGGCCTGCGCGTGGACACCGTGCTGGTCTGCGGGGCCACCACCAGCGGCTGCGTCCGCGCCACCGCCGTGGACGCCGTGCAGAGCGGGTTCTCGGTGCTCGTCCCGCGGCAGTGCGTCGGCGACCGCGCGCAGGGGCCGCACGAGGCGAACCTGTTCGACATCCAGGCCAAGTACGGCGACGTGATCGAGCTGGACGACGCCATGGGCTACCTGAAGGTGGTGCGATGAGGGCCGTGCTGCAGTCCGCCCTGGCCGACCTCGCCGACGTACCGGCGCAGTCGCGCTGGGTCCGCTCCGGTGAGCTGCGGCTGCACGTCCTCGACTACGGCGGTTCCGGCGTCCCCCTGGTGATCCTGCCCGGGATCACCAGCCCGGCGATCACCATGGACTTCGTGGCGCGGGCGCTCACCGACCTCGTCCGGCCGATCGTGGTGGACGTCCGCGGCCGGGGGCTCTCCGACTCCGGCACGTCCTACACGCTGGACGACTACGCCGATGACACCGTCGCGGTGCTCGACGGCCTGGACCGGCCGCTGCTGATGGGGCACTCGATGGGCGCGCGGATCGCGGCCGTCGTCGCGGCTCGCGGTGTGCCGTTGCGGGGCAGCGTGCTCGTCGACCCGCCGATGAGCGGGCCGGGACGCGGCCCGTACCCGACCACCTTGGAGGCGTTCCTCGGCCAGCTGCGGGAAGCGCAGCGCGGCACCGATGCCGACGAGGTGGCCCGCTCGTGGCCGCGCTGGCCCCGCCGGGAGCAGGAGCTGCGGGCGCGCTGGCTGTCCAGCTGCGACGCCGAGGCGGTCGAGGCCACGCACGCCGGGTTCGAGAGCGAGGACTTCTTCACGACCTGGCCGAACGTGCCCGCCCCGACAGTGCTCCTGCACGGCGGGGCGAGCCCGGTCGTCACGGCGGCCGGTGCGGCGGAGGCGGCGACGCCAACCCGGCGGCCCGGCTCGTGGAGGTGCCAGGGGCCGGACACATGGTGTTCTGGGACGAGCGAGCGGCCGCGCTCCAGCTGCTGCGGGAGGCCCTCGCCAGCTGGTGACGGGCTCCTGCTCGGAACCGTCGGCGCGGCACCGTGATCATCAGACTGGCGCGTTTCCCGATGCCAGGCGTCGGGAAACGCGCCCATCTGCCGATCACTCCCGCGCGAGGAGGTCCTGCCAGTAGCTGTCGGCGCCGGAGATGTGGGCGTCGAGCAGCCGGACGGCACGCTCCTCGTCGCGGTCGACGATCGCGTCGAGGATCTCCTCGTGCTCGCGCAGGGACTGGCGGCGCCGGGCCGGGTTGCCGAAGTAGATCGCCCGCCTCCGCTCCGTCATCAGGTAGAAGACGTTGACCAGGCGCCCGAGCACCGCGTTCTGGGTGGCCCGCACGATCCCGGTGTGGAAGACGCGGTCCAGCTCGGAGATGCGGGTGGCGTCGTCCAGGGCGTCCTCCCAGCCTGCGAGGCAGCGGCGGAGCACCTCGATGTCCTCCTCGCGGTGGCGGCGGCAGGCCAGCCGGGCGGCCTCCAGCTCCTGGATGCGGCGGACCTCGCCCGCCTGGTCACCCTCGTCGCCGGGCAGGGGGATGCCGATCTCGGTGAACAGGCGCAGCGCCTCGATGCTGGCCGACTCGACCGTCAGGTACACCCCGGACTTCGGCCTGCGCTCGATCAGGCGCAGCGTCTCCAGCACCGACAGCGCCTCACGCACCTGGGTGCGGCTCGCCCGGAACCGCTCGGCGAGCTCCCGCTCCGAGGGCGCGCGCTCGTTGGGCCCGTATCCGCGGGACAGGAGCAGGGGGATGATCTCCGCCACCAGGTTCATGGCCTTCCAATCTGGTCTGGCCAGATGTTAGCGTCGGCGGCGTCCCGGAAGCGACGAGCCGACGGAGGCCGTACGACATTGGCGTCATCTGCAGAACTCGACCCTTCCGTACTGGACGCCCTGCGGGGCTACGACTCGCCGACCCTCGCCAATGCCATCGAGCTGTTCGAGGTGCGCCCGCGCGACGAGGGCTACATGAGCCACCAGGTGCGCTGCCTCTTCCCCGAGCTCGGGTGATGGTCGGCTACGCCGCCACCGCCACCATGCGGTCCCGCGGCCCCGGCGGGAGGGATCCGGAGCCGCTCACCGCACACGTGCAGGCGGTGCCGGGCCCGCGCATCGTGGTGGTGCAGGACCTCGACGACGAGCCCGCACACGGGGCGCTGTGGGGCGAGGTGATGGCCACGACGTTCACGGCGCTGGGCTGCCTGGGCACCGTCACCGACGGATCGGTCCGCGACCTCGACGAGGCCCGCGCGATCGGCTTCCAGTTCTTCGCGCCCGCCGTCACCGTCTCGCACGGGTACGCGCGGGTCGAGGACGTCGGCGTACCGGTCACGGTCGGCGGGCTCACCGTCTCGCCCGGCGACCTGCTGCACGCCGACAAGCACGGGGTGCTGCACGTGCCCGCCGAGATCGCGGCCGAGCTCCCGGCGGCGGCCAACCGCGTGATCACCGCCGAGCAGGAGTACATCGCCTGGGTGCGATCCCCGGAGTTCGACCCGGCGCTGCTCGCCGAGCGCCGCACGAAGATGAAGGACGCGTTCACGCTGTGAAGATCTCGGCCGTCCGCCTCGTCGAGTACTCCGGCACGATGGACCACCCGGGCGCCTTCTGGGAGGAACGGCTGATCCGCCCGGTCGACATCTACCCGCAGTTCCGGGCGGAGGGGGCGGAGTTCCTGCCCGGCGCAGGCCCCGACGCCCACCGCGTGACCTCGGTGTTCGTGCACATCGAGACGGACGCCGGCGTCACCGGCACCGCCGGCCCGATCACCCGCCAGCAGGCCTACCTCATCGCCACCGACCTGGCGTCACTGCTCGTGGGCCGCGACCCGCTCGCCACCGAGTTCCTGTGGGACGTCCTGTACCGGCACGCCGTCCACGGCCGCAAGGGCGTCGAGATGATGGCGATCAGCGCACTCGACTGCGCGCTGTGGGACCTCAAGGGCCGCCACCTCGGCGTGCCGGTGCACGTCCTGCTCGGCGGCCCGACCAGGGAGTCGATCCCGGCATACGCGTCGGCCCTCGGCTACTCCCTCGACCTCGACAGGCGCGCGAACGGGCTGCCGAGATCGCGGCGCTCGGCTACACCGCCACCAAGTGGTTCCCCCGCCACGGCCCGGTCGACGGCCGGGCGGGCGTCGAGGCCAACGTCGCACTGGTGGCGGCGCTGCGCGAGGCGGTCGGCGAGGGAGTCGACATCAT
Source organism: Pseudonocardia sp. CNS-004 (assembly GCA_001942185.1). GTDB lineage: Bacteria > Actinomycetota > Actinomycetes > Mycobacteriales > Pseudonocardiaceae > Pseudonocardia. The sequence continues at coordinate 17,684 of MKJV01000102.1, forward strand.
GGTCGACGCCTGGATGTCGTGGGACGTGCCGTACGCGCTGCACATGGGGGAACGGCTCGCGGAGTACGCCCCGCGCTGGATCGAGGAGCCGGTGCTGCCGGACAAGCCGGCCTCCTACGCCGAGATCACGCGGCGGATGCCCGGCGGGATCCTCGTCTCCGGCGCCGAGCACGAGTACACCCGCTGGGGCCTGCACCAGCTGATGGCCGCCGGCGCGATGCACATCTACCAGCCCGACACCTACTGGGCCGGCGGCATCAGCGAGATGCTCAAGATCGCGGCGCTGGCCGGCACCTACGACGTGCAGCTGATCCCGCACGGCCACTCGGTGCCCGCCAACACCCACTTCAGCTTCGCGCAGCCCCCGACGCTCACCCCGATGATCGAGTACCTGGTGAAGTGGAACACCCTGCACCAGTGGTTCCTCACCACCCCCGTCCACCCGGTGGACGGGAAGCTGACCCCGCCGACCGAACCCGGACTGGGCATGGACCTGGACGAGGACAAGATCGAGGCCCGCCGCGAGCTGACGTTCACCTGACCTGAGCGCCGGTCGCACGAACGGCGCGCCCGCCCAGGCTGTCGCCCGACGGCCGGGCGGGCTTCGGCGGCGGCCGACGCCGACATGATCGTTGCGAGACCGCGCTCAGCGCCCCGCGGAGGGCGTCCTGCTGCGATTCGAGTCGATCATGCGGGCTTGATCGTTGCGAGATCGCGGTCGGCGTCCTGGGGAGGGCGTTCCGCCACGATTCGGATCGATCATGCGGGTGATCGTTGCGAGGCGGCGCTCGGCGTCCTGAGGAGGGCGTTTCGCGGCGATTCGGGTCGATCGTGCGGGCTTGATCGTTGCGACATCGCGCTCTGCGTCCTGCGGAGGGCGATCTGCCGCCATTCGGATCGATCATGCGAGGTTGATCGTTGCGAGATCGCACTGAGCGCCTCGTGAGGGCGCTTCCCAGCATCTCGGAAGGATCACCGGACCCCGATCTGTGCAAGAGCCGGGCCCGCACGCTCCGGGAGCGTCCCCGTTGCACGAACGGCACTTTCGATCGCACCTGGCGGACGAACGGCACTTTCGTCCAGCGGGTGAGGGGGATCAGGAGGCGAATTCGCCTGCTCGGACCGCCTCCAGGAAATCCCGCCATGCCAACGGGGAGTGGCGGTGCGGGGGGCGGGTGCGGTCCTTCGTGTCGCGGACGGCGACCCCGCCGTCGGGGAGGGCGGCCACCTCGACGCAGCCGGAGCCGCCGTTGCCGCCGCTGAAGCTGCTCTTCCGCCAGGCCACCCCAGTGGGTTCCGTAGCCGGCATGGGCACCTCTTGCGGTCGCGACTACATCTCCGTGACCACACGCTCGATGAGCGCCACGCTCTCGGCCGGGCTCAGCGCCACCGAGCGCAGGTGGTCGAACACCAGCCTAGCCCGCGCGACATGCTCCTCCTTCTCGACGTGCACGGAGCCCATCGGGTGTTCGGCGTAGCCCATGTCGGGCTCACCGAGCCCGTCGAAGCTGAGCACGGAAAAGGCGCCATCGAGCGCTGGATGGGCGGCGACCTCCGCGGGGCAGGACCTGCAGGGTCACGGTGTCGCGATCGGCTATTTCGACCAGGTGGATGAGCTGCGCGCGCATCACCGCACGCCTCCCAGGATGCGGCGAAGCGCCGCCTCGTCGACCACCGCGAGCAGTTCCAGCGGGCGCTCAGCGAGGTGAGGCGCTCCTGCCGGATCATCCGGACGGTGACGTCGCGCTCGAGGATCGCGGGCGACCGCGAGAGCAGCGAGGTCTCGAACAGCGCCCGTGCGTAGTCGGCGGTCTGCAACAGCCCGGGCACGTAGGTCACGGTGTAGTCCCGCACGGTGGTGGCCTCCGACTCCAGGGGCACGTACCCCTGGTCGTCCAGTCCGTACGCCCGCCACCACCCCTTGGCGCCGGCCGCCTGGTGAGGTCGAGCAGCTCCGTCCACCGGTCCCCGCCGACGTCGAACAGGTCCAGCATGCTGCGCACGATGTGGACGTCGACGCCCTGGTGGGCGTTCTCGATGCGGCTGAGCTTGCTGGGGGAGACGTCGAGCTTCGGTGCGGCCGCCTCGATCGTGAGGCCTGCGTGCACGCGCAGCTCGCGCAGGGTGCGGGCGAGCTGCCGTCTCCGGACGAGCGAGCCGTTGCGCACGTCACACACTCCCTGCACTCCGCTACCGGTCGATGACAGATGGTGTCAGGTGGGAGGTGCCAGGTGAAAGATCCAGGTGCCGGCGCGGCGTGGCTCCGGACACCGTCAGCGGCGCCTCTCGACGAGGCCGGGGATACTGGGGGCCGTGAGCGTCTCACTGGGCATGCCCGCCCCGCCCGCCCCCACACTGGCCCCCCGTCGCAAGACCCGTCAGCTGCAGGTCGGGTCGGTGGGCGTCGGGTCGGACTTCCCGGTCTCGGTGCAGTCGATGACCACCACCCTCACCGCCGACATCAACGCCACCCTCCAACAGATCGCGGAGCTCACCGCGTCGGGCTGCGACATCGTGCGTGTCGCCTGCCCGAGCCAGGACGACGCCGACGCGCTCCCGGCGATCGCGAAGAAGTCGCAGATCCCGGTGATCGCCGACATCCACTTCCAGCCCAAGTACGTGTTCGCCGCGATCGAGGCCGGGTGCGCCGCCGTGCGCGTCAACCCGGGCAACATCCGCAAGTTCGACGACAAGGTCAAGGAGATCGCGGCCGCCGCGCGCGACCACGGCACCCCGATCCGGATCGGCGTCAACGCGGGCTCGCTCGACAAGCGCCTCATGGAGAAGCACGGCAAGGCCACGCCGGAGGCGCTGGTGGAGTCGGCGCTGTGGGAGGCGAGCCTGTTCGCCGAGCACGACTTCCACGACATCAAGATCTCGGTCAAGCACAACGACCCGGTCGTCATGATCCGGGCCTACGAGCTGCTCGCCGAGTCCTGCGACTACCCGCTGCACCTCGGCGTCACCGAGGCGGGCCCGGCGTTCCAGGGCACGATCAAGTCGGCTGTGGCGTTCGGGGCGCTGCTGCGCCAGGGCATCGGCGACACGATCCGCGTCTCGCTCTCCGCGCCGCCGGTCGAGGAGATCAAGGTCGGCGCGCAGATCCTGCAGTCGCTCAACCTGCGCCCGCGCAAGCTGGAGATCGTCTCCTGCCCGTCGTGCGGGCGCGCCCAGGTGGACGTCTACAAGCTCGCCGACGAGGTCACGGCCGGGCTCACGGGCATGGAGGTGCCGCTGCGCGTCGCCGTCATGGGCTGCGTGGTGAACGGCCCGGGGGAGGCCCGCGAGGCCGACCTCGGCGTCGCATCCGGCAACGGCAAGGGGCAGATCTTCGTCAAGGGCGAGGTGATCAAGACCGTCCCGGAGAGCGCGATCGTCGAGACGTTGATCGAGGAGGCGATGAAGATCGCCGAGACGGTCGAGGGCGATGGCGCCCCGCAGGTCACCGTCGGCTGAGACGGCAGATCCCGTCGTGGGCACGAGCACGAGTGTCTGGCATCGTTGGGGGGTGCTTCGTCTCGCCGGAGCGCGGCTCCTCGACGACCGGGACCGCGCAGGGGTGCGCGCGATCCTGGACGACGATCCGGTGGCCGCCTGCATGGTCGCCGCTCGTGTCGAGGTGGCGGGGTTGGATCCGTGGCGGCTCGGGGGCGAGCTGTGGGCCACCGGCCCCCGGTTCGACGGGCTCTGCTTCTCCGGCGCCAACCTGGTGCCGCTGCGCGGTGACCGCGCGGCGCTGCGCAGCTTCGCCGACCGCGCCCGGCGTCACGGCCGCACCTGCTCGTCGGTCGTCGGACGTGCCGAGCTGGTGCTGCCGCTCTGGGACGACCTCGCCCACCACTGGGCACCCGCCCGGGAGGTGCGCGCCGACCAGCCGCTGATGGTGCTGGCCGGCGCACCCACGATCACCCCCGACCCGTACGTGCGCCCGGTGCAGCCCGCGGAGCTCGACCGCTACCTCCCCGCGGCCGTCGCGATGTTCACCGAGGAGGTCGCGTCGACCCGCGCCTGGGCGACGGCGGCGTCGGCTACCGCGCCCGGGTGGCCGAGCTGGTCTCCGCCGGTCGGGCGTTCGCCCGGTTCGAGAACGGCGAGGTCGTGTTCAAGGCCGAGATCGGGGCGCTGTCGGGGCAGGTCGGGCAGATCCAGGGGGTGTGGGTGCACCCGGACCGCCGCGGCCAGGGCCTGGGCACGGCCGGCACGGCCGCCGTGGCCGAACGGCTCGCCTCCATGGGGCGGGTCTCCAGCCTCTACGTCAACGGGTTCAACCACGTGGCGAAGTCGGCGTACGCGCGGATCGGGTTCACCCAGATCGGCAGCTTCGCCACCATCCTGTTCTGAGATCGCCACGCGGTGTGCGACACGGTCCTCCCGGAGGTGGCGAGTCGCCGTCGTCGGGCGGGCGCCCGGCTTCCCGCGAGGCCTCGGCCAACGCGCCGAAGGCAAGCCCATGATCGGCGCAGATGGTGTGTGGGCGACAGATCTGTCGCCCACACACCATCTCTGGCGATCAGCGCCCCAGGCGTGCGCGTCGATCGTCGACAGTGGTGGCAGGACGACAGATCCGTCGCCCCGCCACCATTCCCGGCGATCACGAGCTTTGATCGTCGAGGGCTCGTGTGGCGATCATCAGAAGTGGTGCCAGAGCGACAGGCCCGTCTACCGGTGCTATGCGGGCAGGCGGGTGAGCGCGGCCTCGGCGGCGGCGTGCCACTCCTCGTCGGTGGGCACGCTCCCCGACACGAGGATCGTGACCAGGTACCTCCCGCCGGCGAGCTGCAGCGCGGGGCCGGCGGCCGTGCCGATGACGGTCGCGCCCGCGCCCACCCCGGGCAGCTCGCGCCGCGCCGCCGCACCCGTGGCCCGGACGTAGTCGCCGGGTGTGCCCGACCGCACCGCGTAGACATTGACCAGTGCGACCGGCTCCGCGTCCGACGTCACCACGCACGCGGCGCCCCGCGACCCGTCGCCGCGGTCGACGGAGCTCTGCTGCGGCGGCTCCACCGCCAGGTCGACGAGCTCGCCCGCCTCGGCGGTGGTGAGCAGGCACTCGTCGGCCACCACGTCGGGATCGAGCCCGACGACGCGCGGGCCCGGCGCAGCCGACCCCGCGACGACGGTGGTGCACCCCGACCCGGCGAGCGTCGACGCGAGCGCCAGCACGACCCCGCACACCCGCATCTGCCACACGTGGTGACGGTAACCAGGCGACCCCCGGCTGCGGGCCCGTTCGGTGTGATTGCCTCAGATGTGGCGCAGGGCCTCGCGGCGGGAGAGCGGGGAGAGCCCGGGGTGCTCGTCGACGAAGCGCCGGACCAGGTCCGGGTCGACGCGGGCGTGCTGGCGAAGGGCCCAGCCGACCCCTTTGCGGAGGAAGAAGTCGGGGTCGGCGATGTTGGCCTCGATCGCCTCGGTGAGCAGCGCGACGTCGGTGGCCGGGCCGGCCCGGAGCTGGCAGATCACCGAGGTCCGGCGCAGCCAGCGGTCCGGGTCGGTGACCCACGAGCGGATCACGGGCCGGACGGTGCCGGGGTTCGCCAGCAGGAGGGGGCCGACCCGGCGGCTCGCGATCTCGTCGGTGAAGTCCCACCAGGAACCGGTGACGATCCAGTGCCGCAGCAGCGGCACCCACGAGGCGTCCAGCCACGGCTGGTGCCGGCGCAGGCCGGTGAGCGACAGCGCGAGGTAGCGCTCCTCACGGAACTCCGCGCCGTCCCAGAGCTCCCGCACGACCTCGCCGAGCGCCGTGGCGTCGGCGAGCGGGTGAGCGGTGACGGCGGCCTTCAACAGCCGCTCCCGCGCCGGCTTCGCCACACCCCGGAACGGCATCGGCGACTTCATGTACCGCTGCATCTCGGTGGCCGCGGCCGGGTCGGCGTCGGCGGCGAGGTCGGACCGCAGCCGCGTGACGATCGGGTGCACGGGTGGACGGTACGACCCGGACACGGGTCTCAGGTGGCGCGGTCGAACGTGCGGGCCCAGCCGCGCACGTGGTCGAGCAGTTCGGGAGGTGACACCACCTCGAAGTCCGCGCCCAGCGCGCCGAGCAGCATCGCGGGCCAGTCCAGCGAGTCGACGGTCATGGTCAGCCGGCACCGGCCGTCGCCCGTCTCCTCCGCGCCGGCCCAGCGGCCCGCCACGGCCTGCACACGCGAGGTGGGTGCGTCGACGAGCACCTCGACGGCCCATCCCGTCGACACCTGGCCCATCGACGTGCGCACGTAGTCGGCGGCGTCCTCGGCGGGCAGCGTGCGGGGGAGGAACCGGGCGCCGGTCGTACGCGGTCCGGTGATGCGGTCCACCCGGAAGCTGCGCCAGTCGTGGCGCACGAGGTCGTAGGCCACGAGGTACCAGCGCCTCCCGAGCGACACGAGACGCAGCGGCTCCACGTGCCGCTCGCTGCGCTCACCCGAGGCCGCGCTGTAGCCGAACTCGAGCCGTTCGGTGTCGCGGCAGGCCTGCGCGATGCCGGTGAGCACCGCCGGGTCGGCGGCGGGTGCCGTGCCCTCCCAGACCATCGGCACGGTCATCGCCCGCAACGCGTCCACCCGGCGCCGCAGCCGGGGCGGCATCACCTGCACCACCTTGGTCAGCGCCCGCACCGACGACTCCGCGATCCCGGCCACCCCGCCCTGCGCCGCGGCCTGCAGCCCCACGGCGAGCGCCACGGCCTCCTCGTCGTCCAGCACCAGCGGCGGGAGTGCGGCACCGGCGGCGAGCTGGTACCCGCCGTCGACGCCGCGGCTGGCCTCCACGGGGTAGCCGAGCTCGCGGAGTCGGTCGATGTCGCGCCGCAGCGTCCGCACCGACACCTCGAGCCGTGCCGCCAGCTCGGGGCCTGGCCAGTACCGGTGGGTCTGCAGCAGGGAGAGCAACCGCAGCGTCCGCGAGCTCGTGTTCGCCATGTCTCCAGGTTGTCGTCAATTGAGGTCAGGAAGTGGCACTTGAGGGTCCTAACGTAGTCCTCGACCGCAGCGATACGGAGAGGGCGATGACGATGACCAGGACCCAGCAGGAGGCGACCGACGTGACCACCACCGCACTGACCGGCGAGCGCGCGGACATCCTCGAGACCCTCGCGGTGCACCGGCAGTTCCTGCGCCACACCGTGCAGGGGCTCACGGACGACCAGGCCCGGGAGCGCACCACGGTGAGCGAGCTGACCCTGGGCGGGCTGATCAAGCACGTCGCCGAGACCGAGGCCGGCTGGGTCGACTTCATCCTGAAGGGCCCGGAGGCGATGGGCGGCGGCGCCGACTGGAGCGAGCCCACGCCGGAGCTGATCGAGAAGTACACGGCGGGCTTCCGCCTGCTCCCCGACGAGACCTTGGAGGGTGTGCTCGCCCACTACGAGGAGGTCGCCGAGCGCACCGACGAGCTGGTCACCACCGTCGACCTGGACCTGACCCACCCGCTGCCCGAGGCGCCGTGGTTCCCGAAGGGCGCCCACCGCACGGCCCGCCGGGTCTTCATGCACATCCTCGCCGAGACGGCCCAGCACGCCGGGCACGCCGACATCATCCGCGAGTCGCTGGACGGGCAGAAGACGATGGGCTGAGCCCGGTGCCCCGCTCGCCCTCGCATGATCGGCGCGAGCGGCACCTCACCGCTGCCGCGTCCGCGGTGGCGTGCTGCTCGCGGTGATCGATCGGTTCGAGCAGCGCGCTGCTGCTGGCGCGGCAGCGGTCGTGTGCTGGTCGCGGCGCGGCGCAGCCGGGGATGCTGCTCCGTCACCAGGACGGCGCCGAGCGCGACAGGGCGGCGGCCGCGGCCGTCATCGCCGGCGCCACGGCCTCCATGCGCTCCGCGGTGAACCGCTGCGACGGCCCGGCGAGCACCAGTGCGGCCACCTGCTCGACGCCGTCGGCGTGCACCGGCACGGCGATCGCGCTCACCCCGGGCACGCGGAGCCCCTCCGCCGCCGAGTAGCCGCGGCGACGTGCCTCGAGCACCCCGGCGTGGAGGCGCTGCATGTCCGCGCCGAGGGCCTCGGCGTCCTGCAGCGCGGAGCGCAGGTCGGGCGCCGGCAGCACCGAGAGGAGCACCTCGCCGCAGACCCCCTCGTGCAGCAGGACCCGCTCCCCGACGTTCACGACGCGCCGCACGTCGTGGCGGCTCTCGACGGCGGCGACGCAGATGCGCTCGCCGCCCACCCGCAGGGCGAGGCTGGCCGTCTCGCCACTGGCGTCCCGGAGCCGCACCAGGTGGGGCACGGCCGACGAGCGCAAGTTGGTGCGCCCCAGCACGGAGCAGGCGAACGCAACGGTCCGGTCGCCGACCGAGTACTTGCGGGTGTCCGGGTTGCGACGCAGCAGGCCCTGGCCGACGAGGGTTGCGGCGTGCCGCGACGCGGCGCTCTTGTCCATCCCGACCGCCGCGGCGAGCTCCATGAGCCCGATGGGTTCCGCGCTGCGCGCGACCGCTTCCAGCAGATCCATGACCTTCTCCGCGCTCCCCGCCATCCTCTCACTTTACGAGAGGGAGTTGCTGGAAGCGAGACGGCGATCTTAGCGTCGTCTTCGGCTTGGCAAGGGAGCCTCGTCCGCCCCGGAACGGGGGAAGGAGCAGCGCCTGTGGCAATCACGCGAAAGCACGCACGGTCGTCGGTCCGGTGGGTGATCGTCCTGCTCGCCGCGGTCGCGGCCGGGATCGCGGCCACCGACCGGGCGATCCTGGGGATCGCGATGCCCACGATCAGTGCGGACCTGCGGCTCGACCCCGCTGCCGTCGGTGTGCTGTTGAGCGTCTTCGCGGTCAGCACCGCGGTGCTGCAGATCCCGGCGGGGATGCTCGTCGACAAGATCGGCCCGCGGGTGAGCCTTGCGGGCAGCGCGGCGCTGTGGTCGGTCGCGACCATGCTGACCGGGCTGGCACGGGGGTTCGAGTTCATTTTCGCCAGCCGGGTCCTGCTGGGCGTCGGGATGGGCCGCAGCAGCAGGCCTGCACCAAGGCCGTCGGTGAATGGGTGCCGCGGCGCGAGCGTGGCCTCGCATCGGGCATCTACGACACCGGTGGCGCCGTCGGTGCCGCCATCGCCTTCCCGGTGGCGGCGGGCCTCATCGCCGTTCTGGGCTGGCGGTACGCCTTCGTCATCGTCGGGGCCGTCGGGCTGGTCTGGGCGGCCGCGTGGTTCGTCTACTACCGCGGCCCGCGGCAGCACCGCGCGGTGTCGGCCGCCGAGCTCGACCACATCATGTCGGACCGTCCCGCCACCGAGGAGGACGAGCCGGCCGCGAAGGGCGACGTGCGCAGCCTGCTGCGGCACAAGACCGTGTGGGGGCTCGTCATCGGGTTCCTCTGCCGCGGTTTCACCAACTACTTCTTCGTGACGTGGTACCCGACGTTCCTGGTGGACGAGTACGGGTTCGACCTGCTGGACCTCGCGACGATCGCCGCGATCCCGCTCGTGCTGGGGCTCGTCGCGACGCTCGTCGGCGGCTGGTTCACCGACGAGCTGGTGCGGCGCGGCCGCAGCCTGACGTACTCCCGGAAGCTGACGATCTTCATCGGCATCGTCTCGACCGCGTTCATCGCCCCGGCGGCCTTCACCTCCGACGTCGTCGTGGCCCTCGTCCTGCTGACCATCGCCCAGGCCGGGAGCTCGTTCTCCTCCGGCGCGCTGTGGGCCCTCCCCGTCGACCTGGCTCCCCGGCCCCGGATGGTGGGGACGCTGGGCGGGATCCAGAACTGCGCGCTGTGGATCGGGGCGTTCGTCAGCCCGCTGGCCGTCGGCTTCATCCTCTCGGCCACCGGCACGTTCGTGGCCCCGCTGGTGGTGGCGGGCGCACGGCGGTGCTCGCGCTGCTGGCGTTCCTGTTCATGGTCGGAGACATCGCACCGCTCCCGGATCCCGAAAGGTAGTTCGTTGATCGATGACAGCCCGGCACCCGGCCGTCCCGCAGGCGCGTCCCCGCCGGTGCCCACCGTCCTGCCGCCGTGGCAGGACGACGCGGCGGGTGGAACGAGGATCACCGGGGTGCGCGTCGTCCTCACCGCGCCGGAAGGGGTCACGCTCGTCGTCGTCCGCGTCGACACGAACGTGGCAGGCCTCTACGGCCTGGGCTGTGCCACCTTCACGCAGCGGGCGTCGGCGGTCGCTTCCGCGGTCACGGACTACCTGGAACCGGCACTGGTCGGGCGCGATCCGGCGGACATCACCGACATCTGGCAGATGCTCTACGCCGATCCGTACTGGCGGAGCGGCCCGGTCACGAACAACGCGCTCAGCGGTGTCGACATGGCGCTCTGGGACATCAAGGGCAAGCAGCTGGGGGTGCCGGTCTGGCAGCTGCTGGGCGGCCGGTGCCGTACCGGGGTACCGGCCTACACCCGCGCCACCGGCACCGACCCGGCCCACCTCGTGGACCAGGTGCAGCGGGTCCTCGACTCGGGGTTCCGGCACGTGCGGTGCGACATCCGCCCTGCGGCCCCGCGCTCGGCCCCGCCCGCGTGGGACCCCGACGGGTACGTCCGCACGATGCCCGGGGTGCTGGCGCAGGTGCGCGCGGCGGTCGGCGAGGACGTGGAGCTGATCCACGACGTCCACCAGCGGGTGCCGGCGCACCTCGCCGCCCGCCTGGCGCGCGAGCTCGACGCGTCCCGCCTGTACTTCCTCGAGGACGTCGTGGCCACCGAGGACGTCGAGTGGCTCGCCGCCGTGCGGGCGGCGACGACGACCCCGCTCGCCATCGGCGAGCTGTTCACCAACCCGCGGGAGTACGTGCCGCTGGTCCGGGACCGGCTGCTCGACTTCGTCCGCTGCCACGTGTCGGCGATCGGTGGGATCACCCCGGCGTGGCGGTTGGCGCACCTGTGCGAGTCCTTCGGGGTGCAGACGGCCTGGCACGGTCCGAAGGACGTGTCACCGGTCGGCATGGCGGCCAACCTCGCCCTCGACGTCGCCTCGCCGAGCTTCGGGATCCAGGAGTACCACCCGTTCTCCGACGTCGTCCGGGAGATGTTCCCGGGGACGGCGACGGCGCGGGGCGGGGTGCTGGGGGTGTCGGATGCCCCGGGGCTCGGCATCGACCTGGACGAACGGCTGGCGGCGCGCCACCCGTCCGTCCCGGTCACCCCGAACTGGGACTGGGCCCGGCTGCGGAGGACCGACGGGGCCGTCCAGCTGCGCTGAGCGCCACTCCGAACGGTGTTGCATCAGCTTGCGTCAGCATGCATAGTCATACGCATGGCGCGGGTAGCGGTGGCAGGCGCGAGCGGGTACGCCGGGGGAGAGCTCCTCCGGCTCCTGCTCGCACATCCGGACGTGGAGATCGGGGCACTCACGGCGGGCGGGAGCGCGGGCACGCGCCTCGGGGCGCACCAGCCCCACCTGCTCCCTCTCGCAGACCGCGTGCTGGAGGACACGACCCCCGCGACGCTCGCGGGCCACGACGTGGTCTTCCTCGCGCTGCCGCACGGGAAGTCGGCGGAGCTGGCCGCGCAGCTGGGGGACGACACCGTCGTGATCGACTGCGGTGCCGACCACCGGCTCGCCGACCCGGCGGCGTGGGAGCGCTGGTACGGCGGCACGCACGCCGGGAACTGGCCCTACGGGCTGCCCGAGCTGCCCGGCGCCCGCGACGCCCTGCGCGGCGCCAAGCGCGTCGCCGTCCCCGGCTGCTACCCCACAGCGGTCAGCCTCGCGCTGGCCCCGGCCCTCGCGGCCGGCATCGTCGAGCCGGAGGTGGTGGTCACGGCCGTCACCGGGACGTCCGGCGCGGGCAAGTCGCTCAAGCCGCACCTGCTCGGTGCCGAGGTGATGGGCTCGCTCTCGGCCTACGGGGTGGGCGGCGGGCACCGGCACACGCCGGAGATGGTGCAGAACCTGTCGGCCGCCGCCGGCGTGCCGGTCACCGTGAGCTTCACGCCGATCCTCGCGCCGCTGCCGCGCGGCATCCTCGCCACCTGCACCGCGCCCACGCAGGTATCCACCGCCGACGCCGTGGAGGTCTACGCGAAGGCCTACGCCGACGAGCCGTTCGTGCACCTGCTCCCCGAGGGCAGCTGGCCCACCACGGCGGCCACGCTGGGCGCCAACACCGTCGCGCTGCAGGTGGCGGTCGACGCCGACGCGGGCCGGCTGGTCGTCGTCGCCGCGATCGACAACCTCACGAAGGGCACCGCGGGCGGTGCGATCCAGTCCATGAACCTGGCGCTCGGCCTGCCCGAGACCGCAGGCCTGCCGGTCACGGGGGTGGCACCGTGACCGTGACGCAGCCCCGGGGCTTCCGGGCGTCCGGTGTGGTCGCCGGCATCCGCAACGGCGACGGCACCGACCTCGCCCTCGTCGTCAACGACGGGCCGCGGCACGCCGCCGCGGGCGTGTTCACCCGCAACAAGGTCAAGGCGGCGCCCGTCCTGTGGTCGGAGCAGGTGCTCGCCACCGGCCGGCTGCGCGCGGTCGTGCTCAACGCGGGCAACGCCAACGCCTGCACCGGCCCCGAGGGCTTCCAGACCACCCACGCCACCGCCGAGAAGGCCGCCGAGCTGCTCGGATGCGGGGCGGTCGAGGTCGCGGTCTGCTCCACCGGCCTGATCGGGTCCCAGCTGCCCCGCGACAACGTGCTCGACGGGGTCGCCGCCGCGCACGCCGCACTCGACGGGGCGCCGCGGCCGGCCTGGCCGCCGCCACCGCGGTGCTGACCACCGACACGGTCGCCAAGGAAGCCGCGCACGCCGACACCGCCGGGTGGAGCATCGGCGGCTTCACCAAGGCGCCGGGATGATCGCGCCGTCGATGGCCACGATGCTCACGGTCGTCACCACCGACGCCGTGCTGGACGCCCCCGTGCTCGACGACGCGCTGCGCGCCGCGGTGCGGGTGAGCTTCGACCGGCTCGACATCGACGGCAGCATGTCCACCAACGACACGGTGCTGCTGCTCGCCTCCGGCGCGTCCGGGGTCGTCCCCGACACCGCCGCGTTCTCGGCGGCCCTCACCGAACTCTGCAAGGAACTCGCGCGGCAGATGCAGGCCGACGCCGAGGGCGTCACGAAGCGGATCACGGTGCGGGTCGGCGGCGCAGGCTCCGAGGACGACGCGGTGACCGTCGCCCGCACGGTGGCCCGCGACAGCCTCGTCAAGACCGCGCTGTTCGGCTCCGACCCGAACTGGGGCCGGATCGCGGCGGCCGTCGGCTACTCCGACGCCGCGGTCGACCCCGACCGGATCGACATCACCGTCAACGGCGTGCTGCTCTGCCAGGGCGGTGTGGCGGCGGCCGACCGGTCCGCCGCCGACCTGAAGGGCGCCGACATCCTCGTCGAGATCGCGCTCGGGCTCGGCGACGGCGAGGCCGAGATCCTCACCACCGACCTGTCCCACGGCTACGTCGAGGAGAACAGTGCGTATTCCTCTTGAGGAGCGACTGGGCCGGGCCGGGGAGAAGGCCGGGGTCCTCGCAGAGGCGCTGCCGTGGCTGCAGCGGTTCCACGACCGGATCGTCGTGGTCAAGTACGGCGGCAACGCCATGGTCGACGAGGAGCTCAAACAGGCCTTCGCCCAGGACATGGTGTTCCTGCGCCTCGCGGGCATCCACCCCGTCGTGGTGCACGGCGGCGGGCCGCAGATCACCGCGATGCTCGACCGGCTCGGCCTGCCCGGCGAGTTCCGCGGCGGCCTGCGCGTCACCACCCCGGAGACGATCGACGTCGTGCGGATGGTGCTGGTCGGGCAGGTCGGCCGGGAGCTGGTCGGGCTGATCAACAAGCACGGCCCGTACGCGGTGGGCCTGTCCGGCGAGGACGCCCACCTGTTCACCGCGGAGAAGCGCACCGCGCTCGTCGACGGCGAGGCGGTGGACATCGGGCTGGTCGGCGACGTCGTGCACGTCAACCCGGAGGCGGTGCTCGACATCGTGCGGGCCGGGCGGATCCCGGTGGTCGCGGGCGTGGCCCCGGACGTCGACGGCACCGTCTACAACATCAACGCCGACAGCGCGGCCGCGGCGCTGGCCGCGGCGCTGGGCGCGGCGAAACTCGTCGTGCTCACCGACGTGGCGGGGCTCTTCGCGAACTACCCCGACCCGGAGTCCGTGATCAGCTCGCTCACCGCCGACGAGCTGGAGCCGATGCTCCCCGGCCTGGCGAGCGGGATGGCACCGAAGATGGAGGCCTGCCTGCGGGCCGTGCGCGGAGGGGTGCCGCAGGCCCACGTGATCGACGGGCGGATGCCGCACTCGGTGCTGCTCGAAGTGTTCACCAGCGAGGGAGTCGGAACGATGGTGGTCCCGTCATGACTGAGACGACCACGCGGTGGCAGGCCGCGATGATGGACAACTACGGCACCCCGCCGCTCACCCTGGTGCGCGGCAGCGGAGCCGAGGTGTGGGACGACGCGGGCAACCGCTACCTCGACCTGGTCAGCGGTATCGCCGTCAACTCGCTGGGCCACGCGCACCCGGCGGTGGTCGAGGCGGTGACCCAGCAGATCGCGACGCTCGGGCACACGAGCAACCTCTACATCACCGAGCCGCCGCTGGCGCTGGCCGAGAAGCTGCTCGAACTGATCGACAGGCCGGGCCGGGTGCTGTTCTGCAACTCCGGCGCCGAGGCCAACGAGGCCGCGTTCAAGATGGCCCGCCGCACCGGCCGGTTGAAGATCATCGCCGCCGAGAACGCGTTCCACGGCCGCACGATGGGCGCGCTCGCCCTCACCGGGCAGGAGCCCAAGCGCACCCCCTTCCACCCGATGACCCCCGGCGTCGAGCACGTCCCGTTCGGTGACGTCGCCGCGTTGGAGGCGGCCGTCGACGCCGACACCGCCGCGGTGTTCCTGGAGCCGATCCTCGGCGAGGCGGGCGCGATCAACCCGCCTGAGGGCTACCTGGCCGCGGCCCGGCGGATCACCGCGGAGCACGGCGCGCTGCTGGTGCTCGACGAGGTGCAGACCGGTATCGGGCGCACCGGCTCGTGGTTCGCGTTCCAGCAGGCCGGGGTCGTTCCCGACGTCGTGACGCTGGCGAAGGGCCTCGCGGGCGGGCTGCCGATCGGTGCCTGCATCGGCCTCGGCGCGGCGGGCGACCTCCTGGAGCCCGGCCAGCACGGCACCACGTTCGGTGGCAACCCGGTGTGCGCGGCCGCGGCGCTGGCCGTGCTGCGCACGATCGCGGAGGACGGCGTGCTCGAGCACGTCACGCAGGTCGGCAAAGAGATCGCCGCGGCGGTCGAGGCGATGGGCCACCCGCTCGTCACCGACGTCAGCGGCGCAGGCCTGCTCATCGGCATCGGCCTGCGCAAGCCGGTGTCGACGGCCGTCGCCACCGCGGCGCGGGCCGGCGGCTTCCTCGTGAACAACGCCGTGCCCGACCGCACCCGGCTGGTTCCGCCGCTCGTGCTCACCGACGCCCAGGCCGCCGAGTTCCTCGCGGCCTTCCCCCGATTCCTGGATGCAGCACACGATGGTTAGGCACCTCCTCCGCGACGACGACCTCACACCCGGCGAGCAGGCCGAGATCCTCGACCTCGCCGCCGCGATGAAGGCCGACCGGTACGCCCACCGTCCCCTGGAGGGCCCGCGCCCGGTCGCCGTGCTGTTCGACAAACCCTCCACCCGCACCCGGCTGTCGTTCGAGGCCGGGATCGCGCAGCTGGGCGGGCACCCGCTGATCGTCGACGCCCGGTCCAGCCAGATGGGCCGTGGCGAGACGATCGGCGACACGGCGCGGATGCTCTCCCGCTTCGTCGACGCGATCGTGTGGCGCACCGGCGACCAGTCGCGGATCGAGGAGATGGCCGCCGCCGCGACGGTGCCGGTCGTCAACGCCCTCACCGACCAGTTCCACCCCTGCCAGGTGCTCGCCGACCTGCAGACGGTCCGCGAGCGGTTCGGGCGCCTCGCCGGCCTCACGCTGACCTACCTCGGCGACGGCGCCAACAACATGGCCCACTCGCTGCTGCTCGGCGGTGCCACCGCGGGCCTGCACGTCCGGGTCTGCGCCCCGGAGGGCTTCCAGCCCGACGGCGGCGTGCTGCGCGACGCGAAGAACCGGGCGTCGGAGACGGGTGGCGGGGTGGACCTGATCGCCGACCCGCACGCCGCGGTCGACGGGGCCGACGTCGTCGTCACCGATACCTGGGTGTCGATGGGGCAGGAGCACGACGGGATGGACCGCACGGCGCCGTTCCGGCCGCTCCAGGTGAACTCCGACCTGCTGGCGCGGGCGGCCGACGGCGCGATCGTGCTGCACTGCCTGCCCGCCCACCGCGGGGACGAGATCACCGACGAGGTGCTCGACGGCCCGGCCAGCGCGGTGTGGGACGAGGCCGAGAACCGGCTGCACGCACAGAAGGCGCTGCTTTCGTGGCTGTTCCAGCGGGCATGACCACGGGAACGCGCGCGGCCCGCCAGGCCCGGATCGTCGAGCTGATCCGGGACCGGGCCGTGCACAGCCAGACCGAGCTGCTCGCCCTGCTGGAGGACGAGGGGATCGCCACCACGCAGGCCACGCTGTCGCGCGACCTCGACGAACTGGGCGCGCTCAAGGTCCGCGGCGCCTACGTCATCCCGGACGACGGGAGCCCGGTCCGCGGTGTGGAGGGCGGAACCGCCCGGCTCGCCCGGTTGCTGGGGGAGCTGCTCACCGCGGCGGACGCGAGTGGGAACCTGGCGGTCCTGCGTACTCCGCCGGGTGGGGCCCACTACCTGGCGAGCGCGCTCGACCGCGCGGCCCTGAACTACATCGTCGGCACGATCGCGGGCGACGACACCCTCATGGTGGTCGCCCGCGAGCCCCTCACCGGCGCCGAACTCGTCGCGCGCTGCGTGACCTCTGACTGCGAACTCGAGCAAGGAGCACCAACCCGTGAGCAAGGTCCTGACCTCCCTCCCCAAGGGTGAGCGCATCGGCATCGCCTTCTCCGGAGGGCTCGACACCTCCGTGGCGGTCGCCTGGATGCGGGACAAGGGCGGGATCCCGTGCACCTACACCGCCGACCTCGGCCAGTACGACGAGCCGGACATCTCCGGGGTGCCCACGCGGGCGAAGCAGTACGGCGCCGAGATCGCCCGCGCGGTGGACATCAAGCCGCAGCTGGTGCAGGAGGGCCTGGCCGCGCTGGCGTGCGGTGCCTTCCACATCCGGTCCGGTGGCCGCACGTACTTCAACACCACGCCGCTGGGCCGCGCCGTCACGGGGACGCTGCTGGTGCGCGCGATGCAGGCCGACGACGTGAACATCTGGGGCGACGGCTCGACCTTCAAGGGCAATGACATCGAGCGGTTCTACCGCTACGGGCTGATGGCCAACCCGGAGCTGCGCATCTACAAGCCGTGGCTCGACGCCGACTTCGTCCACGAGCTGGGCGGCCGCCACGAGATGAGCGCGTGGCTGTCGGCCCACGGGCTGCCCTACCGGGACTCGGCCGAGAAGGCGTACTCCACGGACGCCAACATCTGGGGCGCCACGCACGAGGCCAAGACGCTCGAACACCTCGACGTGTCGCTCGAGACCGTCGAGCCGATCATGGGGGTGAAGTTCTGGGACCCCTCGGTCGCGATCGAGACCGAGGACGTCACGGTCACCTTCGAGGCCGGCTACCCGGTGGCGATCAACGGCACGCGGTACGCCGACCAGGTCGCGCTCGTCTACGAGGCCAACGCCATCGGTGGGCGGCACGGCCTGGGCATGTCCGACCAGATCGAGAACCGGATCATCGAGGCGAAGTCGCGCGGCATCTACGAGGCGCCCGGGATGGCGCTGCTGTTCGCCGCATACGAGCGGCTGCTCAACGCGATCCACAACGAGGACACGCTGGCCAACTACTTCTCCGAGGGCCGCAGGCTGGGCCGGCTGCTGTACGAGGGCCGCTGGCTCGACCCGCAGGCGCTGATGATGCGCGAGTCGATCCAGCGCTGGATCGCCTCGCTGGTGACCGGCACCGTCACGCTGCGCCTGCGCCGCGGCGACGACTACACGATCCTCGACACCGAGGGCGTCGGCTTCTCCTACCACCCGGACCGGCTCTCGATGGAGCGCGTCGAGAACGCCGCCTTCGGGCCGACGGATCGGATCGGCCAGCTCACCATGCGCAACCTCGACATCGCCGACTCCCGCGCCAAGCTGGAGCGCTACGCCGGGCAGCCCGCCGAGCAGGGCACGGTGCTCGTCGAGCACGGCACGCTCTTCGGCGAGCTGCCCGCGGGCGGTTTCGACCGGATCGCGGCTGCCGACGACGCGGCCGACCGTGAGTCGGAGAGGTCCCTCGACGAGGCCGCGCTGGAAGCGGGAACCGACTGATGGCGCTCTGGGGCGGCCGGTTCGCCTCCGGCCCGGCCGACGCGCTGGCCGCGCTGTCGAAGTCCACGCAGTTCGACTGGCGCCTCGCGCCCTACGACGTGCGGGCCTCGATGGCCCACGCCCGCGTGCTCGCCCGCGCGGGCCTGCTCACCGACGACGAGCGGACCGGGATGCTCGACGCCCTCGCGAAGCTCGCCGCCGACGTCGAGTCCGGCGCGTTCGGCCCGGCACCCGACGACGAGGACGTGCACTCCGCACTGGAGCGCGGCCTGATCGAACGGGCAGGACCCGATCTGGGGGGCAAGCTGCGTGCGGGACGCTCCCGCAACGACCAGGTCGCCACGCTGTTCCGGATGTGGCTGCGCGACGCCGCCTGCCGGGTCGGCGCGGGCGTGCTGGACGTCGTCGACGCGCTCGTGGCGCAGGCCGAGGCACACCCGGACGCGCCGATGCCCGGGCGCACCCACCTGCAGCACGCCCAGCCCGTCCTGCTGTCCCACCACCTCGCCGCGCACGCCCACGCGCTGCTGCGCGACGTCGACCGGCTCCGCGACTGGGACCGGCGGGCGGCGGTGTCCCCGTACGGGTCCGGCGCGCTGGCGGGCTCCTCGCTCGGGCTCGACCCGGAGGCCGTGGCCGCCGAGCTGGGCTTCGACACGTCGTCGGCCAACTCGATCGACGGCACCGCGTCGCGCGACTTCGCGGCCGAAGCGGCGTTCGTGCTGGCCATGGTGGCCGTCGACCTGTCCCGGATCGCCGAGGAGGTGATCGTCTGGGCCACCGCGGAGTTCTCCTACGTCACCCTCGACGACGCCTTCTCCACCGGCAGCTCGATCATGCCGCAGAAGAAGAACCCCGACGTCGCGGAGCTGGCGCGGGGCAAGGCGGGGCGGCTGATCGGCAACCTCGCGGGCCTGCTGGCCACCCTCAAAGGCCTCCCGCTCGCCTACAACCGCGACCTGCAGGAGGACAAGGAACCGCTGTTCGACTCGGTCGAGCAGCTGGACCTGCTGCTGCCGGCCGTCGCCGGGATGGTGGCCACGCTCACCTTCCACACCGAGCGGCTCGCGGAGCTCGCCCCGGCTGGCTTCACACTCGCCACGGACATCGCGGAGTGGCTGGTGCGCCAGGGCGTGCCGTTCCGGGTGGCCCACGAGGCGGCGGGCGGCTGCGTCCGCGCGGCCGAGTCGCGGGGGGTGGGCCTCGAGGACCTCACCGACGCCGAACTGGCCGCCGTGCACCCGGCGCTGACCCCGGACGTGCGCTCCGTGCTCACCGTGGCAGGCTCGATCGCGTCCCGGGCCGCTCGCGGCGGCACCGCGGGCGCGCGGGTCGCCGAGCAGCTCTCCGACCTGCGCGCCGCCGTCACCACCGCGCGCCAGGCCCTCACCGACCTTGGAGGATCAGCATGACCACGCCGGGGCTGGAGGATGCCCGCGCCGCCTACGAGAAGCTCCAGGCCGAGGGCATGAAGCTCGACCTCACCCGGGGCAAGCCGTCGTCGGAGCAGCTCGATCTCGCGACCCGATGCTGGGCCTGCCCGGCGCGGATGACTTCCGCGCCGCCGACGGCACCGACAGCCGCAACTACGGCGGCCTGCACGGCCTCCCCGAGCTGCGGGCGATCTTCGCGCCGTTCCTGCAGGTGCCCGTCGAGCAGCTGGTCGCCTCCGGCAACTCCAGCCTCGAGCTGATGCACGACACGCTCGTCCACGCGCTGCTGTCCCCCCTCCCGGATGGCGAGCGGCGCTGGGTGGACGAGGAGCGGGTCGTCTTCCTCGCCCCCGTCCCGGGCTACGACCGGCACTTCGGCGTGTGCGAGCGGCTCGGGATCGAGCTGGTGCCGGTGCCGATGCTCGACGACGGCCCCGACATGGACGTCGTCGAGGAGCTGGTGGCCGCCGACCCGACGGTCAAGGGCATCTGGTGCGTGCCGAAGTACTCCAACCCCACGGGGGCGGTGTACTCCGACGAGACCGTGCGCAGGCTCGCGTCGATGCCCACCGCGGCGCCCGACTTCCGGATCATCTGGGACAACGCGTACACGGCGCACCACCTCACCGAGGACGAGGCAGAGATCGCCGACGTGCTCGCCCTGTCCGCCGAGGCGGGCCACCCGAACCGGCCGTTCGTCATCGGCTCCACGTCGAAGATCACACTCGCCGGCGCGGGTGTGGCGTTCCTCGGCGCGTCGGCGGAGAACATCGACTGGTGGATCCGGCTCACGTCCAAGCGCACGATCGGTCCGGACAAGACCAACCACCTGCGCCACGCCCGGTTCCTGCGCGACGCCGACGGCCTGCGTGCCCACATGCGCAAGCACCGCGAGATCATCGCGCCGAAGTTCGCGGTGGTCGACGAGGTGCTCACCCGGGAGTTCACCGACACCCCCGGCGTGGAGTGGTCGAAGCCGGCAGGCGGGTACTTCGTCACGCTGACCGTGCCGGAGGGCGCCGCCACCGAGATCGTCCGGCTCGCCAAGGAGGCGGGGCTGGCACTCACCCCCGCCGGTGCCACCCACCCGGGCGGCGAGGACCCGCAGGACAGCATCATCCGGCTCGCGCCGACGTTCCCCGTGCTCGCCGAGGTGCGCAAGGCGATGGAGGCGTTGCCGTGTGCGTGCGGCTGGCCCTTGCAGAACGTGGGTGATCTCCTCCCGAGGGAGGAGCTGGCCGTCGACGTGCTGGAGGCGGCCGTGCGCCTGCTCGGCTGCACGGTCGTCTCCGACACGCCGGAGGGCGAGGTGGCCGTCCGGCTCGTCGAGGTGGAGGCGTACCGGGGCGCCGACGACGCGGCGTCGCACAGCTTCCGCGGCCGCACCCCGCGCAACGGGGTGATGTTCGGGCCCGCCGGGTACCTCTACGTCTACTTCGTCTACGGCATGCACTTCTGCGCGAACGTCACCGCGCTCGAGGACGGCGAGGCGGGGGCGGTGCTGCTGCGGGCGGGGGAGGTCGTGTCCGACCTCGCGGTGGCCCACGCCCGGCGCCCGACGGCCCGGCGTGACGATGAT
The DNA here is from genome assembly GCA_001942185.1 of Pseudonocardia sp. CNS-004. Classification (GTDB taxonomy): domain Bacteria; phylum Actinomycetota; class Actinomycetes; order Mycobacteriales; family Pseudonocardiaceae; genus Pseudonocardia. Next base: position 38,932 of record MKJV01000102.1, read on the forward strand.
CTCGCCAAGGGCCCGGCCCGGCTCGCGTCACTGCTCGGGCTGGGCCGGGAGCACAACGGGGTCGACGTGACGGATCCCGCATCACCGGTCCGCATGCTGGCCGGGCCGCCCGTCGACCCCGCCCTCGTGCGCACGGGGCCACGGGTCGGGGTGGCGGCCGCCCACCAGCTGCCCTGGCGGTTCTGGCTCGACGGCTCCCGCGCGGTGAGCCCGTACCGGCCGGGCCGTGGCGCGCCGGTCACGAACCTGGACGGACAAGTCAGGGGAGCCTAACCTGCGCCCGTGATCGTCCGTCTCCGCGCCTTCGCGGCGCTGCTCACCGCCGCCGTCTTGCTCAGCGCGTGCGGAGGAGGTGGGTCGGCCCCCGCGGAGACGGCGCCGGCGGAGGGCGGGGGAGCGTTCCCGGTCACGGTGGTGCACGCGCTCGGCACCACCGAGATCGCGCAGGCCCCGCAGCGCGTGGTCTCGCTGGGCTACACCGACCAGGACGCGATCCTCGCGCTCGGCGTCGTGCCCGTCGCGATCCGCGAGTTCACCGGCAACCGCCCGTCGGCCACGTGGCCGTGGGCGAGCGACCGCCTGCAGGGGCAGCAGCCGCAGGTGCTGGTCGGTGACCAGATCAACGTCGAGACGGTGGCGGCACTGGCACCGGACCTGATCGTGGCGGTGTCGGCGGGGCTGGACCAGCAGGAGTACGACACGTTCTCCCGGATCGCGCCCACCATCGCGCACCCGCAGGGCGTGAACCCGTTCCAGATCGCCTGGCAGGACTCGACCCGGATGATCGGCACGGCGCTCGGGCGCGCCGAGGACGCCGAGCGGCTGGTCACCGAGCTCGAGGGGAGGTTCGAGGCCGTCCGCGGGCAGTACCCGCAGTTCGAGGGGCGCAAGGCCGCGATCGCGGCCGCCAGCTCGACGGGCTCCGGCTACTTCGTCTGGACGTCGGAGGACAACCGGGGGCGGTTCCTCACCACCCTGGGCTTCACCGTCCCACAGGTCTTCGACGAGCTCGCCGGGGACAACTTCTACGCCGAGATCAGCAACGAGCAGCTCGGCATGCTCGACGAGAACGACGTCGCCGGGTGGCTGGAGATCCCCGGCAACGACAACGCCGCGCTCGACGCCCAGCCCGGCTACCCGGCGCTGCGCATCGGCCGGGAGGGCCGCGTGGTGAACCTCACGCAGGAACAGGGCGTCGCGCTGTCGTTCAGCAGCGTGCTGAGCCTGCCCGCGCTGCTCGACGAGCTGCCCGCCGAGTTCGCAAGGGGTCTGGGCGGCTGAAACTCCCTAGTCACGGTGGGGGAGGATCGTTCCCGTGGGAACGAACATCCTCGACGAGCTGGAGTGGCGCGGCCTGATCGCGCAGAGCACCGACCTCGACCCGTTGCGGCGTGATCTCGACGACGGGGTGCTCACCCTCTACGCCGGGTTCGATCCCACGGCGCCGAGCCTGCACGCGGGCAACCTCATGCAGTTGCTCACACTCCGCAGGTTCCAGAAGGCGGGCGCGCGGCCGATCGTCCTCGCGGGCGGGGCCACCGGCATGATCGGCGATCCGCGCGACGTCGGGGAGCGCGCGCTGAACAGCGCCGACACGGTGCGCGAGTGGGCCGACCGGATCCGGGGCCAGCTGGAGCGCTTCGTCGACTTCGACGACGGACCCACCGGCGCACTGGTCGTGAACAACCTCGACTGGACCGGCGGGCAGACCACCCTCGAGTTCCTGCGCGACGTCGGTAAGCACTTCTCCATCAACGTGATGCTGAACCGTGACACGGTCAAGCGCAGGCTCGCCGGCGACGGCATGTCCTACACGGAGTTCAGCTACCTGCTCCTGCAGAGCCAGGACTACCTGCACCTGCACCGCCAACACGGCTGTCGCCTGCAGATCGGCGGGTCCGACCAGTGGGGCAACATCGTCGGCGGGGTGGACCTGATCCGGAGGGTCGACGGCGCCACCGTGCACGCGCTCACCACACCGCTCGTCACCGACGCGGAAGGCCGGAAGATCGGCAAGTCCACCGGGGGCGGGAGCATCTGGCTCGACCCCGCGATGACCTCGCCGTACGCCTGGTACCAGTACTTCGTCAACGCGGCCGACGCCGACGTCATCCGGTACCTGCGCTTCTTCACCGACCTGGCGCGCGAGGAGATCGACGAGCTGCAACGCGAGCTCGACGAGCGGCCGTTCGCGCGCGCCGCCCAGCGCAGGCTGGCGTCGGAGCTGACCACGCTGGTGCACGGCCGGCGCGCCACCGAGCAGGTGATCGCGGCGAGCTCGGCGCTGTTCGGCCGCGGTGACCTGCGCGAACTCGACGCCGGCACGCTCGACGCCGCACTGGCCGAGGTCCCGCACGCCGAGGTGTCGATCGGCGAACGGCCCACGATCATCGATCTCCTGCTGTCCACCGGACTGGTGGACAGCCGCAGCGCCGCCCGGCGCACGGTCGGCGAGGGCGGTGCGTACGTGAACAACACCAAGGTTCCCGACGAGGGGTGGACCCTCGGCGAGAGCGACCTCCTCGCGGGGCGGTGGGCCGTCGTGCGCCGGGGCAAGCGCAACCTCGCCGGCGTGCGCGCCGGTTGAGCCGTGCGCGGCGCTCCCGGGGCCGGTTGGCCACCACAAGGGGTGTGACCTGCGGAAACACCAAAAAGGTACCCCCCTGTTCGGGCCCATTTCGGGGGTGTGTAACTTTCTCCTCGTCGCCACGGCGGGCAGCACGACAGACCGGGACGGAATCTCCGGCCCAGAGTCAGCCCCCGGATCATGGCGGCCGCCCCGGAAGGCCGAGCACCTCGGTGCTAACCTGACGGAGTGGGCCTGGCGGAGCTTGACTCCGCGTCCAGGACCATGTACTGTGTGAAAGTTGCCCCGGCCCGGTCCGCGAGGATCGAAAAGGTGTGCGGGTGTCTCTTGAGAACTCAACAGTGTGTCGAGCTTGTTCATGAATTGGTTTTGTGCCAGTTTGAACAATAAGTCGTCGAGGCCCCGTCCTCGGCGCAATTGTAGGGCCAGTTTTTGTTGGAGAGTTTGATCCTGGCTCAGGACGAACGCTGGCGGCGTGCTTAACACATGCAAGTCGAGCGGTAAGGCCCCTTCGGGGGTACACGAGCGGCGAACGGGTGAGTAACACGTGGGTGACCTGCCCTCAGCTCTGGGATAAGCCCGGGAAACTGGGTCTAATACCGGATATGACCTGCTGTTGCATGACAGTGGGTGGAAAGTTTTTCGGCTGAGGATGGGCCCGCGGCCTATCAGCTTGTTGGTGGGGTGATGGCCTACCAAGGCGACGACGGGTAGCCGGCCTGAGAGGGCGACCGGCCACACTGGGACTGAGATACGGCCCAGACTCCTACGGGAGGCAGCAGTGGGGAATATTGCGCAATGGGCGAAAGCCTGACGCAGCGACGCCGCGTGGGGGATGACGGCCTTCGGGTTGTAAACCTCTTTCGACCGGGACGAAGGGTAACTGACGGTACCGGTAGAAGAAGCACCGGCCAACTACGTGCCAGCAGCCGCGGTAATACGTAGGGTGCGAGCGTTGTCCGGAATTATTGGGCGTAAAGAGCTCGTAGGCGGTGTGTCACGTCGGTCGTGAAAACTTGGGGCTTAACCCTGAGCGTGCGGTCGATACGGGCATCACTTGAGTTCGGCAGGGGAGACTGGAATTCCTGGTGTAGCGGTGAAATGCGCAGATATCAGGAGGAACACCGGTGGCGAAGGCGGGTCTCTGGGCCGACACTGACGCTGAGGAGCGAAAGCGTGGGGAGCGAACAGGATTAGATACCCTGGTAGTCCACGCCGTAAACGGTGGGCACTAGGTGTGGGGGCCATTCCACGGTCTCTGTGCCGCAGCTAACGCATTAAGTGCCCCGCCTGGGGAGTACGGCCGCAAGGCTAAAACTCAAAGGAATTGACGGGGGCCCGCACAAGCGGCGGAGCATGTGGATTAATTCGATGCAACGCGAAGAACCTTACCTGGGTTTGACATGCACTAGACGCGTCTAGAGATAGGCGTTCCCTTGTGGCTGGTGTGCAGGTGGTGCATGGCTGTCGTCAGCTCGTGTCGTGAGATGTTGGGTTAAGTCCCGCAACGAGCGCAACCCTCGTTCCATGTTGCCAGCGGGTTATGCCGGGGACTCATGGGAGACTGCCGGGGTCAACTCGGAGGAAGGTGGGGATGACGTCAAGTCATCATGCCCCTTATGTCCAGGGCTTCACACATGCTACAATGGCTAGTACAGAGGGCTGCGAGACCGCGAGGTGGAGCGAATCCCTTAAAGCTAGTCTCAGTTCGGATCGGGGTCTGCAACTCGACCCCGTGAAGTTGGAGTCGCTAGTAATCGCAGATCAGCAACGCTGCGGTGAATACGTTCCCGGGCCTTGTACACACCGCCCGTCACGTCATGAAAGTTGGTAACACCCGAAGCCGATGGCTAACCCCTTGTGGGAGGGAGTCGTCGAAGGTGGGACCGGCGATTGGGACGAAGTCGTAACAAGGTAGCCGTACCGGAAGGTGCGGCTGGATCACCTCCTTTCTAAGGAGTCCACCGTGTTGGTGGGGTTGACCAGCTTCGAGTGTTGGGGTTGGTTCTCCTTCTTCTAGAAGTCGCGCTCTGTGTGTTGGGGTGTGGCGCTGGGTGGAACATAAAGGCTGGTTCATGGATGTCGGCACACTGTTGGGTCCTGAGGGGACACCGTTTGTGGTGTTTCTTCTGGCCCCTGGCCTGGATCGTCTAACGCATCGCGTTGTTGGTGTGGTGGTGGTCGTGGTGGGTTGGGGTGTGGTTGTGCGTTGAGTGTTGCATAGTGGATGCGAGCATCTTGTTGTGAATAAGTGTTTAAGGGCACATGGTGGATGTCTAGGCATCAGGAGCCGATGAAGGACGTGGGAGGCCGCGATAGGCCTCGGGGAGCTGTCAACCGAGCTGTGATCCGAGGATGTCCGAATGGGGAAACCCGGCGCCCGTCATGGGGCGTCACTCATGCCTGAATTCATAGGGTATGAGAGGGAACGTGGGGAAGTGAAACATCTCAGTACCCACAGGAAGAGAAAACAACCGTGATTCCGTGAGTAGTGGCGAGCGAAAGCGGATGAGGCTAAACCTTGGTCGTGTCAAGCCGGCAGGCGTTGCGGCTGGGGTGTTGTGGGATTTCGTCGTTGGGGTTCTGCCGAGCTCCAGATGGTGTGGTGTGCTGTTAGTGGAAGACTTCTGGAAAGGGTCGCCGTAGTGGGTGAGAGCCCCGTACGCGAAAACAGCGCATGCGTCATGGACGTTGCTCCCGAGTAGCAGCGAGCTCGTGGAATTTGCTGTGAATCTGCCGGGACCACCCGGTAAGCCTAAATACTCCCTGATGACCGATAGCGGACTAGTACCGTGAGGGAAAGATGAAAAGTACCCCGGGAGGGGAGTGAAATAGTACCTGAAACCGTGTGCCTACAAGCCGTCAGAGCCTTTAACGGGTGATGGCGTGCCTTTTGAAGAATGAGCCTGCGAGTTATGCTTCGTGGCGAGGTTAACCCGTGTGGGGTAGCCGTAGCGAAAGCGAGTCTGAATAGGGCGTGTAGTCGCGGGGTGTAGACCCGAAGCGGAGTGATCTACCCATGGCCAGGGTGAAGCTACGGTAAGACGTGGTGGAGGCCCGAACCCACCAGGGTTGAAAACCTGGGGGATGAGCTGTGGGTAGGGGTGAAAGGCCAATCAAACTCCGTGATAGCTGGTTCTCCCCGAAATGCATTTAGGTGCAGCGTCGCGTGGTGGATGCCGGAGGTAGAGCACTGGATGGGCTAGGGGGACCAAAATCTTACTGAACTCAGCCAAACTCCGAATGCCGGTATTTCTAGCGCGGCAGTGAGACTGCGGGGGATAAGCTTCGTAGTCGAGAGGGAAACAGCCCAGATCACCGGCTAAGGCCCCTAAGCGTGTGCTAAGTGGGAAAGGATGTGGGATCGCCCAGACAACCAGGAGGTTGGCTTAGAAGCAGCCACCCTTTAAAGAGTGCGTAATAGCTCACTGGTCAAGTGGTCCTGCGCCGACAATGTAGCGGGGCTCAAGCACACCGCCGAAGCCGTGGCAATGCCACAATAGATCCGCCCGTCGGGTTCGCCTGGTGGGTGTAGTCGTGGTGTTGGGTAGGGGAGCGTCCTGCATCCAGTGAAGCGGCGGGGTGACCCAGTCGTGGAGGGTGTGGGAGTGAGAATGCAGGCATGAGTAGCGAATGCAGAGTGAGAACCTCTGCCGCCGAATGACCAAGGGTTCCTGGGCCAGGTTAATCCGCCCAGGGTGAGCCGGGACCTAAGGCGAGGCCGACAGGCGTAGTCGATGGACAACGGGTTGATATTCCCGTGCCCGTGACAGTGCGCCCGTGCTGAGGCCGGTGATGCTAACCATCCGAACCCGCCTGTGAGCCCTTCGGGGTGATCAGGGTCGGGGGAGCGTGGGACCCGATCCGGTAGTAGGCAAGCGATGGGGTGACGCAGGAGGGTAGTCCCGCCAGGCGGTGGTAGTCCTGGTGTAAGCCTGTAGCCCGACATGTAGGTAAATCCGCATGTCATCAGGGGTGAGAGGTGATGCGTAGCCGATTGAGGCGAAGTAGGATGATCCCATGCTGCCGAGAAAAGCCTCTAGCGAGTGCTGTTGCGGCCCGTACCCTAAACCGACACAGGTGGTCAGGTAGAGAATACCAAGGCGATCGAGTGAACTGTGGTTAAGGAACTCGGCAAAATACCCCCGTAACTTCGGGAGAAGGGGGGCCGGAGGCTCTGAAGCCCTTCGCGGGCTAGGGGCAGCCGGCCGCAGAGACCAGGCCCAAGCGACTGTTTACTAAAAACACAGTCCGTGCGAAGTCGCAAGACGATGTATACGGACTGACGCCTGCCCGGTGCTGGAACGTTAAGAGGACCTGTTAGTCCCTTCGGGGGCGAAAAAACACAGTCCGTGCGAAGTCGCAAGACGATGTATACGGACTGACGCCTGCCCGGTGCTGGAACGTTAAGAGGACCTGTTAGTCCCTTCGGGGGCGAAGCGGAGAATTTAAGCGCCAGTAAACGGCGGTGGTAACTATAACCATCCTAAGGTAGCGAAATTCCTTGTCGGGTAAGTTCCGACCTGCACGAATGGCGTAACGACTTGGGCGCTGTCTCGACCACAGACTCGGCGAAATTGCACTACGAGTAAAGATGCTCGTTACGCGCGGCAGGACGGAAAGACCCCGGGACCTTTACTACAGCTTGGTATTGGTGCTCGGTTCGGCTTGTGTAGGATAGGTGGGAGACTGTGAAGTGGCCACGCCAGTGGTTGCGGAGTCGTTGTTGAAATACCACTCTGGTCGAATTGGGTGTCTCAACCTCGGGCCATGATCTGGTTCAGGGACAGTGCCTGGTGGGTAGTTTAACTGGGGCGGTTGCCTCCCAAAATGTAACGGAGGCGCCCAAAGGTTCCCTCAGCCTGGTTGGCAATCAGGTGTTGAGTGTAAGTGCACAAGGGAGCTTGACTGTGAGACTGACAGGTCGAGCAGGGACGAAAGTCGGGACTAGTGATCCGGCACCACCTGGTGGAAGGGGTGTCGCTCAACGGATAAAAGGTACCCCGGGGATAACAGGCTGATCTTGCCCAAGAGTCCATATCGACGGCATGGTTTGGCACCTCGATGTCGGCTCGTCGCATCCTGGGGCTGGAGTAGGTCCCAAGGGTTGGGCTGTTCGCCCATTAAAGCGGTACGCGAGCTGGGTTTAGAACGTCGTGAGACAGTTCGGTCCCTATCCGCCGCGCGCGCAGGAGACTTGAGGAAGGCTGTCCCTAGTACGAGAGGACCGGGACGGACGAACCTCTGGTGTGCCAGTTGTTCCGCCAGGAGCACGGCTGGTTGGCTATGTTCGGAAGGGATAACCGCTGAAGGCATCTAAGCGGGAAGCTCGTTCCAAGATGAGGTCTCCCACCACCTTGCGTGGTTAAGGCCCCCAGCAGACCACTGGGTTGATAGGCCAGAGATGGAAGCTCAGCAATGGGTGGAGTTGACTGGTACTAATAGGCCGAGGGCTTGTTCATGACGAGTTGTTTGCATCCACTGTGCGACCCTGAGCGCATAACCACATGTTTTGTGGCGCATCCACTATGGTTTGACAATAATTTGATAGTGTTGTCGGTGGTTTTGGCGGAGGGGGAACGCCCGGTCCCATCCCGAACCCGGAAGCTAAGCCCTCCAGCGCCGATGGTACTGCACTCGGTAGGGTGTGGGAGAGTAGGTCGCCGCCGACATTCAACGTGTAGAAGTGGCCCCCGCCAGCAGGCGGGGGGTCACTTTTGTTTTTGCCCATCATCGCACTGGACACCGACAAGATGCGGCGCGTCGGGCCGAGTTGTCCACCTCGCATCCCATGCATCCACAGTTCCGGCGATTCTCTCGTGCGCGCACCCCGCACGGCGCACGCTCGTCTCAGGTGGCCACGGGCCAACGGATGCGAGCGAGGAGTGCACGATGAGCACGATCTATCTGACGGTGCCGGGCGGATCGCCACGAAGCCGGAGCGGTTCGGCTCGGGCAAGAACACGGGTGCGAGGTTCCGGGTCGCCACCACCGAGCGGTGGTTCGATCGCTCCGCCGAGGAGTGGAACGACGCGCAGCCGGTCTACCTCAGCGTGAAGTGCTGGCGTCAGCTCGGCGACAACGTGCTCCTGTCGCTCCGCATCGGTGATCCGGTGGTCGTCCACGGGAAGCTGGTCAACTCGAGTTTCGAACGAGACGGGCACATCGAGGCCAGGTTGGAGATCAACGCGGCGGCCGTCGGGCCGGACCTGCGGTGGTCCACGGCCGCGGTCACGCGTACGCGGTCGGCCGCTGCCGACGCGCCCGCGGGCACGGGGCCGGACGGGAACGCGGGCAGGCCCGACGACGTCTCGCGCCCGATCGCAGCGCGAGGGCGACCGGGTGAGCCGCCGTCGGGCGCCGAGGCCCCTCAGCGGCCAGGAGTGCTCGCCGGTGAGGGGGCCGTCAGGGCGTGAACGGCCGGAACTACCATCGTTGCGTGGCGGAGTTCATCTACAGCATGCAGAAGGTCCGCAAGGCCCACGGCGACAAGGTCATCCTCGACAACGTCACGCTGAACTTCCTGCCCGGAGCGAAGATCGGCGTCGTGGGACCCAACGCGCCGGCAAGTCGACGGTGTTGAAGATCATGGCAGGGCTGGAGCAGCCGAACAACGGCGACGCGCTCCTGGCCCCCGGGGCGACGGTCGGCATCCTCCAGCAGGAGCCGCCGCTGAACGAGGAGAAGACGGTCCTCGGCAATGTCGAGGAAGGGCTCGGCGAGATCAAGCAGCAGCTCGACCGCTACAACCAGATCGCCGAGCAGATGGCCACCGACTACTCCGACGAGCTGATGGAGGAGATGGGTCAGCTCCAGGAGATCCTCGACCACAACGACGCGTGGGAGCTCGACTCCCAGCTCGAGCAGGCGATGGACGCGCTGCGGTGCCCTGCGCCGGATCTGCCGGTCACGCAGCTGTCCGGCGGTGAGCGACGCCGTGTCGCGTTGTGCAAGCTCCTGCTGAGCAAGCCCGACCTGCTGCTGCTCGACGAGCCGACCAACCACCTCGACGCCGAGAGCGTGCTGTGGTTGGAGCAGCACCTGGCGAGCTACGCCGGGGCGATCCTCGCGGTCACCCACGACCGGTACTTCCTGGACAACGTCGCCCAGTGGATCATGGAGCTCGACCGGGGCCGGGCGATCGGCTACGAGGGCAACTACTCCACCTACCTGGAGAAGAAGGCCGAGCGTCTCGCCGTCACGGGGCGCAAGGACGCCAAGCTGCAGAAGCGGCTGGTCTCCGAGCTCGCATGGGTCCGTTCGGGGGCGAAGGCCCGCCAGGCGAAGAGCCGGGCCCGTCTGCAGCGCTACGAGGAGATGGCGGCCGAGGCGCGCAGTACCGCAAGCTCGATTTCGAGGAGATCCAGATCCCGCCGGGGCCGCGCCTGGGCAACGTCGTGGTCGAGGTCGACCACCTCGACAAGGGCTTCGACGGCCGGGTCCTGATCAAGGACTTGTCGTTCTCCCTGCCCCGCAACGGCATCGTCGGCGTCATCGGCCCCAACGGGGTGGGCAAGACCACGCTGTTCAAGACGATCGTCGGGCTGGAGCAGCCCGACTCCGGCACGGTGCGGGTCGGCGACACGGTGCTGCTGTCCTACGTCGACCAGAACCGGTCCGGATCGATCCCAAGAAGACCGTCTGGGAGGTCGTCTCCGACGGGCTCGACCACATCAAGGTGGGCAACGTCGAGATGCCCTCGCGGGCCTATGTCGCAGCGTTCGGCTTCAAGGGGCCCGACCAGCAGAAGCCGGCGGGAGTGCTGTCCGGTGGCGAGCGGAACCGGTTGAACCTGGCGCTCACGCTCAAGCAGGGCGGCAACCTGATCCTGCTCGACGAGCCGACCAACGACCTCGACGTCGAGACGCTCGGGTCGCTGGAGAACGCACTGGAGCAGTTCCCCGGGTGCGCGGTGGTGATCTCCCACGACCGCTGGTTCCTCGACCGCGTCGTCACGCACATCCTCGCGTGGGAGGGCACCGACGAGAACCCCGCGTCGTGGTTCTGGTTCGAGGGCAACTTCGAGGCCTACGAGCGGAACAAGATCGAACGCATGGGGGCGGAGGCCGCGCGTCCGCACCGAGTGACGCACCGTAAGCTGACTCGCGACTGAGAGCTAAGCATCCCCCGGCCGGTGCGTTCTGCCGGCTCGGGTGGTGGATCCCGGCACTTCAGGAGGTCACGTGGGGTCGACGCGTGCCGAAGGCCGAGTGATCGGGGGAGTACCACGAGTGGACGCAGACCTCGTCAAGGCGGCTGCGGCACTTCGATGGGCTCGCCCCGACCTCACGGCCGAACTGGCCGACCACGTGCTCGAGGAAGCGTCCAGCGCGGGTCACCAGGATCGTTGGCTGGCTGCGGCCGGGTGGGCCGTCCACGCACGGGTCGCCATCGGCGACGGACGCGACACCGCGTGCGCGGTGCTCGCTGCTCTGCCGCGGTGGGGTGGTGACGCCCTCAACGGCGCCGCGGCCCAGCGCCTTCGGGTCGAGCTGGCGATGGTCGCGGCGGGGGCCGGTGAGGTCGAGGCGGCGCGGCGGTTCCTCTCCGATGTACGCGTCGACGGCACCGACGCAGAACTCGCTGCCGACCTGCTCTGCGCCCACGCGCGGTGTGCCGTCGAGGACGCTCCCGACGAGGTCGCTGCAGCACTCGACGCCGCCGACGCGGCGTGGGGCACGGTCGGCGGCTCGGCCGCGGAGCTCGGCGGGGCGTCCGTCGCGCTGGTCCGGGCCGTCGTGGAACGGCGAGCCGGGCGCCCGGCGATCGCCGTCGACCACGCTGCGGAGGGGCTCGCGCGGTTGGAGCGCGGGCGCGCGGGCGCGGGCAGGCCGTCGAGCCACCTGGCGGCGGCGCTCGCCGCCGAGTGGATCTCCGCGCTGCTCGACGCCGGGCGGCCGGCCGAGGCCGCCGACGGCTGCAACGCCCTGCTCCCCCGGTTGTCGGAGCTGGCGCGCCCCACTCGGCAGATGGCACTCCTGAGGCTCACGGTCACCAGGGCGCTCGCCGCCCACGACCCGCGGGCCGACACCGCGCAACTGCTCGCGCAGGCCGCCGAGGACGCGGCCGGGAGCGACGTTCCCGACCTCGAGGCGGTCTGCCGCACGGCGCTGGGGGCGCTGCACGAGCAGGCAGGGCAGCTCGACGTCGCGTTGGAGGCGCTCCAACTGGCGGTCGGGGCGGAGCGCCGCGACCGGGACAGGTCGCGACGGCTGCTCGCGGCGCTGGCCGAGCTGTCGGAGCCGGCCGAGCTCGAGCGGCCCAAGCGGCGCCGGGAACGCGCGGCTGGCCCGTCGGCCACCACCGTCGACGACGCGTTCAGCGCCGACGCAACCACTGTGTTGCCTGCGATCACGCGCAGCGATCGGAAGCTCCGGTCGAACAGGCAGGAGTCGCAGGACAGCCCGAAGCCGAGGTCGGAGCCGGCCGGGGATCCGGTGCCCGCGGCGCCACCGGCTGAGGCGCAGGATCGGGATCCGGCGTGGGAGGCGGTGCCGTGGAACGGTGCCGCCGGCGACTCGCCGATCGGCGATCTGCTCATCCACAGTCTCCGCAACGGGTCCCCGGGCCCGTCCGAGAACGGTTCGGGGCACCGCAACGGCAAGTCCGTCGGCCCGCGCGACCACGCCAAGGATGAGCCGGACGCGTCGGGCTGGGTGCCGATGCTCGACTCCGGCCAGGGAAACGCCGAACAGATCCCGGTGCGGCGGCGCGGCCGGTTCTCCGACGCCGACCGCCGACGCCCGCGACGCGCCGAGGACGATCGGGACGAGGCGTCGGCAGCGCAGGAACAGCCCCGTTCCGGGCGGCGGCGTGCGCGCGACGACAACGACAGCGCAGCCGGCGCCGGCGCAATCGACAGCGCCGCGACCGACGGTGCAGCAACCGACGGCGCAGCAATCGACGGCGGCGCGGCCGGGAACAGCGCCGCACGCCACGGCGACTCGCCGGGTACCGACGCGGGTGCAGGCGGAAGTGGCCGGCGGTCCCGTAGCTCGAGAGGCGCGCGGCGCGCGCGGAGGAGCCGCCGGCCGGCGATCAGCCGAGCCCGGAGCTGTCGGCGGACACGACGGGGGAGGCGCGCCGGGGAGGCCGCGAGCGAAGCCACAGCGGTCTCGCCGGACGCGACGTCGCCGAATCGGGCGCTCCGACGATTCCGGGGGCTGGCTGGAGGCGGCGCTCGCCGAGCTGGACCGGGCCCTCAGCGGTATCGGGGTCGGAGCGAGCTACTCGGCCGAGGAACGGTCGGTGTCGGAGCAGCTGCCCGATGTGTCGCTGCCCGGGGTAGGAATGCCGGAGGTAGCGCTACCCGAGTCGCCTCTGGGCGCGGAACGACCGGCCGACGACGGGTGCGTGGTGGTCATCGACATCGCGCGCGACGGGCGGCGCTTCGCGGGGCCGCGGGCGGCGGCGGTGGTGCGTTCGGTCGCAGATCTGGTCGCCGACCAGCTCCCGTCGGGTGCGCGGTCGCGGTTCGGCGACTCGGATGCGCTCGTCGTCACACGTGCGGGCTGGAGCCGGGGCGACGCCACCGGCTGGATGCACCGCACGTTGCCCGCGCTCCTGGACGGGTTCGTCGCCGCGGAGGAGTTGCCGGGTGCGCAGTTGCGGGTGGCGGTGCACGACGCCGACGGTCCGGTGGGTGCCCAGCTCCTGCAGCCCCTGACCGACACCCGCGCCCCATGGGCCGACCTGACCACGAGTGCGTCCGAGGAGCGCGGTCAGAAGTTCCGGGCGGCCCGGGCCGAGCGACTCGAGCACGGCTCCCGCGTGCGGCGGACCGAAGCGGCCGAGGGCACCGACCAGGAGGGTGACGCGCAGGGGTGGCCGTTCTCCGGGGACACTGAGCCTGCCGACGTCGAGGAGTTGCTGCGCGACGATCTGCCCGGCGGCGGGCGGCACGGCTCCGGGCGCGCGCGGACGGGAGGCCCGGCGCGCGGTGACACGGGTGGTCGCGGTCGCAGGCACCGAGCCGACGACACCGAAGACCGGGCCGGCGACGCCCAGCGCCGAACGGACCAGACGCAGAACGGGGCCACAGGTGAGCCGCAACGAACGCTCGCCGGATCCGGCCGTGCCGCCCGGCGCCGCAGCGCCGAGAGTGCCGCCGCGGGATCCGCAGGCAGCGGCTCGGTAGCGAGTGGATCCGCCGCCAACGGGTCCGCCGCCAACGGATCTGCCACTGGTGGATCTACGAGCAACAGGTCGACGAGCGGCGGCAGGTCCACAGCCGGCAGGTCCGCAGCCCAGGGATCTGCAGCCGGCGGGGCAGAAGTCGGCGGGTCTGCAGGCCATGGGTCAACGGGCAATGGGTCCGCGGGCAACGGGGCGGCCGGGAGCTGGCCCGCCGCACCGGGTCATCCCGCAGCAGGTCGGCGAACGACGGAGCAGCGCGCAGCGACTCCGTGACCAGCGACTCCGCGACCAGCAGGTCTGGGACCAACGGGGCCGGGACCAACGGCGCCGGGAGCAACGGGGCGGGCGGGCACAAAGCCACCGGTGACGGGGCGGCGGGCGGCTCCACATCCGCGGCTGAGGAGCCCGACCGGGCGGAGTCCACAGAGGGCCTCGGGATCGCGGACCTGCTCGCCGGAGCACTGGCGGCGTACCGGGGGATCTGAGCCCGGACCCGCGTGCAACGGCTCTGGTACGGGTGCCCGCAGCTTACGGGTTGCGCACACGACGCCGGTCGGTGCCGACCGGAATTCGCGGACCTCTCAGAGGGCTAGGGTGGCCCGTGAGCCCGCCGATGGGCGGGCGCCCAACGGCGGCGGAGCGAGCACGCCGCCGGCGAGACCCGGAGCTGAATGTGACGAGCCGGACCCGGGAGCTGGCGCAGACGCCTGCGACCGATCCCGAGCCGATCGACCCTGAACTTGCCGATCTGGGAGCGCTGTACGCGCGCCATGCGCCCGACCTCCAGCGGGGCGACCAGTTGCCGCTCCTGCTCGGCGCGGCGCGCGGCCACCTCGAGCTCGCCCAGGTGCGTGCCGCCGGGGAACCGCTGATCCGGGTGCGGGACTCGCAGGAGGGAGCGGACGCGGGACGGGTCGTCGAGATCGTCACCGACGACATGCCGTTCCTCGTGGAGTCGCTGCAGGCGGGGGTGGCGCGGGCGGGTGCCGAGGTGGAGCGGGTCATCCACCCCATCGTCGTCGTGCGGCGCGACGACGACGGTGAGCTCGCGGAGGTGGTCACCGAGGCAGACCCGGCCGCCCCGCCCGCCGACACGCTCGTCGAGTCGTGGATCCACCTCGACTGATGCCCACCGACGTCGACGAGGCGCAGCTCGGGCAGGCGCTGGAGCGGGTGCTGCACGACGTCCGCGAGGTCGTCGAGGACACCGAGCTCATGGTGCGGCGGGCGCGGCTGGTGGCCGACGAGCTGCCGCGCGGGACCACGGCGGCAGACGGGGCCAACGCGGCCGACGTCGGTGAGCTGCTGCGCTGGCTCGCCGACGACCACTTCACGTTCCTCGGCTACCGGCACTACCAGGTGAGCGGTGACGAGCTGGTCGCCGAGCTCGACTCGGGTCTCGGGGTGCTGCGGAAGGGCTCGGCGATCGCCGAGAAGTTCGCGCCGAAGGTCGAGAAGGCCCGCGGGCCGGACGAGCTGCTCATGATGACGCGGGCCAGCGCGCCGAGCCCGCTGCGCCCGGTCCACCCGTACTACCTGGCGATCCGGACGTTCGACACCGACGGCACGCTCGTCGGCGAGCACCGGTTCCTCGGGCTCCTCACCGTGCCCGCGCTGTACGAGAGCGTGCTGGACATCCCGGTGGTCGAGCGGCGGGTGCGTGAGGCGATCCGCCGGGCCGGCTTCCCGCTGGAGTCCTACTCGGGGCAGCGGATGCTGGAGGTGATCTCCGGGCTGCCGCGCGAGGAGCTGTTCGCGGTGAGCGAGCAGCGGTTGCACGACACCGCGGTCGGCGTGCTCGCCGTGGCGGGGCGGCGCGGGGTGCGGCTGTTCCTGCGGCCCGACCCGTACCGCCGGTTCATCTCGTGCCTGGTCTACGTGCCCCGGGACCGCTACACCACCGACGCGCGCATTCGGATGGCCGACGTGCTGCAGCGTCGGCTGGGTGGGCGGCAGGTCGAGTTCACGGTGCGGCTCTCGGAGTCGAGCCTCGCGATGGTGCATTTCACGGTCCTGACCGACACCGACGCCGCGGGGTTCGGCGACGTCGACGTGTCCGCGCTGCAGGACGAGCTCACCGAGGCCGTCCGCACCTGGGACGACCGGCTGCTCTCCCAGCCCGACGCCGCCGCGATGGCGGCCCTCCTCCCGGGTGTCCCGGAGCCGTACAAGGCCGCTGTCGCACCCCAGCACGCGGTGGAGGACATGCGTCGCATCGCGGCGCTGTCCGGGCCGGGCGGGTTCGACACCCGCATGTACCTCGTCGACGGTGAGCCGCGGTTCACGCTGTACCTCGCCGGTGCGCCCGCGTCGCTGACCGCGGTGCTCCCGCTGTTGCAGCGACTGGGTGTCGACGTGCTCGACGAGCGCCCGTCGGAGTTCGTGCGTGCGGACGGGCTGCGCTGCTACCTGTACGACTTCGGCCTGCAGGTCGACGGCACCGCGCGGGAGGCCGGCGCGGCGTTCGACGATCCGGCGGTGGTGGAGGCGTTCGGCACGGCGTTCCGGGCGGCGTGGGCCGGGGAGGCGGAGTCGGACCGGTTCTCGGCGCTGGTGCTGCGGGCCGGGCTGCCGTGGCGGGAGGCCGCGGTGCTGCGGGCCTACGCGCGCTACGCGCGGCAGCTGGGGATCACGTTCGGGCCGCAGTACATCGCCGACACCCTGCTGGCGTACCCGGCGGTGGCCAGGGCGTTGATGGCGCTGTTCCGTGCCCGGTTCGAGCCGGGGCGACACGAGCGGGAGCGGGAGATGCTCGCCGCGCTCGCCGAGGTGCGGGGGCTGATCGACGCCGTCACCGGCCTGGATGCCGACCGGATCCTGCGCACCTACCTCGCCATGATCACCGCGACGTTGCGCACGAACTGGTTCCGCGACCGGCCGTTCTTCTCGTTCAAGCTGGACCCCGCCGAGGTGCCGGGGATGCCGGCGCCGCGGCCGAGGTTCGAGATCTTCGTGTACTCGCCGCGCGTGGAGGGTGTGCACCTGCGGTTCGGGCCGGTCGCCCGCGGGGGCCTGCGCTACTCGGACCGGCCGCAGGACTACCGCACGGAGATCCTCGGCCTGGTCAAGGCGCAGGCGGTGAAGAACGCCGTGATCGTGCCGGTCGGCGCGAAGGGCGGGTTCATCGTCCGGCGCTCCGACGCGGGGACCGACGAGGTCGAGTTCTGCTACCGGACCTTCATCTCGGGGCTGCTCGACGTCACCGACAACCTCGTGGGCACCGAGACCGTGCCGCCGCCGGACGTGGTGCGCCACGACGCCGACGACTCCTACCTCGTCGTGGCCGCCGACAAGGGCACGGCCAAGTTCTCCGACGTGGCCAACGACGTGGCCGCGTCGTACGGCTTCTGGCTGGGTGACGCGTTCGCCTCGGGCGGTTCGGTCGGCTACGACCACAAGGCCATGGGCATCACCGCCCGGGGTGCGTGGGAGAGCGTGAAGCGGCACTTCCGGGAGCTGGGCGTCGACACCCAGACGAGCGAGTTCACCGTCGTCGGCGTCGGCGACATGTCCGGTGACGTGTTCGGCAACGGGATGCTGCTCTCCCGGCACATCCGGCTGCTCGCGGCGTTCGACCACCGGCACGTGTTCGTCGACCCGAACCCGGACGCCGCGGCGGGCTTCGCCGAGCGCGAGCGGATGTTCGCGCTGCCGCGCTCGTCATGGGACGACTACGACCGGTCGGTGATCAGCGCGGGCGGCGGGGTGTGGCCGCGCACCGCGAAGTCGGTGCCGGTCGGGCCGGAGATCCGGGCCGCGCTGGGCATCGCCGATGGCGTCGACCGGCTGAGCCCGCCCGAGCTGATCGCGGCGATCCTGCGAGCGCCCGCCGACCTGCTGTGGAACGGCGGTATCGGCACGTACGTCAAGGCGTCGGACGAGACGCACGCCGACGCCGGTGACAAGGCGAACGACGCCGTGCGGGCCGACGCCGCCGAGCTGCGGGTGAAGGTCGTCGGAGAGGGCGGGAACCTCGGACTGACCCAGCGCGGGCGCATCGAGTTCGCCCGCCGCGGCGGGAAGATCAACACCGACGCGATCGACAACTCCGCGGGCGTCGACTGCTCCGACCACGAGGTCAACATCAAGATCCTGCTCGACCGCCTCGTCGCGGCCGGTGAGCTGGAGCGGGGGGCCCGTGACGCGGTCCTGCTCGAGATGACCGACGAGGTCGGGGACCTCGTGCTCGCCGACAACCGCGACCAGAACGAGGTGCTGGGCATCGCCAGGGCCCACGCCCCGGCGATGGTCAGCGTGCACGCACGCCTGACCGCCGACCTCGAGGCCCGCCGCGGGCTGGACCGCACGATCGAGGTGCTGCCCGACGACCCGGGTTTCGCCGCGCTGGAGAGCGCCGGATCCGGGCTCACGAGCCCGGAGCTGGCCACGCTGCTCGCCCACACCAAGCTCGACCTCACCGCGCAGGTCCTCGCCACCGACCTGCCGGACGCGGCCTCGTCCTCGGCGCGGCTGCCGGGGTACTTCCCGCACGCGGTCCGTGAGCGGTTCCCCACGCGCTGCGGGAGCACCCGCTGCGCCGGGAGATCGTCGCCACGATGCTGGTCAACGAGATGGTCGACGGCGCCGGGATGACGTACGCGTTCCGGCTGGGCGAGGAGCTCTCGGCCACGTCCACCGACGCCATGCGGGCCTACGCCGTCACCACCGCCGTGTACGACCTGCCCGCGCTGTGGCGGGAGCAGCGGTCGCCCGCGATCCCCACGGCGGTGTCGGACGAGCTGGTGCTGGAGTCGCGGCGGCTGCTCGACCGGGCGTCGCGCTGGTTCCTCACCAACCGTCCGCAGCCCCTCGCGGTCGGGGCGGAGGTGAGCCGGTTCGCGGCCACCGTGCGCGAGCTGCGGGCGGGCCTGCCGCAGTTCCTGCGCGGCCGCGAGCTGGCATGGGTCGAGGAGAGGGCCGCGGAGCTGCGTTCGGCAGGCCTCGACGACGACGCCGCGATGCGCAACGCCGTGCTGGTCTACACCTACGGGCTGCTCGACGTCGTCGAGCTCACGGAGCTGTCGGAGCGCGACCGGGAGGCGCGGGAGCCGCACGAGGTCGCGGCGCTCTACTACGGCCTGTCCGAGCACCTGGGCGTCGACTCGGCGCTCACCTCGGTCACGGCGCTGGAGCGCGGCGACCGCTGGCACGCCCTCGCCCGGCTAGCCCTGCGCGACGACCTGTACGCGTCGCTGCGGGCGATCACGCTCGACGCGCTGCGCGAGGCGGGCCCCGGCACGTCGGTGGAGAAGGCGATCGCGTTGTGGGAGAAGGCGAACGCGTCGCGGCTCGTGCGCGCCAGGGCGGCGTTGCAGGAGGTCGGCAAGGCCGGACAGCTGGACCTGGCCACGTTGTCGGTGGTCTCCCGCCAGCTGCGGGGCCTGGCCCGCTGAGGAGGTGTCCGGCACCGGTTGAGAGGGTGGGCGGTGTGGCTGCATTCATCGCTCACGTCGGCGTGCGCTGGACCGACCAGGACGTCTTCCAGCACGTCAACCACGCGGTTGCGGTGACGTTGCTGGAGGAGGCCCGCATCCGGCTCGTCTTCGACGCTGCGGCGGAGGCGGGGGTGCCGGGGTTCTCCGACGGTCTGCTCGTCACGGGGCTGGCGGTGGACTACAAACGGCAGATCTCCTACCGGTCCCGGCGGCTTCGGGTGGCGATGACGGTGGACGAGTTGCGGGCCGCGACGTTCCGCATCCGGTACGCGATGCACGACGGGCCCGACGACGGCGACGCCGTGGCCGTCACCGCCGAGACCCGACTCGCCACGTTCGACCTGGCGGCCCAGCGGCCGCGGCGGCTCACGTCCGGGGAGCGCGAGTTCCTGGGGAGGTGGGTGGCGTGACGCGCCTGACGGTTCCCGATCCGGACGAGCGTGGCGACCTGGGCGCGTTCGTCGCGCGGGTGGTGCGGCTCGACCAGGCCGCGCTGGTGCGGTTGCAGGCGGCGGCCGGCACGGTCACGGCGTGGGCGGGCACCCCGTTCGAGGTGCTCGCCACCCGCACCGTGCACGGCGAGCTCGAACCCACCGACGTCACGATGCCGGCCGCGGGCCTGCTCACGGCGCTCACGGTGGAGCGGGCCGCCACGGTCGACCCGGGCAGCGGCGGCTTCTGGCACGGCGAGCTGCCCCCGCCCGACGGCTGGCACCAGGTCGACGACGTGCCGGCCGCGGAGCTGGAACGGCTCACCGAGCGCGGGCTCGCCGTGGCCCGGGACAACGCCGGGCCGATGGGCCCGCCCGCATCGCTGCTGGACCAGACGGTGATCACGGTGTCGACGGGCGACCGCCCGGTGGTGAAGGTGCCGTTGCGGTGCCTGTTCGCGTTGTCCGGGATGGGGTTCCTCGGCGACACCGGCCCGGACGCGGGTGTCGTGCGCGTCTCGGCCACCGGCAGCTGGATGCGGCTGGACGCCCGCTACGGCGCGGTCGTCCGTCGGCGCGTCACCGCCCTCCCCCTGCTGGTCGGCTGAGGCCGCGACTCGCGCGCACTCAGGCCGCGACTCGCGGGGGTCAGGCGAGCCAGGCGGCGGTGTCGGGCGGGAGCATGCCCTCGGTGAGTGGTCCGCTGGCCAGCACCACTTCCCCGGGAGGGAGCGGGACGATCTCGGCCGAGGTGTTCAGCGCGCAGACCAGCGTGGTGCCCGCCCTGCGGAACGCGAGGCAGCCCGCCGGGGGCCGAACCACTCCAGCTCCTCGCCGTCGAAACCCGGGTGGGTCTTGCGCAGCTCGATGGCCCGCCGCACCAGCGAGAGCATCGAGCCGGTGTCCTCCAGCTGCTCGGCGGCGACGAGCTTCCCGTAGTCGGGGGGCATGGGCAGCCACGGGTCGCCCGCGGTGAAGCCGTACCCGGGCGCGCTGCCCTCCCAGGGGATCGGCACGCGGCAGCGGTCGCGGCCCCGACGCGTGTGACCCGACAGCTGCCACGTCGGGTCCTGCAGCGCGTCGTCGGGCAGCTCGACGTCGGGGAGCCCGAGCTCCTCGCCGTTGTAGAGGTACACGACGCCGGGCAGGGCCAGTTCGACGAGCGCCATCGCCCTGGCCCGCGCGAGGCCGTCGACGCCGCCGCCGTAGCGGGTGACGGGCCGGGAGACGTCGTGGTTGGACAGCGTCCACGCGGGCGGGGCACCCACGTCGGCGACGCCGGCGAGCGACTGCTCGATCGCCGTCCGGATGGCCGTCGCGTCGAACGGTGCGCGGACCAGCCGGAAGTTGAAGCCCAGGTGCAGCTCGTCGGGGCGCACGTAGCGGGAGAACCGGGCGCTGTCGCCCACCCAGACCTCGCCGACGACGAGCCGGCCGGGGTAGTGGTCGAGCACGGCGCGGATCATGCGGTGCACGGTGTGGACGTCGTCGTGGTCGAACCGCGGGTCCGGTTCGGTGACCGATGCGGCCCACCGCTCGCCGTCGGCGGTGGCCGCGCGGTGCTCCCGTGCGTCCGGGAGGTCGGGGGGCTTGCTCATGCCGTGGGCGACGTCGATGCGGAAGCCGTCGACCCCGCGGTCGAGCCAGAACCGCAGCGTCTTCTCGAGGTCGGCCCACACTTCGGCGTTCGTCCAGTTCAGGTCCGGCTGCTCGGGGGCGAACAGGTGCAGGTACCACTCCCCGGGGCTGCCGTCGGGGTCCTGCACCCTGGTCCAGGCCGGTCCGCCGAAGACGCTCTGCCAGTTGTTGGGCGGCTCGTCGCCGCCCTCGCCGCGACCGCGGCGGAAGTGGTAGCGGCCCCGTTCCGGGCCCCCGGTGCGGCGTCGACGGCCGCGCGGAACCACTCGTGCTCGCTGGACGTGTGGTTGGGCACGAGGTCGATCGTGACGCGCAGACCGTGCTCGTGGGCGTCGGCGACGAGGCGGTCGAACGCGGCGAGGTCGCCGAACACCGGGTCGACGTCGCGCGGGTCCGCCACGTCGTAGCCGTGGTCGGCCATCGGTGACGTGTAGAACGGGGTGAGCCACAGCGCGTCCACGCCGAGCAGCTCGAGGTATCCGAGCCGGGCCCGGATCCCCTCGAGGTCGCCGACGCCGTCGCCGTCGGAGTCCGAGAACGACCGGACGTAGATCTGGTACACCACGGCGTCACGCCACCACGGGGGGACGGTACCCGGCGGAGCCGGCGGGGTGGGTAGGCGCTGCACCCGCCAGATCTTGCCAAGCGATCGGGGACGGAGCGAGGGCTGTTCGTCACACCGGGTAGTACTTCGGACTCCCGGGTGAAACTCAGATGGGGCTGTTGACCATGCTGGCGGCTGCGTACGTGAGGTATTGCCACAGTTGGTCACGGTGGGCGGGGTCCAGACCGGCGTCGTCGACGGCCACCCGCATGCACCGCAGCCACGCGTCGCGTTCGATCGGGCCGATCTTGAACGGCACGTGCCGCATCCGCAGCCGGGGGTGGCCGCGCTGGTCGGAGTAGGTGCGCGGGCCACCCCAGTACTGCTCGAGGAACATCCGTAGCCGCACCTCGGCCGGGCCGAGGTCCTCTTCCGGGTACAGGGGCCGCAGGATCTCGTCCTCGGCGACCTGCTCGTAGAACCGCCGGACGAGCTTCTCGAAGACCGGGGCTCCGCCGACCTCGGCGTAGAAGTTCTGAGGTTCGGTCACGGCTCCATCATCCTCCCCGTCCGGACTACGGCATCGACGGGCGGTACTCGCCGCTCGAGTAGATCGACGGGCGGGGGACACCGGCGTCGTCGAAGGCGTCGGCGATCGCGGCGTTGAGGGCGCGTTGGACAGCCCACTGCTCGCCCGGCTTGACCTTGACCGTCAGGCGCAGCGTCGCGCCCTCCGGCGCGAGCCGGTCGACCCCGAGCATCTGCGGCGGCTCCAGCACGGAGTCGGCGATGTCCTCCTCGGCGACGCGCTCGGTAGCGACGCGCTGGGCGATCGCGGTGGCCTGACCGAAATCGGCGGCGTGCGCGACCGGGAGATCGACGACGGCGGCGGCGTAGCCCTGGCTCTTGTTGCCGACGCGCAGGATCTCGCCGTTGCGGACGTACCAGACGGTGCCGCTGAGATCGCGCAGCGTCGTGATCCTCAGTCCGACGGCCTCGACGACGCCACTGGCCTCGCCGACGTCGATGATGTCGCCGACGCCGTACTGGTCCTCCAGCAGCATGAACATGCCGGACAGGAAGTCGCGCACGAGGTTCTGGGCGCCGAACCCGACCGCGACGCCGACGATCCCGGCGGAAGCCAGGATCGGGGCCAGCGCGACGCCGAACTCGGCCAGCACCATGACCGCGCCGATCGCGAGGATGACGGCCGAGCTGATCGAGCGCAGCACCGAGCCGATGGTGCGGGCCCGTTGCGCGCGCCGCGGGGTGGTCGAGCCGTTGCCGCCCGAGTTGCCGCGCAGCCGTGGTGCGCGACCGACGATGCGGGAGATCCGCGAGTTGGTGGCGCCATCGACGATGCGGTTGATCGCGCGGTGGAGCAGGAACCTGGCGGCGACGCAGAGCACGATGATCAGCGCCACGTTGAACGTGGTGGAGACGATCGTGTCGGCGGATCGGGCCAGGAAGTCGCTGTTGGTCCACTGGTAGAACGCGGAGCACCAGCTGCCGGCGTCGGCGGCGCAGGCGGGCTGGCCGGGGACCGCGGCGATGGGGAACGCGGCGGGGAGTACTGCGGTGGTCAAGACAGCTCCAGACCGGTGTGTGCGGCGAGGAAGGACAGCTGATCGACCGCCAACGCGACGGTGCGGGAGACGGCTCGGGCACCGTGGCCCACGTCGGTCTCGCGGCGGATCAGGACGGGGCGGGTGTCGGGGTCGCCGGCGGTGGCGTGCTGCAGAGCGGCGCACATCTTGCGGGCGTGCAGCGGGTCGACCCGGGTGTCGGAGTCGAACACCGTGAAGAGCACCGCCGGGTAGTCCACACCTTCGTGGACGTGGTGGTAGGGCGAATAGTTCAGGAGCCAGCCGAGCTCCTCGGGGTCGGCGGCGGTGCCGTACTCGTCGTTCCAGGTGCGGCCGAGGGAGAACTCCTCGTAGCGCACCATGTCCAGGAGCGGTGCCGAGCAGACGACCGCCCGGTACAGGTCGGGGCGTTGGGCGAGCGCGGCGCCGACGAGCAGGCGCCGTTGGAGCCACCCATGATCGCGAGCCGGTCGGGGGCCGTGTCCCCGGCATCGATCAGGGTGGTGGCGGCGGCGTGCAGGTCGTCGAAGACGTTCTGCTTGTTGGCGCGGTTGCCGGCGCGGTGCCAGTCCTCGCCCTCCTCACCGCCACCGCGCAGCGACACGAGGGCGAACGTGCCACCGGCCTCGACCCACGCCAGCGCCGACGCGGTGAAAGCGGGAACCCGGCTGATGCCGAAGCCGCCGTAGCCGGTGACGAGCGTGGGCCGCGGCCCGGTCGCGCCGGGCGGGGAGATGACGAACATCCGCACGGTGGTGCCGTCCGCCGACGTGAACTCGCGGTGCTCGGTGTGCACCGCGGGTACGTCCACTGCCCCCGGCGCCGCCTCCTCCCTGGCCGTACGTCCGGTGGCGAGGTCGAAGCGGTGGACCTCGGGCGGGGTGACCAGGTCGGTCCAGCCGAGCCAGAGCCTGCCCACCTCGGCGGGGGTGTCCCGGTCGGCCACCGAGAAGCCGGTGAGCGAGCCGGTGCCGGGCAGCGGGACGGTGCCGGTGAGGGAGCCGTCCGCGGCGTCGTGCAGCGAGACCTCGGCCACGGCGTGCCGGGAGCGGGCCAGCGCGAGCAGGGATGGCCCGTCGGGGCGTTCGAGGCGGCGCACGGCCTGCAGCACCGATCCCGGGTCCTCGGGCACCAGCTCGCGCCAGTGTTCGCGGGTCGGGGTGCGCGGGTCGGTGACGGCCAGCCTGAAGCGTGGCGCCCGGTCGCTGGTGTGCAGGTACAGCAGGCCGTCCCGGTCGACCCACGCGTGGCACTGCACGTCGTCGGCCTGGGTGAGCAGCGGCGTCAGCTTCGGCGTCCGCTCGCCGAGCTCCCCGATCCACACGCTGTCGCGCCGGGCCGTGCCGATGTTGCCGGTGACCACGAGCCAGCCGCCGTCGCGCGAGACGTGCACGCCGTAGTAGGTGTGCTCGTCGTAGAGGCCCGGGCCGTCGACCAGCTCGTCGTCTGCGGTGGGGGTGCCCACGCGGTGCCGCCAGACCCGGCGGTGGAACGCCTGCTCCCCGGCGGGTGCCTCGTCCTCTGCCACCATCCGCACGAACACGAACTCCTGGCCGCCGGGCAGCCACGCGACGTCGGAGTACCGGCAGCGGTCGATCGGCTCCTCGACGTCCTCCCCGGTGGCGACGTCCAGGACGTGCAGCACCGATTGCTCGTCGCCCCCGCTGGAGAGCTGGTAGGCGAGCGTGCGGCCCTCGAGGTCGGGCACCCAGCCGTCGAGGGTGGTGCGGCCGGTCGGGTCGAACGCGACGGGGTCGAACAGCACCCGCTCGGTGCCGTCGGGCTCCCGCATGTGCAGCACCGCGTGTTCCTGGCCGGGCTCGCGGCGGGTGGCGAACCGCGCCCGGCCCGCCACAGCGGTGCCGACACCGACCCGGCCGACAGCAGATCGGTGAGCCGGCCTGCGAGCCGGTCGCGGCCCGGAAGACCGTCGAGGCGCTCCCTGGTCAGCGCGTCCTGGGCCGCTGCCCAGGCCCGCGTGCGCGGGTCGTCCGGGTCCTCGAGCCACCGGTACGGGTCGGCAATGCGGTGCCCGTGCACGACCTCGACGAGGTCGAGGCGCTCGGCGGTCGGGTAGGGGACGTCCACGCGGGCCGAGGTTACGTCACCCGTTTCCGTGGTCTGTTTCAGACGGCGGGGTGCGCTGACCGGGTCGGCGCTCGGCCACATGGGTGGGCACGCCGTCACCGGGTGGGAGCGTCGGATCGGACTCGGGGACGCCGAACACCGTGTGCACCGGCAGCACTCCGGCCCAGCGGCCACCTGCGGCGATGTCCGCGTCGTCGTCGCCGGGCGGGCCGGAGCGCACCTTCACGCTCGCCTCGCCGAGATCGAGCGCGAACACGGCGGTGGCGGAGAGCTCGCGGCGGTCCGGCTCCCTCGCGT
Organism: Pseudonocardia sp. CNS-004; assembly: GCA_001942185.1. GTDB lineage: Bacteria > Actinomycetota > Actinomycetes > Mycobacteriales > Pseudonocardiaceae > Pseudonocardia. The sequence goes on from MKJV01000102.1 coordinate 64,674, forward strand.
GCTCCCACGACCCGGGGGAGAGTTGCTCCACGATGGCGCGCAGGGCGGCGATCTCCTCGGCGGCGTCCGTGACGAGCCGGGCGCTGCCGTGCACCACGGCGCTGCGGTAGTTCATGGAGTGGTGGAAGACCGACCGCGCGTAGACGATCCCGTCGACGTGGGTGACGGTCAGGCAGATCGGTGCCCCGTCGGCGATCCGGAGCCAGCCCGCGCCGGTGGACCCGTGCACGTAGACGGTGTCGTCGATGCGGCCGTAGCCGGTGGGCAGCACGACGGGGGCGCCGTCGCGGACCAGCCCGATGTGGCAGACGAGCCCCGCGTCGAGCACGGCGTGCAGGTCGGCGCGGTCGGTGCGGGCGCGTTCGCGCAGGCGGGTCATGGTGGTGCGGGTGGTCGCTGTTATCGGGTCCGAGAGGCTCACCCCACCATGGTCGGCGGCGAGGTGGCATCCTGGCAGGGCCACTTCTGCCCAACTTCGGAATGCCACTCGTGGACCTGCCGCCGCTGCCGCTCGACCGGACCACCGGGCGCCCCCTCGCCGTCCAGCTGGCCGACGCCCTGCGCGCAGCCACCGCCGACGGCACGCTCCGCGCGGGTGATCGCCTCCCGTCCACCCGTGCGCTCGCGTCGACGCTCGCGTGAGCCGCACCGTGACGGCCGCGGCGTACGACCAGCTGCTCGCCGAGGGATGGGCCCAGGGCAGGCGGGGGTCGGGCACCTTCGTGGTCGGCGCGCCCGCCGGGCCGCTCCGCGCGGGTGATCGCCTCCCGTCCACCCGTGCGCTCGCGTCGACGCTCGCGTGAGCCGCACCGTGACGGCCGCGGCGTACGACCAGCTGCTCGC
>MKJV01000103.1 GCA_001942185.1 Pseudonocardia sp. CNS-004
CTCCCGCGCTGGCGGCCGGGGCCGGGGCCGGGCGGCGCCGGTGGGGTGGCCGGGACCGGCGTCTCGGGCACCGGCGCCCCGATCGGCGGCACCTCCGCGCGGGCCTGCGCCTCGGCGTCGGCGACGACCTTCGCGATCTCCGGGTCGGTCCTGGTCTCGAACCAGTGCTGGATGGCGTCCTCGTCGTAGTTCGGCTTGACGGCGTCATCGACGGCGCTGGGCTCGAACCGGAAGACGCCGTCCTCGCCGGGCGCGCCCAGCATGCGGGTGAAGCCTTCGAGGGCCTTGCCGAAGTCGGACGGCACGAGCCACACCTTGTTGGCCTCGCCCTGCGCCATCTGCGGCAGCGTCTGCAGGTACTGGTAGGCCAGCAGCTCCGGTGTCGGCTTGCCGGCCTTGATCGCGGCGAACACCGTCTCGATGGCCTTGGCCTCACCCTGCGACTGGAGGGCGTGCGCCGCCCGCTCACCCTCGGCACGCAGGATGCGCGACTGGCGATCGGCCTCCGCGTTGAGGATGGCGGCCTGCTTGGCGCCCTCCGCGGTGAGGATCTGGCTCTGCTTCTGGCCCTCGGCGCTGCGGATCGCCGACTCCCGCTGGCCCTCCGCGGTGAGGATCATCGCCCGCTTCTCGCGGTCGGCCTTCATCTGCCGCTCCATCGACTCCTGGATCGACGCGGGCGGGTCGATGGCCTTGATCTCCACCCGCCCGACCCGGATGCCCCAGCGGCCGGTGGCCTCGTCCAGCTCGCCGCGCAGCACCGTGTTGATCTGGTCGCGGGAGGTGAGCGTGCCTTCGAGCGTCATCCCGCCGACGACGTTGCGCAGCGTCGTGGTGGTGATCTGCTCGACGCCGGTGATGTAGTCGGAGATCTCGTAGACGGCGGACCTCGGGTCGGTGACCTGGAAGTACACGACGGTGTCGATGTTCACCGTCAGGTTGTCCTGGGTGATCACCGGCTGCGGCGGGAACGAGACCACCTGCTCGCGCAGGTCGATCCGCTCGCGCACCTTGTCGACGAACGGCACCAGGAACGCCAGGCCCGGCTCCGCGGTGCCCTTGTACCGCCCGAGCCGCTCGATCACGGCGGCCGTGGCCTGCGGGATGATCTGCACCGCCTTCACCAGCGACACGACCACGAGCAACACCAACAGCACCACGACGATCAGCAAAACGGAACCTTCGGTCACGGCAACCCCCTCTCGGATCCGGTCAGATACTCAGTCCTGTGCGACGACCACCGCGGTGCTCCGGAGATGCTGAGCACGGTGACCCGGGCGCCGGGCTCGATCGCACCGTGCCCGTCACTCGTGCGCGCCGACCACAGATCGCCGCCGATCTTCACCCGGCCGCCGTGCTCGTCGACCCTCGCCACCACGATGGCCGTGCTGCCCAGCAGCGCCTGGTGGTGCATCACGGCCGGGTCGGTACCGCGGTCGAGCCGTCGGCGCAGCGCCGGGCGCACGGCGAACAGCAGCAGCACCGACACCACGGCGAACACCACACCACCCACCAGCGGGCCCGCCACCAGCAGCGAAACCGCGCCTGCGGCCAGCGCGCCACCGCCGAGCATCAGCAGCACGAACTCGCCGGACAACACCTCCGCCACCACCAGCAGCCCACCGATGATGAGCCAGATCACGGCGGCCGTCATGCCCGCAGATCCTGCCAGATCCGCTCCGACACGTGATCGCTCGAGATCAGGTGGTTACGAAGTCGATGAGCCGCTCGACCGCGCCGATCAGCGGCGTCTCCAGGTCCCGGTAGCTGCGCACCGCGCCGAGCACGCGGCGCGCGCCGTCGGCAGGCTCGCCCCACCGCAGGGCATCGCACACCCCGGTCTTCCAGTCGGTGCCCCGCGGCACCTGCGGCCACTCCCCGATCCCGACGACCGACGGCTTCACCGCCTCCCACACGTCCACGTACGGGTGCCCGGTGACCAGCACGTGCGGCCCGGCGACCGCGGCGGCCGCCCGGGTCTCCTTCGAGCCCTCCACCAGGTGGTCGACGAGCACCCCGAGGCGCCGCTGCGGCCCCGGCTCGAACTCGGCCACCGCGGCGGCGAGGTCGTCCATGCCGTGCATCGGCTCCACCACCACGCCCTCGACGCGCAGGTCGTGGCCCCACACCCGCTCGACGAGCTCGGCGTCGTGCAGGCCCTCCACCCAGATCCGGGCGGCGCGCGCCGTACGGGCGGTGTGGCCTTGCACCCGCACCGAACCCGACGCCGAACGAGCCGGCGCCGTAGGCGCGCGCGTGGGCACCACGAGGGTGGCGGGCGCTCCTTCGTGGAGGAACGCCGCAGGACGCAACGGGAAGACCCGCCGTCCGCCGTGGCGGTCCTCGAGGGTGACGCCGCGCGCGTCCACCGCGACCACGGCGCCGCAGAACCCGCTCGCCGGGTCCTCCACCACGAGCCCCGGCTCGGCAGGCACCTCCGGGATCTGCTTGCGCGTCCGGTTCCTCGTCCCGTCGGCGGCGAAGGCGCCTCGGTAGTCGTACGCACGGGTCACGGAACCGTTCTACCCGGCCCGGGACCGCCCGCTCGGGCGCGACACGCCGGGTCACCGCGCGTGAGCTGCGGCGACGGAGCGTGCCCACGTTCACCCCGAGGCGGCAGCGCTCCCGCACCCGGACGTGGATAGCCTGACGTGGTGCCCTGCCCCTCCGCCACCTTCACCGTGTGGGCCTCGGCCTGGCTGGTGGGCGCCGCCGCGCCCGACGACGTCCTCGACGCACTCGCCCCGTGGGCCGACGCCCACGACGTCCAGGCCGCCGATTCGGACACCGCACAGCTGACCGGCCTGCCGGCGCCCGGGGAGCCGGCGAGCTCCCTGACGTTCCTGCTCGCCGCACTGCGGCGGGCCACCACCGGGCGCGACGCCACGGGGCCCGCCCGGCTCGTGCTGCCGGCGGCCGGTGACGTGCGCGGGTTGCCGGGCCCCGGCGCGTTCAGCACCGCGGCCATCGAGGCGGGCGAAGGGGTGCTCTTCCCGGACACCGGCCCGGGCCGTGACCTCGGCGTGTCGGGCCTGGGCATCGTCCCCACCACGGTGGCCGACGGCGTGCTGCGCTGGACCGTCCACCCGGTGCCCGAGCCCGGCCCCCCGCCCGAGTTCATCGCGCTGAGCCACGCCGAGCGCGACCTGCGTGACCAGGTGCGGCAGTCGGCCTCCGTCCTCACCTCGCTCGGGGTCGCCCGCCACCGCCCCGGCGTGCGCGAGGAGATCGCGGCCGCCCTGCGCGCCCGGCCGTCCTCGCTGTGGCCCGCCGGCATGCCGCACCCGCGCTGCGCGTGCTGCAGCACGCCGACGAGGTGGAGGCGATCCTCGCCGCCGCCAAGGTCGACGAGCCGGGCGGCGCGCTGTCCGCGTCGGCCGCCACCGCTCGCCACGACGCCCTCCGCCCCCTGGAGACGGCGGTCCGAGTGGCGCGGCGCGCCGCGGTGGCCGAGGCCGTCCGGGTGCTGGCGAGCAGCCCGCTGGTCTGACACCCCGACTCACGCGCATCCAGACCCCGACTCGCGGATGTGGGGCACACCGCCCCGCGCGAGTCGCGCTCACAGCGCACGCGAGTCGCGCTCTCGGTGTGCGCGAGTCGCGGGCTCCGTGCAGGCGAGTTGCGGTCAGGCCGTGGCGCACCAGCGTTCGAGCAGCTCCCGGTACACCACGACCGCCTGCTCCACCCGGCTTGCGAGGCAGTACTCGTCGACCACGTGGCACTGGGCGGGCTCCCCGGGCCCGAGGACGACGGTGGGTACCGGTCCCGCATCGCCGCCGAGGATCCCGGCCAGCACGGACGCGTCGGTGAAGAACCGCGCGGGCGGCGCCACCTCGTCCGGGCTCCCGGCGGCCTGCAGCGCCGATCGGACCATGCCGACGAACGGTTCGTCGCGCCGGTGTCCAGCGGCGGCAGCACGACGTGGTCGGCGACGTCCACCTGCTCCCCGGCGAGCAGGCTCACCTGCGCGCGCAGCTGCCCGGCGTCCACGCCCGGCACGGTGCGGATGTCGAGCATCAGCTCCGCGGCGTCCGGCACCACGTTCGGGGCCACCCCGCCGCGGAGCACGCCGACGTTGGCGGTGACCGGCCCGAACCGCTCCTCACGCGGCCAGCCCGCGTGGTCGTGCAGCGCCACCGCGGCCCGTGCGAGCCGTACCGCGGCGTTGTCGCCCAGCTCGGGCGCGGAGCCGTGGGCGGCGCGGCCGGTGGCGGTCAGCCGCATCCAGTGCGCACCCTTGTGGCCGGTGACGAGCGCGCCCGCCGTCGGCTCCGCGACGACCAGCGGGCCGCCGCGGGCCATCGCGTCCCGGGACGGCGCGTCCAGGCCGACGAGGCCGGTGCACCCGGTCTCCTCGCCCGCGGTGAGGACCAGCTGTACCCCGCGGCACGCGTGTGGCCGGGCGGCGTGCTCGATGGTGGCGACCACGGCGGCGGCCACGCCGGACTTCATGTCGCTCGCGCCGCGCCCCACGACCTTGTCGCCGTCGCGCTCGGCGCCCCACGGGTCCACCGACCAGTCGTCGGGTTGCACGGGGACGGTGTCCAGGTGGCCGGTGAACGTGAGCGGGGGCCCGTCGCCCGCGGTGCGTGCGACCAGCTGTTCCCGCCCCGGCGCCCACGCGAGCAGCCGGGTGCCGAGTCCGGCCTCCTCGACGAGCGCCGCGCAGTGCCGGGCCGCGGCGCCTCGCCGCCGCCGACGGTCCGGAGCCGGATCAGGTCCGCCAGCAGGTCGAGGGCGGCCGTCACCGCAGCACCTCGCCCCGGGTCTCGGGCAGGGTGAAGATCACGGCGAAGGCGATCAACGCCCCGGCCGCGACGTACCAGAAGAACAGCTGGGACAGACCCGCCGCGGACAGCGACTGGATCACCAGCGGCGCGGTGCCGCCGAACGTCGCCACCGTGAGGTTGTACCAGGCGCCGATACCCAGGCCACGCAGCTCGGTGGGGAACAGCTCGCTCATGATCGCCGGCGCGATGGACGTCATCGCCGTGTAGAGCCCGAGCCCGACGACGAAGACCACGAGCATGTTCCAGAACCCGGGCCCGATCAGCGCCGAGAGCGGCACGATCAGCACCGCCGTCGCGGCCGACCACCCCAGGAGCTGGGGCTTGCGCCCGTACCGGTCCGACAGCGCGCCCATCGGGTACTGCAGCGCCACGAAGATCGCGGTCGCGATCGACAGCGCCCAGAACACCTCACCGGCGTCGGCGCCGCGCGACGTCACCGCGTACGGGGTGAGGGCGGAGAAGAACGTGTAGTAGCACAGCGTCGAGAGCAGCGTGAACGCGACGAGCTGCCCGACGGCCTTCGGGTGCTCGCGCAGCGTCGTCCGCAGCGGGTTCTTCAGCTCCTTCGCCTTGGCCTTGTTCTCCTCGAACTGGTCGGTCTCGGGCATCGCGCGGCGCAGCCACAGCCCGACGATCCCGAGCACGCCGCCGATGATGAACGGGATGCGCCAGCCGTACGCGGCCAGCTCCTCCTTGGTCAGCACCGCCGTGAGCAGCGCGCCGAGCAGCGATGCGATCAGCACCGCCGAGCCGGTGGAGATGTAGAAGAACGACGAGTAGCGGCCACGCCGGTCGGCGGGGGCGATCTCGCCGAGGTATGCCGAGCGTTGGAGACCTCACCGCCCAGCGACATGCCCTGCCCGATGCGGGCGAGCAGCAGCAGGACCGGCGCCAGCCATCCGACCATTTCGAACGTCGGCAGGATCCCGATGATGAACGACCCGCCGGCCATCAGAAGGATCGTCAGCAGCATCGCGGTGCGCCGGCCCCGCAGGTCGGCGAAGCGGCCGAGCAGCCACCCGCCCAGCGGCCGGAAGAAGAACGCCAGCGCGTACGTCGCCAGCGTGCTGATCAGCGCGAGCGCGGCGTTCTCCTTCGGGAAGATCTGGGTGGCGAAGAAGATGCTGAACGTCGCGTAGATCGTCCAGTCGTACCACTCGACGGCGTTCCCGATCGACGCCGCCAGCAGCGTCCGGACAGGCAACCGATGGACCGGCTTTTCCTCGGACAGGGCTGGCGTCGTGGGGTCGGACACTGGTCACTCCCGGGTGCTGTCGTGACGGACGGTGAGGAGACATTAGGCCACTCGGCCGCTGCCGTCACCCGAGAGCGCAGCGCCGGCCCTTATCGGTCGGCGGCGATGGCCACTTCCGCACACGCCTCCAGGTCGGCGAGCTGTCCCGTCAGCTTCGCGCGGATCCGCTCCACGGCCGAGCGGCCCAACGGCAGCCGCAGGGGCGCCGACGGCGACCGGACGGTGTCGATGATCGCCTCGACCGCACGGACCGGGTCGCCGGACTGTTTGCCGTCTCCGGTGGCGAAATGGGCCCGCACCGCACCGGCCGGGCCGTCCTCGTAGTCCGGGATCGGCGTGGCGCGGCCCATGGAGCGGCCGAGGAACTCGGTGCGGAACGGGCCGGGCTCGACGATCGTCACGCGGATCCCGAACGGCGCCACCTCCCCGGCGAGGGCCTCCGAAGCGCCCTCCAGCGCGAACTTGCTGGTCGCGTAGATCGCGTGGCCCGGGTTGCCGACGACGCCGCCGACCGAGGACATCTGCACGATGTGCCCGCTGCGCCGGTCCCGCATGTGCGGCAGCACGGCGCGGGTGACGGCGAGCGCGCCGAGCAGGTTGACCGCCAGCACCTCGTGGATCTGCGCGTCCGTGAGCTCCTCCAGGGCACCGGCCAGCCCGTGGCCGGCGTTGTTGACCAGCACGTCGACCGGGCCCGCGGCCACGGCCGCGGCCACCGCCGTCCGCACCTGGTCGGGGTCGGTGACGTCCAGCGGGAGCGTGCTCACCGCGTCGGGATAGGTGTCGACGAGGTCGGTGAGGGTGCGCGGATCGCGCGCCGTCGCGACGACCTCCTCGCCGCGGGCGAGGAGGGTCTCGGTGAGGACCCGGCCGAAGCCGGCGGAGGAGCCGGTGATGAACCAACGCATGCCGCCATGCTGGTCCGGCCGGGCTCATACGTCCAAGACATGTTCGTGCTCACACTCATGGCGCTGCACTATGAATCCGTGGAGCTGCGCCAACTCGTCTACCTCGACGCCGTCGTCCGCCACGGCGGGTTCACCCGGGCCGCCGAGCACCTGCGGGTGGCCCAGCCCGCCGTCTCCGTGCAGATCCGCAGGCTGGAGGCGGAGGTCGGCGCCGGCTGCTGCAACGCACCACGCGCAGCGTGGCGCTCACCCACGCCGGGGAGCTCGTGCTCCGCCGGGCCCGCCGGGCGTGGCCGAGCTCGACGCCGTCCGGGACGAGCTCGCCGGGCTCACCGGTGGCCTGCTGGGGCGCGTGCGGATCGGCGCGATACAGGCGCTCGACCCGTTCGACCTGCCCGCAGCGCTCGCCGGGTTCCACCGGCAGCACCCGCGGGTCGAGCTCGCGCTCGGGTCCGGAGCACTGCGCGTCCTGCTGGACGGGCTCGACCACGGCGAGCTGGACCTCGCGATCGGGCCCATCCCGCCCGGACTGCCGCCCGCTACGCCCGCACCCCGCTGTTCACCGACGAGCTGGTGCTCGTCACAGCGCCTGACCACCCCCTCGCGGGCACCGACCCGCTCCCGCTGGCGGCCCTGCGCGACGAACCGTTCGTCTGCATGCCCGCCGACAGCGGGCTGCGCGCGATTCTCGACAGGCTCGCCGCCGAGGCCGGTTTCACCCCGCACGTGCCGTTCGAGACCACCCACCTGCCGAGGTGCGTGACCTCGCCGCCCACGGGCTCGGCATCGCACTGCTCGCCCGGTCAGTGGCCGAGGCACCCGGTCCGCCGCGCGCCGTGCACGGCGTCGACCCGGGTCCGCAACTGCGCCCGGTCGGGTTGCTGCACCGCGCCGACACCTCCCTCGGCGCCGCCGCGCAGGCGTGCCAGGCGTTCCTGGCCGGCTGGAGCGCGCCACGAGAACCGGGTTCCGGCGTCGCGTAGCCGCGTCACGGGCGGGATGCCCGGGTGAAGGGTCAGTCGGTCCGCACCAGGAGTATCCGGCGGTGGGCGATCCTCCAGCCGGCGTCGGTCTTGACCACGACATCGTCGTAGGTGCATGTGCCGGCGGTGCCGTCGGCCATGACGGACAGCCCTTTCGAGCGCACCGAGATCGTGCCGTCAGGGCGCTCGTCGATGAGGACGTTGCTGACGTGGTGTCCGATGGGCTGGTTCCCGGGTCGCTGCCGGTGGATGTCCTGGATGGCCGGGAGCCCCTCGATGGTGTCGAGGCCGAACGAGCGCAGGTCGTAGACGGCGTCCGGGGTGAGCAGCAATCCAAGATCCTCTGGTCGGCGTTCGTCCACCAGGTGCCCGTGCAGGCAGATGAGCTCGTGAATCGACAACCTGTCGTGAGCCGCCAACCGCAACGGTCTTCGGGCGGCACCGGCCGGCGCCAGGCCTGCGAGCAGGGACAGCGTCCGTGCCTGCACATCCTGCGTACCGAACACCGAGGCGGCGAGTTCGGTGACTCCGGCATCGGCCAGCCTGCGGAGCTGGCGCGTCACGGTGCCTCGTCTCCGATCACGGCAACGTCCTGCGGCCCAGCAGCGCCTTCACGGTCCAGCACGGCCCGATACTCGGGTACCTGTCCGGCGAGCCCGTACTGGGCGGCGATCCGGTCTCGGGCACCGTCCGGGTCGTCGGTGACGCAGACGAGGACGCCGGCGACCACGCGGGGTGCTGCGCGGCCTGCTTCCTGCGCCGCGCGCACGACTGTGGGCACGATGTGGTCGGCGAGGGTTCGTGGTCCGGTCATCCAGGTGACCGTCCCGTCCGCGAGCTCGCCGGCGACCCTGAGCATCTCGGGGCCGAGCGCCGCGAGCAGCACCTGCGGTGGCGTCGCGCCGGGGACCGCTACCTGCCCCGCGGCGGCGAGTGTCTCGCCGTGGTGGTCGACCGCCTCACCACGCAGCAGCGGGTGTAGCACCGCCAGGTACTCCCGCATCCGCAGAACGGGTCGGTCTCGCGGGAGGCCGAACATCTCTTCGACCAGCGCGCCGACACCCGCCCCGATGCCCAGCGTGAACCGCCCTCCTACGGCCGCCTGAACGCTGAGGGCCTGTCCGGCGAGCACGAGCGGATGCCGCTGTGGAATGGGCACGACGGCGCTGCCGATTCTGATGCCCGGTACCTCGGCGCCCACAAGGGCGAGCAGCGTGAGGCTGTCCCAGCCGAAAGCTTGCGCGGCCCAGACGCCGGCCAGGCCGTCGTCCGCGGCCCGACGGGCCTCGACGACGGCATCGTCGAGTGTGGTGGGTCGGGCCGGCCCCCCGACGTATACGGCGATGTCCATGAAGTCCCTGGTGGTGTGCCCGGAAGCGCTCCACCACTGTTGCGGGGAGGTTCTCCGGTTGATGGGGCGTACGATACGGAGAACATCCCCGGAACGCAACGGAGGGTAGTACGTGTCCGATGGGACGCCCCGCGCACCACGGCGCATGAGGGTCGATGCCGCCGAGAACCGGGCGAGGGTGCTGGTGGCGGCAAAGGCGGTGTTCACCGAACACGGAGCACGAGCGTCGCTCAACGAGGTGGCCAAGCGTGCCGGCGTCGGCTCGGGAACGCTCTACCGACACTTCCCGTCGCTGCAGGCGCTGCTCGTGGCCATCATCAGCGAAGACGTCGAGAAGCTGTGCGAACGGGGCCGGGACCTGATGACCCAGCACGACGCGGACACCGCGCTGCTGCGGTGGCTACGGGCTTTCGCCTCCCACGCCTCGGCGATGCAGGGTCTGCTCGCGACGCAGCTCGCGGTGGAGTTCGTGCCCGGCGACGGCAATGCCCTCGCCGCCTGTCACGACGCCATTTTGTCCACCGGCGCCGCCCTCCTGGACCGGTCGAAGCGGGAGGGATCCACGCCGCCCGATACCGGCATCCGAGACGTCTTGCGCCTCGCCAACGCGATCGCCTGGGCGAGCCAGCAGGCACCCGAGGATACGAACCTCATCGATCGGCTGTTCGCGATCTCACTCGGCGCCCCACCTAGGGCCTAGCTGTACTGACGCGGGACGTTGTTGACGGTCACGCGGCGAGGCGGGTGGCCGGGGAGCGGCCGCCGAGGGCGGAGTGGGCGCGTCGAGTGTTGTAGTGATCGACCCAGCTGTCCAGGGCGGCGAGTCGTTGGTGGTTGGACAGCCATGGGCGGCCCAACCGGCCAGATGACGGTGCACCATCAGTTGGCGGGCGTAGACGGTGGTGCGGGCGTTACGGTGCGCCATGGAGGGCCTCCTGGGCTAGGAGTAGGTGCGTCAGACACACCCACCCCGCCTGGAGGCCCTCCCCTCGTTCAAGCCGACACGCCGTGGAACGGCATCAACAACGTCCTGGGTCGCTACACCTAGCGCGGCGGCCCTAGCGCTGATTTCCACTTCGATGCTCCTCGATGCCCGGCCCGACCGCGCGGCGTGGACCGGCGTCCACGACCTCACCGGCCAACCGGTACAGGGCCGCCTCGCGACCCATGCCGCACGAACCCGCCGCACGAACCCGCCGAACCACCTCGGCCGATCACGAGGGGGCGGCATCGCGGAGGGCGCTCGTGATCATCGCGCGCAGCTCGTCGGTGCCGTGCCGCCGCGCGCGCTCCAGCTCGGCGTCGGCCCGAGCGCGTAGGGCGGACTCCGCATCCGCGCGCTCCCGGGCCGCGGCCAGCTCTTGTTCCACCCGGTGCCCGGCCTCGCGCTCGGTGGCGAGCGCCTGGACCGCCTCCCGGCGCGCGGCCTCCACCACGCCCAGCTCGGTCTGCAGCCGGTCTTGTTCCGCGGCTGCTGCGGCCGCCTCCTCGCCGAGCCTCAGCCCTTCGTCGCGGCCGGCCACCAGCTCCGCGCTCGCCCGTCCGGCCTCCTCACGCGCCTCGCTCAGCCGGGCGCGCAGCCCCTCGGTCTCGACGCGCCACTCCTCGGATCGGGCCTGTGCCGCCTCCCGCTCGGCGGCCGCACGCTCGGCGCCTGCCGTCGCGGCCCGAGCCGTCTGATCGGCCTCCGCTGCGCGTCGATCGGCCTCCCGCGCACGTTCCTCAGTCCGGTCACGCCCCTCCACCGCCTCCTGCGCCTGCTGACGGGCGGCGCCGAGCGCCTCGGTCGCCTCCAGCGCCTGCCGGGCCGCGGCGGCAGCCTGCTCGACGGCTGCGGCCCGCTCCTCCCCCGCCTGCGCCGCCTGCTCCCGCGCCGCCCGCGCGTCGCGCTCCGCACGTTCGCGGGCCTGCTGCGCGTCGACCCGCGCCGCCTCGGCCTCCGCAGCACCCCGGTTGGCCGTTTCCACCGCGGCCAGTGCGCCACCCTCGACCTCGTCCAGCCGCGCCCGGACCAGCTCGAGCGCCGCGGCCAGCTCCGCCACCGGCCCGCGCAGCGCGTCGACGTGTTCCCTCAGCCGGTCGGCGTCGAGCTGGAACGTCGCCCGCCCCGCATCGAGCCCGAGCGCGTCGAGGGCGTCCCGTTCGGCCCGCGCCATCTGCGCGCACGTGCGGCCACCCGGCCACCGGGTGTCGCGGCAGAACGAGCGCCGCCTGCCGCCCTGCGGTCCGGGCGGGGGCAACTCGGCCCGGCACTTGCTGTAACCGCAGCGTACGGCCTCGTCGATCATGGTTCCGCAGGCTATCAGTTCGATGTTTTGAAACCGACAGTGGCTAAGTCAGTTCCATCAACGAAGCCTGCCACCAACGAAACCTGTGTTTCGTTGGGAGGTATCAGGGCTGGAGATGGAGGCGGGTCGGGCAGGCAGCGCGTGAGGCCGGGGCCGTCGGAACGGGATCACCCACACCACACGCCGGGGGGATCGCCGCTCGCGCGCCTGCCGGCGATATTGCGCGCCGGTTCCGCCGCGGGACCTGGATGCAGGCATCGCCGGAGGTGATTGCGTCCCACCCGGAGCGGTCCGCGACTGCCACGATCACCGGTATGACCGAGTTCGATCCCGCCGAGACACCGGCGTGGGCGGTCGAGGAGGTCCGCATCCACGACTACGACCCGGGGTGGCCCGCGCGCGCCGAGGTCTTCGCAGGCGAGCTGCGCCGGCTGCTCGCCGACTGGCTCACGGGGCCAGTGGTCCACGTCGCTCGACGGCCGTACCGCACATTCGCGCCAAACCCGTGATCGACCTGCAGGCGGCGGCTCTGGATCCGGCGGCGACGATCGGCGACACGCGGGACGCGCTGGCAGCCGCCTCGTGGTTCTTCGTACCCCGCGAGCTCGATCGTCAGCCTTGGCGGTGGTTCGTCGTCCGCGCCGACAGCGCAGGCCGGCACCGCCTGGCGCACCTGCACCTGATGCGACCGGACGAACCCCGCTGGGGACAGCAGATCGCCTTCCGCGATCGGCTCCGCGACGACGCCACGTTGCGCGACGAGTACGCGGACCTGAAGGCCACAGCGGCCCGGCGGTTCGGGCGGGATCGCGAGGCCTACACCGCCGCGAAGCGCGCGTTCGTCCGGCGCGTCCTCGATGGCGCGTCACCGATCAGGAATCCCCCGCCGCATCGTCGGTCCGGGTAGACCCGCACCGGTGGAAGGATGGGTGACCATGACCGACGCCAGTTGGCTCGGCTCCGACGAGGCCGCGTTCATCGCGGTGGCCCGCTCGGGCGACTCCGCGCGTTCGCGCTCATCACCGAACGCCATCGGCGTGAGCTGCGGGTGCACTGCTACCGGATGCTCGCGAACTACGACGATGCCCAGGACCTGACGCAGGAGACGTTCCTGCGGGCCTGGAACAAGCGGGAGTCGTTCAAGGGCGATGCCACGCTGCGGACCTGGCTGTACCGGATCGCGACGAACGCCTGCCTCGACTTCCTGGAGAAGCGCAACAACCGCATCCCCGTGCCGTCCGAGCTGCCGGACCCCGGCTCCGAGTTGCCCTACCTGCAGTCCTACCCCGACCGGATGCTGCCGGAGGACCCGCAGGAGTCGGTGGTGGCGCGCGAGACGATCGAGCTGGCGTTCATCGTCGCGGTGCAGCACCTGCCGCCGCGGCAGCGGGCGGTGTTCATCCTGCGCGACGTCCTCGGCTGGCCGTCGTCGACGGCCGCCGACGCACTCGGACTGACCGTCGCGTCGGTGACGAGTGCGGTGCAGCGGGCGCGGGTGACGATGCGGGCGCAGCTGCCCGGCCGCCGCCTCGACTGGCGCAGCCCCGCCACCCACGAGCTGTCGGACGTCGAACGCGGTGTGGTGAAGGCGTACATCGACGCGCACGAGCGCAACGACCTCGACGGGCTGACGTCCCTGCTGCGCGACGACGTGCGCTTCGCGATGCTGCCCGACCCGGGCACCGTGGTCACGACGGCTGAGGACGCGGTGGAAGGCTGGGTCGCCGGTGGGCTCTTCCAGCCCGGTCACGACGACTGGCGCGGTCTCGCCACGACGGTCAACCGCATGCCTGCCGCCGCGCTCTACCTCCGCACCTCCGGCGCCGCGGGGTACCGGCCGTTCGCCATCGCGGTCCTGCACGTCGTCGACGGGAAGATCGCCGAGCTCACCGGGTTCGGGAGCACCGACGAACCGTGGCCGGGCCTGCCCCCGACGCTGTGATCGGCGCGGGAGCGCTGGTCACCGCTCCCGGACCGCGAAGGTCAGGTGGGTGACCCGCTGCGTCGGCTCCGCGCTGATCGGCTCCAGGGCCACGCGGCCGGCATCGACGCCCTCGAACAGGCGGACTCCGGAGCCGAAGAGCACGGGCGACACCGCTATCGAGAACTCGTCGACCAGGCCCGCGTTCAGGTACTCCAGGATCGTCGCGCCACCGCCCGCGATGCGGACGTCGCGGTCGCGGGCGGCCTCGCGAGCCTGGTCGAGCGCGGTCTCGATGCCGTCGTTGACGAAGTGGAACGTGGTCCCGCCCGGCCGTTCCCAGGGGTCACGCTCCTCGTGCGTCACGACGAAGACCGGAGTGTGGAACGGCGCCTCCTCCGGCCACATCTGCTCGCCGGCGTCGAACATGCGCTTGCCCATCACGCTCGCGCCGGTGCGCTCGAACGTCTCCCGGACGATGTCGTTGTCGCGCCCCTCCTCGCCGCCCTCGCCGAGCTTCAGGTTCTCCCGGATGAACCGCTGCGGGAACACCCACGCCTGCAGTTCCATCCACTGCTGCCCCATCAGCTCCCCGAGGGACCCGGGCGCGATGAACCCGTCCAGCGACATCGACACGCTGAAGAACACCTTCCCGGCCATCAGTCCGGGGCTCCCTTCCGCACGATCTCGGCGACGTAGGCGGCCAGGTTGCTCAGGGTCTGCCGGCCGCCCTCGATCGCGTGGTACCTCTCGACTGCCTCGTCGCGCAGTTCCTGGGTGGGGAACACCGTTCGCATCTCGATCCGGGTCGCCGCGCCGTCCGGCGCGAAGGTCAGGACCGACTCGAAGGCGTTCGGGTCGTCGCGGGACTCGCCGTGGAGCAGCGCGATCCGCTCCGGCGGGACGATCTCGGTCCAGGATATCCACTCCTGGTAGTCCGTCCCGTCCGGTCCGTGCAGCACGAAGTCCCACTCCCCGCCGACGCGGAACTCGAAGGACCGCGTGGTGGTGGTGAACCCCTCCGGTCCCCACCACCGCGACAGGTGCCGGACCTCGGTGAACGCCTCGAACACCAGCTCTCGCGGGGCGTCGATGACCCGGGAGATCACGATCTCCCGGTCGGCGGTCGCCTGCTCCACCATCACTCATTCCTCCTGCCGTGCCTGCTCGAGGTCCTGCACGTAGGCGTCCAGCCGGTCGAACCGCTCGTTCCAGAACCGCTCGAACCCGCCGGTCCACTCGTGGACCGGCCGCAGCCCGCGGGCGTCCAGGCCGTAGAGGCGCTGCTTGCCCGCCCCGCGGACCCGCACCAGCCCCACCTCCCGGAGCACTCGCAGGTGCTTGGACGCCTGCGACTGGCTCATCCCCAACACCTGGGCCACGTCGGTCACCGGCCGCTCGCCCGTCCGCAGCAGCACCAGGATGTCGCGGCGCTGCGGCTCGGCGATCGCGTTGAACGCGTCCGACGTCGTCGCTGCCCGTGCCATGCCATTGATCATATTCCGATATAGGAAAACGTCAAGCCGTACGGGTCGCCGCCAACGGCGCCCTCGAACGAGGGGGGCGACGGAGCCGTCTCGGTCTCGCTTCCGCCCGCAGCAGCTTCATGACCGGCGCGGAGGTCTACGTCGACGGCGGCGCCGGCCAGGTCTGACGCACGGGATCACCGAACTCGTCGGGTTCGAGGTCACCGACGAGCCGTCAGCGCTTCCTCTCGTACCGGGTCAGCACTACACCGCCGGGGAACGTCCGGGTCTCGAGCAGGTACAGGTCCACCCAGCTGTCCAGCGCCGTGAAGAACGGCGTGCCGCCGCCCACCATGACCGGGTGGGTGGCCAGCGCGTACTCGTCGATCAACCCGGCCCGCATGGCGGCCGCGGCGAGCGTTGCGCCGCCGATCTCCATCGGGGCGCCGTACCCGGCCTTGAGCCGGGTGATCTCGGCGACCGCGTCGCCGCTGACCAGGCGGGTGTTCCAGTCGACGTCGTCGACCGTCGAGGAGAACACCACCTTCGGGGTGTCCCGCCAGAGGCGTGCGAACTCGATCTCCAACGGGACGGCGCCGGGCTGCTGGTCGGCGGTGGGCCAGTAGGAGCTCATCGTCTCCCACAGCCTGCGCCCGTACAGCGACAGGCCGGTCTCCCGCAGCTGGTCGCACCACCACCGGAACAGCTCGTCGCTCGGCCCGCTCCAGCCGATGTCGTCGCCCGGCGCGGCGACGTACCCGTCCAGGGTCACGTTCATGCCGAAGACCAGTTTCCGCATCGCGTCAGCCTCCCGTGGGTCGATGTCACACGTACAGACGGTCGCGGCGCGCGAACGTCATCGGCACAGATCGTCAAGGGTCTCCCGTGCCCTCGTGGTCGCCCGAGTACCTTCAGGCATGCTGAAGCTTCGAGGAGGACACGATGGACGCATACGGGGACCTGCCGTTCCCCCGCACCGCACTGGCCGAGCAGGCCGCGCGCTTCGCCCGGGAGGTGATTCCCTCGCCGATCTTCAACCACAGCATGCGCACGTACCTGTACGGGCGCTTCCTCGGCGAACAGCAGGGGTTGCAACCCGGTCGGGACTACGACGACGAACTGCTGTTCCTCGGCTGTGTCCTGCACGACGCAGGCCTCGGCGGAGCCGGTAACGGCGAGCAGACCTTCGACGTCGACGGCGCCGACCTCGCCGCGGGCTGGCTCACCGAGCGGGGCGTCGCAGCGGACCGGGTGGACGTCGTGTGGGACGCGATCGCCCTGCACCTGAACTTCGAGGTCGCGTCCCGGAAGCGCCCGGAGATCGCACTCGTGACTGCCGGGGCCGGCTACGACCTCGGGCCTACCGGTCCCGAGCTCCCCGACGGCTACGCCCAGCGCGTCCACAGCGTGCTACCCCGCCTGCACGCCGCCGCGGTGCTGCGCGACGCGATCGTGGGTCAGGCCCTCGACAAGCCGCAGAAGGCCCCGCCGTTCACCATGCCGGGGGAGCTGGTCCGGCAGGTGACCGGGCAGTCGTGGCCGACGTGGCGAGAGCTCATGGAGGGTGCCGGTTGGGGCGACTACGACGGCTACCAGCCTGAACGGCCCGCGTGTCACATCGGCGCGGCCCACGTCGTCCCTGGGGTGACGACCCGAGGAGCGATCGTGTTGAACCAGCGCATGAACCGGCGGATCCTGCCCGTCCAGAACAAGCTGCTCAACCCACTGGTGGCCGGGCTGATCGCCCGCGGGCTGGAGCCGCCCACGTACGCCGTGCTCGAGACCGTGGGCCGGCGCACGGGGAGGGTGCGGCGGGTCCCGGTGGCCAACGGCCTGGACGGCGACACTTTCTGGCTGATCGCCGCGCTCGGCGAACGCAGCGCGTACGTGCGCAACCTGCGTGCGAACCCGCGGGTCCGGATCAAGGCGCGGCCCGCGCTGGTGCGCGACGGGATACGCAGCCGCTGGCGCACGGGCACCGCGCACCCGCTGCCCGGTGACGACGCGGCCGCCCGCCACCGCGCACTCGGCCGCGGCCGGCCCGGCTACCGCCTCGACGGGGTGCTCCTGCGCGCCCTCGCCGACGGCGGCCGGATGCTCACGATCCGGATCGACCTCGACCCCGAGTGATGATCGACCGCCCGTACGGTCCTGCGGATGGAGCTGGACCCGCTCGTCGTCGATCGACGCCGTCCGCGACCGCTCCCCGCCGTCCCCGGTCGCGGACGAGTCGGGTGGCCCGGCGTCACCGCTCCCCCGCCGTCCCCGTCGCGGACGAGTCGGGGTGGCCCGGCGTCTCCGACCCCGACGTCCTGCGCGCCCAGCTCATGGACTGGCTGTCCCAGTACGCCAACGCCGGCACCCGCCGCACCTACGCCTACGCGCTGGGCCTCCCGGTCGCGTGGGTCGACCCGGCCGCCGCGCCGCCGCGGCCCGGGCCGCCCGCAGCGGCACCGGGCCCGCTGCACGACCTGGCCTGGTTCCGCTGGTGCGCCCGCCGCACCCTCGACCCCCGCGCCGCGACCGCCGGGCACGTGAAGGCGTGGCTGCACGCGCTCGACGGGGCCGGTGCGCAGCGCCGCACCCGGCAACGGATGCTGTCGACGCTGTCGGCGCTGTACGGCCACCTCGCCGAGACCGGGGTCGTCGCGGCGAACCCGGCGGCGCTGAACCGGGCCCGGCTCGGCCTCTCCTCGAGCGCCCGCGACGCCTCCCCGACGGTGCGGCTCACCGCCGAACAGCTCAAGGCCCTGCTGATGGCGGCGGCCCGCATGCCGTACTCGCGCAGCCCACGGCTCGCGCGGCTGTACGCGTTGCGCGCGGTGGCGGTGGTCGCCCTCCTCACGCTCGGGCTGCGGATCTCCGAGCTCGTCGGCCTCGACCGCGACGACCTCTACCGCACCGGCGGCGACGACGTCCTACGCGTGCTGGGCAAGGGTGGACTGCACCGCGAGGTGTACGTCACCGACCTCGTGCGCGACGCCCTCGCCGCCTACCTCGCCGAACGTGACCGCCTCGCCGGCACCGCCGCACCCGCCCGCCGCGGCCGCACCGATCCCGGCGCCGCCCCGATGATCAGCACTCGCAGCGGCGGCCGCTGCTCCCGCGTCGACCTCTACACCCTGCTGCGCCGCGTCGCCGCCCACGCCGGTCCGGCCCTCGACGGCGTCGCCGACCGGGTGCACCCGCACGCCCTGCGCCACGCCTACGTCACCATCGCCCTGGAGCAGGACGCCCGCATCCAGCACGTCCAGGCCGACGTCGGGCACGCCACGATCGCCACCACCCAGCACTACGACCGCAGCCGCCGCACGAGGGCCGACACCGCCGCCGACCTGGTGGCCGCAGCGATCGCCGCAGCCCCCGACCCACAGTAGAGCCACTTCACGCACCTGGGCCGGGCTTCACACATGGCCCGCCTTGTGTGAAGCCCGGGCTGGGTGTGTGAAGTCGGGTTGCGGCCCGTGCGCGACCAGTGCGAGCGCGCACGGCCAGCGCGGCGCCCGCCGCATCTGGCTGGTGCAGCCCCGGCACCGGCCGTCCGCCCCGGCTACGTGGGCGGCCCGCAACCTTTCCCGGGCCAGCGGCCAGCCGGTGATGATCTCGGCCGCCTCACCGAGGAGGCGGATGTTGCGCTGGGCAGGGGTCTCGGGGCACCGTCGTGCCGCGGTGGTCATGGCGACGAGGGTCCGGCCGCCGCGTCAAGATCGAGAACGGTCGTCCCGCAACCGGCCGACGTGAAATTCTCACTCCGGGGTTCTCGTGTGCCACGATCCGTGATCGGGTCGGAGCGGGGGGTCACGTGGCACGGCACGAGGGGTCGATGGTCCGGCGACGGGTGCTGGCCCGCCAGCTGCGGCAGCTGCGCGAGGAGGCCGGGCTGACCCTGGAGCAGGCGGCGCCGAAGCTGGACTTCTCGGTGAGCAAGCTGTCCCGGATCGAGAACGCCAAGGTCCTCATCGACGTGCACTGGTGCGCGGCATGCTCGATCTCTACGACGTGGGCGGCGACCGATGGGCAGAGCTGGTCGACCTGGCCCGGGAGGCGAACCAACCCGGCTGGTGGCGCGCGTACGGGCTGGGCAACAACAGCTACATCGCCTTCGAGACCGAAGCGCGGCGGGTCCAGGACTTCACGGTGACGTACGTCCCCGGCCTCTTGCAGACGGCCGGCTACGCCCGGGCCATGATGCGCGCCGTTCCCGTGCGGCGTACCGCCGAGGAGCTGGAGAACGAGGTATCCGCCCGCATGTACCGCCAGCAGCGGCTGACCGCAGCCGGCAACCGACTGGAACTGGTCGCGGTGATCGATGAGTCGGCCCTGCACCGTCCGGTGGGCGGCTCCGACGTTCTGCGCGAGCAACACCAGCACATCGCCGCGCTCGCCGAGTTGGATGCGGTCACGCTGCACGTGCTGCCCGCTGCCGTGGGCGCGCACGCTGCGCTCCCCTCGGGCTTCACGATCCTGAACTTCGGCGACGTGGGCGAACCGGACATGGCCTATGTCGAGCACACCCTCGGCGCGCTCAGTCTCGACAAGGCCGGCGATGTCGCGCGAGCTAGGCTCACCTTCGAGCGCGTCCTGGCCGATGCGCTCGACCCGGGCGAGTCATTGGCGCTGGTCCGCCGGCTGGCTGGGTGGTAGTTCGTCCGAAGGAGTGGCCGTGGGTGACGACGAGCTCCGCTGGTTCACGAGCAGCTTCAGCGGCGGCAACGGAAATGGCTGCGTCGAGGTGGCATTCCTGCCCGCCGGGGTGGCCGTGCGCGACACGAAGAACCGGGCCCTGGCGCCGCACCGCTACCCGACCGCCAGCTGGACCGAATTCTTGTCCGGCGTACGAGCCGGCGAGTTCGAGCCCGCTGCGGCCTACGACGAGGCGACTTCGCACATCCAGTAGGGACTTCGCACATGGCCGGCCTTGTGCGAAGTCCGTGCCGGGTGTGCGAAGTCGGGAACAACACGCCACGTCGGCGGCGTTGCGCGTCGCCATGGAGCTCACCGTGGTCATCGCGTCGCGGCCCGACGTCCCGCCGGAGGAGGAGCTGCGCACGGCCGTCGTGGCCGACCGGCTCGGCTACCGCGACCTCTGGGTCGGTGAGGGGTGGGTCTGGGACGCGTTCGCGCTGGCCACGGCGGCCGGTCTCGCCACCGAGCAGATCGCGCTCACGGTCGGCCCGATCCCCGTGTCGGTGCGCGACCCCGCGTCGATCGCGCGTGCCGCGGCGTCGACCGCGGCGCTGGTCGGCCGCCCGGTGGGCGTGGCGCTCGGCACGTCGAGCGTGCGCGTCGTCGAGCGCATGCACGGCCGGTCCCGCAGGCGCGCGGTCACGACGATGGCCGAGAGCGCGCAAGCCCTGCGGGCCCTCTTCGGTGGCGGGGTGGCCGACTACTCGGGCGAGATGGTGTCCAGCCACGGGTACCGACTGCGGCTGGACCCACCCGGCGGACCGATCACGCTCGCTGCCTTCGGGGACCGCGCCATCGCCGTCGCCGCCGAGCACGCCGACCGCATGGTGCTCGACCTCGTCTCCCCCGAGCTGGCCGCCGGGTACCGCGCGAAGCTCGATGCGGCGGCGGCGCGCCTGGGCCGGAAGGCGCCGCGGCTCGCCGCGTGGATCCCGGCCGCGGTCGACCCGACGCCGGACGCCCGGGCTCAGGTCCTGCAGAGCCTTGTGGGCTACCTGGAGGTCGCGGGGTACGGCGAGATGTTCGTCGACGCCGGTCTCGGCGCGGCGGTGGAGATGGCGCACGCCGGGGCCGGCCGCGACGAGTTGCTCGCCGCGATTCCCGCCGAGGCCGCCGACCGGATCGGGCTGGTCGGCGACCTCGCCACCGTGCGCGACCGGCTCGCCGCCTACGCCGCCGCAGGCCTGGACGAGGTCGTGCTCGTCCCTGCGACGGCCGGCGACCCGGGCGCGAGCGCACCCTGACCGCCCTCGCCCCGTCCGGGCAGCGCTGATCCCGCACGCCCATCACGCGAGATCGAGCACCAGAGGACGGTGGTCGGAGACCTCCGGCGCGGTCACGACCTCGAACCGTTCGACCGCTGCGGGGTCGGAGACGAGCAGGTAGCCGGCGTGGCGGAGCGGCTTGCGGTAGCGGGAGGTCCTGGTGTCGGCCTCCCGCACCAGGTCGGTCAGCCCGAGCGCGGCGAGGACGTGGAAGGTCTCGCTGCCGGGCAGCAGGTTGAGGTCGCCGCACACCACGGTCAGGTCGCCGTCGCGGCGCACGTCGCCGACGAGCCCCGCGAGCCGTTCGGCCTGTGCGCGGCGGGCCGGGGTGTCGGCCTTCCCCCGTGCGTCCCGCAGGCCGTGCAGGTTGACCACGGTGACGAACCGCGCCCGCCCCCGGTCGAAGACGCGGACGGCCAGAGCGGCGCGGGGCCGGTCGTCGGACGGCCAGTGGTCGCGGTGCTCGGTGTAGGCGCCGTGCACGAACTCCGATCGCATGCCGACCACGGACAGTGCCTCGGTGACGAACGTGGCCAGGCCGAACTCCTGCTCGTGGCGCCGGTGCCGGTCGTCGTGCACCGGCCCGGCGTCACTCGCGGTGAACAGCGCGTGGTGGTGGGGAAGCCGGGAGCGGACGTCGGCCAGCAGGTCGGCGCGCTGCGGCAGCGACCGCTCGGCGTCGTCGAACCGCGTCCAGCCGCCCACGCCCCGGATGTGGGTCACCTCCTGCAGGCACAGCACGTCGGCGCCGCACGTGTCGAGCACGGTGCGAGCTCGTCGAACATCGCGCCACCCCAGGCGTTGAGGGAGATGATCCGCACGAGGACGACTGTTCCACGCGCCTCACACCGGGACCGGGCTGCCCCGCCCCTCCGACGGCCTCGACGCAGCGTGCCCGTCATCGCAGAGTTCCGGGACCTCGCGAGGACCCGACTCAGCGCGCGGCCTCACCGCCCCCGCGGCCGACGGGCCTCGATGAGGAACCGGCTGGAGTGGGCCACGAAGGAGCCGTCGGCCTCGATCAGCTCGTGCAGGTCGCGCAGCCGGGCGCGGTAGGCGTCGACCGTGAAGCCGGGCACCATCCAGATCACCTTCCGCAGGAACCACACCACCGCGCCGATGTCGTGGAACTCGATGCGCAGCCGCGCCGTCCGCAGGTCCACGACCTCCAGGCCGGCGGCCGCGGCGTCGTGGCGGGCCTGGTCGGGATGACGGCCGTGGCGGGGCTGCGGCCCGAGGAAGTACTCGACCAGCTCGAACACGCTCGCAGGCCCGACGTGCTGGGCGAGGTAGCTGCCGCCGGGCCGCAGCACGCGGGCGATCTCCTCCCACCACACCGTCACCGGGTGCCGGCTGGTCACGAGCTCGAACGCGTCGTCGCCGAACGGGAGGGGCGGCTCGTCGGGGTCGGCCACCACGACCACGCCCCGCGGGTGCAGCAGCTGCGTGGCCCGCGCGACGTTCGGCGGCCACGACTCGGTGGCCACCATCAGCGGCGGGTACGCCGGCACCCCGGCGAGCACTTCCCCACCACCGGTCTGCACGTCCAGCGCCGCCGACACCCGCGGCAGCCGCTCACCCAGCAGGCGCTGGTAACCCCACGGCGGGCGTTCCTCGGTGGCCCGCCCGTCGAGCCACGAGAAGTCCCAGCCCTCCATCGGGGCCGCCGCGGCCTCGGCGACGAGATCATCGAACGTTCGGCTCACCCCGCAATCCCTATCGCAGTCCCGAGCGCCGGGCACGCCGTTTCAACTCGAGCGGCAGGGCGTTGATCCGCGCCTCGTGGGTGCGCCAGTCATAGCTCGTGGCCCAGTACTCCGCCAGGCGGCGCACCTCAGCGGTGTCGGCGCCCGCTTCCCAGCCATCGACGGGCCACCGGGTGGCGCGTAGCCGCGCGCAGGTCTTCGAGTTCTGCATCGGTTACCGCGTTGCGGTGGCCAGTGCAGCGCGGATGGCGTCTTCGCCGACCGGCCGGCCCTTCTCGTTCGAGTACGGCCCGTACGGGGTCCCCCACACCGGCGTGCCCGTCGCCTGCCGCCAGCTGTCGGCCAGCGGGCCCGCGTCCACAACGCTGTAGCCGATGGATGCGATGAACTCCGCCACCGCCGCCTTCGCCCGCGCGGAGTCCCCGGCGATCGGCAGGTACGAGCGGTCGGCCGCCCCCGCCGAGCGGGCGAGTGACCGCAGGTGCTTGAAATAGATGTTGTTGAACGCCTTCACCACCATGGCGTCCGGGATGTACCGCAGCAGCAGCTCGCTCGAGGTGAGCGACTTGTTGTCGAGCTCGGGGATGTGCCCGTCACGCTCGGGGCCGTAGTTGCACGTGTCGATGACCGTCTTCCCGGCCAGTGGCGCGGCGGGCACGTTGGGGAAGGCCGTGACCGGCACCGTCACCACGACGATGCCACCGGCGGCCGCGGCCTCCCCGCTCGTCGCCGCGGTCGCCTGCGGCCCCAGTTCCGCGACCGTGTCCGCGACCGTGTCCGCGAGCGTTTCGGGACCGCGCGAGTTGCTGAGCACGACCTGGTGGCCGGCCGCGACGGCGAGCCTCGCGATGGCACTGCCGATGGATCCGCTTCCGATGAATCCCACAGTTGTCACGTTCTCGAACGTCCCTTCACAAGAGCATGAGGTCCCTGCCCTCAGATGGCGGGGACGTGAGCTGACGGGAAGTAATGACCGTTGTCCAGATCGGCGAGCAGGCCGTGCTGAGCGGGTTCCCAGCCCAGGGTCCGGCGGGTGATGAGGTTGGACGCCGGGTAGTTCCGCGTGACGACGTTCGCGAGGAACCCGAAGTGTCCCGGCAGGATCAGTTCGTCCAGGGGCACGCTCACGGCGGGCAGGCCCAGGCGGCTGCCGATGGCCTCGGCGATCTCGCGGACCGGGATGGCCCCGTCCCCCACGGCGTGCCAGTACTTGCCGGCCGGGCCCTTCTCCAGCGCCAGGCGGAACAGGGAGGCGGCGTCGCGGGCGTGCACGGCGTTCCACTGGTTCGTGCCGTCTCCGGGGTAGCCGGCGAAGCCCTTCTCCTTCGCGAGGGCGATCAGCGTGGGGAGGAAGCCGGCCCGGTCGGTGGTGCTGTGTGCGATGTTGGCGATCCGCACGACGGAAGACCGCACTCCCCGCTCGGCGAGGCCGATGACTGCGGTCTCCACGACGTTGCGGGCCCGGAGGGTGCCCTTGTGCTCATCGCCGACGGGAAGGGCCGGGTCGTCCTCGGTGGCCGGGCGGCCCAGGTTCCCGCCCCCGTTCCCGGGCGAGCCGATGCTCCCCGCTGCGACCAGCGGCTTTCCGGTTCCCGCCAGTGCCTCGCCGTACGCGAGCATGATCGGGAGCTCGGCGGCGGCCACGGCGTCGATCCCGCCGGACGGAAGCAGGTCCTGCCGGTGCGCGACGTGGATGACGCCGTCGGCGTCCGCCGCCGCCTCCTTGAGCCCGTCGAAGTCCTGGAGGTCGCCGCGGCGTACCTTCGCGCCGAGCGCGGACAGCACCGTGGCGGCCGTGTCCGACCGGGCCAGGCCGGTGACCTCGTGCCCGGCGGCGACGAGCTCGGGGATGATGTACGAACCGGAATGGCCGGTCCCGCCGGTGACGAAGACGTGCACGTTACTGCTCCATATCAGATGCGGCGTGAGTGATGTGGCGGAAGAAGTGGTGGTGCGGGGTCCGCTCAGACGGGGAAGTCGACGCTGAGGGCGACGTCGAAGGTCCCCGCGCCGTGGCGGGCCAGGCCCATCAGCAGCGGCCCGACCCCTTCCAGCCAGCGAGCCATTTCCAGGCCGCCGACATCGAGGGGACGCAGTCCGAGGCTCTCGATGAACGCCGACACGCTCGCCTTGGCCTGCGCGTCATCACCGGCGAAGAACACGTCCAACGGACGCTCCTGGACCAGGACGTGGCCGAAGACGGTGTTGAACGCCTTGACGACGTGCGCGCTCGCCGGGGCCGCCTTGGCGATCTCCTGAGCACCGGACGTGCCATCAGGGACGACCAGCGCGGTGGCGTCGGCGTCGAAGGTGTTGGTGATGTCGATGACGACCTTGCCGGCCAGTGCGTCCCCGTACTGGGCGACGACCGGCACGGCGCTGGTGTACGGCACGGCCAGGACGACGATGTCGCCCACAGGGACGGTGCCGAAGGTCCCCACCGTGGCCCCGACGCCGAGTTCGGCGGCCAGGCCCTCGGCCTTGGCCGGGTCGCGGCCGATGAGTTCGACCGAGTGGCCGCCCGCGACCGCGCGTGCGGCGATGGCGTGAGCCATGCCACCCAGTCCGATGAAACTGATGCTGCTCATGGTGAGCGCCCTCTTCCTGACGTGGTCGTGTCTTCGGTGCCGTTTCTTCGGCGGTCACAACCGGCCGGTACGCTCGATCACCTGCCCGCGAAGTCGAGCAGCTGGTCAAGGCTGGTGAACATCGCGAAGGCATCGAAGTACGCCTCATCAACACCGGAGTCGGCGTATCGCTTCAGCTGGTCCGCCACCGAGTCGACGGACGTGCCCGGATCGAGGTTGATCCGCATGGCCGTCTTCAGCGCGTCGGGATCGCGGCCGGCGTCCTGCGCCGCGCGACCGACCACAGGCGGCCGGCGCCCTCGTCCTGACTGCTGACCGACGCGGCGGGCGCCGGTCCTTCGACCCCGAGCCAGCCGACCCCGCTGCGGCCGACCCGGCGCATCGCGGCCTCGCTGGCACCGCCGATCCAGACGGGTGGCCCGCCCACCTGGACCGGGCGGAGGCCGGCGTGGACCGGTGGCATGGTGAAGAACTCGCTGTCCCAGGACACCGGACTGGTCGTCCACCACGCGTGCAGGAACGCCAGCGTGTCATCGAGCATCTTGCCGCGCCGCTGCCAGTCCGCGTTGCGGGCCACGCCGTACTCCTGCTTCATCCACCCCAGCCCCACACCCACGCCGAGGCGGCCGTCGCTGAGCACGTCGAGCGTGGTCAGCTGCCGGGCCAGGTGCGGCGGCTCGTAGTAGAACGTGCTGAGCGTGCTGGTGTTCAGGCGCACCCGACTGGTCGCCGCCGCGGCGACGGTCAACAGCAGCACCGGATCGAAGGAGCGGGCCATCTGCGGCCCTCGGGCCAGATAGTTGCTACCCACATCAACCGGCGTGACCAGGCGATCGCCGACCCACAGGGCGTCGTAGCCAAGGTCCTCGACTCCGCGGACGAAAGCGCTCAGGGCGGAGGCGCCGCTGACGGCGGGCCCGACAAGGGGAATCATGAAGCCGAGCTGCATTGCGATGAGCCTCCTCAGGCGAGATTTTTCGCCACTGTGGATATCCGACATCTGCGATTCGGTGGTCCACGAACCCGTCAGCGCGCACGGCGTCCTGTTCGCCGACTGCTCAGCCCAGGGGGTCAGTCCGTAAATTCGTCGACGCCCAGGGCGAAGTTCCCGTGGCCGATCCCGTTGCCCGCGAGGCCTACCGTGAGCACGCCCGCTCCTTCCAGCCAGTGCGCCATCTTCAGGCCGCCGACGTCCAGCGGGCGCAGTCCGAGGCTCTCGATGAATGCCGCAACGTCCGCCTTGGCCTGCGGGTTGTCGCCGGCGAAGAAGACGTCGGGCCGGCCCTTCTCCAGGACGCCACGGAAGATGGTGTTGAAGGCCTTGAACACGCTGACGCCGGCCGGGGCGATCTTGGCGACCTCCTGCGCGATCGAGGTCTCCTCGCTGTGGGCCAGCCCGTCGAACGTGGCGTTGAAGGGGTTGCTGATGTCGATGATGATCTTGCCCGCGAGAGCGTCTCCGTACTCGGCGACGGTCGGAACGACACCGGCGTACAACAGGGCCGTGATGACGATGTCCCCGGCCGGGACGGCGCCCCACTCACCTGTCGTCGCGCCGCCGCCCAGAGCCTTGGCCAGGTCATCGGCCTTGGACTGATCGCGAGCCATGATCTCGACGGTGTTGCCGCCCGCTACCGCGCGCGTGCCGATCGTGCGGGCCATGTTCCCCGCACCGATGAACGTGATGCTGCTCATGATCCGTGCTCTCTTCCCGTTCTCGAGGCGCCTGTTCTCCGGGCGCCGCTCTGACTCGTTTGTGTGGTTCAGATGGCGGTCGTGCCGCCGTCGGCGACCAGCTCCAGGCCGTTGACGTAGCTGGAGTCGTCGGAGGCGAGGAACAGGGCGATGCTGGCGATCTCTTCGGGGCGGCCCATCGTTCCGCGAGGGATGAGGGACTCGAATGCGGCCCGCGTTGCCTCGTCGAACAGCTCTTCCTGTTTGGCGGTGCCGACCTGGCCGGGGGTCAGGACGTTGACCCGGATCTTGCGGTCGCGCAGCTCGTTGAGCCAGACGCGGGCAAAGGCCTGCTGGACGGCTTTGCTTCCCGCGTAGAGGCTCCAGCCGGGGAAGGCGCCGAGGGAGGCGTTGGAACCGGTCATGATGATCGAGCCGTTGTCGTTGATCAGCGGCAGCGCCTTCTGCACGGTGAACAGGGTGCCGCGCGCGTTGAGCGAGAAGGAGCGTTCGAACTGTTCCTCGGTGATCTCGCCGAGGACGGCGGGTTCGCCCAACCCGGCGCTCGCCCACAACACGTCGATCGAGCCCTTTTCGCGCTTGACGGTGTCGTACAAGCGGTCCAGGTCGTCCAGGTCGCCGCGTCACCCTGGACGGCGGTGACGTTGCGGCCGATCAGCGTGACGGCGTCGTCCAGTGCAATCTGTCGCCGGGCCTGGATGAAGACGTGCGCCCCTTCCTCGACGAACAGCTTGGCCCCGGCCAGTGCCAGGCCGGCGGACCCGCCGGTGATCACCGCGACCTTGCCATCGAGCTTTCCCACGGTCACTCCTTCGAGATGACGGGTTTCCAAAACGGGAACGGAAGGTCCCACTTCTTGATGTGCCGGATTCGGGCCCTGCCCGAATTCTTGTACCGAGTTCCTTCGGCTCCATGAACGATGCCATTGGCCTGATCGGGAGTCCAAGACCTGTTTCAGCCGTGGTGATACCCTCGAGGCATTGCCGGACCGGGAGGCCCCGTGGATCTGGACCTGCGTAAGCTGCGCTACTTCGTCGCCGTCGCCGACAGGCTGCACTTCGGCCGCGCCGCCGATGAGCTGCACATCGCGCAGCCGGCGCTCAGCCGGCAGATCCGCGCGCTGGAACAGGATCTCGGCGCCTCCCTGTTCACCAGGGACAGCCACGGCGTCACGTTGACTGACGCGGGCCGACAGCTGTTGGACGACGCCGGTCCGCTGCTCGCCTCCGCGCACGCGGTCCGGCGCCGGGTGTCCGTGGCAGAACGCGGCGGCCAGCGGCTGGTGGTCGGCTTTCGGGCCGGTATCCCGGTCATCCCTACGGCGCGGGCGTCGGGTACAGCATCCGGACGTGGTCGTGGACGTGCAGCGGATCGAATGGGACGACCAGGCCCGGATGCTGCTCGACGGCCGCATCGACGTCGGCTATGTGCGGCTGCCCATCGACGAGACCGGCCTGCGCGTGACCCCGCTGTACACCGAGCCGCTCATGGTGGTGCTGCCCGCCGATCACCGGTTGGCCGGCAAGGAGGAGGTCACCGAGGCCGACCTGGCCGGTGAGCCGCTGGTCTGGCATGCCGACCCGAGCACGCAGCCCACCAGCGCCCGCACCCCGACTCCGGGCTCCGGGCGCGCGGGGTGGAGGAGAAGCTCGAGTACGTCGCGGCCGGCCGGGGCATCTCGTTCGTGGCGCGTTCGGAGACCGTGTTCTACTCACGTCCGGACATCCGGTACGTGCCCGTCCCGGACCTGGCGCCCGACCAGGTATTCGTCGCGATGGCGGCGTCGCGCACCTCGCCGTTGGCCGACGACTTCTTCGCCGCGGCTCAGGCGACGGCCGAGATCACGGCGGAGTGCGGGAACTACGACATGTGGCAGCTCGGAAGCGACGTCGGTGGATCGGCACGAGATCGCGCTGATCGCCCCGGCGAGGGCGCACAGCCGTAGCTCGGATCGATCGATCGTTGCGAGGTCGGCCGATCCGCCCTGGTGAGGGCGCTGAACCGGACCTCGCAACGATCGCGAGTCGCGGCCGGGGCGATCCTCGAGCCCTGCTACCGTGACGCCGGGCCGTGACTGGCGCGCTGGGATGGGATCGACCATCGGGGAGCGGCCCGACCACGAGTGCCGTGCGCCTGGGCCGTCCACCTCGACCAGGAGGTCGGCCATGACGGCTGCCCAGCATGCAGACACCGCCTTCCGCGCAGGCCTCGACGCCGTCCGGGCCGTCGAGCCGCGCATCGCCGAGATGATCGGCCAGGAGCTGACCGCCCAGCGCGAGTCGCTCAAGCTCATCGCCAGCGAGAACTACGCCTCCCCCGCCACGTTGCTCGCCATGGGCAACTGGCTCAGCGACAAGTACGCGGAAGGCACCGTGGGCCGGCGCTTCTACGCCGGCTGCCAGCAGGTCGACACCATCGAGGCGATCGCGGCCGAGCACGCGCGGGAGCTGTTCGGCGCCCACCACGCTACGTGCAGCCGCACTCCGGGATCGACGCCAACCTCGTCGCGTTCTGGGCGGTACTCGCCCAGCGGGTGGAGGCCCCGGCGCTCCACAGGCTCGAGGCCCGCCACGTCAACGACCTCGCCGAGGACGACTGGGAGGCCCTGCGCCACGAGCTGGGCGAGCAGCGGATGCTCGGCATGTCGCTCGACGCGGGCGGCACCTCACCCACGGCTTCCGGCCCAACATCTCGGGCAAGATGTTCCACCAGCGCAGCTACGGAACCGACCCGGCCACCGGCCTGCTCGACTACGCGGCCCTGCGCGCCACCGCACGCGAGTTCCGCCCCCTGATCATCGTCGGCGGCTACTCCGCCTACCCGCGCCGCGTCGACTTCGCGAAGCTGCGCGAGATCGCCGACGAGGTCGGCGCCACCCTGCTCGTCGACATGGCGCACTTCGCCGGCCTCGTCGCCGGCAAGGTCCTCACCGGCGACTTCGACCCGGTGCCGCACGCACAGATCGTCACGACCACCACGCACAAATCGCTGCGCGGGCCCCGCGGCGGCATGGTGCTGTGCGACGACGAGCTCGCCGAGCACGTCGACCGCGGGTGCCCGATGGTCCTGGGCGGGCCGCTGCCGCACGTCATGGCGGCCAAGGCGGTGGCGCTCGCCGAGGCGCGCACGCCCGGGTTCGCCGGCTACGCCCAGCGGGTCGTGGACAACGCGCGCGCCCTCGCCGACGGGCTGCTGCGCCGCGGCGCGCAGCTCGTCACCGGCGGCACCGACAACCACATCGTGCTGCTCGACGTGTCCGGGTACGGGCTCACCGGCCGGCAGGCCGAGGCCGCCCTGCTCGACGCCGGCATCGTCACCAACCGCAACGCCGTCCCGCAGGACCCCAACGGCGCCTGGTACACCTCGGGCATCCGGCTCGGAACGCCCGCGCTCACCACCCGCGGCCTCGGCACCGCCGAGATGGACGAGATCGCCGAACTGATCACGACCGTCCTCGCGAACACCGACGCCGGCACCTCGAAGGCCCGCTACACCCTCGACGCCGGGGTCTCCGCGAAGGTGGCCGGGCGGGCGTCCGACCTGCTCGGCGCCCACCCGCTCTACCCGGAGATCACACTCTGACCCACCCCGGGCGGACCGGCCTGCGGGCGGGTACGCAGCGGTCGACGGCGCACGCCGCGCCGTCGACCGCGGAACCGGCGGCGCGACGCCATTCGGAGCGCGGTCCGACCGTCGGTCAAGCGACCGCCCGGGTCCGGCGAACCGGCATCAACGTCGCCGGGGGACCCTCCGCGTCGAGGAAGTCGAGCACCGTCCGAGCCGTCACGTCGGGCCGTTCGATCGGCAACGCGTGCGACGCGCCGGGAACGATCGACAGCTGACCGGCCGGCA
The DNA here is from genome assembly GCA_001942185.1 of Pseudonocardia sp. CNS-004. Classification (GTDB taxonomy): domain Bacteria; phylum Actinomycetota; class Actinomycetes; order Mycobacteriales; family Pseudonocardiaceae; genus Pseudonocardia. Next base: position 30,755 of record MKJV01000103.1, read on the forward strand.
GCGCCTCGTACATCTCGCACGTGTGGGCGAGCAGGACGGCGTCGTCGTCGCCCGCCATCACCAGCGTCGGCGCCGTGATCCGGCCGAGATCGTCGGTGGTCAGTGTCGGCTCGGTGGTCGCCATCGCCATGAACTTCTCGAAGACCTCGCCGAAGTGCTCTCCTCCGTCGGGCGAGCGCTGCGCGTACGCCCCGACGATGGCACTGGCGAACGGTGAGTCCTCGGGAATGTCGAGGCCGCCGATGCCGTCGTGGTGGAAGTTCGCCCCGATCACCACCATGCGGTCGACGAGCTCGGGCCGGTGCAGGGCGACGAGCAGGCCGATGATGCCTCCGTCGCTCCAACCGACCAGATGCGCCGGCCCGCCGACGACCGCCTCGAGCACGCCGGTCGTCTCCGCCGCCATGTCCTCGTAGTGGAACGGTGCCGCGCTGTCGGCCGTGTACCCGTGGCCGCGGCGGTCGAAAGCGACGAGGCGGTGCCGCTCGGCCAGCGGCGCGCCGATGGCCTCGAGCAGCAGGTCGCTGTTCGACATCCCGCCGTGCAGCAGGAGGATCGTCGCCGGTCCGCTTCCTCGCTGGTCCACCCAGGTCGGATGCCGACCGATGTCGAGGTACTCGCCCATGGCTCCTCCGCCCCGGCGCGCACGCCGGGACGGCGAGGGTAGTCCGGTGCCGGTGGCCGGGGCACTACCCCGGTCGGACCGGGCGCTGCGCCGGCCGGCAGCAGTCGACGGCGCACGGCACGCCGTTGACCGTGGACCCGTCGGCGGCGACGGCACCGAGCGAGCGCGGGGCGGCGTCGTGCAGGTGCTCGGCCACGAGTTCGGCGACCATGTCGGCGAACCGCGGGTCCGGGCCCGCCGTCCCGGCGCGGACGAAGCCCATACCCAGTTCCTCGGCGCGCTCGCGGGCCTCGGTGTCGAGGTCCCAGATCACCTCGACGTGGTCGGACACGAACCCGATCGGCGCCACCACCACGGCACGCACGCCGCGCGCGTGCAGTGCGTCGATGTGGTCGACGATGTCCGGCTCGAGCCACGGCACCTGCGGCGGCCCGGAACGCGACTGCCACACCACGTCGTGCTCCTCGGCACCCAGCTCGGCCGCAACGAGCCGGGCGGCCTCGGCGACCTGCCGGGAGTACCGGTGCCCGCCATCCCCGGGCGGCCCGGCCGCCGCATCGGCGGCGACGGGCACCGAGTGCGCGGTGAACACGATCCGCGCCGCGTCCCGCAGGTCCGCGGGCAACGTGGCCCGCGCGGCGCGCACGGCGTCGGCGTTCGCGGCGACGAACAGCGGGTGGTCGAAGAAAAGGCGGATCTTCACCAGCTCGGGCGCGCCGTCGCCCACGGCCTTGCGGGCACGCGCGATGTCCTCGTGGTACTGCCGGCACGCCGAATAGCCGCCGTACGCGCTGGTGGCGAACACGAGAGCCCGCCGCACCCCGTCACGGGCCATCTCCGCGACCGTCTCCTCCACCATCGGGTGCCAGTTGCGGTTCCCGAAGTACACCGGCACGTCGATCCGTTCACGGACGGCCGCGATGATCTCCCGATTGCGGGCGTTGAGCGGGCTGACGCCGCCGAAGTGCTGGTAGTGCTCCTCCACGGCGTCCAGCCGCTCCGGTGGCACACCACGTCCGCGGACGACGTTCTCGAGGAACGGACGGACGTCGGCAGGGCCCTCCGGGCCACCGAACGACAACACCAGCAGGGCGTCGAACTCACTCACAGACGCATTAGACACCTATGGCGTGGAAGCCCCCGTCGGCCCACACCATCGACCCGGTCGTGGCCGGCATCCAGTCCGAGAGCATCGCGCAGACCGTCTTCGCCACCGGCACCGGATCGTTGACGTCCCAGCCCAGCGGCGCACGGCCGTCCCAGGCGTCCTCGAACGCGGCGAAGCCCGGGATCGACTTCGCCGCCATCGTGCGCACCGGCCCGGCCGCGCACAGGTTGACGCGGATGCCCTTCGGTCCCAGGTCGCGGGCCAGGTAGCGGGTGACGGACTCCAGCGTCGACTTCGCGACGCCCATCCAGTCGTACGCGGGCCAGGCCTGCCGGTTGTCGAAGTCCATCCCGACGATCGAGCTGCCCGGCCCGAGCAGCGGCAACAGCGCGGTGGACAGCGACTTGAACGAGTAGGCGCTCACCTGGATCGTCTGCGCGACGTCCTCCCACGGTGCCCCCATGAACGCGCCCTCGCCCAGGCAGGACGCCGGCGCGAAGCCGATGGAGTGCAGCACGCCGTCCAACCCGGGATCGTCACCGAGGTGCGGCGAGACGCGCTCGACGAGCGTGTCGAGGTGTTCCTGGTTGGCCACGTCCAGCTCCACGACCGGCGCAGGCTGCGGCAGCCGCTGCGCGATCCGCTCCACCAGCCGCAGCCGGCCGAACCCGGTGAGCACGACCTGCGCACCCTGCTCCTGCGCCACCTTCGCCACGTGGAAGCCCAGCGAGGCGTCGGTGATCACCCCGGTGATGAGCAGGCGCTTGCCGTCGAGCAGTCCCATGGAAGCCTTCCAGGTCGATGGAGGGGGGATCAGTGACCCATGCCGAGGCCGCCGTCGACGGGGATGACCGCTCCCGTGACGTAGCCGGCGGCATCGGAGCCCAGCCAGGTGACGGCCGAGGCGATCTCGTCGGCGTCGGCGTAGCGGCCGAGCGGGATCTGGCCGAGGATCTCCGCGCGGCGGGCGTCCGGCAGGGCACGGGTCATGTCGGTGTCGACGAAGCCGGGCGCCACGACGTTCGCGGTGATGCCGCGCGAGCCCAGCTCACGGGCGATCGAACGGGCCAGCCCGACGAGCCCCGCCTTCGACGCGGCGTAGTTCACCTGACCCGCGGAACCGGTGAGGCCCACGACGCTGGAGATGAACACCATCCGCCCGGACTTGGCCCGCAGCATCCCGCGCGAGGCGCGCTTGGCCACCCGGTAGGCAGCGGTGAGGTTGGCGTCGACGACCTTGGTGAACGACTCCTCGCTCATCCGCATGAGCAGCGTGTCGTCGTTCATCCCGGCGTTGGACACGAGCACCTGCACGGGCCCGTGCTTCTCCTCGACCTCGGTGAACGCGGCGTCCACGGCCGCGGAGTCGGTGACGTCGCACTGCACCGGGAGCAGCTCCCCCGGCAGCCCGTCGGCACCACTGCGGTGGGTGACCGCCACCTGGTCCCCCTGCGCCGCGAACGCCTTCGCGATCGCGAGCCCGATCCCCCGGTTGCCTCCGGTCACCAGCACGCTGCGTCCCACGCGCCCACCCTATGGGGCCCGCCCGCCACCGAGCGACACCGGCTCGCCGACGCGCACGCCCGCCGCGACTCGCGTGCGCTGACACCGCGACTCGCGTGCGCTGACACCGCGACTCGCGTGCGCTGACACCGCGACTCGCGTGCACGGAGAGCGCGACTCGCGGGAGATCGGGGGCTGCCCCTCCCGCGAGTCGCGGTGTCGATGCGCTCGAGTCGCGTGCTGCGTGCGCTCAGGGCAGGCGGCGGCCCAGCGCGATGCCGGCGCCGAGGCCGACCACCAGCATCAGGCGCCGCCCGCCAGCCAGGGTCTGCTCACGTCCACCCTGCGGATCTCGTAGCCGATCTGGTCGGACAGGTCGGCGTAGACCTGGCGCAGCTCGCCCTCGCTCGCGGCGGTGAAGAACTGGCCGCCCGACAGGTCGGCGATCTGGCGCATCGACGCGTCGTCGACGGCGACGGGGGTGCGCTCCCCCGGGTTGATCTCGATCGTGCCGTAGTCGGTGCCGAACGAGATCGTGGACACCGGGATCCCGGCCTCCGCGGCCGCCCGCGCCGCCGTGAACGCCCCGCGCGGCTCCTCCTCGGGCATCACACCGCCGGGCACGGTCTGCTTGCCGTCGCTCATCAGCACGATCCGCGCGGGCGGCGGCCCTTCGGCGGAGCCCGCGATGGCCTGCGAGAACGTCTCCACCGACTGGATCGCCGCGAAGATCGCCTCCCCGGTGGCGGTGGACTCCGACAGCTTCAGCCCGTCGACGGCCCGCTTCACCGGTTCGCGGTCGATGGTGGGTGACACCAGCACCGCGGCCGTGCCGGCGAACGACACGAGTCCGAGGTTGATGCCGGGGGTGAGCTGGTCGGCGAACGCCTTCGCCGCCGTCTGCGCTGCGGCCAGCCGGTTCGGCTCCACGTCGGTGGCCTGCATCGACAGCGACACGTCCACCACGAGCACGACCGTGGCCCGGTTGCGCGGCACCCGCGCCTCGGCCTGCGGGCCTGCGAGGGCGATCGTGAGGACCGCGAGCGCGACGATCAGTGCGGCCGCGGGCAGGTGCCGGTACCAGCCCGGCCGCTTCGGCGCGACCCGGTCGAGCAGCTCGAGGTTGGTGAAGCGGACCGTGTCGCGGCGGCGCCTGCGCAGCAGCACCACGTAACCGGCCACCAGCGCCGCCACCACGATGAGCAGCAGCAGCCACCAGGGGTGCGAGAACATCTACCGCCCTCCGGACCAGGCGCGCTTGCGGGCGAGGACGAACCGCACGACGTCGGCGATCCAGTCCGAGTCGGTGCGCAGCGTGAGGTGTGCGGCGCCGCTGCGCCGCAGCGCGGCGGCGACCTGCTCGCGGTGCTCCGCCGCCGCGGCGGCGAATTCGCGCGCGAGCAGCGGTGTGATCGTGACCTCGCGCTGGCGGCCGCTCTCCGGGTCGGCCAGCACGACGGTGCCGACGTCGGGGAGCTCGAGCTCCCGCGGGTCGAGGACCTCGACGGCGAGCAGTTCGTGGCGGGCCGACAGGGCGCGCAGCGACCGCTCCCAGTCGGGGTCGCCGAGGAAGTCGGAGATCACGACGGCGAGGCCGCGGCGCCGCGGCGGGCGGCGCAGCTGCTCGATCGCCGCGGCGAGATCCCCGCGGGTGCCCTCTGCCGCGCGTGGGGTGGTGGCGACGCGCCGCAGCATGCCCTGGGCGTGGGCCAGCCCGCCGCGCGCCGGGATCCGCACGAGCTTCTCCCCGGTGGACACGAGCACCCCGATGCGGTTGCCCCCGCCACGGGTGAGGTGGGTGACGGCGGCGAGCGCGGCGATCGCGAGGTCGCGCTTCTCGCAGGTCGTGGTGCCGAAGTCGAGGCTGGCCGACAGGTCCATGACGACCCACGTCTCCAGCTCCCGGTCGGCCATCGTCTCGCGCACGTGCGGCGCGGTGGTGCGGGCCGTGACCGCCCAGTCCATGTGCCGCACGTCGTCGCCGGGCACGTAGATCCGGGACTCGCCGGGCTCGCTGCCCGGGCCCGGGACGAGCCCGAGGTGGTTGCCCTGCAGGAGCCCGTCCAGCCTCCCGCGCACGGTGAGCTCCAGCGTGCGCAGCGCGGCTTCCATCTGCCCGTCGCGGAACGACGGCGCCGTGGTCGGCACCCGGCGGCGCCCGGGCGTGGACCCGCCGTCCGTGCCGCCGGCCTCGGGCGGGCCGTTCTCGCGGACGTCGGGACGCTCACGCCGAGCTGCCCGCCGGGAAGGGTGCCGGGCCGCCCTGGGGCCGTGCGCTCACCTGGGGCAGCGGCACCGTGGCGAGCACGCGGGAGATGATGTGGTCCATCGGCACCTGGTCGGCCACGGCGTCGTAGGACAGCACCAGCCGGTGGCGCAGGACGTCGGGTGCGACGTCGAGCACGTCCTGCGGCAGCACGTAGTCGCGGCCGCGGACCAGCGCGAGCGCCCTGGCCGCGCCGACGATGCCGAGCGTCGCGCGCGGCGACGCCCCGTAGGAGACCCAGCTCGCGATGTCGGAGAGCCCGTGCTCGGCGGGTGTGCGGGTGGCGACGACCAGCCGTACGACGTAGTCGACGAGCGCGTGGTGCACGAACACCCGGCTGGCCACCTGCTGCAGTCGGGTGAGCTCGGCGGGGTCGATCACCTGCTGCGCGACGGGCGGTTCGGCGCCCATCCGGTAGACGATCTCCCGCTCCTCCTCGACGCCGGGGTACTCGACGATGATCTTGAAGAGGAACCGGTCGCGCTGGGCCTCCGGCAGCGGGTAGACACCCTCGTTCTCGATGGGGTTCTGCGTGGCGAGCACCAGGAACGGGTCGGGCATCGGGAACGTCTGGCCACCGATCGACAGGTGCCGCTCGGCCATCACCTCGAGCATCGCCGACTGCACCTTCGCCGGCGCCCGGTTGATCTCGTCGGCGAGCACGAAGTTGGCCACGACCGGGCCGAGCTCGACGTCGAACTCCTCCCGCCCCTGCCGGTAGATGCGGGTGCCGAGGATGTCGGCGGGCACGAGGTCCGGGGTGAACTGCAGGCGCGAGAAGGACCCGCCCACCACCTTCGCGACCGTCTCGACCGCGAGGGTCTTCGCGACGCCGGGCACACCTTCCAGGAGGAGGTGGCCGCGGGCCAGGAGGCCGACGAGCATCCGCTCGACCAACCGGTCCTGACCGACGATCACACGCTTGATCTCGAAGACGACGCGCTCGAGGCGCTCCCCTTCGTTCGCCGGGCTCGGGACGGACTCCTGCACGCTCACGGTCCCCATCCCACCTTGCGGCCCGTGAGACGCCGGTGAACCGGGGCTCCTTCTGGTCGTTGATCGTCGCCGCGTCAGCGGCGGACGGTCAACGAAAGATGGACGGTTGGAAGGCGTCAATGATTCATTGACACAGGAAGGATCAGGCGGCGGTCACCGCCACCACGCCCAGGACCGCGGCGGCCACGCCGATCCGCTGCACCACATCGACCCGCTCTCGAAGCAGCGTCGCCGCCAGCCCGATCGTGACCACGGGGTGGAACGCCGCCAGGACCGCCACCACACCGAGGTGCCCCACCGTCGTGGCCGCCGCGTAGGCGGCGTCGGCGCCGACGATCAGCACCCCGATCAGGGCGAGCACCGGCACCGTGCGGCGCGGCACCGCCACCGGCGCCCGCAGGACGAGCACCACGGCCGCGATCGCCACCACGGCCGTCAGCCGCGACACCAGCAGCGCCCACGGCAGGCCGGCCTCGCTCGCGGCGTCCATGAACACGAAGAACGCCCCGAACCCGGCCGCGGACACCGCCCCGTGCAGCACCGCGACACCGGTGCCCCCGCCCGCCGAGCGGCGCTGGTGGGCGGCCAGCACGATCCCGGCGACGACGAGGACGAGCCCGCCGGCCTGCAGCGGACCCGGCACCTGCCCCAACGCGATCCCCGCGGCGAACGGGACGACGGGAGCGGCGGCGGCAACCGGCGCGACGACGCTCGCGCGGCCCACCGCGAGCCCCCGGTACAGCGCCGCCACCCCGACCGCCTCGCTCACCCCCGCCGCCGCGGCGGCGAGCAGGTGGGGCGGGTCAGGCGGGGTGGACCCGAGCACGCCGACGAACCCGGCCAGCAGCACGAGTGCCGTCACCTGCGACACGACCAGCACGGGCAGCAGCCCCGACGTGCGGCTGCGCAGGCCGCCGAGGAAGTCCGAGATCCCCCATCCCACGCTCGATGCCAACGCCAGCACCACCGCGATCGTCATGACCCCTCCGCCACTTGGTTACATGTAACCTAAACTCGTTCTTGGTTACACGTCAACCACATCGGATAGGCTCGTCCCGTGACGTCACCGGCGCAGGAGCGGGCCTGGACCGCCTACCGCGAGCTGCGGCTCACCCTCGACACCCGCGTGGCGCACGACCTCGAAGCGGGCACCGGGTTGTCGCTGCCCGACGTCGACGTCCTCGCCGCCGTCCGCGCGCTCGCCGACCCGGCCGCAGCCGGCAGCGGGCTGGTCCCGCTCTCCCCCGCGGACCCGCGGCCCGGTGCGCGCACCGCCCACTGCGTGCGGGTCGCCGCACTCGCCGATCGCATGGGCTGGTCCCGCAGCAGGCTGTCGCGCCAGCTCGGCCGCATGGAGCGGCGCGACCTGATCGCGCGCGTGCCGTGCGAGCTCGACGGCCGGGGCGACGACGTGGAGCTCACCGCCGCCGGCCGCCGCGCCCTCGACGCGGCCGAGCCCGCGCTGCAGGCCTGGGTGCAGGCCCATTTCGCGGGTGCGCTCACCGAGGCGCAGCTCGCCGCGCTGACGGAGGCCTGCGAGGCCCTCACCCGCGGCCTGTCCGGGCGCTGACCCTCAGAGCACGCGCGTCGCCTCGGGCAGCAGCCCCCTCGTCCGCATCGGCACGATCCGGACGTTGGCGCCGGTGTAGGGCGCCTCGATCATCTTGCCGTCGCCGACGTACATCGCGACGTGGTGGATGGGGCGCCCGGGTTCTTGTAGAAGATCATGTCGCCGGGACGGACGTCGGAGACCGGCACCTGCTGGCCGGCGTGGAACTGGTTGCGGCTCACGCGCGGCAGGGAGACACCGACGCCGTTGAACGCGTACTGCATCAGCCCCGAGCAGTCGAAGCCGACGCGGTTCAGCGGCGACCCGAAGGCGTCGGGGATACCCCGGCTCGGGCCCCGGCCGTTCCCGCCGCCCCACACGTACTGCACGCCGATCTGCGACTTCGCCCGGTCGATCACGCGCTGCACACCCGCGCTGCCGCGCACCGTCGCCGAACGCTCCGCGGACGCCACCCGGGCGGCTGCGGCGTCGCGCTCGGCCCGCTCGCGTGCCGCCCGCTCCTCGGCCATGCGGCGCTGCCAGTCGTCGAAGCGCTGACGCTGCGCGCGCAGGCCGGAGTCGGCCGACTCCGCGGCGTCGAGCTGCCGCTGCACCCCGGCCCGCTGCGCCGCGACCTCTGCCAGCTGCTCGGCCTGCGCACGGGCGGCGGCCTGGGCGGCGGCGAGCGCGGTGTCGGCCACGGACTTGGCCGCCGCGGCGGCCGCCTCGGCCTTCTCCGCCTCCTCGAGCGCTGCCCGGGCGGACGAGTCGGCGTTGGCCTTGTCGACACGGGCCCGTTCGAGGCCCTCCTGCGCCTGCAGCTGGGTGCGCGCCACCATGTCGGTGAACTCCGCGCGCGCGAGCAGGTCCTCCGGGCTCGTCGCCTCGGTGAGCATGCCGAGCGGCCCCGTGTCCAGGCCCTGCAGGTACGTCGTGGAGACGATCTCGTCGAGCCGGGCCCGCGCCTCGTCGATCGCGACGGTGGCGGCCTGCGTCTCGATCCGTGCGCCGGCGGCCGCTCCGCCGCCGCGGCGGCGGCGTCCTCGGCCGACCGCAGCTCCACGAGCGCGGCCTCCGCGGTCTCGCGCTGCGCCGCGAGCGCCGCCTGCAGCTCGTCGGTGCGGCTGTCCAGTGCGGCGAGCTCGCCCGTCAGCCGCGCCACGTCACCCGCCCGCGCGTCGACGGCCGCGCGGCTGCGCTGCAGCTCGTCGTCGCTGGGGTTGGGTGGCGACTCCTGCGCGAGAGCCGTGCCCGTGCCGCTCAGAAGGGCCACGAGCAGGGTCAGCACCAGTGCGTGTCGCCCCAGCCGCACGAGACCGACCTCCATCCCGTCGCATGATCTCCGCAAGCGCTGGCACTGTGCCACTCCCGGCGCAGCAGCACGGGTAGCCACACCCGTAACGGGGTCAACTTCCACCACTTCGGTGGAGTCGGGGGGCGACTCGACCTCCTAGCAGGACAAGCGTACTGTTTGAGGTGCGGGGCCCGCGCCCACGGGTACACCCTGGTACGCGAGACTCGCCCACAGCTGCATCGCCACCGTCGACGCCAACGGCGCCCACCACCGCCAGGAGGACAGTTCACTCATGAGCACCGACAGCTTCGGAGCGAAAGGGACCATCCAGGCAGGCGGGTCGGAGCATGAGATCTTCCGGCTCTCGGCCGTCGACGGGGCGGAACGACTGCCGTTCAGCCTCAAGGTGCTGCTCGAGAACCTCCTGCGCACCGAGGACGGCGCCAACGTCACGGCCGACCACATCCGGGCACTCGCGGGCTGGGACCCCACGGCCGAGCCGAACACCGAGATCCAGTTCACGCCCGCGCGCGTGGTGATGCAGGACTTCACCGGTGTGCCGTGCGTGGTGGACCTCGCGACGATGCGCGAGGCCGTCACCGAGCTGGGCGGCGACCCGGCGAAGGTCAACCCGCTCGCGCCCGCCGAGCTCGTGATCGACCACTCGGTGATCGCCGACCTCTTCGGCCGTCCGGACGCCTTCGAGCGCAACGTCGAGCTGGAGTACGAGCGCAACCGCGAGCGCTACCAGTTCCTGCGGTGGGGTCAGGGCGCGTTCAGCGAGTTCAAGGTGGTCCCGCCGGGCACCGGCATCGTGCACCAGGTCAACATCGAGTACCTCGCGCGCGTCGTGATGACCCGGGGCGGCCAGGCCTATCCCGACACGCTCGTCGGCACCGACTCGCACACCACCATGGTCAACGGTCTCGGCGTGCTCGGATGGGGCGTCGGCGGCATCGAGGCCGAGGCGGCCATGCTCGGCCAGCCCGTCTCGATGCTCATCCCGCGCGTGGTCGGCTTCAAGCTCACCGGCGAGATCCCGGCGGGAGCCACCGCCACCGACGTGGTGCTGACGATCACCGAGATGCTGCGGGGGCACGGCGTGGTCGGCAAGTTCGTCGAGTTCTACGGCGAGGGCGTCGGCGCCGTGCCGCTGGCCAACCGGGCCACGATCGGCAACATGAGCCCCGAGTTCGGCTCCACCGCCGCGATCTTCCCGATCGACGACGAGACGATCCGCTACCTGAAGTTCACCGGCCGGCCGGACGCGCAGGTCGAGCTCGTCGAGGCCTACGCCAAGGAGCAGGGGCTCTGGCACGACCCGTCGCGTGAGCCCGTCTTCTCCGAGACCCTCGAGCTGGACCTGTCCACCGTCGTCCCCTCGATCGCCGGGCCGAAGCGGCCACAGGACCGCATCGCGCTGACCGAGGCGAAGAACTCGTTCCGCTCCGCGCTGGTCGACTACGCCGACGGCACCCCGGCCCCGCACTCGGCGCTCGACGAGGCCGTCGAGGAGAGCTTCCCGGCCAGCGACCCGGCGGCGTTCGGGAGCAGCACCGGCAACGGCGTGCCCCGCACGCCCGTCTCCGCGGCCGCAGGCGCAGGCGGGAGGGCGAGCAAGCCGACGCAGGTCACCATGGCGGACGGCACGACGTTCGAGGTCGACCACGGCGCCGTCGTGATCTCCGCGATCACCTCGTGCACCAACACGTCGAACCCCTCCGTGATGCTGGGCGCGGCGCTGCTGGCGAAGAACGCGGTCGACAAGGGCCTCGCGGTCAAGCCGTGGGTGAAGACGACGATGGCGCCCGGCTCGAAGGTCGTCACCGACTACTACGAGCGCTCGGGGCTGTGGCCGTACCTGGAGAAGCTCGGCTACCACCTCGTCGGATACGGCTGCACCACCTGCATCGGCAACTCCGGCCCGCTGCCCGACGAGATCTCCGCGGCCGTCAACGAGGCCGACCTCGCGGTCGTGTCCGTGCTGTCGGGCAACCGCAACTTCGAGGGCCGCATCAACCCCGACGTCAAGATGAACTACCTGGCCTCGCCGCCGCTGGTCATCGCGTACGGGCTGGCCGGCACGATGGACTTCGACTTCGAGAACCAGCCGCTCGGCCAGGACACCGACGGCAACGACGTCTTCCTCCGCGACATCTGGCCGTCGCCGCAGGACGTGCAGACCACGATCGACAGTGCGATCAGCCAGGAGATGTACACCGGGCGCTACGCCGACGTCTTCGCGGGCGACGACCGGTGGCGCTCGCTCCCGACCCCCGAGGGCAACACCTTCGAGTGGGCTCCCGACTCCACCTACGTCCGCAAGCCCCCGTACTTCGAGGGCATGCAGCCGGCCCCGGAGCCGGTGCAGGACATCGATGGCGCCCGGGTGCTCGCGCTGCTCGGCGACTCGGTCACCACCGACCACATCTCCCCCGCAGGCTCCATCAAGGAGGACACCCCGGCCGGGCAGTACCTGCGCGAGCACGGCGTCGAGAGGCGGGACTTCAACTCCTACGGCTCCCGCCGCGGCAACCACGAGGTCATGATCCGCGGCACGTTCGCCAACATCCGGCTGCGCAACCAGCTGCTCGACGCGATCGTCGACGGCGGGGTGAGCGGCGGGTACACCCGCGACTTCACCCAGGACGGCGCACCGCAGGCGTTCATCTACGACGCCGCGCAGAACTACGCCGCCCAGGGCACGCCGCTGGTCGTGCTCGGCGGCAAGGAGTACGGCTCCGGGTCGTCGCGCGACTGGGCGGCGAAGGGCACCGCGCTGCTGGGCGTCCGGGCCGTGATCGTGGAGAGCTTCGAGCGCATCCACCGCTCCAACCTGATCGGCATGGGCGTGCTGCCGCTGCAGTTCCCGCAGGGCGAGTCGGCGCGCTCGCTGCACCTCGACGGCACCGAGACGTTCGCCATCAGCGGCGTCACGGCGCTCAACGACGGCTCGACGCCGCGCACCGTGCACGTCACGGCCACGAAGGAGTCGGGCGAGACCGTCGAGTTCGACGCGACGGTCCGCATCGACACCCCCGGTGAGGCGGACTACTACCGCAACGGCGGGATCATGCAGTACGTCCTGCGCGGCATGCTGCGCAGCTGACGCGCTCCCCCACCGCACGAACACCGGCGGGCGGCTCCACCTTCGGAGCCGCCCGCCGTTCTCGTTCCGCCGTCATCCAAAGATTGCCGATCCGATGGCGTCAATGATTCGTTGACAACTGGAGAGTTAACGTATGCGCCATGTCCAGCTCCCCGGGCCCGGCCACCTCAGAGACGATGCCCCTGTCCCGCATCGCGGTGGCGAGCTTCATCGGTACCGCCATCGAGTTCTACGACTTCTACATCTACGGCACCGCCGCGGCCCTCGTCTTCAGCGACGCGTTCTTCCCGGACCTCAGCGACACCGCCGCCCTACTGGCGTCGCTGTCCACGTTCGCCGTCGCCTTCCTGTCCCGCCCCATCGGATCGGTGATCTTCGGTCACTGGGGGGATCGCATCGGCCGCAAGTCGATGCTGATCGCATCCCTGCTGCTCATGGGGCTTGCGACGTTCGCCATCGGCCTGCTGCCCGGGTTCGCGGCGATCGGCATCGCCGCGCCCGCCCTGCTGGTCAGCCTGCGCTTCCTGCAGGGCATCGGGCTGGGAGGTGAGTGGGGCGGCGCCGCCCTGCTCGCCGCCGAGCACGCCCCACCGGGCAAGCGCGGCCTCTACACGCTGTTCCCGCAGCCTGGGCGCGCCGGCCGGCTTCATCCTGGCCAACCTGCTGTTCCTGCTGATGGACGCCGTCCTCACCGAGGAGGCGTTCGCCGCATGGGGATGGCGGGTGCCGTTCCTGCTGAGCGTCGTGCTCGTCGCCGTGGGGCTCTACGTCCGGGTGCGCATCTCCGAGACCCCGGTCTTCGAGAAGGCCATGGAGCACAAGCAGACGGCGAAGGTCCCCTTCCTGAGCCTGCTGGCAGGCCAGTGGCGGGAGCTGCTGCTGGGCTCGGGGATCATGGTGATCCAGTACGCACTCTTCTACACCGCCACCACGTACCTGCTCGCCTACGGCACCGACCAGCTGGGCTTCAGCCGCGCCACGATGCTCACCCTCACCCTCGTCGGCATGGTCGCACTGGCCGGCTGCGTGTTCCTGTCCGGACGGCTGTCGGACCGCATCGGCCGCCGCCGCACCGTCCTCACCTTCACCGCGGCCGCCGTCCCGTGGGCGCTGGCGATCTTCCCGCTCATGGACAGCGGCACCCTCGTCGGCGCCGCGCTGGCCGTCATGGTGTCGCTGGCGTTCATGGGGCTGACGTTCGGGCCGATGGGCGCGCTCCTGCCGGAGCTCTTCCACACCCGGTACCGCTACAGCGGGGCCGCGTTCGCCTACAGCCTCGGCGGCATCCTCGGCGGCGCCGTGCCACCGCTGATCGCCACCCAGCTGCAGACCACCGCGCTCGGCTCGTTCGCGGTCGGGCTGCTCCTCACCGGCCTCGCCGTGATCAGCCTGCTCTGCGTCATCGCGGTGCCCGAGACGTCGGATCGGTCGATGGTCGACCTGGAGCAGGCCTGAGCTCTCTCCCCCACGTCCGGCGTCACCGATCCGTTGCCGATCCGACGGCGTCAACGACTCGTTGACGAAAATGTACGGACTATTGTCAGGCCGTGACCATCGCACTCGCCGGGTTCGCCGTCGCGCTCGGCGCGTTGGTGCAGGGGGCCGTCGGGTTCGGCATCGCACTCGTGACCGTGCCGCTGCTGGCGATCATCGACCCGCGGCTCGTACCCGTGCCGATGCTGATGCTCGCCACGGCCCACGCGGTGCTCACGCTGCGCCGTGAGCACCGCGACACCGACTGGACCGGCGTGGGCTGGGCGCTGCTCGGCAGGCTCCCGGGCATCGCCGTCGGTGTCCTCGCCGTGGCGCTGCTGCCGCCCCGCTGGTTCGGGCTCGCGGTCGCCGTCGTCGTGCTGAGCTGCGTGGCGCTGTCGGTGGTGCGCTGGCGTCCCCGTCCCACCGCGCCCGCGCTGCTGCTCGCCGGGATCGTGTCCGGCGCGGCGGGCACCGCGTCCGCGATCAGCGGGCCCCCCGTCGCGCTGCTCTACCAGCACGCCCACGCGCCCGGGTGCGCGCCACGCTCGCCGCCTACTTCGTGGCCGGCTCGCTGCTGTCCCTCGCCGGGCTCCTCATCGGCGGCCAGGTCGACGCCGGCGCCGTGCAGGCGGCCGCCGTCATGGTGCCGTTCCTGCTCGCGGGCTTCGCGTTGTCCACCCCGGCGCGCCGCCTCCTGGACCGCGGATGGACCAGGCCCGCCGTGCTCGCGCTCGCCGCCGCGGGCGCCGTCGCCCTGCTCGCCCAGACGGCGCTGGGCTGACCGGAACCCCCGCTGACGCGGGGCTCAGGAGCTGCCCGAGGCGCCCAGGTCGGCAACCGGTGAGAAAGTCGCGGCGTGGGAGGTCGTGCGCAGCTCCCGCCCGGTGGCCGAACGCCTCGCGGAGCTCTCCGCCGTGGAGCTACCCGACGCGGTCCGGTCGGCGATCACCGAACTGCTCGGCTCCGTCGGCACCGACCAGGGCTGACGCGCCGGCGCGCTCTCCCTGGCGACGATGCGGTGGCCCACCGTGACCTGCCGCCCCGGGCGCTCGGGGTCGTCCATGCGTTCGAGGAGCAGTTCGAGCGCCCGCTCCCCCAGCGCGCGGGTGTCGGGCGCGACGCTGGTGAGGCTCGGCACCGTGCTCGCGGCGAATTCGATGTCGTCCCACCCGATCACCGCGACGTCGCCGGGCACCGCGAACCCGCGCAGCTGCAGCGCACGCAGTGCGCCGACGGCGGCCAGGTCGTCGCGGCAGAGCAGCCCGTCGACGGCGAGCCCCGCATCGAGCGCGGAGCCGAGCGCCTGCTCGGCCCCGACCGCGTCGCCCTGGCCCCGTGGCACCAGCAACGCCTCGTCGAACAGCAGGCCGGCGCGCTCGAGACCACGCCGGTACCCCTCGATGCGCAGCTCGGAGGGGCGGGAGAGGGAGTCGATCTCGTGGCCGAGGAAGCCGATGCGGCGCCGCCCGATGGCGACCAGGTGGGCGAGCGCCTCCTCGGCCGCGACGACGTTGTCCATGGCCACCTGGTCGGCGGTCGGGGGCCGCGGGTCCTCACCGACGAACACGAGCGGGGTGTCGCGCCGCAGGCCTTCGAGCTCCGCGGCGGTGAGCGCCTGCGGCTGGATCACGACCCCGTCGACGATGCCGGCCTCGAGGTCGCGCAGCACGGAGCGTTCGCCCTCTGGCGTGCCGCCCGTCTCCTCCAGGAGTAACCGGTAGCCACGGGCCGTGCTCACCCGGGCGAACACGTGGGCCAGCTCGGCGAAGTAGGGGCGGCGCAGGTCCGGCACGGCGAGCGCCAGCACGCTCGAACGGCCGGTGGCCAGGCTGCGGCCGCTGAGGTTGGGGCGGTAGCCGAGCTCGTCGATCGCGGCCTGCACGCGCTCCCGCATCCGGGGGCTCACGTGCCGGTAGCCGCGCACCACGTTGGACACCGTCATCACCGACACCCCGGCCCGCGTGGCGACGTCCCGGAGCGTGACCCTGTCCACCGTGGCACCATACCGGTCGAACTCACATTTGTAGCGCTATAAACTGCGCCCGTGACCGCAGCCGCCACAGCGCTTTCCGACCTCCCCCTCGCCTCCCGCCAGGACGGCTCCCACCCCCGTCCGCAACTGATGCGCAGCGCATGGGCCGACCTGGACGGCACCTGGTCGTTCCGGCACGACGACACGGACACCGGCGTCGCCGACGGCTGGACGGCAGGCCTGCCGGATCCTCAGGAGATCACCGTCCCGTTCCCGCCCGAGTCGGTCGCGTCGGGGATCGCCGAGCCCGGCTTCCACGCCGTGGTCTGGTACGCCCGCACGATCACCGCCGACGACGTCGCCGCCGCCGGCCGGTCCGCGCACGCGCCGGTGGTGCTGCTGCACCTCGGCGCCGTGGACTACCGGGCGCGGGTGTGGATCGACGGGAGCTTCGTCGGTGAGCACGAGGGCGGCCACACCCCGTTCACGTTCGACATCACCGCGCTCGTCGCGGACGGGGCCGACCACGTCCTCGTCGTGCGCGCCGAGGACGACCCGCACGACCTCACCCAGCCGCGCGGCAAGCAGGACTGGCACGAGGAAGCCCACGCCATCTGGTATCGGCGCACCACCGGGATCTGGCAGACCGTGTGGCTCGAAGCCGTCCCGGCGACGAGCATTGCGCACCTGCGGTGGCTCCCCAGTGGCCCGGCCGCGGTCGACCTGAGCGTCCGGCTCCGCGGCCGCCCCGCCGCGGGCACCCGCCTGCGGGTCGCCCTCCGGTTCGACGAGCGCGACGAGGAACTCGGCGCGATCGACGTCGACGTCCCCGCGACCGCGACCTCCGTCGACGTCACGGTCCCGATCGCCCGGCAGCGCAACGGGCAGGCGCAGGATGAGCTGACGTGGTCGCCGGAACGCCCGCGGCTGGTCGACGCCACGGTGTCACTGCTCGACGCCGACGGGGGCGTGGCCGACGCGGTGAGCTCCTACCTCGGTCTCCGAACTGTGGGCGTGGCCCGTGGCGCGTTCCTGCTCAACGGCCGGCCGTACGACGTCCGGTCGGTGCTGAACCAGGGGTTCTGGCCCGACAGCCACCTGGCCGCGCCGTCCCGCGCCGCCCTGCGCCGCGAGGTCGAGCTGATCAAGGAGCTCGGGTTCACGGCCTGCCGCATCCACCAGAAGATCGAGGACCCGCGGTTCCTGTACTGGGCCGACCGGCTCGGACTGCTCGTCTGGGGCGAGACCCCCGGCGCCTACGAGTTCTCCGCCACCGCGGTGCAGCGCCTCACCCGCGAGTGGATGGACGCCGTCGAGCGGGACGCCTCGCACCCGTCGGTCGTCACCTGGGTGCCGTTCAACGAGTCGTGGGGCATCCAGCACGTCGCCGACGACCCCGCACAACAGGCGTACTCCCGGGCCCTCACCGACCTCACCCGTGCACTCGACCCCACCCGGCCCGTCGTCTCCAACGACGGCTGGGAACAGCAGGACTCCGACATCATCACCGTGCACGACTACGAGGGCGACGGCACCGTGCTCGCGCACACCTACGCCGACGAGACGGCACGCGACCGCCTGCTCACCGGGATGGGGCCGGCCGGCCGCCGCATCCTCGCCGACGGGTGGAAGGACCGGGGCCGGCCGGTGATGCTCACCGAGTTCGGCGGCATCGCCTTCCAGCCGGGCGCACCCCGCGCCGACGGCTGGGGCTACACCGCAGCGACCGACGCGGACGACTGGATCGCCCGCATCACCGCCCTCTACGACGCCGTCCGGGCGAGCACCTTCCTCGCAGGCTCCTGCTACACCCAGCTCACCGACACCGTGCAGGAGACGAACGGCCTGCTGACGGCCGACCGCGAACCGAAGGCGCCGATCGAGCAGATCCGCAAGGCGGTACGCGGCAGGCCCTGACCCCGCACGGCCTCGCACGGACATCGGCTCGGTCCTGGACGCGCCGCCGCCGGAGGCGCGGTGCCCCGCGACCATGGTGCGAGCCGGCCACAGCCACCCGGCCCGCCGCCCGCCCACTTGGCGTTGCAGCAGCAACTCAGCCCAGTGGGGGCCGGATCGCTGCTGGAGCGCCAGATCGGCAGCCCCGAGCCGGCGTCCGGCGCCGCTCCCCGGTCAACGATCGGTTGTCGATTCGTCGGCGTCAATGAATCGTTGACAGATGAGCACATGTCCGCTCCGGGAGGGTCGTCCACCGCACGGGTGGGCGACCCTCCCGGAGCACGATCACTCCCCGGCCTGGGCCCGCCGCCACTCCTCGTACTCCGGGCGCGCCTCGTCCGACAGCGGGTAGTACCGCTGCAGGTCGCCGCCCTCCTCGAGCTTGATCCGGGAGAACTCCTCCCACTCGGCGTGCTCGCCCGCCACCTCGAGCAGCTTCGGGGCCAGCGCGATCGGCACGACCACGGCGCCGTCGTCGTCGGCGACGACGATGTCGCCCGGCACCACGACGGTGCCGCCGCAGGCGACCGGCACGTTCACCGCGGTCGGCACGATGTTGGTCTGCGTGTGGAAGTTGGGCGTGGTGCCGCGCAGCCACATCCCGATGCCGAGCCGGGTCGCGTCGCCGAAGTCGCGGATGCACCCGTCGACGACGATCCCCTTCCCCCCACGGCCCGCGAAGTAGGTGAGCATCATCTCGCCGAAGATCCCGCTGGTCATGTCCCCACGGGCATCGACGACGACGATGTCGCCCGGCTGGGTGTGGTAGAGGACGTGCCGGTGCAGCTGCCGCTCCGGCTGGCTGTACTCGTCGACCGGGTAGAGGTCCTCCCGCTTCGGCTTGCACTCCAGCGTCAGCGCCGGACCGGCCACGCGCGTGCCGCGTCCGGCAGACCGGGCCGGCGATGTGGGCGCTGCGGATGCCGAAGTCCTTGGCGAGGTGGCTGCTGGCCGTCGCGCTCCCGATGCGCTCCAACCCGGCCACGAGCTCGGGGTCGGGCCGGACGATGTCGGGTGTCTCCGCCATGTGGTCTTCTCACCTCCTGCGCCGCAGCGGCCTGCCGCGGCGCGTCCACCACCGGTACGGGGCCCGGTGGCCGTCCCGGCGGCGGATGCCGCCCGGACGATCTCCGTGTGGTCCGACCTTCGCCGGACCACGTGCCGCCCGTCAATGGAGCGGCACCACGCGGATCATTCGACAACCGAATGCCCGTATCCGCCGCGCCGGGTTCCCGCCCGTCAGCCGGGGTGCGTGGGGTCGACCCACGGCACGTGCTCGGGCTCCGCGACGCCCTCGATGTCCAGGTTCACCACGATCGGCTCCTGCCCGCTGCGCGTGAGCACGCACTCGAGCGGCTCGTCGTCGAGAGCGTTGATCTCCTGGTGCGGCACGAACGGCGGCACGAAGATGAACCCGCCCGGACCGGCCTCGGCGGTGAACTCCAGCCGCTCGCCCCACCGCATCCGCGCCCGGCCGCGCACCACGTAGATCACGCTCTCCAGCTCGCCGTGGTGATGGGCGCCGGTACGCGCCCCCGGGTGGATCGTGACGGTGCCGGCCCACAGCTTCTCCGCGCCGGTGCGGGCACCCGTGATCGCGGCGGCGCGGTGCATGCCGGGCGTCTGCGGCGTGTTCGTGTCGAGCGCGTCGCCGGGGATGACGCGAACCCCCTCGATGCGCCAATCCGGACCGGACGAAGGCGTGACCATGCCCTCGAGGCTAGTGCCGCTCAGACGGCGGTGGCCAAGGTGAGGGCCATCCGCTCGTCGGGGTCGGTCCAGCTTCCCACCACGGAGAAGCCTGCCTCCCCCAGCATCGCGCCGATCCCGGGCAGCCGAAACTTCGCCGACACCTCCGTGCACATCTCCTCCCCCGCCGCGAACTCGACGGTGAGGTCCAGCCCGGCCAGCGTGACGGTCATCGCCCGCTGCGCCACCAGGCGCATCTCGATCCACTCGTTCTCGGCGGCCCACACCGCCTTGTGGTGGAACGCGTCGACATCGAAGTCAGCGTCCAACTCCCGGTTGAGCACGTGCAGCACGTTGCGGTTGAACTCGGCGGTGACACCCGCGGCGTCGTCGTAGGCGGGCACGAGCAGGGACGGGTCGACGACGAGGCCGGTGCCGAGCAGGAACTGCTCCCCCGGGCGCAGCGCCGCCCGCAACGCCCGCAGGAACTCAGCACGCTCCGGGGGCAGCAGGTTGCCGATCGTGCCGCCGAGGAACGCGACCATCCGGTGCCCCTCCGGCGGCAGCCGGTCGAGGTGCGCGGTGAAGTCGCCGACCACGCCGTGCAACTCCAGCCCGGGGTAGTCGGCCTGGAGCGCCGACATCGCCTCCCGCAGCGCGGGCTCGCTGACGTCCTGCGGCACGTACCGGCGCAACGACTCCGCCCGGCCGAACGCGTCGAGCAACAAGCGGGTCTTGGCCGAGGACCCGGACCCGAGCTCGACGATCGTGTCGGCGCCCGAGGTGATCGCGATGGCGTCGGCGGCGTGCTCCAGCAGCGCGCGCTCCGTGCGGGTGGGGAAGTACTCGGGCAGCTGTGTGATCTGCTCGAACAGGGCACTTCCGCGCGCGTCGTAGAACCACTTGGGCGGCAGGTTCTTCGGCTGGGCGGTGAGGCCCGCCAACGCGTCGGCGCGCAGGGCGACATCGGCATCGGCATCGGTGAGGTGGATGTCGAGCAGGGCGGTCATCGCACTCCCTGGATGGTGGGTGCCGCGGCCGGGGCGGGGGTGCCCGCCAGCGGGATGCAGCGGTGGGTGCCGGGCGAGGCCGTGACGAGGTGCCGGTCGGGCACCGGGCGCCAGCCCGGGTCGGGGTCGAGTGGCTCGGAGGCGACCAGCGCGCTGTGCTGGTCGGTGCGGACGGACAGCGAGTGGTGCCAGGCCGTGGCCCAGATCCCGGTGCCGTCGGTGAGCAGCAGGTTCAGCCGGGACCCCGGGGCCGAGGCGGCCACGTCGGCGGCGACGCCGGCGAGCGCTGCGCCCGGGTCGGTGCCGGTGCGCAGGCGGTGGCGGACCAGCGCCCAGAGCAGCGCCGAATCGGTGGGTGCGTCGAGGGTGAGCAGGTCGGTGACGGGCAGTGCCGCGGCGAGCCCGCCCACCGACCGCGGCCAGCCCCGGACCACGCCGTTGTGGCTGAACAGCCAGCGCCCCTCCGCGAACGGCGCCGCGGCTCCGTCGTGGACGGGCATGCCCACCGTGGCCGACCGGGCCGCGGCGAGCACCCCGGCCGACCGGGTGGCCGCCGCGACGGCCGTGAACGAGGTGTCGGACCACATCGGGCGAGCGCTGCGGTAGCGCGCGGCCGGGCCGTCGGGTTCGGGGTACCAGCCGGCGCCGAACCCGTCGGCGTTGACCGTGCCCCCACCGCGCATGTCGGCGGGCGCGTAGCTCTGGTGCACCAGCGAGTGGGCGGGCTCGATCAGCAGCGATGCCAGCGTGACCGGTGGGCCGACGTACGCCAGGTGTCGGCACACTAGGCGGCCCCGTCCTCGGGCCGGGCGTCGCGAGCACACCGGAACCCCGAGAAGATCTGCCTGCGGATCGGGTGGTCCCAGTTGCGGAACGTGCCGCGCACGGCCGCGGGCGCGTGCCGAACGAGCCACCGCGCAGCACACGGTAGTCACCGCCGAAGAACACCTGCGAGTACTCCGGGTACGGGAAGACCTCGAAGCCCGGGTAGGGGTGCCAGCCCGAGCTCGTCCACTCCCACACGTCGCCGATCAGCTGCTGCACGCCCAGCGGCGACGCACCGAGCGGGTGGGCGCCCGCCGCAGCGGGCTGCAGGTGGCGCTGGCCGAGGTTGGCGTGGGCCGGGGTGGGGTCCTCGTCGCCCCACGGGTAGCGCCGCGACCGACCTGTGGCCGGGTCGTGGCGGGCGGCCTTCTCCCACTCCGCCTCGGTGGGCAGCCGCTTGCCCGCCCACCGCGCGTACGCCTGCGCCTCGTGGAAGCAGACGTGCACGACCGGCTCGTCGGCGGGCACCGGCTCCACCACCCCGAACCGGCGCCGGTACCAGCCGCCCGTCGACCCGCCGTCGCGCTGCCAGAACTGCGGCGCGACCAGCCCGGCCGAGACGCGGTGGGCCCAGCCCTCGTCGGTCCACCACCGCGGGTCGTCGTAGCCGCCTGCGTCGACGAACTCCGCGTACTCGCCGTTGGTGACCGCCGCGGTGTCGATCACGAAGGCCGGCACGTCGACGGTGTGGGCAGGCCGCTCGTTGTCGAGCGCCCACGGCTCGGTGGAGGTGCCCATCGTGAACGGGCCGCCCGGCACCAGTACCTCACGCGCCGCGGGCGGGCGCCCGGCGGGCGGCGGCGGCGCCTGCAGGACCGGGCCCCCGCACGCAGCTGGTGGGTGGCGAGCATCGTCTCGTCGTGCTGCTGCTCGTGCTGCACGATCATGCCGAACGCGAACCCGTGCTCGACGAGCCTGCGGCCGCCGAGCGGGCTGTGCTCCAGCGCGTCGAGTGCCTTCTCCCGCACCTCCGCGACGTAGGCGCGGGTCTCGGCCGGGGTGAGCAGCGGGAGCTCGATCCGGCTCGCGCGGGAGTGCTGGAACGCGTCGTACAGCCCGTCGATCTCGGGGCGCAGCGGCTCGCGGCCGCCGACGTCGCGCACCAGCCACAGCTCCTCCTGGCTGCCGATGTGGGCCAGGTCCCAGACGAGCGGGGACATGAGCGGCGAGTGCTGGGCGACGAGGTCGGCCTCGTCGACGGCCTCGGTGAGGGCGCTGCTGCGGGCCCGGGACTCGGCGAGCAGGCCCGCGACGCGGGTGCGCAGCTCCTCGGCGGTGAGCGCACCGGCGGGGGGTGCGGTGTCCGGTGGTGTGGTCATGGGGTGGCTCCCTCCGGGATGTCCGGATCGTCGGCGGGACATCGCCCGCGGAGTACCTGGTGTTCGTGCATGGCGACGAGGTCGTCGACGACCCACTCCGGCGCGCGACGGCGGGAAGCCGGCCGATGGCCAGCTCGAACACGCCGGCGGCGGCGCGGGCGAGCACGCGGTCGGACAGCCCGTGGCGGGCACCGGACGTCCAGCGGCCGGCGGCCGGGGCGCACACCTCCCGGGTGCGGTCGATCGTGGTGGCGTCGGACAGCAGCGCCACCAGCATCGCCACCGGCAACGCCCACCGCCGGCCCGGCTGGGCGTCGACGTAGCGCACCTCGAGGTGGCCGTGCGGGCGCACCGGCGGGAACAGCGTGGTGACGTGGTAATCGAGGTCGGCGGTGGTGGGCGGCTGCGGCAAGGCGCCGCGGATCCAGTCGGCGAAGGTGATGCCGCGCGGCACCATCCACCGGCCGGGCCCGCGCACGGCGAGCAGCGGGGTGTCGAGCACCCTGCGGCCCATGCCGCCGTGGGGTCGTCGCCGCGGACCTCGGCGGCCGACGGCGGTGCGGTGCGAGCCGGGTCGGCGCCCTGCCAGCACGCCCACCGCGACGACTTCCAGCCGGTGCGCCTGCCGTGGAGCGTGGGCGAGTTGGCGAAGGCGGCGAGCAGCACCGGGCCGAGCGCGTGCAGCACCGCCCAGCGGGCGCCGAGGTCGGCGGCCTCCCCGGTGTCGAGGCTGACCTGCACCGCTGCGGTGGAGCACATCGCGCTGCGGCCGGAAGGCCCGCGCCGGTCGAACGACTCCTCCATGCTCTGGTAGCGAGGCAGCTGCAGGATGCGCCGCGGCGGGCGGATCGCGTCGGTGGCGCGGGGCGAGGGGTGCAACCCGGCGGCGGCGAGACGCTCGTGCAGGACGGCCGCGTCGGCGATGACGGTCTGCAGGAGGGTGTTGAGATCGGGGCTCGGTGGGCTGGCCAGTTCGATCTGGCCGCCGGGTTCGACCGTGACGGTGGAACCGGAGGGGAGAGGGCTGGCGGGTGACGCCGGGACGAGGCTCTGCGGAGCGTGCTCGTCGAGTGCCGCGGCGAGCGCGGCGACATCCGGGGCCGACCGCGGCTCGGGCGGGCGGTGCAGGATCCATTCGAGCTCGACACCGACGAGCCTCGGGGGGCCGTGCTTGAAGCACACGGACCCGACGTGGGTCTCGGCGTCGGCGCAGTCGCGCAGCACCGAGGGCCCGGCGTCGGGCGGACCCGCCTCCGGACCCGTGGCCTGCCGCGGGATGCCCCCACCGACGATCATGGCCGCCTTCTCCGACATGCCAGCGACGCTACCCCCGGGCTCCGACATTTTCGGATGACGAGACGATGACGTCCTTCCCAAGCCGTACGTACGGTTGGAGGCGGTATCGTCGGCCGGGTGCCCAAGGTCAGCACCGACCGGCTCGCGGCCCGGCGGCAGCAGATCCTCGACGCGCCCGCGGCTGCTTCGCCCGCCACGGGTACGAAGGCGCCACGGTACGCAGGCTGGAGCAGGCCACCGGCCTGTCCCGAGGTGCCATCTTCCACCATTTCCGCGACAAGGAGGCGCTGTTCCTCGCACTCGCGGAACAGGACGCCGAGCGGATGGCCGACGTGGTGGCCGCGCAGGGCCTGGTCCAGGTGATGCGCGAGCTGCTGTCGTCGCCGCAGCCCCTCGACACCGGCTGGACCGGCACCTTCCTCGAGGTCGCCCGCCGCGGCCGCACCGACCCCGGCTTCCGCGACCGCTGGCGCGCCCACGCGGAGGCCCTCACGGCGGCCACCGAGCAGCGCCTCGCCCGCCAGGCCGCCGCCGGCACCCTCCGCGACGACGTCCCCGCGCCGGTGCTGGCCCGCTACCTCGAACTGGTGCTGGAGGGCCTGGTGTCGCAGCTGGCGATGGGCCTGCCGGCCGACCACCTGGAGCGCGTGCTCGACGTCGTGGAGGGCTCCGTCCGGCGGAGGTGATCACGTCACAGCCACCGGGCGCGCGCACGGATCAGCCGGCGTTCCCTGGCGTCACACACCAACTCCGGTGCTGACACATGAACTGCAGTCGGGGTGCGAGCCCCGAAGTTGGTGTGTGACGAGCGGTCGGTGCACCAGTACGACCATTGCCGCGGGCGTGACCGCCCTCCGTCGCCCGCCGCCACGAGGACGGCCTCCCATCCGCCCGGGAGTACTACGGTCGCGGCACAGCCGCAGACGAGGAGTGCCCGCCATGCCCCTTGACCCGCCCGCCCCGGATGCCCTCCGCGCCGTCGCCAAGCGCTACGGCCTCGGCCTGTCCGATGCCGACATCACCTCCTTCGACCCGTTCGTCTCCGGCCTGCTCGCGTCGTGGGACACCGTCGAGGAGCTCTACGCCGCCTCGGCGCCGGTGCGCCCGAGCGTGCGTGGAAGCGCCCCGACGACGCCGCCAACCCGTACGGCGCCTGGTACGTGACGACCGCCGTCACCGAGGTGGGCGAGGGGCCGCTCGCCGGTCGCACCGTCGCGATCAAGGACAACACCGCGGTGGCGGGCGTGCCGATGATGAACGGCTCGCCGTACCTGGAGGGCTACGTCCCGCTGCGCGACGCCACCGTCGTCACCCGGCTGCTCGGTGCGGGCGCCACGATCGCCGGCAAGGCCGTCTGCGAGGACCTCTGCTTCTCCGGCGGCTCGCACACCTCGCGCCCCGCGCCGGTGCGCAACCCCTGGGACGAGTCCCGCTCCGCGGGCGGCTCGTCCTCGGGAAGCGCCGCGCTCGTGGCCGGTGGTGTCGTGGACGTCGCGACGGGCGGTGACCAGGGCGGATCGGTGCGGATCCCCTCGGCGTACAGCGGCACGGTGGGGCACAAAC
Organism: Pseudonocardia sp. CNS-004; assembly: GCA_001942185.1. Lineage (GTDB taxonomy): Bacteria > Actinomycetota > Actinomycetes > Mycobacteriales > Pseudonocardiaceae > Pseudonocardia. The sequence continues at coordinate 56,311 of MKJV01000103.1, forward strand.
CCACCTACGGGCTGGTCCCCTACACCGGCGCGTTCCCGATCGAGCAGACCATCGACCACGTCGGCCCGATCACCCGCACGGTGTCCGACGCGGCGCTCGTGCTGTCGGTCATCGCGGGCGCGGACGGGCTCGACCCCCGCCAGCCGCTCGGCCTCGTGCCGGAAGACTACGTCGGCGCGCTCGCCCGCGGCGCCGAGGGCATGCGGGTCGGCGTGGTCGCCGAGGGCTTCGGGCACCCCAACTCCGAGCCGGAGGTGGACGACGCCGTGCGCGCGGCCGTCGACGTCCTGCGCGGCGCGGGACTGGTGGCCGAGGAGATCTCCATCCCCTGGCACGCACACGGCGCACGCATCTGGGACGTCATCGCCACCGAGGGCGCGATGGTCCAGATGGTCGAGGGCAACGGGTACGGCATGAACTGGGAGGGGCTCTACGACCCCGAGGTCATGGCGCACTACGGCGGCAGGTGGCGCGCCGACGGCAGCGACTTCTCCGAGACCGTCAAGCTGGTGCTGCTGGCGGGCGGCTACGCCGTCGACCGGCACCACGGCCGGCACTACGCCATGGCCCGCAACCTCGCCCCGCGGCTGCGCGCGGCCTACGACGAGGCGCTCGACCGCTTCGACGTGCTCGTGATGCCGACGCTGCCGATGCGCGCCACGGTGCGCCCGGCACCCGGCGCCCCGCGTGAGGAGGTGATCCTCCGCGCGCTGGAGATGATCGCCAACACGTGCGTCACGGACGTCACCGGCCACCCGGCCTGCTCGGTGCCCGCCGGCACGCCGGGCGGTCTCCCGGTCGGAATGATGATCATCGGGAGGCACTTCGCGGACGCGACCGTGCTGCGCGTGGCCCACGCGTTCGAGCAGGCCGTCGGCGGCTTCCCCGCACCCCCGCGGACCGCCGCCGCCACCCGCTCCTGATCCCGGTTCCGGTTCCTCCTCCGACGAGCGGCGCGTTGGTCGCATAGGTTCCGACGAACGCGCCGCTCGTCGGAAAGGGTCAGCCTTCCCCGGCCGCCAGCGAGCGGACCCGGCGCAGCTGGGCCGCGCGTTCGGCGGCGAGGGCCTGTGCCGGGTCGGCGCCCTCGGCCACCCCGGCGAGCAGGCGGAGGGTCTCGGCCGCGGCCTTCGGGGGCGCGGTGAGCAGCGACGCGACGCCCGCGTCAACGGCGGCGTCGAGCTCGGACGCGGGCACGGCGCGCAGCGCGAGGCCGATGGCGACGGCCTCGTCGGCGCGACCCGCCGGCCGGACAGGCAGATCTCCGCGGCACGGCTGTAGCCGACCGCGTGGACGAGCGGATAGGTGCCGCCGAGGTCGGGCACGATGCCCAGGCCGGTCTCGGCCATGCAGAACTGCACGTCGTCGGCGACGATGCGCAGGTCGCAGGCCAGGGCGAGCTGGAAGCCCGCTCCGATGGCGTGGCCCTGCACCGCGGCAACGGTGAGCCGCGTGGGGTCGCGCAGCCACGAGAACCCCGCCTGGAAGGCGGCGATCGTGGTGTCGGCCTCCTCGTCGGGCACCTGGGCGAGGCTCGCGATGCCCGGCTGCCCGTCCACCTCGGTGGCCGTGAAGAACCTCCGGTCGAGCCCCGCGGAGAACGCCCGGCCCGCGCCACGCACGACCACCGCGCGGACCTCGGCCGGCAACGACTCCCCGATCGCCCGGAGCGCCTCCCACGTGGACGGGGTCTGCGCGTTCAACACCTCGGGACGCGCGAGCGTGATCGTGGCCCGCGGACCGTCGACGTCGAGCGTGAGCCCGCCGCGCGTGAGGAGCTCCGGGTCGATCGCCGCCGTAGTCATGGCGGCAGGTTATCCCGGGGCCGAAGGCGGGTTCGTCCCTACTTCTTCTTGGTACGGGTGGCGCCGCCGCGTCCGCGCAGCGTGACGCCCGTCTCCGACAGCACGCGATGCACGAAGCCGTAGGACCGTCCGGTCTGCTCGGCGAGCGCGCGGATGCTGGCGCCCTTCTCGTACTTCTTCTTGAGGTCGGTGGCGAGCTTGTCGCGCTGGGTGCCGGTGATTCGAGCACCCTTCTTCAGATCGGCCATGACACCTGATCTCCTTCGCCCACCTGCGCGGACCGCAGGCAGATCGTTTCCGGCTCCCCCCGGTCCGGCAATGATCGTCCACGGAACAGGCCCGTGCCAGGAGATCCACTCGGTGATCGGCGAACGGTTCGGCCGAATGGATCACGCGTACGGGTGATCATTGGCGGGTCCCGCACATCCGGACGTCACCCCGTCGCCACCTGAATGTCACCCTGGAAGGGGAGCACGGGCCTGAGGAGGCCCGCGACGGGCCTCGCCGCCGGGAGCGAGGTCGACCCGATCGGGTGGCCGGACACGCCGGGAGAAATCGCCCGATCAGGCCAATTGCACGAGCTCCAGATAGTCGGCTGACCAATGGTCCTCGGTGCCGTCCGGGAGCACGATCACCTTGTCCGGCTGAAGAGCCTCCACCGCGCCGGGGTCGTGCGTGACGAGCACGACCGCCCCGGCGAACCGGCGCAGCGCGTCGAGCACCTGCTCGCGGCTGGCCGGATCGAGGTTGTTGGTGGGCTCGTCGAGCAGGAGGACGTTGGCCGCGCTGGACACCAGCCCGGCGAGCGCGAGCCGGGTGCGTTCGCCGCCGGACAGGGTGCCCGCGAGCTGCGACAGCTGGTCCCCGGAGAACATGAACGCCCCCAGCAGCGTGCGCAGCTGCTGTTCGGGGGTGTCCGGCGAGGCGTGCCGGACGTTCTCCCAGACCGAGGCGTCCATGTCGAGGGTGTCGTGCTCCTGCGCGAAGTAGCCGGTGCGCAGCCCGTGGCCGGGCACGACCCGGCCGGAGTCGGGCAGCTCGGTGCCGGCCAGCAGCCGGAGCAAGGTGGTCTTGCCCGCGCCGTTGAGCCCGAGCACGACGACCTTCGTGCCCCGGTCGACCGCGAGGTCCACGCCCGTGAACACCTCGAGCGAGCCGAACGACTTCGACAGGCCCTCCGCGGTGAGCGGGGTGCGCCCGCACGGCGACGGGTCCGGGAACCGGATCCTCGCGACGCGGTCGGCCTGGCGCTCCGGTTCGAGACCGGCGAGCAGCTGGTCGGCCCGGCGCGCCATGTTCTTGGCCGCGACGGCCTTGGTGGCCTTCGCGCCCATCTTCGCCGCCTGGGTGTGCAGCGCGGCGGCCTTCTTCTCGGCGTTGGCGCGCTCGCGGCGACGCCGCTTCTCGTCGGTGGCCCTGGCCTCCTGGTAGCGGCGCCAGTTCATGTTGTAGATGTCGACCTCGCCGCGGGTGGCGTCGAGGAACCACACCTTGTTGACGACGTCGGCGAGCAGCTCGGTGTCGTGGCTGATCACGACCAGCCCGCCCTCGTGGGCGGACAGGAACGAACGCAGCCAGGTGATCGAGTCGGCGTCCAGGTGGTTGGTGGGCTCGTCGAGAAGCAGCGTGGTGGCGCTCTGCGACCCGCCGTCGGACGCCGCGAACAGGATGCGGGCCAGCTCCACACGGCGGCGCTGGCCGCCCGACAGCGTGGCGATCGACTGGGTGAGCACCCGCTCCGGCAACCCGAGGTGGGTGCAGATCCGGGCGGCCTCGCTCTCGGCCGCGTACCCCCCGAGCGCGGCGAACCGCTCCTCGAGCCGCCCGTACTCGCGCACCGCCTTGGCGTTCGCGTCGCCGTCGACGAGCTCGGCCATCGCCGTCTGCGCCTTCTCCATCTTGCGCAGCAGCACGTCGAGCCCGCGGGCGGACAGCACCCGGTCGTTGGCCGTGACCGACAGGTCGCCCTCGCGGGGGTCCTGCGGGAGGTAGCCGACGGGGCCGGTGGCGGTGACGGCGCCGCCGTAGGGCTCGCCCTCACCCGCCAGCACCCGCATCGAGGTGGTCTTGCCGGCACCGTTGCGGCCCACGAGGCCGATGCGGTCGCCGGGCTGCACGCGCAACGTGGCGTCGGACAGCAGGATCCGGGACCCGGCACGCAGTTCCAGGTCAGAAGCAGTGATCACGAGAGAACAACTCCAGGACGAGCGGAAATGGGCGGCACGCAGCCGCCGGCTACTCGATCCGGATCTCGATCACGAGGCCCAGACTACCGACCGGGTCGAGCGGATTCGGGAAGTAGGGTCGCCGACATGACCGATGTCACCGCCGACTCCCTCGATGTCCTCGCGGGCCGCGACCTCGCGGGCCGCGCCGCCCTCGTCACCGGCGCGAGCCGCGGCATCGGGTACGCCATCGCGTCCGAGCTGCTGGGCAGGGGTGCCTCGGTGACGATCACCGCCCGCAAGCCCGACGAGCTGCGCGCGGCGTCGGAGCGGCTGGTGGCCGACGCGGCGGGCGGCGACGCGGGTCGGGTGCTCGCACTGCCCGGCAACGCCGGGTCGGCCGAGGCCCGCGAGCAGGCCGTCACCCGCACCGTCGATCGGTTCGGCAACCTGGCGATCCTGGTCAACAACACCGGGATCAACCCGACGTACGGTCCGCTCGTCGACGCCGACCTCGACGCGGTCCGCAAGACCTTCGACACCAACGTCGTCGCCGCACTCGGTTCGTGCAGCAGGCCCACAAGGCGTGGATGGGCGAGCACGGCGGCGCCGTCGTCAACATCGCGTCGGTGGCGGGCCTGCGCTCCACCGGGTCGATCGCCGCGTACGGGGCGTCGAAGGCCGCACTCATCCGCCTCACCGAGGAGCTGGCCTGGCAGCTCGGACCCGCGATCCGGGTCAACGCCGTCGCACCGGCGATCGTGAAGACGAAGTTCGCCACCGCGCTCTACTCAGAGGGCGAGGAGCGGGTGAGCGCGGCCTACCCGATGAAGCGGCTGGGCACACCCGAGGACGTCGCCCGGCTCGTCGGGTTCCTCGTCTCCGACGCCGCGGCGTGGATCACGGGTGAGACCGTCCGCGTCGACGGCGGCATCCTCGCGACGGGCTCGCTCGGCTCCGCCTGACCGGGTCACAGGCGACCGCATCGACCCACAACCGCGCGGAGCGGCCCGTCAGGACGTCCAGCAGAGCGCCCGCCTGCCCATCGGTGAGCGAGGCGACGTAGTCGACCACGGCGCGCCCGCGCGCGAGCACGTCGACGTCCGGGTCGGCACCGAGCCTGCCCTCCGCGGCGAGCCCCCGGTACTCGGCGTGCGCCAGCGCCACGAGGTCGTGCAGGCGGGGCGGGAGGCCGACCGGGTCGTCCCCGGTGAGCCAGTCGGCGAGCGCGTCGACCAGCCCGGTCAGCACCGTGGCCTGGCCACGCTGGTGGGAGGCCAGGTCGGCGCGCTGCAACACGAACCGGCGGTGCACGAACTTCAGCACGGCCACCTGGTGCCACGGCGCGGTGGCCAGCGTCACCGGGGCGGCCCGCACCGGCGGGTCGGGCAGCACCCGCACCCCGGACACCAGGCGGGCCGTCCACCGCGCCGAGAACTCCGCGACGGCCCGCTCGGCGGCCATCGACCCGTCGAACGGCACCGCGAGCAGCTCCTCGACCAGCTCGGAGCGCACCACGTCGACGGCAGCGGCGAACGCGTCGTCGTCGAACACCCAGCCGTCCTTGGCGAGCATCCGCCTGCGCAGCCGCTCCAGATCGGCACCGGGGCGCAGCGACCCGAGCGCCGACGGGTCGGCCGAGGCGAGGCCGGACCGATCGCGCAGCCATCCGCCCAGCTCCGCCGCGACTCCCGGCTGGGCGAGCACCCCGACCCGGTGGAAGTCCTCCAGGTCGTGGATCGCGTAGGCGACATCGTCGGCGGTGTCCATCACCGCCGCCTCGACCGTCTGCTGCCACGGCCCGACCGCACCGGCGACGGCGTCCCGGCTGTCGACCAGGTCGTCGAGCTCGGTGAGGTAGCAGGAGAACTTCGCCGACCCGGCGTCCGGCGCGCCCGGCAGCGGGCCCGCGCCGCGCGGCGGGTTCGGCGCCGTGCTCGGGTGCGGGTCCGGGTGCCCGTACCGCGCCCACGGGTACTTGAGCACGGCCGCCCGCACCGCCGCCGTGAGGTCGAGCCCGGCACCACCCGGACCGTGCAGGTCGATGGTGGTGACCACCCGGAAGCTCTGCGCGTTGCCCTCGAACCCGTCGGGCAGCCCCAGCTGCTCGCGGCCGAGCCGGTCCAGAACCTGCTCGCCGAGGTGCCCGAACGGCGGGTGGCCCAGGTCGTGGGCGATCGCCGCCGCCTCGACGACATCGGGATCGCAGCCGCCGAGCCGCTCCACGACCGGGCCCGTCGCGGCGTCGGCGGCGAGCCGCTCCGCGATCGCACGCGCCACCTGGGCCACCTGCAGGCTGTGGGTGAGGCGGTTGTGCAGCAACAGACCGTTGCCGGTCGGGCTCACCACCTGCGTCACCCCGGCGAGCCGCGCGAAGTACGGCGACGCGGCGATCCGGTCCCGGTCGACGCGGAACGGGCTCGCCGCCAGCCCTGCCCCGCTCTCCCCCACCCCGGAACGCCGCGCCGCCCGCACCGACGGGCGCACGGGTTGGTCGGGCACGGACCGTTCCGCCACGCACGCAGGCTAATGGGCGCGGCGCGGCGTCCTGCGCAGCGACCCGGAAGTGGGGCGCCAGGCAGGATGCTGACCGTGCACCGCGACCCCGACGTGCTCGTCGTCGGCGGTGGTCCCGCCGGGAGGGCCCTCGCCGCCGCCACCGCCGAGCGCGGGTTGCGGACCACGCTGCTCGATCCGGTGCCCGAAGCGGCGTGGAAGTCCACATACGGCTGCTGGGCCGGCGAGCTGCCGCACGACCTGCCACCGTCGGTGGTCGCGGCCCGGGCCGTGGGACGGGCGGTCGCCCTCTCCGAGCACCGGCTCGGTTGGGAGTACGCCGTGCTGGACGTCCCCGCGCTGCGTTCCCACCTCGACGGCGAGCTGGCCCGCCACGGCGTGCAGGTGCTCGCGGGGCGGGCCACCGGGTGGGAGGCGGGCGCGTCGGGCTGGCCGGGGGTGCGCCGGTGCGGGCCGCGGTCGTGGTCGACGCGGGGGGGCACCGCCAGCCGCTGCGCGGGGGCGAGCGGCGGCGGCACGCGGCCGAGCAGACGGCCGCGGGCGTGGTGGTCGACGATGGCGCGGCCGCAGCGCTGGTCGCGCCCGGGGCAGGGCGGCTGTT
>MKJV01000104.1 GCA_001942185.1 Pseudonocardia sp. CNS-004
CGGTGGGGTCGGCGGTGGGGTCGTTGCCGGGGTCGACACCGGTGCGGGCGCGGACGTCGGCGGGGTGACCGGTGCCGGGCTGATCGGCGGGCTGATCGGTGCCGGGGTGGGCGGTGCCGGGGTGGCCGGCGGCGTGGTCGGCGGCGGCTCGGGGACGAGCGGCTCGCCTTCGACCATCGGCATCCCGAGCTCCGGCACGATGAACGCGCTGGGCCCCGCCGCCCCCGGCTGCGCCGCGGTGGAGTGCTGCTCCGCGGGAGGCGCCGTCGGGGACGGCAGCACCGTGGCGGGCGGCACGGCTGCGGGCGGCGCAGCCGGGGGCGGGGAGGCCTCCTGGGGAGCGGACACGGCTGCACGAGTGGCCGGGCGGGAGGTCTCGGGTTCGCCGGACGTGCGGGTCAGGGCTGCGATCCCCCAGCAGAGCAGCACGATCACGGTGACGGCGGAAGCGATGGCGACCCAACGCCGTCTCCAATAGACGGCGGCGGGTAGCGGTCCGATCGGCTCCCACACATCACGCAGGGTATAGCGGCGACTACCACGAGTTGCGGACCGGGTCCTGCTCCGGCGCGTCGCGACGCGCCGGAAGCACCCGAGCGGCGGTCGATCATTCGGGCTTCGATCATCCGGTCCGGTGCCCGCGCGAGCGGGCCGGCGTCCCGGGGAGGCGCGCGGGGAGCGAGGGACGAACGACCGCACACCCGACGAACAGCGCAACGCCCGAACCCCATCCACCGGCGAGCGGGCCGGCACTGCCCCGCGGGGGAGGCGCGCAGGGAGCGAGGAACGAGCGACCGAGCACCGGAGGAGCGGGGCAGTGCCTCGGAGGCCCGCTCGCCCGCCGGAGCGGAGCGGAGGCAATGAACACAGCCATGGCACGATCGTCACCCGTGTCGATCGCCGCGCTCGTGCTCGACTGGTACCCGGCCGCAGCGCGTGACCTGCCGTGGCGCCGCCCGGAGACCACGCCGTGGGGCGTGCTCGTGAGCGAGTTCATGCTCCAGCAGACACCGGTGTCCAGGGTCGAGCCGGTGTGGACGGAGTGGCTCGCGCGCTGGCCCGCGCCGTCGGCGATGGCGGCGGCCTCCCGTGCCGACGTGCTGCGGGCCTGGGGCAAGCTCGGCTACCCGCGGAGGGCGCTACGCCTGCACGAGACGTCTGGCGTGATCGCGAACCGGCACGGCGACGTCGTCCCGTCCGACGTCGAGGCATTGGAGTCGCTCCCCGGCGTCGGCTCGTACACGGCGCGGGCGGTGGCGGCGTTCGGTTACGGCCTGCGCTGCCCGGTGGTCGACACGAACGTCCGGCGCGTCGTCGCCCGCGCGGTGCACGGCAGCGGCGACGCCGGTCCGGCACGCACGGCGGCCGACCTGGCCGACGTCGACGCGCTGCTCCCTCCCGACGACCGTTCGGCCGCGGTGCTGTCGGCCGGGTTGATGGAGCTCGGCGCCGTGGTCTGCACCGCGCGCGCCCCGCGGTGCGGGATCTGCCCGGTGGCGCTGGAGTGCACGTGGCGGTTGGCGGGCCGCCCGGAGTACACCGGGCCGCGCAGGCCCACACAGGGGTTCGCCGGCACCGACCGGCAGGTCCGTGGGCGGCTCCTCGACGTGCTGCGCGGCGCGGACGGGCCCGTGGAGCGCGCCGCCCTCGATGCCGTGTGGGACGACGCGGCCCAGCGCGACCGCTGCCTCGACTCGCTGCTCGTCGACGGGCTCGCCGAGCAGCACGACGACGGCCGCTTCGCGCTGCCCGTCTGATGGCCCGGACCGTTCGTTTCCGCCTCGACGACGGCGCGTGCGCCGAGCTCACCGCGCTGCGTTCGCGGTTGGCAGCGCACGGCATCGCGACGCCGGCCGAACCGCCATCGGTGATCGCCGCGGCGGCGGGGACGATCCCGCAGCCGGCCCGCGACGCGCTGGCCGTCGAGGTGCGGCTGCTCGCGCTGCCCTCGATCTGGTTGGAGACGCTCGGCACCGTGGCCGGGCGGCCGGACGAGTTGGTGCTCGCCGCCGTGGTCGACGCCGAGCTGCTCGCCGTGCACAGCGCGGTGCACGACGCGCTGGCCGGTCGCGTGCGTTCCCCGATCGCGGCCTACCTGCCGGGCACCTGGCTGCCGCATTGCGTGCTCGCCACCGAACGCCCCGCCGATGCCTTCGCGCTGCTCCACCCGGTGCCGACGGTCCGCGCCGCCGTGGTGGCGGTCGACGCGGACTGACCGGTGACAACGGACCGGGTCACGGGCCGGCGAGCATGCGCATCACGGCGCGCCTGCGGTCGCCGGTGAGCGCGTCGATGTACAGCTCACCGCGCAGGTGGTCGGCCTCGTGCTGGAGGCAGCGGGCGAGCTCGCCGGTGCCTTCCACGGTGAGCGGCCTGCCGTTCACGTCGACGCCCTCGACACGGGCGTACGCCGCCCGCAGCCGCATCGAGTGGGCGCCGGGCACCGACAGGCAGGCCTCCTCGCCGTCGTAGTCGCCGTCGGTGGCCACCAGCCGGGGGTTGACGACGTAGCCGCGGGCGCCGCCGACGTCGTAGGAGAACGCCGCGAGCGAGACCCGATCTGGTTGGCCGCGAGCCCGGCGCGGCCGGGCAGCGAGACGGTGTCCATCAGGTCGTCGACCAGCGCCGCGAGCGGTTTGCCGAACTCCGTGACCGGCCGGCACGGCGTGCGCAGCACGGGGTCGCCGATCAACCGCAGGTCCCGGACCGTCATCGAGGGCCCGCCGGCTTGCCGAGCTGGTCGAGCACCAACCCGTGCCACTCCAGCTCGGCGCGCAGCCGCAGCCGCGCGTGCTCGAGCACGAGGTCGTCCGCCGGGGTCTGGTCGGGCCAGCGGCGGTCGGCCAGGTGGTCGAGCCTCGACAGGCGGGCGGTGAAGTCGCGGACGCGGTCCTGCAGGTGGCCGCGCAGCGTGGCCTCGTCGACGTCGGATGCGGTGGCGAGCGCCAGGTCGACGGGGTCGGGCGGGAACCGGACCTCCTCGAACGCCTCGGCCTGCAGCACGGCGAGCTCCCGGCGCCCCTCGTCGGTGATCTCGTAGACCGTGCGCGCGGGCAGCCGACCCTCCTGCTCGGTGCGCAGGGCGCGGACCAGGCCCTCGTCCTCCAGCCGGTGCAGTGCCCCGTGCAGCGAGCCGGGACGCACGTCCGACCACAGCTCCGCGCGGTCGACCCGGGCATCGCCGCTCGCAGCGGGGCATCGACGGCCAGCACGCTGCATGGCTCGAGATGCAGGCCGGGGCAGGCCGGTGACTACCCTTGGCGGCATGGCCGTCGTGAAGATCAATGCGATCGAGGTTCCCGAGGGCGCTGGCCCGGAGCTGGAGAAGCGGTTCGCCAACCGGCTGCACGCCGTGGACGGCCAGCCCGGCTTCCTGTCCTTCGAACTCCTGCGCCCGGTGTCGGGCGACAACCGCTACTTCGTCGTCACCCACTGGACCGACGACGAGTCGTTCCAGGCGTGGATGAAGGGTGCCGGGATGCAGGCCCACTCCGGGGAGCGGGCGCGCCCGGTGGGCACCGGGTCGTCGCTGCTGGAGTTCGAGGTCGTGCAGGAGTCCAGGGCGTCCGGGTCCTGAGCGACGTCGAGCGCGCCGCCGAGCTGATCCGCGGCGCGGGCGCGCTGCTGGTGTGCGCCGGGGCCGGCATGGGTGTCGACTCCGGGCTCCCCGACTTCCGCGGGCCGGAGGGCTTCTGGCGGGCCCACCCGCCCTATCGCGACCTCGGTCTGCGGTTCGAGGAGATCGCAGACCCGGTGCACTTCGCCGAGGACCCGGAGCTCGCGTGGGGCTTCTACGGCCACCGGCTGGAGCTCTACCGGCGCACCGAGCCGCACACCGGCTTCGCCGTGCTGCGCGAGTGGGCGACCCGGTGGCCGACGCGCGTGTTCACCTCCAACGTCGACGGGCAGTTCCAGCGGGCCGGATTCCCCGACGACGCGGTGGCCGAGTGCCACGGGTCGATCCACGTGCTGCAGTGCACCGCACACTGCGGACGGCAGCCGTGGTCCGCCGACGACGACACGGTGGTGGTCGACCCGGAGACGATGCGCGCGCAACCGCCGCTTCCCTCGTGCCCGTCCTGCGGGTCGCTCGCCCGCCCCAACATCCTGATGTTCGGCGACGCGGACTGGGCCCCGGACCGGACCGCACGGCAGCTGCAGGCCCACAGGTCGTGGCAGCGCGAGCTGCGCCTCGACGGCATCCGGCCGGCCGTCGTGGAGATCGGCGCCGGGACGGCGATCCCGACCGTCCGGCGCGAGGCGGAGATCGCCGCCGCGGCGAGCGGTGCGCTCGTGCGGATCAACGTCCGCGAGCCCGTGGTCCGGCACGGACGGGGCGTCGGCCTCGCGTGCACCGCCATCGCCGGCCTCACGGCCATCGCCACCCACGTCGGCCACTGACACGGATCAGGCCACGTGGCCGGCAGACGGAGCGCAATCGTCGGATCGAGGGCACTCACCAGCTCCGCCACCTCTCAGCGTGGCGGGTCCTCATCCACGGATCCCGACCCGGCTCACCGCCGAGTGCATCTCGACGCCCGGTGACGGCCACGGCGTCCTGGCGGAGCCAGCCGACACGGTCATGATCCGCGGTATCGGTTGTTCATGGCTGTCCCCTCGACCAGGGACACCCGATACTTCGGATCTTGCCCGGCAAGATCGCGGCCATCGGCGCTGATCACGCACCCCGGCCGGAGTACTACAGGTGGAACCCGGCGGTCGTGAACACCCACAGCGAGGACGTGAGCCACATCGCGACGAACGCCGTGAAGAGGACCCCGCCGACCGCGGGAATCGCCCACCGCGGTAGCCCTCGGCGCACCAGCAGCAGCATCTTCGCCACGAACGCCCCGTAGAGCAGGCAGCCGACCAGCGAGTGCACCAGCACCCGGGGCTCGTCCACGCGGAACCCCAGTGCGTAGAGGCAGTGGACCGCCACCGGCACGGTGAGGAGCACGGCGATGCGCCCGGACCAGCGGTGCACGGCGGGGACCCTCGGCAGGACGATGTCGATCCGGCCGTCCAGCACCATGGCCGTGGCGATCTGCACGAGCGACAGGACGAACGCGAGGGTCGTCAGCCAGGCCTTGACGTAGAGGGTGCCGGTGAACCACGGCAGCGCGAGCGAGAGGCCGGTCGGGGGGTGCAGGCGGCCGTACACGCCGAGCACGACGGCCACGGCCGCACCCACCGCCACCGGAACCACGACCGCCGCCCACGAGATGCCGGCGGGCGACACCACCTGCTGCGGCGGCCGCGCCGCGGCACGCGCACGCGTGACCTCCGGGTCGGGCACGGTCATCGAGGAACCACCGGGTCCCCGCCCTCGATGCGCTGCACGTCGACGGCCACACCCCCGATCTCGAGGCCGCCGATGTCGTCCGGGTCGAGCTCGGGCGCAGGCCCCCGCTCCCCGGCCGCGTTGTTGATGCCGACCTGCCGCCCACTGGGCAACACGATCCAGCCGATGCGGTTCGGCTCCCCGTCCACCGTGGCCTTGCCTCGTAGATGCCCGCAGGCGGCCCCGCCACCGCCGCCGCGAACGGCACCTGCTGGTCGGCGAAGGCGACCTCGCCGAGGGCCGCCCGGTCCGAGACCGTCGCGGTGATCCTGGCGCCGCCCCGGCCCTGCAGCTCGATCTGTTCCCCGGACACGGTCCCTTCCATCCAGGACTCGACCCGCTCGCCGTCGCAGATGTAGGCGGATGCCTGCTCGCCGGACACCGCGACGGCCACGGTGACCTCGTTCCCGCTGGAACGGCCGACGTAGACGGCCTCCCTGCTCGGGACGGCCGACGTAGGCGGCGGCGGCTGGGTGTTCGCGATCGCGAGCGGCGGCGGTGGCGCCGCGGGGGCCGCCTGACCGGGTGCGGGTGTCCTCACCAGGCTCACCCCGAGAACGACGACGGCGAGCGCGCCGACAGCTGCCAAAGTGATCAATGGACCATGCGTCCTCATGTTCCCCCACCCGAGAAGAGTCAGCACATAGCGTCACGCAGCCGTTGCACGTTGCTCTCTACCACCTGTCGGCCGTCCGTGCCACGGACCAGGAAGCAGTAGGCCGCCGCGGGTTCCGTGGCGACCGTGAGGGTGGTCGCGTCGCCCGCGGGTTCCTCGCGCGGTTCGCCACCCTGCCTCGTCACCACGACGGTGTAGGTCAGGCCGGGGGTGCCGGCCCAGCTCAACCTGGTGGCGAGTGCACCGGCCGGGTCGGGCGGGGCCAGCGTGACGACCGGCGGCCCGGACGCGCTCGCCACCGGCGGTGCGTCGTTCGCCGCTCCCGACGCCGAGACCCCGGCGACGAGGATGCCGCCGGCGAGCAGCAAGGTCGCGGTCGCACCGGCGACGAGCCAGGGCAGCCGACGGCGCCGGGTCGCGGTCGCCACGGCAGGCGGCACGGCGGCCGGCACGACGGGCGGCGCCGGGGGCGGGTGCAGGGCGACGGTCTCCTCGTTCCCCACATCGGCGCCGTCCGCGGCGGGCGGTGGGTGGGGTTGCGTCACGTCGCCACCCAGCTCCGCCAGCTCGTCGGCGGCCCTGCCGAGCGCCGGACGCTCGGCGGGGTTCTTGGCCAGCATCCCCGACACCAGCCCGTGGAACCGATCGCTCACGGACACCCCGGCAGGCCACACCACCGGCTCCCCGAGGACCCGCCGGGTGCGCTCGATGTCCGACTCGCCCCATCCGAGCGCGAACGGGGCGCGCCCCGTCAGCATCGCGTAGAGCGTGGCACCGAGCCCGTAGACGTCGGTCTTCTCGTCGATCCGACCGTCGTGGCCGAGGGCTTCCGGCGCCGCGTAAGCGGGGTTGAACCCGCTGGCGGTACTGCCGCGGAAATCCCGCAGAACGGCGAGCCCGAAGTCGGCGAGAACCGGCGCGCCCGAAGCACGGATGAGCACGTTCTGCGGTGTGACATCACCATGGATCACCTGCGCCGCATGAGCGGCGAGCAGCGCAACGGCGATCCGGTATCCGAGCTCCGCGGCCTCCGTCTCCCCGAGCGCCCCGCCGCGACGGACCACGAGTTGCTGCAGCGAGCTGTCACACAGCTCCGTGACCAGGTACGGCCTTCCGTCCGGAAGAAGACCCGCGTCGAACACCCGGATCACGTGCAGCTGGTCGTCCAACCGGCTCACCGCCTGGCACTCGGCCCGGAACTGGTTGGCCACCACCGGGTCGTGCAAGCGACCCGGAACACCTTCAGCGCCACCCACCGCCCGAGATGGGCCTGACGCGCGCGATAGACATCGGCGAATCCACCTGCGCCGAGAGGAGAAATGTCGACCAGGCCGGACAGATCCGGGGTGCCGGCAGGCCCCGCTGTCCTCATGGACGCAGCCTAACGTCGCTGCTCGAAATCCCCACTCCTCTTGGTGACGCACTAGTTTTGGCTGGTCGGTCGAGGGGGAACCGGGGGACGCGGATGCGGCTGACCGTGGAGGACGACGCCACGGGCGTGATGAGCGACGTCCACGTCGACTGCGAGCCGTCCGATCGGGTCGCCGACGTCCTGGCCATGATCAGCGCGGCCGTTCCGGTGCGCGGCGCCCCGGTCGTGAACGGGGATCTCGTCCCGCCCGAGCAGCCGGTGGCCGGCTCGCCGCTGCGGGAGGGCAGCGTGCTGCACTTCGGCCGCGAGCCGCACACCGTTCCCGCGCGGCCGGCCGCGCAGCTCGTGCTGCGGGTCGTGTCCGGTGCGGCCGCAGGCACCGAGCTCCCCCTGCTACCGGGCCGGTCCGTGGTGGTGGGGAGGGACGCGTCCTGCCAGCTCGTGCTCGACGACCCGGACGTCTCCCGCCGGCACGCCCAGCTGGTGGTCGGTCCCCGGCGGGTGACGCTCGCCGACCTCGGATCCCGCAATGGCGTGCAGGTGGACGGGGCCGCCGTCACCGGCGCCGCGGACGTCGACGGCAAAGTGATCCAGATCGGCGGGAGCCGCCTGGTGGTGGAGGCCTACCGGGACCGGGCGGCCGCCGTGGGACGGGGCGACGCCGGCGAGCTCCTGCTCAACCGGACCCCCAGGTCCCGGCCGCAACGGTTCGAGCCGCCCACCGTCGCGATGCCGGCCCGACCCGCCGATGACGACGATCGCGGATTCCCCGTGCTGCCCGCGTTGCTCCCACTGGTCGCGGCCGTCGTGATGGCACTCGTGCTGCGGAACCCGGTCTTCCTCGTGTTCGGGCTGTTGAGCCCGCTCATGCTGGTGGGCAGCTGGTGGACCGAGCGGCGTCGGCGGCAGCGCCGCGGGCTGCGTGCCGATGAGACCTACCGCGCCGGGCTGACCGCGGCGCGCATCCGGATCGAAGCGGCCACCGACGACGAGGACGCCGACCTGCGGGCCGGCTGGCCGGACCCGGCGACGACCGTGCGCACGGCGATCACACCGCGCGTCCAGCTGTGGGAACGGCAGCCCGCCGACGACGACTGGCTCGCGATCCGGCTGGGCCGGGCCGACCGGCCCGCCACCGTGCAGATCACCGGTGACCCACCGGAGGGCTGGACGCCACCGACGCTGCGGCTCGCCCCGCTCGGCGTGAGCCTGGTCGACCAGCCGGTGCTCGGCCTCGCGGGCCCGCCCGGCCTGCTCGACGCCCAGCTGGCATGGGTGGTCACGCAGCTCGCCGTGCACCACAGCCCGGACGAGCTGCGGCTCGCGATCATCGCGCCGGACGCTGACGAGGGGCAGCTCGGCCGGCTGCGCTGGCTGCCCCACCTCAGGGCGGAGGACGGCTCCGTCGGCGCCGGGTGGGACCCCGCGGGTGCCGAGAGGATCATCAAGTTCCTGGGGGACGAGCTGCAACGCCGCTCCGCCGGGCGGGCCCGTGACCCCGCCCGCCAGGCCCGACCGGACCTCGTCGTCGTGCTCGCCGGCACCGCGGACCTCCGTCGGCGTCCCCAGCTCACCAACCTCCTGAATCGCGGACCGGCGGCCGGCCTGCGCTTCGTCTGCGCCGAGGCCGACGAACGGCAGCTGCCGGACGGCGCGCGGGCGCGGCTGGTGGCCACGGGCCGCGAGGTGGTCCTCCGGCTCGACCGCGGCGAGTCCCGCGCGGTCGTCCCCGACGAGATCACCGCAGCCACCGCCGAGCAGGTGGCCCGGTCACTGGCCCCGCTGCGGCGCGTCGGCGACGCGCCCGGCCAGGCCG
This sequence comes from Pseudonocardia sp. CNS-004, assembly GCA_001942185.1. Classification (GTDB taxonomy): domain Bacteria; phylum Actinomycetota; class Actinomycetes; order Mycobacteriales; family Pseudonocardiaceae; genus Pseudonocardia. The sequence goes on from MKJV01000104.1 coordinate 9,146, forward strand.
TGCCCCCGTCGGTCCGGCTGGCCGAGCTGGCAGGCGAGCCCGATGCCGATGAGATCCGCGCCGCGTGGGGCCTGCAGCAGGACGGCACCGAGGTCGTCATCGGTGCGGACGCCGACGGTCCGTTCCTCGTGGACATCGCCCGCGACGGACCGCACGGCCTCGTCGCGGGCATCTCCGGCTCCGGCAAGAGCGACTTCCTGCGGACGCTCATCGCCGGCCTGGCCAGGGCGAACCCGCCGACGGCGGTCAACTTCCTGTTCCTCGACTACAAGGGCGGCGCACCTTCAAGGACCTGGACGCCCTGCCGCACGTCGTCGGCTCGGTCACGAACCTCGACACCCGGCTCGCCGCCCGGGCCCTCTCGTCGCTGCGCGCCGAGCTGAACCGGCGGCAGGCACAGCTGGCCGCCGCGGGCGCCGAGGACCTCGCCGACTACCGGCGGCGAGCCCTCGCCGACCCCGCGCTGCCGCCGTTCCCCCGGCTCGTCGTGGTCGCCGACGAGCTGGCCGAGCTGAAGGAGCAGCTCCGGTCGCTCGTCGACGGACTCGTCAACGTGGCACGGGTCGGCCGGTCGCTCGGCGTCCACCTGATCCTCGCGACCCAGAAGGCGGCGGGTGTCGTCGACGGGCAGATCCGGGCCAACACCGATCTCCGGGTGTGCCTGCGGGTCAAGGAGATCGGCGACAGCCAGGACGTGATCGACGCCCCGGACGCCGCCCACCTCCCGAGCGCCTACCCGGGTCGGGCGCTGCTCGTGCGGGGCAGCGGCCCGCCGCAGCTGTTGCAGACGGCGCGGGTGACGGCACCGAGACGCCCGGGCTCCGAGACCGTGCGACGGGCCATCGCCCTGCGCTGGTTCGACGTGGCGCCCCCGCCGCCGCCCGCCGAAGCCGGTGGCGACGACCTGACCACGGATCTGAACGTGCTGGTCGATGCGGTCCGCGCGGCCGCGGAGGCCGATGGCCTCGCCCCGCCCTACCGGCCATGGCTGCCGCCCCTGCCCACAGCACTCGCCCTCGACGAGCTGGCGGCGACGAGGTTCGCGATCCCGCTCGGCCGGTGGGACCGCCCCCAGGACCAGCGGCAGGACGTGCTGGAGGTACCACTCGGGTCCGGCCACGTCGCGATCGTCGGGAGTGGTCGCAGCGGGCGCACGACCGCGCTGCGCGGGGCTGCCGTCGGCCTCGCGCGCGCGGCCGGACCGGGCGAGCTGCACCTCCACGTCGTCGACGGCTCCGGGGGCCTCGCCGGGCTCGACGCGCTGCCACACACCGGTGTGGTCGTCGGCCCCGACGACCCCGAGCGGCTGGAGCGGCTGCTCGACCGGCTCACCGCGATCATGCGCGAGCGCCGCCGGGACCTGAGCAGGCTCGGCGCGGCGAGCGTCACCGAGCTGTGGTCGCGCGACGTGGCGGATGCGCCACCCCACATCGTGCTGCTCGTCGACGGCTGGGACGGGCTCGTCGAGCACACCGAGGGCGCATCCCGGACGATGCTCGACCTGCTCGCGGGAGGACCCGCCGTGGGAATCACGGTGGTGCTCGCTGGGGATGAGCGGATCCTCAAGTCCCGCCTGCTCGCCCGGCTCACCCACCGGCTGTGCCTGCGGCTGGACAACCCGACCGACGCAACACTCGTCGGCCTGCAGGTCCGCAACCTGCCCGAGGACCTGCCGCCCGGCCGCGCCCTGTGGGCCGCGGACGGCGGACAGGTGCAGCTGCCGCTGCTCGCGACGGACCCGTCGGGCCCCGCCCAGGCCGCCGCACTCGCCGACACCGCGGCGCGGCTGCGCGCCGATTCCGAGGAGCCGGACGCCGCACGGGCCCCGCTGCGCCTGGACCGGCTGCCGGAACAGATCACCCTGGCCGAGGCATCCGCGCTCGGAAGCCCGCCCACGACCGGGAGGCCCGTCCTGCTGGGAGTGAGCGGGGACCGGCTGAGCCCGGTCTGGGCGGGTCTCGACGCCGGCCCGCTGGTGATCGCGGGCCCCGCGGGCTCCGGCCGGAGCACCGCTGCCGCCACCGTCGCCGCATCCGCGGCGGCGAGCGGGCTGCGCGTCCTGCTCGCCGCGCCCCGCCCGTCGGCGGCGCACGGACGCGCGGCCGGTGCCGGGGTGACGGTCGTGCCGAGCGGCGAGCTGGCCGAACCCCTCGACCGCGCACCGGTGGACCTCGTCGTGCTCGACGACGTCGACCGGCTCGCACCGCACGACGACCTCGTCGAACGCCTCACCACACCCGGTGCCCCGGCGCTCGCCGTCACCGGGCTGCTCGACTCCTTCGGATTCGGCGCAACCGGCCTGTCGAAGGTCGCCCGGACGCGGCCGGGCTCGGTGGTGCTGCTCTGCCCGCCCAACCACCTCGTCGCGGCCAACGTCGGCGTGACGCTGGAACGGGGGGCCGGGTTCAGCGGCCCACCCGGGCGGGCGTACCTGGTGGCGGAGGGCAAGCCGGTGCTGGGCCAGGTGCCCGACCTGCGGTGACACCCCGATCCCGCCGCCGAAAACCCGTCGGGGATCGCGACGTCGAGCAGCAGCAGGTCGAAGCCGGTCTCCGTCCTGACCGTCTCCAGGCTCACCGCCGGCAGCACCGAGGATTCCCAGATGCTCGGCGGCACAGCGCACCGACAACACCGTTGACCGCGTGGAGCGGCCACTTCTGTTGAAGATCGTCAACCGCGTTCTTGCCGGTCGCCGTTGCCGCGTCCCCAGATCCCACGCTCGCTGGCGTCACCGCCGGTGGTTGGTGGCGGGCCGACCGACATGGCCACGGGCCGGGCGAGGTTGCGGCTGTCGATCCCACCGCTGCTCGCCTCGTCGAGTTCGCGGTCAGGTCCGGGCCCGTTGCGGCCAGCAGTGCGGCGAACCCGTCGGCGGCCCGGCCGCGCCACACCTGTGGCCCGACCCCGGTCTCGATCGCACGCAACCGCGACTCGATCTCCCGGGTGCGCAGCTCCACCGCGGCCAGCTGCGCCGAGAGGCGGCGTGCCTGTTCCGGGTCGCCCGGAATCGGGCTGCCTGCTGGTGCCGGGGCGCTCATGGCGGCCTCCCGGCGGCAGGGGCGCCGTCGAGGCCCGCACCGTCCACATCGGCGGACGGTACGGGCCCGGTCCCCTCCGCGGGGCCACACGGAACAATCGGGCCCGCCCCCGGCCTGCCGGGTTCATCGTGGCTCCGGGCCCGCCGGAACGGCTGCCGGTGCGGCGGACCGGATCGAGCTCTCCGCACCGGCGTAGGCCGCGGCCGCCCCCTCGGCCAGAACCCCGCACTGGCCGAGGTTCTCGACGATGCGGGCCCGGCCGCCGGCCCAGAAGGCCGCGAAGCGGTCCACCGCACCCGCCACGTCCGGGCCCAGCGCGCCCCCGTCCACGGCGCCCTGCGGCGCGGGGAGATCGCCCAGCTCGGCTTCGAGGGTCCGGATCTCGTCGCGGAGCCGGCCGAGTTCCTCGATGTCGACGAAGAACTCGACCGGCCCGTTGCCTGCCATGGTCGGCGACCCGCACGGAGGTCAGCGCGCGGCCGCAGCGCGCAGCGAATCCTCGGTCTCCTCGTACGTGCGCGCGGCCTCGTCGAGGAAGATCCCCATCCCGTCCATCGCCTGCTGCACCTGGGCGGCGCCCACCTGCCACTCCTGCCAGCGGGCCTGGAACGCCGCCGACGCCGCGCCTTCCCAGCTGGAGGCGAGCGTCTGGATCCGTCCGGTCATCCTGCTGAGGATGTCGTTGACCTCCCCGGCCCCGGCCTTCACCTCGGCGGCCTGCTGACGCAGCTCCTCGGACTGCACATCGATACGTGCCATCCCGCATCTCCTCCTTCGGGTCGAGCGGCCCCGCCGCCCGTCGTCTCCCCTGCAGGGACGACCGTGACAGTCCGGCCCACCACCGGAGAAGGAAGAGTTCTTCCGATCCGAATACCATCGGCTTTCGTGATCACGGGGGCCGAACCGACCGCGCGCGTGAGCGGTCTGATCCCACCCGGAGCCACCACCCCGCGGGTCGTCGACCTCTACCCGGCCCAGATCTGGTCGGTCGGGCGCCGCGACGAGCAGTTCATCTCCGCCCGCCCCGAGCTCGCCGCGACCCACCTCGCGGTCCCCGACGCCCGGCCGGACCTCTCCGTGCGGCAGCTGGAGCTGAGGGTGGGCACCGTGGGCGTGGCGATCCGCAGCCAGCGCGGCAGCAGCGTCGTGGTCGACGGCGCGGTCCGGCCCGAGCCGGTCGTCCTGACGCTGGGCACGAGCTACGTCAGCCCCACCCCGTCGGGGCAGTACGTCGACTTCGAGCTCACGGTGCTTCGCGCAGAGGACTTCGGCGGCCAGGAGACGCCCGCCACCAGCGGCACCACGCTCCTCCTGCAGATCAACCTCGAACCCCCGTCCCTCGCCTGGACGGTCGGGCACGCGCTGGCCTGGCCCTGCATGCCGTGCCGGCGGCGCCCGCACAACGTCGGCTGGTCCGGCCGGGACGTCGCCGACCGGCTGGAGCAGCTCGGGTGGACGATCGCCGACAGAGGTGTGATCACGGTGCTCGGGCGACAGCTGCACGGCCTGGCCGAGCGCGTCGCGTACGCCCGGCTGACGACGGCGCCGGGCCGACCAGGTGTTCCCGTCCTGGCCGCCTTGGCTCGACGAGGAGTCGGCCGACGAGACGCGGGACCAGCGGGCGGAGCGTCGGAACAGGTACGTGGCCGAGGCGCTCTGGCGCGCACGGTCGGTCTCACCCGACGTGATCGACGGCTGACGGCCGCAGACCCGCCCGCGCGTTGTGTGGAGCCGCGGCCGGCGCCACCCCCCAGAGGCACCGGCCGCGGACAACTGGGACGACCGCTTTCCAGACCCTCGGGTTGGGCCGCAGTGGAGTGACGCAGGACACACCGGGTGCCATGTCGAGATCCGGCCTGTTCGCTCGCCGCACGGGTAGGAACCCCACCGGACCGACAGGAGGAATCGCAGATGCGGGTCATGGTGCTCATCAAGGCCAACGAGCGGAGCGAAGCCGGGGAGATGCCGAGCCAGGAGCTGCTCGAGCAGATGACGACGTACAACGAGGAGCTGGTGAAGGCCGGAGTGATCCTCGGCGCGATGGCCTGCACCCCAGCGACCGGGGTGTGCGCGTCGAGTTCGCCGGGAGCGAGCGGAGGGTGATCGACGGGCCGTTCGCCGAGACGAAGGAGCTCATCGCCGGGTACTGGGTGTGGCAGGTCAAGTCGATGGACGAGGCCATCGAGTGGGTCAAGCGGATCCCGAACCCCATGGGTGAGGAGTCCGTGGTGGAGATCCGCCCGATCGGCGAGATCGACGACTTCGGCGAGATCGTCACGCCGGAGCTGCGCGCGCGGGGTGCTCGGCTGCGCGAGCAGGTCGAAGGCGTCTGATGGCGGAGGCCGACGTCAGGCGCACGATCGAGGCCGTGTGGCGGATCGAGTCCGCACGCCTGATCGCGGGTGCCGCCCGCCTGGTGCGGGACGTCGGCCTGGCCGAGGACCTGGCGCAGGAGGCCCTCGTCGCCCTTCACCGCCTGCCACCCGGTGCTGTCCACCGACTCCCGGGTGGCGCTCACGCTGCGGCTGCTGTGCGGGCTGACGACCAGGGAGATCGCCCGGGCCTACCTGGTGTCCGAGCCGACCGTCGCACAACGCATCGTCCGGGCGAAGCGCACGCTGTCGGCGGCTCGGGTGCCCTTCGAGATCCCCGGACGGGACGAGCTTCGGGAACGGCTGGCCTCGGTGCTCGAGGTCATCTACCTGATCTTCAACGAGGGCTACTCCGCGACCTCGGGCGACGCGCTGATCCGGCCCGAGCTCATGGAGGAAGCGTTGCGGCTCGGGCGCATCCTGGCCGAGCTGCTGCCCCGCGAGGCCGAGGTGCACGGGCTCGTCGCGCTGATGGAGCTGCAGGCGTCACGCACCCGGGCCCGGCTCTCGCCGGCGGGTGAGCAGGTCCTGCTGCTCGACCAGGACCGCTCGCGGATGGGACTGGCTCCTCGTCGGGCGCGGGCTGGCGGCGCTCGAACGCGCCCACGCCACCGGCGGTCCGATCGGCCCGTACACGCTGCAGGCCGGTATCGCCGCCTGCCACTCCCGGGCCCGGGAGGCCCGCAACACCGACTGGGAACGGATCGTGGCCCTCTACGACGGGCTGGCCCAGCTCATGCCCTCGCCCGTGGTGGAGCTGAACCGGGCCGTCGCCGTCGGGATGGCCTTCGGGCCCGGGACCGCGCTGACCATCGTGGAGGGTCTGCGCGAGGATCCCCGGCTCGACGGCTACCACCTGTCGCCCACCGTGCGGGGAGACCTCCTGGAGAAGCTCGGCCGCCACGACGAGGCTGCCGCCGAGTTCGAACGGGCCGCACGGCTGACGGAGAACACGCGGCAGCGAGCCGTCCTGCTCGAACGTGCCGCGGCCGCCACCCGTCCCAGGAGACCCTGAGAACGACGAACGGCCCTCCCGCCGGAAGGTAGCCGGCGGGAGGGCCGTTCGTTGCGGACGGGGCTACTCGTCGCCCGACTGGGCCATGTCCACGGGAGGCGCGTCCGGAACCGTGACCGGCTTCGGCTCACCGCGGAAGACGAACTTCGCCTTGTCGTCGGTGTTGCGGCCCTCGGGGGCATCGGGGTCGAAGCCCTCGACGTCGACGACCACGATCTGACCGGGCTCCACCTCGCCGAAGAGGATCTTCTCCGACAGCTGGTCCTCGATCTCGCGCTGGATGGTGCGGCGCAGCGGCCGCGCCCCCAGCACCGGGTCGAACCCACGGCGGGCGAGCAGCTTCTTGGCCGTCGGCGTGAGCTCGATCGCCATGTCCTTGCCCGCCAGCTGGGTCTCCACCCGGCTGATCATGAGGTCGACCATCGTGATGATCTGGTCCTCGGTGAGCTGGTGGAAGACGATGATGTCGTCGATGCGGTTGAGGAACTCCGGCCGGAAGTGCTTCTTCAGCTCGTCCTCGACCTTGTTCTTCATCCGCTCGTAGTTCGACGTCTCGTCTTGCTCTGGGCGAACCCGAGACCAACAGCCTTGGAGATGTCCTGGGTGCCGAGGTTCGAGGTGAAGATGATCACGGTGTTCTTGAAGTCCACCGTGCGCCCCTGGCCATCGGTCAGGCGGCCGTCCTCCAGCACCTGCAGGAGGGTGTTGTAGACCTCCTGGTGCGCCTTCTCGATCTCGTCGAACAGCACCACCGAGAACGGCTTGCGCCGCACCTTCTCGGTGAGCTGGCCGCCCTCCTCGTAGCCCACGTACCCGGGAGGGGCACCGAACAGCCGCGACGCGGTGTAGCGGTCGTGGAACTCACCCATGTCGATCTGGATGAGCGCGTCGTCCTCGCCGAACAGGAAGTTGGCCAGCGCCTTGGACAGCTCGGTCTTACCGACACCGGACGGGCCGGCGAAGATGAACGAGCCCGAGGGGCGCTTCGGGTCCTTCAGGCCGGCACGCGTGCGGCGGATGGCCTGCGACACCGACTTGACGGCCTCCTCCTGGCCGATGATCCGCTTGTGCAGCTCGTCCTCCATGCGGAGCAGACGCGAGGTCTCCTCCTCGGTGAGCTTGAACACCGGGATACCGGTCCAGTTGGCGAGCACCTCGGCGATCTGCTCGTCATCGACCTCCGCGACGACGTCCAGGTCACCGGACTTCCACTGCTTCTCCCGCTCGCCCTTCTGGCCGAGCAGCTGCTTCTCCTGGTCGCGCAGGTGCGCGGCCCGCTCGAAGTCCTGCGCGTCGATCGCCGACTCCTTGTCGCGACGGACACCGGCGATCTTCTCGTCGAACTCGCGCAGGTCCGGCGGCGCGGTCATCCGGCGGATCCGCATCCGGGCACCGGCCTCGTCGATCAGGTCGATCGCCTTGTCCGGCAGGAAGCGGTCGGAGATGTACCGGTCGGCCAGCGTGGCCGCGGCCACCAGCGCCGGGTCGGTGATCGTGACGCGGTGGTGCGCCTCGTACCGGTCGCGCAGACCCTTGAGGATCTCGATGGTGTGCGTGACGCTCGGCTCGCCCACCTGGATCGGCTGGAAGCGGCGCTCCAGGGCCGGGTCCTTCTCGACGTACTTGCGGTACTCGTCGAGCGTGGTGGCGCCGATCGTCTGCAGCTCACCACGGGCGAGCATCGGCTTGAGGATCGACGCGGCGTCGATGGCGCCCTCGGCGGCACCGGCACCGACCAGCGTGTGGAGCTCGTCGATGAACAGGATGATGTCGCCGCGGGTGCGGATCTCCTTGAGCACCTTCTTCAGGCGCTCCTCGAAGTCACCGCGGTAGCGGGAACCGGCGACCAGGGAGCCCAGGTCGAGCGTGTAGAGCTGCTTGTCCTTGAGCGTCTCGGGCACCTCGCCCTTGACGATCCCCTGGGCCAGCCCCTCGACGACGGCGGTCTTGCCGACACCGGGCTCACCGATCAGGACGGGGTTGTTCTTGGTCCTCCGGGAGAGGACCTGCATGACCCGCTCGATCTCCTTCTCCCGGCCGATGACCGGGTCCAGCTTGCCCTCTCGGGCCGACTGGGTGAGGTTGCGACCGAACTGGTCGAGAACGAGCGACGAGCTGGGGGTGCCCTCGCCGCGGCCACCGGAGGCACCCTCGGCGGGCTCCTTGCCCTGGTAGCCCGACAGCAGCTGCAGGACCTGCTGGCGGACCCGGTTGAGGTCGGCGCCCAGCTTGACCAGCACCTGCGCCGCGACGCCTTCGCCCTCGCGGATCAGGCCGAGCAGGATGTGCTCGGTGCCGATGTAGTTGTGGCCCAGCTGCAGCGCCTCACGAAGAGACAGCTCCAGCACCTTCTTCGCCCGCGGCGTGAACGGGATGTGCCCGCTCGGCGCCTGCTGGCCCTGGCCGATGATCTCCTCGACCTGCTGGCGGACACCCTCCAGCGCGATCCCGAGGGACTCCAGCGCCTTGGCGGCGACACCCTCGCCCTCGTGGATGAGGCCAAGGAGGATGTGCTCGGTGCCGATGTAGTTGTGGTTGAGCATCCGGGCCTCTTCTTGGGCCAGGACGACAACCCGCCTCGCTCGGTCGGTGAACCTCTCGAACATTTACGCTCCTAGCCTGCTGCGCGCCGTGCACCGGCGCACACTCGCGCCGTGTACACCCCGTGGCTCCCACTGTATCGGCCCGGGGCGGTGCATCGCGCCTCTCGCACGTCCTCGTGACAACGCGTTCACCCGGGGCCGAATTCCGCCCGCCGGTGGATCCCCTGGTCAGGGAGCGTGTGGATCGCTCTTTCAGGGTGTCCGACCGCCCGCCGAAACGACGCGCCGGAAGTCCCGGCCCCCGGCACCGTCGTCAGCCGCCCGCGGTGGCCCGCTCCGCCGCCTTCTCGGCCTGCCAGCCGTCCTCGTCGACCCCACGCCGCCAGTACCCGGACACCGACAGCATCGCGCGCGGCACGCCGCGGTCGTCGACGAGATGCCGGCGCACGCCGCGCACGAAGCCCGCCTCGCCGTGCACGAACGCGTGCACCTGCCCCGGCGGGAACTCCAGCCCGCGGACCGCGTCGAGCAACTGGTCCGGCCGGCCGGCACGCCGGTGCAGCCACGTGGTGCGCAGATCGCCGGAACAGCGCAGCTCCTGCTGCTCGGCGGCGTCGGCGACCTCGACGACCGCCACCACCGGCACCCCCTCCGGCACGCGCTCGCACGCCGCGCCGATGGCCGGGAGCGCGCTCTCGTCGCCGACCATGAGGTGCCAGTCGGCCGCCGCGTCGGGCGCGTAGGCACCACCCGGCCCGGCCAGCCGCAGCACGTCGCCCGGGCGGGCCGCCGCGGCCCACGGGCCTGCGAGCCCCACGTCGCCGTGGTGGACGAAGTCGATCGTCAGCTCGCCGGCGGCGTGGTCGAGCGCCCGCACCGTGTAGGTGCGCATCGCGGGCCACTGCTCGCGGGGCAGCTCCGCCCTGATGGCGTCCATGTCGAACGGATCCGGGTACGGACGTCCGGACGGGGAAAGAGGATCTTGACGTACCGGTCGGTGTACGGCGTCTCGGGGAACGCCGCCAGATCCGCACCGCCCGCGACGACGCGGATCATGTGCGGTGTGAGCCGTTCGGTCCGGCGCACCTCGAGGGTGGTCGTCCTACGTGCCACGTGGCCTCCTCGGAGTCTCGTTCTGAGGCCAGCCTAACCACGCCTCGCGGAGTCGGGCTCAGTTCTCCTTGTGGTAGGCCTCGAGCACCTCGGCCGGGATACGCCCGCGGTCGGACACCTTCATACCCCGCTTGCGCGCCCATTCCCGGATGGCCTGGTTCTGCTCACGATCGATGGAGGGGCGCCGGGCCGGAGCGGACGCGGCACCGGATCGACCACGCCGACCGCCGGAGCGACGGGCAGCGGCCACGAACGACGCGAGGGCCTCACGCAGCTTGCCCGCATTCGCGGCAGACAGGTCGATCTCGTAGTTCTTGCCGTCGATACCGAACTCGATCGTCTCGTCGGCCGCCTCTCCGTCCAGGTCGTCGATCAGTCGGACCTCGCGGATCTGCGCCATCGCCGCAACCCTCCACACTTCGCACCTGCTGCTGACCGCGGCAATGGCCGCGAACGAAACCATAAGCCCGGAACGGCCGTTCGTCGAGTCACCCTGTCCGGTGTCGTGCGACAGTTACTCAGAACGCACGAGCGGGTACAGAATGGTTTCACGGATTCCGAGCCCGGTGAGCGTCATCAGCAGCCGGTCGATCCCCATTCCCATGCCCCCCGTGGGCGGCAATCCGTACTCCATGGCGCGCAGGAAGTCCTCGTCCAGCTGCATCGCCTCCGGATCGCCCGCCGCCGCCTTCAGCGCCTGGGCGGTGAGCCGTTCCCGCTGCTCGACGGGGTCGACGAGCTCGGAGTACGCCACGCCGAGCTCCGTGCCGAAGATGAACAGGTCCCACGCCTCCGCGAGCCGCGGATCGTCCCGGTGCCGCCTCGCGAGCGGCCTCAGCTCGATCGGGTAGTCCCGCACGAACGTGGGCTGTTGCAGCGTGTGCTCGACGAGCTTCTCGAACAGTTCGAGTACGATCGTGCCGGCGGAGTCTGTTTCCGCGACTTCCACGTCGTGGGTCGCGGCGATCTTGCGCAGCCGCTCCGCGGAAGTGTCCGGAGTCACTTCCTCGCCCACCGCTTCCGACACGGCGCCGTGCATCGTCACCGAACGCCACTCGCCACCCAGATCATGTGTGGAGCCGTCGGCGTGCTCCACCACGGTGGACCCGAACACGGCACGTGCGCACGCGATCACCAAGTCGCGGGTCAGAACGGCCATATCGTCGTAGGTGGCGTAGGCCTGGTAGGCCTCCAAGGTGGTGAACTCGGGCGAGTGGGTGGAGTCGATGCCCTCGTTGCGGAACACGCGATTGATCTCGAAGACACGCTCGATCCCGCCCACGACACAGCGCTTGAGGAACAGTTCCGTGGCGATCCGCAGGTACAGCTCGCTGTCGAGCGCGTTGGAGTTCGTGACGAACGGGCGGGCCGTGGCGCCGCCGTGCAGCAGCTGCAGCATCGGCGTCTCGACCTCGACGAACGAGCGCTCACCGAGGACGTTCCGCAGCGTGCGCAGCACCTCGGCGCGCCGGTACACCATCTCCCGGGCCTGCGGCCGGACGATGAGGTCGACGTAGCGCTGGCGGACCCGGATCTCCTCGGAGAGCTCGCGGTGTGCCACGGGGAGGGGCCGCAGCGACTTGGCGGCCAGCTGCCAGCTCTCAGCCATCACCGACAGCTCGCCACGCCGCGAAGTGATCACCTCGCCGTGCACCTGCACGTGGTCGCCGAGGTCGACCTGCGCCTTCCAGCGCGCCAGCTCGTCCGCGCCGACCAGCGCGAGGGACAGCATCGCCTGCAGCTCGGTGCCGTCGCCCTCGCGCAGCGTGGCGAAGCACAGCTTCCCGGTGTTGCGCACGAACATCACCCGCCCGGTGACGGCGACGACGTCGCCGGTGGCGGTGTCCGGTGGGAGGTCGGGGTGGGCGGCGCGAACCTCACGCAGGGTGTGGGTGCGCTCCACTGCAACGGGGTAGGGATCGCGATCCTGCTCGAGCAGCGCCGCCCGCTTGGCCCGGCGGACCCGCATCTGCTCGGGCAGGTCGTCGTCGGGGCTGGTGGGGGGCTCTTCGCTCACGTCGTCAAGGGTAGTGAGCCGCATCCAGCCCAATTCGCTCGCCCGTCCCCGAACTCCCCGTAGCGTCGTCGCCCGTGACCACCTCATCGCGAGCACGTTCGTTCGGGGCGGCGGCCGCCGCCTACGCCGAGCACCGGCCCGGCTACCCGGCCGCTGCCGTCGACTGGGCGCTTGCGCCGGTCACCGGGAGGTCGCTGCGGCTGCTGGACCTCGCGGCGGGCACCGGGAAACTCACCGAGCGCTGCTGCCGAAGGGCACGGTCGTGGCCGTCGAACCCGACCCGGCGATGCGCGCCGAGCTGGTGGCCCGCTTCCCCGGCGTGGACGCGCGCGAGGGCAGCGCCGAGGCGATCCCGCTGCCGGACGGCAGCGTCGACGCAGTGCTCGTGGGGCAGGCGTGGCACTGGTTCGACGCCGACCGCGCGTACGCCGAGCTGGCCAGGGTGCTGCGGCCGGGCGGGGTGCTCGGGGTGCTGTGGAACGGCGACGACGCGCACGTCGACTGGGTGCGCGGCATGTACGAGGTCGGCCGCTGGAACTCCACGGTGGTGCGGGCCCCGGACGCCGAGCCGCGCCTGCCCGCCCACCCGGCATTCGTCGACGACGGCTTCGCGCAGTTCGCGAACATGATCCCGACCACGGTCGACGGCCTGGTCGCCACGCTGCGCACCCACTCGTGGGCGCTGACCGCGGAGCCCGCCGAGCGGGAGGCCACGTTCGACCGGATCCGGGCCTACCTCGCCACCCGTCCGGAGACGTCGTCGGGGACGTTCGAGCACCCGCTCGTCACCGACGTGGTACGGGCGGTGCGGCAGGAGCCGGGCCCGTACTCGACCGGATGACCAGGTGTGACGGCAGCGTGCTCCGCCGGTCCCGATCACCCTCCGGGCTCTCCACGAGCTCCATCAACAGCTCGACGGCGAGCGGCCCGCCTCGCCGCCGCGGCCGTGCACGGTGGTGAGCGGGGGGTAGGTGGTGGCGGCGAGGATGTCGTCGCAGCCGACGATCGAGATCTCGGCCGGCACCCGGACGCCGCGCTCGGCCATCCCGGCGAGGGCGCCCTGGGCGAGGCCGTCGTCGAACGCGATGGCCGCGGTGGCGCCCGTGTCGAGCACCTCCGCGGCCGCGGCGCGCCCCTCGTCGTGCTCGGGACGGTGCGGGCGCAGCACGGTGGCCGTGACGCCGAGTGCGGCGCACCGCTCGCGTACGGCGTCGCGTCGCTGGGCGTCGGACCAGGAACCGGCGGGGCCGCTGATGTAGGCGAGGTGGCGGTGGCCGAGGCCGGCGAGGTGGTCGACGGCCTCGCGGATGCCGGGCGCCGAGTCCACCAGGATCCGTGGGACGCCCGGCACGTCCCGGTTGACCAGTACGAGCGGGTGCCCTCGCCCGGCGACCTCCCGCACCTGCTGCTCGGGCAGCCGGGAGGAGACCAGCACCACGCCGTCGGTGCGGCGCTCGAGCTCGGCCAGCAGGTCGAGCTCCTTCACGGGGTTCTCGTCGGTGTCGCCGACCACCGTGCTGACGCCACCGGTGGCCGCGTGGGCCTGGGCGGCGCGGATCACGGGCGGGAAGAAGGGGTTCGCGATGTCGGGCACGACCACCGCGATCATCCCGAGCCGGCCGGTGCTCAACGCCCGCGCCGTGTGGCTGGGCTTGTAGCCCAGCCGCGACGCCACCTCCGTGACGTGCGCGACCGTGCTCTCCTTCAGGCGGTGGGGGTGGGAGAACACGCGGGAGACCGTCGACGTCGACACCCCGGCCGCGGCGGCGACCACCTTGATCGTGGGCGCCGTCCGGCGCCCCTCCCGACGGGCCACGGACGCACTCTACGGCGCGTTGTTCCGGGGATCACGTGCGCCGCGGGGGTGACCGATCCGACGCCGACTTGACGTGCAACCGGTTGCACGCAACCATCCCCGGAACCACCGGGTTGCGGGAACCGCGCCGGTGCGGAGCGCCGGACCGACGGGGGCGCAGCGGAGGCGAACGGACACGGAGGAACGATGGACCTGATCGACTGGCTGGTCGTCGGTGGCTACTTCGTCGTGATGGTGTGCATCGGGCTGTGGGCCAGGTCGCGCATCCACGACTCCCGCGACTTCTTCACCGCGGGCGGCCGGATGCCTGGTGGCTCTCGGGCATCTCCCACCACATGTCCGGGTACAGCTCCGCGGTGTTCGTCGGCTACGCGGCGATCGCCTACACCGAGGGGTTCGTGCTCTACGTCTGGTGGGCCCTCGGGATCACCTTCGCCATGGTGGTCGGCGCGTTCGTGTTCGTCCCCCGCTGGCCGCGGCTGCGGCAGCGGCTGGGGATCATCTCGCCGCTGGAGTACCTGCGGATCCGCTACGGCGTGCCCACCCAGCAGCTGCTCGCCTGGAGCGGCACGGCGCTCAAGGTGTTCGACGTCGGCGCCAAGTGGACGGCCACCGCACTGCTGCTCAACGTGTTCGCCGGCGTCCCGCTGGCCACCGGCATCCTGCTCACCGGCGGCGTCACGCTCGTGTACTCGACGATCGGCGGGCTGTGGGCCGACGCGCTGACCGACATGGGCCAGTTCATCATCCAGCTCGTCGCGGGCATCGTGATGTTCGGCGCCGTGCTCGGCGCGCTCGACGGCATCCCGACGCTCTGGACGCTGTGGGACCGGCTGCCCGCAGAGCACGCAGAACCGTTCAACGGGCAGTACACGGTGCTGTTCGTCATGGTCTACCTGCTGATCAACACGCTGTCCTACAACGGCGGCACCTGGAACCTGGCGCAGCGGTTCATCGCCTCTCCCACCGGCAGCTCGGCCCGCCGGGCCGCCCTGTTCTCCGCGGCGCTCTACCTGGTCTGGCCGCTCGTGATGTTCTTCCCGATGTGGGCCGCCCCGGTGCTGCTGCCCGGCCTGAGCGACCCCGAGCAGTCCTACGCGCTACTCACCCAGCAACTGCTCCCCGTGGGGCTCGTCGGCTGGTGCTCGCCGGGCTCTTCTCGCACACGATGGCGATGACCGGCTCGGACGCCAACGCCATCTCCTCCGTGGTGACCCGCGACATCCTGCCCGCCGTCTGGAAGCGCGGCCGCTCCCTCGACACCCGCACCGAGCTCGTGATCGGGCGGATCTCGGTGTTCACGTTCATCGCGCTGAGCATGGTGATCGCCCTGACCGCCGACAGCTTCGGCGGGGTGCTCGGCCTGATCATCCTGTGGTTCGGCGGCCTGGTCGGGCCGATCGCGATCCCGATGCTGCTGGGCATGCTCCCGGCGTTCAAGCGGTGCGGCCCGCTCGCGGCGATCACCTCGTGGGCGGCGGGGTTGCTGGTCTTCGCGCTCACCCGCTACGTGTTCGACGACGCCATCTCGGGGCTCGCGCCCGACCAGGCCACCGCGGTGTCGGTCGGCGGCCCGGTCGTCTGCTCGATCATCGTCTTCGTGGTCATCGGGCTGGTGGCGCCGTGGCACAACGCGGAGTCCGACGAGCTCGTCGACGCGATCGCCCACGACGAGCCCGCTGCGGAGACCGTCCGGTGAGCTACCACGACCACCTCGTGGACGACGTGCTCGCCTGGTGGGCGGGCAACGGTCCGGATCACGAGCACGGCGGCGTGCTCACCTGCTGGGACAACACCGGCACCCGGCTCGTGTCCACCGACAAGTACACCTGGTCGCAGGGGCGCTGGGCCTGGCTCACCGCGCGGGTCGCGCTGTCGGCGCACCTGCGCGGCGTCGACACCTGCTGGTACGCCGAGCAGGCGCTGCGCACGGCCCGGTTCGTCCGCGACCACGCGCTGCTCCCCGACCGCACCACCGCGTTCGTCACCGACCGGACCGGCTCCGACGCCGGCCCGCACACGAGCGTCTACGCCGACCTGTTCGCCGCTCTCGGCTTCGCCGGCGTGGCGCAGCTGCGGCCGGGCGGGGACTGGGGCGGGTACGCGGAGGTGCTGCTGCTGCGCTCGGCGGAGGCCATCTCCACCGGCCGGTTCCGCTCGGACCCCTACCCCGTGCCCGCCGGGCACCGCTCGTTCGGGCTGCCGATGATCCTCGTCGGGGTGGGGGAGCAGGTCCACCGCGCCACCGGGTCGACGGCGTCCGCCGCCGTCGTGCGGGAGGCGGCCCGGCAGATCGAGGAGCACCACCTCGACGGCGACGACATCGCCGAGATGCCCTCGGCCATGGACGGGCTGCTGGCGCGCCACCGCACCCCCGGCCACGTCCTGGAGGCGACGTGGTTCCTGCACCACGCCCGCGACCTGCTGGCCGGGTCTGCGCTCGCCGAACCCGACCGCCTCTCCCGGATCGCCGTGCGGGCCGTGGAGCTCGGCTGGGAGACGTGCGCGGCGGGCTGCTGCGCTACGTCGACCGTGACGGCGGCGCGCCCGCCGGAGCCCGCACCGCGGACCCCTACGAGGCGCTCGTGGTGGACACCTGGGACACCAAGCTGTGGTGGCCGCACGCCGAAGCGCTGTACGCGACCGCGCTGCTCGCGCGGACCGGCACGCACGCCTGCACGACTACGTGTTCGCGACGTTCCCGGAAGGGACGGGGCGGGAGTGGACGCAGATCCGCACCCGCGGCGGAACGCCCTTGGAGAAGACCGTGGCGCTCCCGGTGAAGGACCCGTTCCACATCGCCCGGGCGCTGCTCATGCTGGTGGAGCTGGAGGGGACACGGTGAGACAGGTCGTAGCGGGCATGCCGAGGGTGCGGTCCTTCCCGGACCGGGCGGCGATGGGCGCGGCGGCCGCCGCCGACGTCGCGGCGGACCTGCGGGCCCGCCTCGCCGAGCAGGACGCCGTACGGATGATCTTCGCCGCGGCGCCGAGCCAGAGCGACATGCTCGACCGGTTGGTGGCCGCGGCCGGCATCGACTGGTCCCGGGTGACGGCGTTCCACATGGACGAGTACCTGGGCCTGCCCACCGACGCGCCGGCACGGTTCGCGAACTGGCTGGACCGGGCGATCTTCACCCGGCTCCCGTTCGCCGACGTGCACCGCATCGACCCGGGCGCGGAGCCTTCGGACTACGCGAAGCTGCTCGCGGAGGCGCCCATCGACCTCGTCTGCCTCGGGATCGGCCAGAACGGGCACCTCGCGTTCAACGACCCCCCGGTCGCCGACCTGGACGACCCGGAGGCCGTGAAGGTCGTCGAGCTCGACGACACGTGCCGTCAGCAGCAGGTCGACGACGGCGGCTTCCCCACGTTCGACGACGTGCCCACCCACGCGGTCACGCTGACGATCCCGCGGCTGCTGGACGCGCGCAGGCTGTTCTGCGTGGTGCCCGGGGCCGCGAAGCGCCACGCGGTCGACCGCGCCCTGCACGCGCCGGTCTCCGCGGCCGACCCGGCGACGGCGCTGCGCACGCACCCCGACGTCACCCTCTACCTCGACGCGGAGGCCGACCCCCGTGAGTGACCCCACCTTCCGCGGCTACCTCGACACCGTCCACGGCTACCTGGAGCGGATCCTCGCCGACGAGTCCGGCCGGATCCGCGCGGCGGCGGAGCTGCTCGCCGACCAGATCGCGGCCGACCGGCTCGTGCACGTCTTCGGGCCCGGCGGGCACTCCAACCTCGCCGCGCAGGAGGTGTTCTTCCGCGCAGGCGGCCTGATGCACATCTCGGCGATCCTCGACGAGGGCACGCTGCTGTCCAACGGGGCGCTGCGTTCGATGGCCATCGAACGCACCCCCGGCTACGGGCGCGTCGTGATCACCGACCGCGGCCTCGGCGAGGACGATCTGCTGGTGCTCGTCAACGCGTACGGGATCAACGCCGCGCTGATCGACGCCGCGCTCACGGCCAAGGAGCGCGGCGTGGCGCTGATCGGGATCAGCTCGCGCGAGCACGCCGAGAACACCTCGCCCGACCACCCGGCGCGGCACCCGTCGAAGGCGAACCTGCACGACCTCGTGGACGTCGCGATCGACAGCAAGGTGCCGATCGGCGACGCGGTGGTGGACGTGGCCGGCTCGACCGAGCCCGTCGCGGCCGTGTCGACCTTCACCAACGCGTACGTGCTCAACTGCCTCACCCTCGCCACCGTCGAGCGCTCGCCGCGCGGGGCGTCGAACCGCCGGTGTGGCGCAGCGGCAACGCACCCGGCGGCGACGAGGCGAACGGCCGGTTCCTGGAGCGGTTCCGCGGGCGGGTGCGCTCGCTGTGAGGATCCGCGGGCGCGACCCGGTGAGCGGGCGCCTCCTCGAGGTCGGCACCGACGGCCCGCTGATCGCGCACGTCCGGCCGGTGGACGACGCCGAGGACGCGCCGTGGCTGCTGCCGGGTCTGGTCGACCTCCAGGTCAACGGCTACGGCGGCCACGACGTCAACGGGCCCGACGTCACGGCCGACGAGGTGGTGGCGCTCGTCCACGCACTCGCCCGCGCCGGCACGACCACCGTGGTCCCGACCGTCATCACCGCCTCGGAGGCGGACGTCGTGCGCTCGCTGCGCGCGGTGGCCGAGGCCAGGGCGCGGGACGAGGCCACGAGGCGGTCCGTCCCCTGCGTGCACGTCGAGGGCCCGCACATCTCGACGGAGGACGGCCCGCGCGGCGCACATCCGGCCGAGCACGTCCGCCCGCCCGACCCGGCGGAGTTCGACCGCTGGCAGGAGGCCTGCGGCGGCCTGGTCGGCTTCGTCACGCTCTCCCCGCACCACCCCGGGGCCATCGCTTACACCGAGCACGTCACGCGGGCGGGCGCGGTCGTCGCGGTCGGGCACACGCACGCCTCCCCCGAGCAGGTGCGGGCGGCGGCCGACGCGGGCGCCCGGATGTCGACGCACCTCGGCAACGGCGCGCACGCCGTGCTCGCCCGGCACCCGAACTACCTGTGGGCCCAGCTCGCCGACGACCGCCTCACGGCCGGGTTCATCGCCGACGGGCACCACCTGCCCGCCGACACGCTCACGGCGATGCTGCGCGCCAAGGGCCTGGACCGCTCGCTGCTGGTGTCCGACTCCGTCGCGCTGGCCGGGATGCCACCCGGCGGGTACACCAGCCCGATCGGCGGGGCGGTCGAGCTCTCCGGCGACGGCAGGCTGTCGGTGGCCGGAACCCCCTACCTCGCGGGCGCGGCCCGGTCGCTCGCCGACGGCGTCGCGCAGGCCGTCCGCATGACCGGGATCGGGCTGGGCGACGCCGTGCGGCTCGCCACCGCGAACCCGGGCCGGTTCGTCGGCGGCCGGGGCAGGCTCGTGCCGGGCGCGCAGGCGGACCTGCTGGTCGTCGACCCGGAACTGCGGATCCGGCAGGTGGTGGCCGCGGGTTCGGAGGTCACCGGATGAGAGCCGGGGTCGCCGTCCGGGACGTGACGCCACCGCTCGGGACGGCGATGTCCGGCTTCGTCGCCCGCGCCTCGCCGGCCACGGGCGTGCACGACCCGCTGCTGGTGCACGCGCTGGTGGTGGAGGACACCGCGCTCGTCACCGTGGACGTCGTCGGGCTGCACGAGGACGACTGCACGCGGATCCGGCAGCGGTGCGCGCTGCCCGCGGACCGCGTCGTCGTGCACGCGACCCACACGCACGGCGGCCCGGCGAGCATGCGCGGCCGGCTCGGCGGCCCGGTCGACGAGACCTGGCTGGAGCGCCTGATCACGACGTGCGCCGAGGCCGTCGACGCGGCGCTCGCCGGAGCGGAGCCCGTCGAGGTGCACGCGGGGTACGGCGCGGATCCCGGCGTGGCCCGCAACCGGCGCCGGCCCGACGGGCCCGTCGACCCAGCACTCCCCGTGGTGCACCTGCGCCGCCCGGACGGGTCGCTGCTCGCAGGCGTCGTCTCCTACGCCTGCCACCCGGTGGTGCTCGGCGCCGACAACACGCTCCTCACCGCCGACTACCCCGGCGTCGTCCGCCGGGTCCTCGCCCGGCGGCTCGGCGGGCCGGTCCTGTTCCTGACCGGGTGCGCGGGCGACGCCAACACCGGCCACGCGGCCTCGGCGTCGGTGTCGACGGCCCCCACGGCATCCCGGACGTTCGCCGAGTGCGAGCGGATCGGCGGACTCGTCGCCACGGCGGCCCTCGCCGCCACGCCCCGACGCGGCCCGTCCCGGGTGGCGGCCACCCGCCGGGAGGTGCTCCTCGACCTCGAGCCGCCCGACCCCGCCGCCCTCGCCGGCGAGGTCGCGGGGTGGGAGCGGGACGCCGCGCACGCCGACGCCGCCCGCGCCGCGCTGCTGGGCTGCTGGGCGGAGTGGGGACGCCGCATCCTCACCACGCCGGCCGGGCCCCCGACGTGGACCGGATCGGTGAGCACCCTGGTGTGGGGACCCGCCGTGCTCGTCACGCTGCCCGGTGAGCCGTTCGCGGCCGCGGCCCTCGAGATCCGCGCCCACGCCGATCCCGGCGCCACCGTGCTCGTGGCCGGCTACTGCGACGGTTGCCCCGGCTACCTCCCGCCCGCCGAGGAGTACGCCCACGGCGGCTACGAGGTGGAGGAGGCCCACCGCTACTACGGCCTCCCCGGCCCCTTCGCCCGCGGCGCGGCCGAGCGCCTCGTCGCCCCACCCCGCAGCGCCGGCGAGGTGGCCATACTGCCGTGACATGCCGGTAGAGCCACCTTGCCGGCATCTCGGAGGGCGGCCGCCGGCTGCGTCAGCCTGCGGCCGGTGCGGCGGCCGGGGTCGCCGCGGCGTTGCGTTGGTAGGTCAGGCGCAGGCCGAGCAGCGTCAGGTCCGGCACGAACTCGGTGATCGTCTCCGACTCGCCCGTCATGAGCGGCGCGAGCCCCCCGGTGCCGAGGATGGTCACCGGGCCCGCCTTCGGGCCGAGCTCGGCGACGATGCGCCGCACCAGCCCGTCCACCTGCCCGGCGAAGCCGAACAGCACACCCGACTGCAGGCACTCCACCGTGTTCTTCCCGATCACGGACCGCGGCCGCACCAGCTCCACCGTGCGCAGCGCCGCGGCGCGGGTGGCCAGCGCCTCCATCGAGATCTCGATCCCCGCGCGAGCGCACCACCGAGGAACTCGCCCTTCGCGGACACGACGTCGATGTTGGTGGAGGTGCCGAAGTCGACCACGATGCACGCGGTGCCGTAGAGCCGGTGCGCGGCGGCGGTGTTCATCACGCGGTCGGCGCCCACCTCCCGCGGGTTGTCCACCAGCAGCGGAACGCCGGTGCGGACCCCCGGCCCGACCACGACGGCCGGCACGTCCCTGCCGTCGATCAACATCCGCAGCTCGCGCAGGAGCGCGGGCACGGTCGAGAGCGCCGCGATCCCGGTGACCTTCCCGGCGTACGGCCCGAGTAGCCCGGTGAACGCGACGTCCAGCTCGTCGGAGGTCATCCGCGGGTCGGTGCGCATCCGCCAGCCCCGCACGAGCGGCGGGTCGACCTCGTCGGTGGAGCCCGGCTCGTCCGCGTAGAGGCCGAGCGCGATCTGGGTGTTCCCGACGTCGACGCAGAGCAGCACCGGAGGCCTACCCGGCGCCGGAGAGCAGCCCGGAGCCCTCCGGGCGTGCGCCGGGTCCGCGCCCAGCTCGACGACCCGGTTGCCCCCGTCCACGAACACCACGCGCGGTGCGTACGCGGCGAGCTCGGCCTCCTGGAGGTGGGCGTAGGACATCAGGATGACCAGGTCTCCCGGGTGGACGAGGTGCGCCGCCGCGCCGTTGATGCCGATCACCCCGCTGCCCCGCTCACCGGGGATCACGTAGGTCTCGAGCCGCGCTCCGTTCGTGATGTCGACGATCGCCACCTGCTCGCCCTCGAGCAGGTCGGCCGCGTCCATCAGGTCCCGGTCCACGGTCACCGAGCCGACGTAGTGCAGGTCGGCCCGCGTCACCGTCGCCCGGTGGATCTTCGACTTCAGCATGGTGCGTTGCACGGTGCTCCTACAGCCGGACCGGGATGTTGTCGATCAGCCGGGTGCCACCGACCCGTGCGGCCACGAGCAGGCGCGCGCGCCCGGCCTGCGGGTCCGGGCCGAGATCGGGGTCGGTGAGCTCCAGGTAGTCCACCGCGACGGACGGCTCCTCGGCGAGCACGGCGCGCGCGGTGTCCAGCACGGCCTGCGGACCCCGCGCCGACACCGCCGCTCCGGCCGACAACGCCCGCTGCAGCACCGGCGCCCGCTGCCGGTCCTCCGGCGACAGGTAGGCGTTGCGGGACGACAGCGCCAGCCCGTCGGCCTCCCGCACGGTGGGCACCCCCACCACCGACAGCGGGAAATCCAGGTCCCGCGCCATCTTCGTGACGAGGACGAGCTGCTGGTAGTCCTTCTCGCCGAAGAACGCGAGGTCGGGCCCATGATGTGGAAGAGCTTCGCCACCACCGTGAGCACTCCGGCGAAATGCCCCGGCCGCACGGCACCCTCGAGCCGTTCGCCCAGCGGGCCCGGTGTGACGGTGGTGTCGGCGCCCTCGGGGTACATGTCCGCGACGCCGGGCAGGAACACCAGCTCCACGCCCTCCTCCCGGCAGGCCTCCAGGTCGGCCTCGAGGGGACGCGGATAGTGCTCCAGGTCCTCCCCGGCACCGAACTGCAGCGGGTTCACGAAGATCGACACCACCGGGACGACCGCGCCGGGAGCCCGGCGGGCGTGCCGGATCAGCTCGCGGTGCCCGTCGTGCAGGGCACCCATCGTCGCCACCAGCGCGATCTTGCGCCCCGCTGCCCGCAACGCCCTCGTCACCGGGGCGATCTCCCGCGGCGAGCGGTGCACCGTGAGGGCGCCCGGGGCGTAGCCGCCCAGGGTCCTGGGCCCGCCGCCGATGGACGAGGAGGCGGCCGCAGGCCTGGTCATGGCTTCTCCTGGAGGATCTCGAGCATTTCGTGGGCCGCGTGGTCGGGCAGCATCCCGGCGTCCACGGCGCGGTGTGCGGTGCGTCCGGCGAGCACGCGGTAGGTCTCGGCGAGGTCCGGATCGGCGGCGTCGAGCTCCCGCAGGTGGGTGCGCACGGTCCCGACATCACCGCGGGCCACCGGCCCGGTCAGCGCCCGGTCACCGTGGCGCAGCACGTTGTCCAACGCCGCCGACAGCAGCGGCGCGACGAGGCGTTCGGCCGGCCCGATCCCTGCGCGCTCGAGCGTCTCGACGCAGTCGCGCACCAGCGTGACCAGGTGGTTGGCGCCGTGTGCCAGCGCGGCGTGGTAGAGCGGGCGCACCTCCTCGGCCACGCGCACCGGCTCGGCACCCATCTCGACGACCAGCGCCTCGCCCACGCTCCAGGCCGCCTCGTCACCCGCCGCGGCCGTGACGCCGGCACTGCACGCCGCGAGCCGGGCGACGTCCTCGGTGCGGCCGGTGAACGTCATCACGGGGTGCAGCGCGAGGGGCAGGACGCCGTGCTCGACGGCGGGCGCGAGCACCCCGACACCGTGGCGCCGGAGGTGTGCACCACGATCTGCCCCTTCCGGAAGCTGCCCGCGGCCGCCAGCCCGCGCACGAGCCCCGGGAGGACGTCGTCCGGCACGGCGAGCAGGGCCAGGTCGACACCGGCCACCACCTCGTCCGGCGGGCGGAGCGGGACGTCCGGGAGGAGCGTCGCGGCCCGCCTGACCGAGTCCCGCGACACACCCGACGTGGCCACGACCCGGTGCCCGGCGGCCGCCCACGCCGCCCCCACGACGGCGCCGACCCGCCCGGCCGACACCACCCCCACCGCGAGCCGCGCGGGCCTGCCACCCGATGACCCGCTCGCAAGCTCGCTCATGCACGACCTCGCCGGGGCTCGGTCGGCGCTTCGCGCGGGCGCTGTGCCGGTGATTCGCTCGCAAGCTCGCTCATGGCGTCCACTCCTCGTTCCAGTCCCGTACACGCGGGTACCAGACGGCGCGGACAGGCTAACGGCAGATCACGCCGGTGGAACGGCCCGGTGACGGGCTTCACCACCTCGTGTGCACGCCCGCTCCCGATGGGCCCGGAACGGCTCAGAACGGGCGTGGGGGAAAGCCGGGGCCGTGGGGTGGCGCGGCCGCGGGGTGGCCGTGGGCCGGGGCCGGGGGCGGGCCGGGAGGAGGGGGCGTCCAGCCCGGCGGGCCGTGCCTGCGGATCGCGACGGTGAGGGCCTCCGGATGGCCCACGCGCGGGCGCGGGCCCTGCGCACCGCCTCGACCGCCCTGCGCACCGCCTCGACCGCCTCGCCGTGCCAGTACGCGCCGTGCGGGCCGACCGTGCCGCGGGCCAGCCGGTCACGCAGGAACGCGAGCTCGGTGACCGCGACCTGGTACTCCGCGACGGCCTTCGCGACCCGGCGCCCGGACCTGCGCCGCACCGCCGCCCGCCACCCCCGCCTGCCCGCGAGGCTCGACAGCAACGGCACCTCGCTCGGGACGATCCACCCCGCGGCCGCGAACCCGGGCAGCTGGGCGGCCACGATGCGCTGCTCGCGGCGGCTCTGCCAGACCACGACGACCACCAGCCCGACGAACAGCGGCACCATCACGAACCCGTAGACCAGCATGAAGGCACCCCCGCCGAAGACGGTGGCCGAGGTGTTCCACAGCGAGTGCAGCGCGACCGCCACCACGTACCCGAGCGCCACGGCACCGATCCGCACGCCCGCGGACGTGCTGCGTGCCGCGATCCCCGCGCCGATGCCGATCATGGACGTGAACAGCGGGTGGGCGAACGGCGAGAGCACGCCGCGCAGCACCAGAACGGCGATGACGGCGCCGACCTGGCTGGTGCCCACGTCCTCGGTGAAGGCGCGGCCGAGGTAGAGGATGTTCTCGGTGAACGCGAACCCCGCGGCCACCAGGCCGGCGTACACGATCCCGTCGACCACCCCGTCGAACTCGCGCCGCCGGAAGATCAGCATGCCGACCAGGAACGCGCCCTTCACCGCCTCCTCGACGACCGGTGCCACGGCCACCGGGCCGAAGAGGTCGGCCTGGCCGCGCCCGAGCGCCTGGTCGATGAACGCGCTCGCGCTGACGTTGATCAGCAGCGCGGTCAGGGCGGCGAAGCACGCGCCCCACATGAACGCCGCGAGCAGCGTGCGTGGCGGCTCGGGTTCCCAGCGGTCCATCCAGAGGAACGCCGCCACCACGGGCCCGACCGGGACCAGCGCGCACAGGGCGCCGACCACGACCCCGGCGGCACCCACGCTGCTGCCCACCAGCCCGAGCACGACCAGCCCGCAGAATCCGAGTGCGATCAGGCCGAGGACCGGGGCGAGCACCCCGCGGCGCTGCCGTCCCGAGGTCGGCATCGGGATGACGCGCGTCGCCTGGGTCATGGGCCGGGAGCCTACGGGTGATCAGAACCGGCCGCGTGGCCGTTCGGTTCGTCACCGGGGTCGTCAGGGGTGCGGCAGCAGTGTTCGAGCCACAGGGCGCCGGCCACCAGCCGAGGGAGCAGACGACACCCATGATGCCGGCGACGGTGTCGCTGCCGGCCGCGGCGACGGCGCCCGCCAAGGGCAGGACGTGGGCGAGCAGCCCTCCCCACACGCCGGTCATGATCGCGCCGGCCAGCGAGGACGCCTTCGCCAGCAGCACCGCCCTTGCCGCGACGAGCGGCTGCACCGGCGTGGTGCCGGGACGGCGGTGGATGCGGGCGCGCAGCATGCTGCCGCCCACCGCCTCCGCGAGGCCGAGGACGCCGAGCGTGGCGCCGCGAGCACCGGGAGCTGCGGGAGCGAGCCGTAGGTCAGGCGGACGAGGAGGTTCACGGCGAGCGCCGTGACGAGGGCGACGGCGAACAGGTCCCGCGGCCGGGTCGGGGTCACCGGGCCACCACGAGCACGAGGTCGTCGCGGCGGCGCATCCCGTCCTCCGCGCCGGGCCCGAGCGCCGCGAGCAGGTCGGCCACCGGCCCGTGGCCCGGCAGCACCGCCTCCGGGTCGACGTCGAGCCACGGGCGCAGCACGGTGGCCCGCTCCGGCGTGCCCGGGTGTGGCAGCAGCAGGTCCGGGTGGTCGCTGTGCACCGGGCCGTCCGGGCCGTCGACGGTGACCAGGTCCACGTCCAGGGTGCGCGGGCCCCAGTGCACCTCCCGCACCCGCCCCGCGGCCCGTTCGAGCTCCTGGCCGCGGCGCAGCCAGCCCCACCCGTCGACGCCCTGGTCCTCGACGACGAGCACGGCGTTGAGGAAGTCGTCCTGCTCGACGCCGCCCCACGCCGCGGTCTCGTACACCGGCGACGCCGCCCGCACGGCGGCCCCGAAACCCACCACGGCCGATCTCAGGTGGGCGAACCGGTCACCGACGTTGGAACCGAGGGACAGCACGGCCCGCGTCACGCCGGGACCACCCTCCCCCGGCCCGCGCTGCGGCTGCGCCGCGCCACGACGGCGACGTCGGCGAACTCCAGCGGGATCGGTGCCTGCGGCTTGTGCAGCACCACCTCGACGGTCTGCACCCGGACGTCGGCGAACACCTCGTCGGCCACCCGCCCCGCCACGGCCTCGATGAGGTTGCACGGCGGCCCTCCGACGATCGCGGCCACCCGCTCGGCGAGCGCACCGTAGTCGAGGGTGTCGTCCAGCCGGTCGGAGCGGGCTGCGTGCGTGAGGTCCATCCACACGGTGATGTCGACCACGAAGTCCTGCCCGTCGCGGCGCTCGTGCTCGAACACCCCGTGGTGACCGCGTACGCGCAGACCCCGCAGCTCGATGCGATCAGGCACCGGCCCTCCTTCACTTACTCCCGGGCCCCGCCCCATGCTGCCGCCACCCGGACGGCGTCCAGCGTGCCGGCCACATCGTGCACCCGTACGCCCCACGCACCGGCACGGGCCGCCAGCGCGCTCACCGCGGCCGAGGCGAGGTCCCGCCCGGACGTCGGGCGCTGCGTACCGTCGGCGTCGGCGAGGAGCGTGCCGAGGAACCTCTTGCGCGACGCCCCCACCAGCACCGGGAACCCCAGTCCGGCGAGCACGTCCAGCCTGCGCAGCAACGCCCAGTTGTGCTCGCCGGTCTTCGCGAACCCGAGACCGGGATCGAGCACCAGCCGCGCGGGATCGACCCCGGCCGCCACGGCCGCGTCCACGCGCGCGCCCAGCTCGGCACGGACGTCGGAGACGACGTCGTCGTACACGGCGAGCGTGTTCATGCGGTCGCTGTGCCCGCGCCAGTGCATGAGGATCCACGGCACCTGCAGGGACGCCACCGCCTTGCCCATCGCGGGGTCGGCCAACCCGCCGGACACGTCGTTCACCACGACGGCACCGGCCGTGACGGCGGCCTCGGCGACCGCGGCCCGCGTGGTGTCGATGCTGACGCGCACCCCGGCGGCCGCGAGCTCGCGCACGACCGGCAGCACCCTGGCCAGCTCGACGTCCGGCTCGACGCGCGGCGCACCCGGCCGCGTGGACTCCCCGCCGATGTCCACCAGGTCGCGCCCGCCTCGCACATCGCCACCCCGTGGGCGACGGCCTGGTCGCGGTCGAACCAACGGCCGCCGTCGGAGAACGAGTCCGGAGTGACGTTGAGGATCCCCATCACGACGCACCGCCCTGGATCCGGCAGCCCCGTAGCCATCAGCGCCCGCTCACCTGTTCCGGATCAGCGCCAGCACCTCGCGCGGGACGTCGGCGACGACCGGAGCATCCCGCGCACGGCCGACGTGGTGGTGCTCGACCCGGGCTTGCGGATCCCCCGCATCCCCATGCACAGGTGCTCTGCCTCGATCACCACGATCACACCCTTCGGCTCCAGCTTGCGCACCAGCGCGTCGGCGACCTGCGCCGTGAGCCGCTCCTGCACCTGCGGCCGCCGCGCGTACAGGTCGACGAGCCGGGCGATCTTCGACAGCCCCGTGACCCGCCCGTCGGGGTTGGGGATGTAGCCGACGTGGGCCACGCCGTGGAAGGGCACGAGGTGGTGCTCGCACATGGAGAACATCGGGATGTCCTTCACCAGGATCAGCTCCTGGTGGTGCTCGTCGAACGTGCGGTCCAGCACCTCGTCGGGGTCGGCGTAGAGGCCCTGGAAGATCTCCGCGTACGCCCGGGCGACGCGGGCCGGTGTCTCCCGCAGGCCTTCGCGGTCGGGGTCCTCGCCGATCGCGAGCAACAACTCCCGCACCGCCGCTTCGGCCCGCGCGTGATCGATCTCCGGTCGGCCGTTGCGCGACGCCCGCTCGGACGCCGGTCCACCGGGCACCACTGCGCTCAGCGCGAGCCGCCCTCGTCCGGCCCGGAGCCGCGTTCCTCGCTGGGCTTCTCGGGCGAGGGCTGCTGCTCGGGCTGTGCCTGCTGAGGCGCCGGGTCGGCCGCTTCGGCGGCACCGTTGGTGCCCGCCTGCGGCGGCTGCGCCTGGTTCGGCTGCGACTGGTTCGGCTGCGCCGGCGGGGCCCACTGCGGCACGGGCTGCTGCCAGTGGCCCGGCGGCGGCCAGGTCTGGCCGTGCGGCGTGGTGGCGGGCCGCCAGTCGGGCGGCGCGCCGTAGTTGTGCGGCACCGAGTTGGGCTGCGGCTGGTGCTGGGGCTGCGGCGGCGGACCCCAGCCCTGCGGGGGCACCTGCTGCTGCCCGGGCGCCGGGTAGCCGCCCGGGAAGCCGGGCTGGCCGGGGCCACCCGGGTAGCCGCCGGGCGGGGTGGGCACCGGGCCGCCGTTGGGGCCGGGCGTCGGCACGCCGTTGGCGCCGCCGGGGTAGGAGCCGACGGGCGCGGGCTCGCGCACCGGCTCGGTGTGCGGCGGCCACGGCTCGCCGCGCTCCCGCGCCCGCTCGGCCGGGGTCTTGATCGGCGGCTTGTCGGACGGCGTGCGGTCGCCGAAGTCGTTGAACGCCGTGATCCGCGGCCGCTTCTCCACCCGGTCGAAGATGCGCTCCAGGTCGCGGCGGGTGAGCGTCTCCTTCTCCAGGAGCTCGAACACCAGGTCGTCGAGGACGTCGCGGTAGGTGTTGAGGATCTCCCACGCCTCGGTGTGCGCGGCCTCGATGAGCGCCCGCACCTCCTCGTCGATCTCGTGGGCGACCTCGAGCGAGTAGTCGGCCTGCGCGCCCATCGAACGGCCCAGGAACGGGTCGCCGTGCTCGCGCCCGTAGCGCACGGCGCCGAGCCGGGCACTCATGCCGTACTCGGTGACCATCGCCTTCGCGATCTTGGTGGCCTGGTCGATGTCGCTGGACGCGCCGGTGGTGGGCTCGTGGAACACGAGCTCCTCCGCGCTGCGCCCGCCCATCGCGAAGACCAGGCGGCCGATCATCTCCGAGCGGGTCATCAGCCCTTGTCGTCCTCGGGGACGACGAGGGCGTGGCCGCCGGTGCGCCCGCGCGGCAGGATCGTGAGCTTGTAGACCGGCTCCAGGTCGGGCATCGCCCACGCGGCGAGCGCGTGGCCGCCCTCGTGGTAGGCCGTGATCTTCTTCTCCAGCTCGGAGATGATCTTGCCCTTGCGGCGTGGACCGCCGACGACCCGGTCGACCGACTCCTCGAGCGCCGCACCGTTGATCAGCGTGCCGCCCTCGCGCGCGGTGAGCAGCGCCGCCTCGTTGATGACGTTGGCCAGGTCGGCCCCGGACATCCCGACCGTGCGCTTGGCGAGCCCGTCGAAGTCGACGTCGGCGCGAACGGCTTGCCCTTCGCGTGGACGCCGAGGATGGCCTTGCGGCCTGCGAGGTCGGGCGCGGCCACCGGGATCTGCCGGTCGAAGCGACCGGGCCGCAGCAGCGCCGGGTCCAGGATGTCGGGGCGGTTCGTGGCCGCGATCAGGATGATGCCGCCGCGGGCGTCGAAGCCGTCCATCTCGACGAGCAGCTGGTTGAGCGTCTGCTCGCGCTCGTCGTGGCCGCCGCCGAGGCCTGCGCCGCGCTGGCGGCCGACCGCGTCGATCTCGTCGACGAAGATGATGCACGGGGAATTCTGCTTGGCCTGCTCGAACAGGTCGCGCACCCGGGAGGCACCGACACCGACGAACATCTCGACGAAGTCGGAGCCCGAGATCGTGTAGAACGGCACGCCCGCCTCGCCCGCGACGGCACGCGCCAGCAGGGTCTTGCCGGTGCCGGGCGGGCCGTAGAGCAGCACGCCCTTCGGGATCTTCGCGCCCAGCGCCTGGTACCGCGCCGGGTTCTGCAGGAAGTCCTTGATCTCGTACAGCTCCTCGACCGCCTCGTCGCGCCCGCGACGTCACCGAAAGTGGTCTTCGGCATGTCCTTGTTGAGCTGCTTGGCCTTCGACTTGCCGAAGGACATCACCCGGTTCCCGCCGCCCTGGGCGTTGTTCATCATCCAGAACAGGATCAGCAGGACGAGGCCGAGCGGGATCAGGTAGATCAGCATCGTGGTCAGGAACGAGTCCTGCCGCACGGTGGTGTTGAACGTCGGCTTGTTGCTCGCGTTCTCGAGCGTCTCGACGATGGTGCCCGCGGTCTGCGCCGGGTACTGGGTGATGATCTGGGTGCTGCCCTCGACCGGCTGGGCGAGCGTGAGCCGGAGCCGCTGCTCCCGGTCCTCGATGAGAGCGTTGCTGACGTTGCCTGGGAAATCTGGGCGAGCGCCACCGACGTGTCAACCCGCGTGTAACCGCGCGTGTCGTCGAAGAGCACGCTGAATGTGAAATAGACCAGGATCGCGGCGAGGATCCAGATCAGCGGGTTGCGGAGCAGGCGCTTGCGGTCCATGCAGCTTCGGCCGTGGCGGCCTTCACCCTTCCTGGCGAGATTCTCCGGCGGAGAGACCCGGCGCAGCGGACTGACCGGCCCTGAGTCCGCCAGGATAGCGGTCCGGGAGCACAGCTGCGCCGTGGATGTCCAACCACGTACCACCTACGGGTACATGTGCGTTCAACGAAGGGTTCCGGGCCCGGGTTCCCGGTGATCACTCACGGCCCATATCCCCCGCCCCGCGGCGTCGTTGGGTCAGTGGCGGAAACGGATCACGTGCGTCGGCGGTGCGGCCGGCGGGGTGGGGGTAGAGGCATGACGGTGAGGGCCCGTGGCGTCGCGCTGGCGGTCGCGTTCGGTGGGGTCGCGCTCGGGGCGGTACTCGCCCCCCGCCGCCGCGGCACCGGCGCGGACCGGCGACACGTGGGCACCGGCCGCCTCCGCGGCGATCCGGCCCGGTGTGGTCACCGACACCGAGGGCGGCGGGGCCTGCACGAGCAACTTCGTGTTCACCAGCGGCGACCGCACCTTCATCGGGCAGGCCGCCCACTGCGGCGGCACCGGTGACGCCACCGAGACCGACGGGTGCGACTCCGGCACCGTCGACGTCGGGACCACCGTGACCATCAGGGCCGCCGACGGCACCGACCGGACCGGCACCCTCGCCTACAGCTCGTGGGTGGCGATGCAGGCGGCGGGCGAGACCGACCCCGACACCTGCGCGTTCAACGACTTCGCCCTCGTCGAGATCGCCCCCGAGGACACCGGCGACGTCAACCCGTCCCTCCCGGTCTACGGCGGCCCCACCGCACTCGACCGCAACGGCCTCGGCAGCGGCGACCTCGTCTACAGCTTCGGCAACTCCCCGCTGCGGCTCGGGATCGAGGCGCTCGGGCCCAAGGTCGGGATCAACGTCTCCGACACCGGCGGCGGCCGCAACCACGACGTCTACACGCTCACCCCCGGCGTCCCCGGCGACTCCGGCAGCGCGTTCGTCGACGGCTCCGGGGCCGCGTTCGGGGTGCTGTCCACGCTGAACCTCGCGCCGCTCCCGGCCAGCAACGGCGTGATCGACCTGGCGCACGCCCTGGACTACGCCGCCGCCAACGGGGACGTGGGCGACGTCGAGCTCGCCCTCGGCACCGAGCCGTTCACCTCCGGCCCCGCCGCCGGGCTCCCGGTGCCGGCCCTGCCCGCGTTGCCGGCGCTCCCCGCACTCGGCGGCTGATCGATCCAGGGCGGCTCGGTCAGCCCGTGGGTGCATCCGCAGCCACATGTGGCCGCTGACGTACCGGGCCGCCGATCACCATGCCCGCGTCACCGCCTCCACCGACAGGAGCCGGTGTCGAGGCCGCCCGTCAGGCGTACACCGACGGTTCGAGCGTGCCGATGAACGGCAGGTCGCGGTAACGCTCGGCGTAGTCGAGGCCGTAGCCGACGACGAACTCGTTGGGGATGTCGAAGCCGACGTACTTGACCGGCACGTCGACCTTCACCGCGTCCGGCTTGCGCAGCAGCGTGCACACCGCGAGCGAGGCGGGGCGGCGGGCCTCCAGGTTGCCCAGCAGCCAGGACAGCGTGAGACCCGAGTCGATGATGTCCTCGACGATGAGCACGTCACGGTCCGCGATGTCGCGGTCGAGGTCCTTGAGGATGCGCACGACCCCGGACGACGAGGTGGCGGAGCCGTAGGAGCTCACCGCCATGAACTCGAGCTGCACCGGCACCGGCAGCGCCCTGGCGAGGTCGGTCATGAACATCACGGCGCCCTTGAGGACACCCACGAGCAGCAGGTCCGAGTCGGACTCGGCGCGGTCGGCCGCGATCTGGGCCGCCAGCTCGGCGGTGCGTTCCCGGATCGCCTCCTCGGTGACCAGCGTCGATGCGATGTCACCGTCGTACACGGCGGGCGTCCTCCTGCGTGGGTCGGGGATTCACACGCCGGACGGCCAGCGGACCGGGCGCAGGAAAAGCCTGCCACGTGTGCGCACCAGCTCCAACCCACCCGGTAGGGCGACACCACCACGATCAGGCCCTCCACCTGCGAGGACGTCGGCGGACCTGAGATGCTCCTCGGTGAGGGCCGTCACGTCGGAGGCGGCCAGCCACGCCCGCAGCACCCGGCGGCGCACCGCGGCAGGAACGTCGGCGAGCGGGGCGAGGCGCAGACCGGGCTCCTCGTCACGGGCCGCCGCGAGCAGGTCGGCCGCGACGGCGTCGAGCGCGGCGCCGTCCTCGCGCAGCTGCCGGGCCGTGCGGGCGAGCGCCTCCGCCACACCGCCCGAGAGCACCTCCTCCAGCAGCGGCAACACCTCGTGCCGCAGGCGCACCCTGGTGAACCGCGGGTCCGTGTTGTGCGGGTCGTCCCACACCGGCAGCCCGGCCTCCGCGCACGCCTGCCGCGTCACGGCACGACGCAGCCCGAGGAGCGGGCGGCACCACGGGGCGTCCCACTCGCGCATACCGGACAGGGAACGGGCGCCGGACCCTCGGCCCAGCCCGAGCAGCACGGTCTCGGCCTGGTCGTCGAGGGTGTGCCCGAGCAGGACCGGGGAGTCCGGCGACGGGCGGGCGGCCCGGAGGGCGCCGTAGCGGGCGCGGCGGGCAGCGGCCTCGACCCCGCCCTTCCCTCCGACCTCGACCCGGTGGACGGTCGCGGCGATGCCCAGGCCGTCGAGCAGCTCCGCGGTGGCGGCGGCGCGCTGCGCGGACCCCTCCTGCAAGCCGTGGTCGACGACGGCGGCGTGCACCTCCCCCGCCCCGCGCACTCCCAACGCGCCCACGGCGAGGGCGAGCGAGTCGGCGCCGCCGGAGCAGGCGACGAGCAGCGGAGCGTCCCGACAGGCGGCAGGCAACGCGGCGACGGCATCCCGAACAGCCCGCCGAACGGCGAGGACGGCGCTCACGCCACGCCTCTCCACCGCCGCATGGTGGCCATACTGGCGCATTGGGCCGGTATGGCCACCTCGCCGGCGTCAGGGGGCGCCGTGGATGCGTCTCAGCCAGGCGCCGGGGTCGGCCAGTTCCGCTCTCGTCGGGAGGGTCTCGGGGCTCTCCCACACCTGGTTGAAGCCGTCCATGCCCGCGGCCAGCACGACGTGGCGGGTGAACGCGGAGCCCACGGCGTACTGGCGGACCTTGGCCTCCACGCCGAGCAGGGCGCGCAGCAGGCGGTCGACGATGCCGCCGCCGCGCCTGCGCACCGTGAACCGGTTGCGGATGGTGGCCACCGTGGGTACGACGGACGGGCCGACGGCGTCCATCACGTGGTCGGCGTGGCCCTC
The DNA here is from genome assembly GCA_001942185.1 of Pseudonocardia sp. CNS-004. Classification (GTDB taxonomy): domain Bacteria; phylum Actinomycetota; class Actinomycetes; order Mycobacteriales; family Pseudonocardiaceae; genus Pseudonocardia. The sequence continues at coordinate 43,008 of MKJV01000104.1, forward strand.
CAGCAGGGTGGTGAGGGCGAGCAGCCGGTCGAGCACCGCCCGCTGCTCCGGCCCCTGAAGCAGCTCGACGATCGCCAGCGAGTCGCCGCCCGTCTCCCGCAGCGACCGCACCACGTCCGACAGCCGCTCCACGACCACGCCGCGGTCGCTCTGCGCGGCGGACAGGAACCGCCCGACCTCGTCGGCGAAGTAGGAACGCAGCCACGGCACCGCGGTGAACTGGAGCCGGTGGGTGGCCTCGTGCAGGCAGACCCACAGCCCGAAGTCGGTGCTGGGCACGTCGAGCGCCTTCTGGGCGGCGTGCACGTTGGGCGCCACGAGCAGCAGGCGGCCCTCGCCGTCGGCGCCGCCGAACGGGTCGTACTGGCCGAGCACCCGCCCGCCGAGGTACGCCACGACGCTCCCGACCTGCAGCCCGGCGGTGCGCGCCGTGACGCTGCGGGTCACCCGGGACACCGCGGGCAGCTCCGCCCCCGCGGTGAGCGCCGCCATACCCGAGACCGCGGCGGCGGCCCACGCCTTGCGGTCCACGACATCGGCAGGCAGCAGCGGCAGGCCGTACCCGAGCCCGGTGATCTCGCGGACGTGCCGCTCGGCGACGGCGGCGTCGGCCCGCAGCCGCCGCACCAGCTCGGCGGCCTCGCCCGGGGTGGCATCCGGGCCGGGTTGCAGGAGTCGCCCCGCGGTGCGGCTCGCGAGGTCCCAGTCGACCGGGAGCCCGCGCTCGCCCGGCGGGCTCGACGCTGGCTGGGCGGAGTCGGTCACGAACGGCACCCCCACACGCTACGTGCCCGGCCGCCTCATGGCTGGCGGCAACCGCACCGGCTCAGCTCGGCGGCCATTTCGTCGTGCAGCGGGCGGATCACGCCGGGGCTCGCACCGTTCGACATCAACGCGAACACCAGCAACCTCCCGTCGCGTCCGTGACGACCCCCGCGAGGCTGCTCACCCCGGTGAGCGAGCCGGTCTTCGCGCGGACGACACCGCGCCCCGACGCGGCCCGCCCGTCGGGGCCGTAGCGGTCGTCGAGCGTGCCGACGCCACCTGCCACCGGGAGACCGCTGAGCACCGGCCGCAGGAACTGCGTGTCGAGCGGGCCCTTCGCGGGCGCGCGGCGGCTGCGAGGATCTCCCCGAGCAGCCGGGCGGGCACCTCGTTCTGCGTCGACATGCCGCTGTTGTCGGCCATCTCGCGCCGGTGGTGTCGATCCCCGCCTGCTGGAGCGCGCCGAGGGTGGCCTCGGTGGCACCGTCGAACGACGGCTCGGCGTCCTTGGCGATCGCCACCTCGCGGGCGAGCACCTCGCCAGCACGTTGTCCGATGCGCGCAGGGCGAACTCGGCGAGCTCGCTGATCGGGGCCGAGGACACCGCGGCGATCGGGGCGGCGTCCGGGCCTGCCGTGCCCTTCTCCACCTCGTCGACGCCCAGCCGGTCGGCGAGGGCACGGGCCGCGGTGAGCGCCGGGTCCGAGACGCGCGGACCGTCGGGCAGCGAGGGGTCGATCCGGCCGCCGTCGAGCATCACGGGCTCGATCGGGGTGATGAACCCGGCCGCGACGTCCCCCTGGCCGACGCCGGGGGCGAGCCCGTCCGCGGTGTAGCGACTCGTGTCGACGAGCACCCTGCGGATCGGGCCGGGCGCGTCCTCGCGCACCGCGTCGGCGAGCTGGGTGATGCTCGGCGCCTCCGGGTACAGGCTGTCCTCGGGGTCGGCGAGCGCGGTGAGCGTCGGGTCGCCGCCGCCCACCAGCACGACGGTCTCCGGGTCCGGGCCCGCCACGACCCGGGTGACCAGCCGGTCCGTCGGGTTGAGCACGAGCAGTGCCGCCGCAGCGGTGATCAGTTTCTCGGTGGAGGCCGGCACGAGCGCGCGCTCCGGGGTGTGGCTCCACAGCTCGGCGCCGGTGGCCGGGTCGATCACGATGCCGGCGAACTCGCCCGGTATGTCGGCGGCGTCCCGGTCGAGTGCTGCGCTCAGCCCGCCGGACGTGGGGGCCGGTGCGTCGGCCGGGAGCGGCTGCAGCTGTGCACGGGGGACGGGCGGTAGCGGCGGTTCCGGCGGCGCCGCCAGCCCCAGCCGCTCCACGAGTGCCGGTCCGGCGAGCGCGATCGCCCCGCCTGCTCCGCCCGCCACCGCGAGCACGACGAGAACGGCGACCACCCGTCGCGTTCGGCGACCGGGCCGGCGCGGCGCGTCACCAATTCGTCGCCCGATGCGCACGGGCGCCCTCCCTCGACTCCGCGGAGCGCTCGAGGCACGCCCCGGCCGTCGGCCCCACCGACGCGGTCCCTCACACTAGAGGTAGCGCCGGAGCCGGTCGCCCGACCGGTACCGGCCATCCATCCGACCGATGCACAGCAGGAGAGCGCCAGTGGACTTCGACGTCACCATCGAGATCCCCAAGGGCGGCCGCAACAAGTACGAGGTCGACCACGAGACGGGACGCATCCGGCTGGACCGGACCCTGTTCACGGCGACCCAGTACCCGGCCGACTACGGGTTCATCGAGGACACCCTCGGCGAGGACGGTGACCCGCTCGACGCGCTCGTGCTCGTGCAGGAGCCGACCTTCCCGGGCTGCCTGATCCGGTCGCGGGCGATCGGCATGTTCCGGATGAAGGACGAGAAGGGCGGCGACGACAAGGTCCTCTGCGTGCCCAGCGACGACCCCCGCCAGGAGCACCTGCGAGACATCCACCACATGCCCGAGTTCGACCGGATGGAGATCCAGCACTTCTTCGAGATCTACAAGGCGCTCGAGCCGGGCAAGAGCGTCGAGGGCGCGATGTGGGTGGGCCGGGCCGACGCCGAGCGGGAGATCAGGCGTCGTGGCAGCGCGCCAAGGCGGCCGAGGCGCACTGACGATCGGTCCGACCTGGGCCACAGCGCCCTCGCGGCGGCGGGCGACGTGATCTCGCAACGATCATGACGTTGCCGGGGGCGCCGGATGCGACGCCCTGACACCACTTCCGCCGATCATGCGCACGCTGATCGCCCTGAGTGGTGGCACGGCGACAGATCAGTCGTCGGGGCACCATTCCCGGCGATCACGAGCCACCCGCCGGCCCTGACCACCGACAGCGGGGCATCACGGTCTAGCCCGCGGCGCGCACCGCGAGGTCCCAGACCCGGATCGCGTTGTCCCGTGCGGCCGAGACCAGGATCGGTCGGGCAGGCCGGGGCGCACCGCGCTGGGCCGCGGCGGTGGCTGGTGCAGGTGCCCGGCCACCTGCACCGCGTATCCGGTGCCCGGGTACGGGCGGGCGCCGGTCAGCATCTCGTGCAGCACGCAGGCGAGGGAGTAGACGTCCGCCGTCGGCCCGGCCTGCTGCGCGAGAAACCGCTCGGGCGCCATGTAGGCGAGCGTGCCGATCACGGCCCCGGTCCTGGTCAGCGCCGTGCGGCTGCCCGGCTCCGCGGTGCGGGCGATGCCGAAGTCGAGCAGGTAGGCGAACTCGGCACGCCCGCTGCCCGGCCGCGCCAGCAGGATGTTGGCAGGCTTCACGTCGCGGTGCACCAGCCCGTCGGTGTGCGCGGCGTCGATGGCGCCTGCCACCTGCTGCAGGATCGCCAGCGCCCGGTCGGGCTCCAGCGGCCCGCCGAGGTCCAGCAGGTCGGCGAGCTCCCGGCCGTCCACGAGCTGCATGTCGAGGAACAGCCGCCCGTCGATCTCCCCGTAGCGGTGGATCGGCACGACGTGCGGATCGCTCAGCCGCGCGGCGATCTCCGCCTCCCGGCGGAACCGGCCCACGTACTGGGGGTCACCGGACAGCGCCGCGGGGAGCACCTTGAGGGCCACCGCGCGTCCGTCCTGACCGGTGTCGACGGCCCGGTAGACCTCGCCCATGCCGCCGCGCCCGATGAGAGCCTCGATCCGGTACGGGCCGAACGACGTGCCGATCACGACGTCACCTCCGGGATCAGCTGAGCCGGGTCCCACACGGTGATCGGGTTGCCGGGCCCTGCCGCGACGAGCAGCGACCCCTCACCGCCCGACTGCCCCAGGAACGCGCTGCTCAGCGGGTGCCCCGTCAACGGGCGCCCAGCGGGGCGCCCGTCGCGAGGTCCCAGAACCGCGCCTCCGACGTCGCGCCTGGTAGCCGCCGGCGGTGGTGACGAGGACGGTGCGGTCGCCGCTCCTGACCACCGCCACACCACCGACCCGGTCGGTGTGACCGGTCAGTGGCGGCCCGACCTGCTCGCCGGTGCGGAGGTTCCAGATCCGCACCGTGTTGTCGGCACCACCGGTCACCGCGACCGGGACCCCGTCGCGCACGGCGGTGGCGAGACCGACGAGCCCGGTCGGCTGGTGCGCCGTGGGAGCTCCGACGGCGGCACCGGTGCCGAGATCCCTCGCCCGCACGCCGGTACCCCCGACGATCGACACGGCGACCGGCCTGCCGTCGATCACGGCGATCTCGAAGGTGTCGATCGACTGCCCGTCCTCGGTCAGCACCGGCCCCACCGGCGCCCCGGTGGGCAGCGCGATCGACCGGATCCCGGTCTGGGGGACGGGCGTGCCGTACATCCCGGTCACCTGCGCACCGGTGGCCACCTCCGTGACGGCCACCGGCCCGCCGTCGAGCTCCGCGGCCTCCAGCCCGGCCCACAGCGCGAACGTCGGGTCGGGCGGCTGCGGCGTGCCGATCGGCGACCCGACCGGCGCGCCGGTCTCCACGTCGTACGTGGCGACGGTCGTGTCGCGGTTGCGCACGACCGCCACCGCGACGCCGTCGACGACCGTCGTGGCCACGGCGACCGCGCTGCCGGGCACCACCGGCCGCACCTCCTTCCCGGTGGTGAGGTCCGAGGTGTGGAGGCCGCCGTCAGAGGTCACCGCCACGAGCACCTCACGTCCGCGGGACGAGACGATCTCGATGTCGGTCACGGCGGTCGCAGGCTCGGGGATCGTCGCGACGAGCCCGGGCGGTGCGGCCGCACCGGGCGGTGCGCCCGGCCGGACCCCGACCACGGTGGCCAGTACGGCGGCGACCATGGCGAGCACGACCCCGACCGCGAGCAGCGGGCGGGCCAGCCGCTGCCGGGCGGGGCGGGACACGAGCGCGGCCGGCGACACGCCCGCCGTCACCGGCACCGGCGTCCGCCCGACGCCGAGCCCGACGATCTGCACGAACTCACCGCGCCCCGGCGGGCCGGTGAGCAGCACGTCGGCCCGCTCGATCGGCCGGTCCCCGAGGCCACCGCGGCGCAGCGAGTCGACCGCGGCACCGATCTGTCCCGCGATCGCCTCCGCACGCTGCGGTGCGAGCGGCCCCCTGCGGAGGACCTCGGCGAGGCTCGGGCCGCGTACGAGCCGCATGTCCAGGTAGAGCCGCCCACCGATCTCGCCGTGCCGGTGGATCGGCACCACGTGCGGCTCCCGCAGCGTGCTCAGCAGCCCCGCGTCGCGGCGGAACCGCGCCCGGAACTCGGGTTCGGCCGACAACCGCCGGTCGAACACCTTGAGCGCGACGACCCGGTCGTCGTGGCCGGTGTCCATGGCGCGGTACACCGTGGCCGACCGGCCCCGCGAGAGGACCGCATCGAGCCGGTACGGGCCGAACTGAGCTGTCGCCACCATCGATCCCCCCGAGGTCCCGCGGGTCGCCGCCGTCTCGCTGGGATCGACCGGCTGCCCCGCAGACCGGTTGGGGTGAGCGCCGTCACAGACGGCCGCCCGCCGGCTCAGGTGTCGGCGCGGTGGGTGACCTCGAAGGCCGTGACGAAACGCCCCAAAAGCTCCGCGAACGTGCGGCGGTCGTCCACCGACCAGTCCGCGAGCATCCCCGCGTACCGCTCGATGCGGATCCGGCGGTTCTCCTCGAGGACCCGCCGCCCCTCCTGCGTCGCGGTCAGCAGCGTGGCCCGGCCGTCCTCCGGGTCCGCCATCCGCTCCACGAAGCCCAGCCGCACGAGGTGCGCGACCTGGCGGCTGATCGTCGACGGGTCCGAGTGCACGGCGTCGGCGAGCGCACCCGCCCGCTGCGGGCCGCCCTTCACGAGGTGGACGAGCAGGAAGTACGTGGACCGCTCGACGGCATCCGGATGCTCGGCCTGGTACTGCGCCTGCCTGCGGTCCATCAGGCGCAGCAACCTGATGAGCTGACCGCTCACGTCATCGGCAAGGGCGAGGTCGTCGTCGGACGGCACCGCGCGAGCATGGACCGCTCGCCCATCCCCGGCAACACGCTCGGATGTGATGCTCGGCCCGTTCCCGTCAGGCCACGCGTTCGAAGACCGCGGCAAGGCCCTGACCGCCACCGATGCACATCGTCTCGAGGCCGAACCGGGCATCGCGGCGCTGCATCTCGCGGGTGAGGGTGGCCAGGATCCGGCCGCCCGTCGCGCCGACCGGGTGCCCGAGCGAGATGCCGGACCCGTTGACGTTGACCCGCTCGAAGTCCTCGGCGACGAACTTCCACTCGCGCGTGCACGCCAGCACCTGCGTCGCGAACGCCTCGTTGAGCTCGATCAGGTCGATGTCGGCGAGCGTCAGCCGCGCCGAGTCGAGCGCCTTCGCCACCGCGGGGACCGGACCGATACCCATCGTGGCGGGCGGCACCCCGGCCACACCCCACGACACCAGCCGGACCAGCGGCCGCAGCCCCAGCTCGGCGGCCCGCTCCGGGTGGGTGACGACGCAGATCGACGCGCCGTCGTTCTGGCCGCTGGCGTTGCCCGCCGTGACCGTGGCCTCCGGGTCGTCCCTCCCGAGCACCGGACGCAGCCCGGCCAGCTTCTCCACGGTCGAGTCGGGGCGGATGTGCTCGTCGGTGTCGACGACCGTGTCGCCCTTCCGGCCCTTCACCGTGACGGGGACGATCTCGTCGGCGAAGCGGCCCGCGTCGCGCGCCGCGGCGGCCCGCCGGTGCGAGCGCACGGCGTACTCGTCCTGCTCCGCACGCGGGATCGAGTACTCCCGGCGCAGGTTCTCGGCCGTCTCCAGCATCCCGCCCGGCACCGGGAAGTTGACCCCACCGGCCGTGACGCGGCCGCGGGCGAGGCCGTCGTGCAGCATCACCCCGGGACCGCCCTTCACACCCCACCGCATGCCGGTGGAGTAGAACGGCGCACCCGACATCGACTCCGCGCCACCCGCCAGCATCAGCTCCGACACCCCGGTCTGCACCTGCATCGCCGCGTACAGCACCGCCTGCAGGCCCGAGCCGCAGCGCCGGTCGATCTGCAGGCCCGTGACCGAAACGGGCAACCCGGCGTCCAGTGCGGCCACCCGGCCGATCGCCGGCGCATCCATGGTCGGGTAGCAGTGCCCGAGCACCACGTCGTCCACCGCGTCCGGCGGCAGCCCGGTGCGCTCCATCAGGCCCCGGATCACGGTGGCCGCGAGCTCGTGCGCGGGCACGTCGCGCAACGCCCCGCCGAAGCCGCCGACCGGCGTCCGCAGGGGCTCGCAGATCACCGCTTCACGCATTGCCGCCTCCATCACACGTACTGCCGGGTCAGCCACTCGGCGACCAGCGCGGGACGTTCGGATCCCTCGATCTCGACCGTCACCTTCGTGGTGAGCTGCACGCCGCCCGCGACGTCGGACACGTCGACGAGCTCGACGTTGCCCCGCACCTTGCTGCCGACCGCCACCGGCGAGGTGAACCGCACCCGGTTGAGCCCGTAGTTCACGCCCATCTTCGTGCCCTCGACGCGGTAGATCTGCTTCACGAGGTGCGGCAGCAACGAGAGCGTGAGGAACCCGTGGGCGATGGTGCCGCCGAACGGGCCTGCCTTCGCCTTCTCCTCGTCGACGTGGATCCACTGGTGGTCGAGGGTCGCATCGGCGAACGTGTCGATCTGGGACTGTTCGACGGTGTTCCAGTCGCTCACCCCGAGCTGGGAACCCACCGCCGCGCGTAGCTCGTCGACACCGCTGAAGACGCGCATCCATCCACTCCGATCCGTCTGCGACCCTGCCGACTCACCCTGCCACACGGAACGGCCGGAACCGGTGCGTGAGATGCAGCACGGAGATTTCGGCGCTTGACACACTCCGGCCCCGGCACCGAGTCTGGGACCACGTTCTAGAGCACGGTTCGGTACGGCGACGAGGGAGTCGCGGATGAGCCCGGGGTACGTGCGCCTGCTCGACGAGTACCCGACCGGCGGACGGCGGCTGCGGATACTCGCGATGGCCGTGCTGGCCAGCCTGATCTGCTCCTACGAGGCCCAGATCGCGCCCGTGGTCCCGCTGTTGCTCGAGGACCTGGACATGACGCTCGCGACGTACGGGGCGATCTCGGCGGTCGCGGCGCTCGCCGGGGCGGTGGCCGGGATCGTCGGCGGGCGGCTCACCGACAAGGTCGGGCGGGTCCGCCTGCTGATCCCGCTCATGATGCTCACCGCTCTGTGCTGCTTCGCGATGGCGCTGGTCAGCTCGCCCGGCCAGCTGCTCGCCGCCCGGGTTGTCCTGTCCTTCATCGACGGGGTCGCGATCGCCAGCACGGCCCCGCTCGTGCGGGACTTCTCCCCGCGGATGGGTCGTGCCCAGGCGTTCGGCTTCTGGACCTGGGGCCCGGTCGGGGCGAACTTCCTCGCCGCCGCGATCGCCGGGCTCACGCTGCCGCTGTTCGACGACGCCTGGCAGTCCCAGTTCGTCATCATGGGGTGCGTCTCGCTCGTCCTGTCGATCGTGATCGCGGCCAACATCGCCGAGCTGTCGCCGCGGCTCCGAGCCAAGATCGTGCAGACCGAGCGCACGGCGCTCACCGTCGTCGACTCCGAGCGCCCCGCGCTCGCCCGCACCCTCCTCGTCCACCGCACGATGTGGGCCCACGTCATCGGCATCGCGTTCTGGCTCGTGCTGTACCTGACGCTCACCCTCTACGGGCAGACGATGCTGGTGCAGACGTTCGGCATGAGCACCGCCCAGGCGTCGGCGGTCATGACGGTGTTCTGGATCCTCGACCTCGCGGCCCTCGTGCTGGCCGGGCGGCTGTCGGACCGCCTGCAGCTGCGCCGCCCGTTCGCGCTCGGCGGCACGCTGGTGGGGCTCGCGGTCCTGGTGTTCTTCGTGTCGCTGCTGGGGCGCGCGTCGGTCTCGCTGCCGGTGCTGATGATCACCGGAATGGTGCTCGGCGGCGTGCTGGGCGCCGCCTACGCGCCGTGGATGGCGAACTTCTCCGAGGACGCGGAGGACATCGACCCGCGCCTACAGGGCACGGCATGGGGCCTGTTCTCGTTCCTGGTCAAGGCCATGGCCGTGGTCGTGCTACTCGTCGTGCCACACGTGGTGGCGGCCGCGGGCTGGCAGATCTGGATGGCCGGAACGGCCGGCTGCATGGCGCTGTTCGCCGTGGCGATCTGCTTCTTCGGCGGGCCGTGGCGGCGCGCCGCCTCGGCCGCCCCGACGGGTGTCGCTCCCGGACCGGTCAGGTGACGACACCTCCTGGAACCCTGTTCGAGGAACGGGGAACCATGCGCGTGAGCGTCATCGCGCGGCCCTCCAGTGGCTACCTGGCTCGCTTACGGTGGAGGCGTGGCCTCCTCTCGACGTCTCCGCGCCCTGATCACCAACGACGACGGAATCGACTCGCCGGGCCTGTCCGCCCTCGCCGCCGGTGCCCGCGACGCGGGATTCGACGTGGTGGTCGCCGCCCCGCACGTCGACGCGAGCGGTGTGGGCGGCTCCGTGCTCGCGGTCCGCGACGGCAGCCGCGTCCGGGTGCACCGCCGGGAGCTGCCCGAGCTGCCGGGCATCCCGGCGTTCGCCGTCGAGGGCCACCCCGCGTTCATCGTCCACTCGGCCGGGCGCGGGTGGCTCGCCCCGGAGCCCGACGTCGTGCTCTCCGGCATCAACATCGGCGCCAACCTCGGTCACTCCGTGCTGCACTCCGGCACGATCGGCGCCGCGCTCGCGGCGTCCCTGCACGGGTGGCGGGCCCTCGCGGTCTCCCTCGGCACCCCGCTGGTCGAGCCGCAGCAGCCGCGCTGGGAGTCGGCGCTGAAGATCCTTCCCGACGTGCTCGACGTGCTGCTCGCCGCTCCGGACGCCACCGTGCTCTCCCTCAACGTGCCCGACGTGCCCGTCTCCGAGCTCGGTGAGCTGCGCGAGGCGCGGCTCGCGGGGTGGGGTTCGGTCCGGGTGCGCGTCGACCACGTCAGCGAGGGCGACGGCGACCTGCTGCACACCCACGAGGCCGAGCTGGCCGGCGAGCCCGAGCCCGGCACCGACACCGCACTGCTGGCCGCCGGCACCCGACCCTGACCGAGCTGCAGACGGTCACCGACCGCCCCGGGCTGCTCAGCCGGCGTGCATGATCGTTCCCAGCTGACGCTTTCCGCCCGCAACGGGGCGCTCCGCCGCATCTCGGTTCGATCGCCTCGCCTTGATCAGTCCGAGACGAGACCGAGCGCCCTCACGAGGGCGGTCGCGCGCATGTCGGAAGGATCACCCGGCGGGCGTCAGTGCTCGTCGCGCCGGTGAGCTCGTGTTCCAGCCGGTCGGCCACCTCGACCACCAGCCGGAACGGGCGGTCGAAGCCGTCGAGCGCCGTGTCGCCGAGCGCGATGGAATGGCGGTAGACCACCACTCCGTCCACCGTGGCCGCACCGCCCGCCACGGTCTCTCCCGCGAGCTCGAGGAGCCGGGCCAGGTCGATGTCGGCCACCCTCCCGACCGGCGAGGTGATCTGCGCCCACGGGTGGTCGTCCTCGCCCGTGACCAGCCGCACCGCCACGAGCTGTGTGCGATCGCCCTTCGTCGGCAACCGGAACCACAGCTCGCCGTCGGCCTGCCGCATGATCTCGTAGCGCACCCGGACGAACGCCACGAGGTCGTCCCATTCAGCCACCCCGCCACCTCCCTCCGCGGACACTAGCGGGATCAACTGATGAGCTGGTCGACCGGTGCCCGATCGTCGGTGAGCACCGGCGCGTCCCCGGCGAACCGGAGCGCGGCTCCGCCGTCGAGGACGGACCCCGGCTCGCCGCGCACCGCGGCCTTCTCCATCAGCCCGGCCACGTCGATCGGCAGGTCGGACGCCACGACGACAGCGTTGCCCCCGCCACCGGGGGCCAGCTGTTCCGGCCGCGCCAGCAGCACGACGTAGGGGAACTTGTGGGCCACGGTGGCCACCTCTGCGGCGAGCAGTCCCCAGGGATCCCGGTCGATCACGTTGAGCACGTAGACGCCGTCGCTGCGCAGCACGCGGTGCACGTCGTGACGAACTCGGCGGTGGCCAGGTGCCACGGCACCGTACAGGCGCCGAAGGCGTCGCCGACCACGACGTCGGCCGACGCGTCCGGCACCGCGCCGAGCAGGCTGCGGGCGTCACCGATCCGGACGTCGACGCCCGGGATCCCGGCCACTCCCAGCTCCCTGCGGCCCAGCTCGACGACGCCCTGGTCCACCTCCAACACGGTGGAGGCCGAGCCGGGACGGGTGGCGGCGAGCCAACGCGGCATCGTGAACCCACCACCGCCCACGTGCACGGCATCGACGGGGGCGCCCGCCGGGAACGTCGAGTCGATCGCGTCGGCGAAGCGCTGCGTGTAGCTGAACCGCAGGTACGTGGGGTCGGCGAGATCCACGGCGGAATGGTCGAGGTCGTCGAGCACGAGCACCCGCACGCCCGGGCCCGCCGCCGCGTCGGTGCGCACGCTCGCGCAGTAGTACACGGTGTCGACGTCGCAGCGGCCCGGCACCGCCACCAGCGCCGCCGCGAGCACCGCCCCGGCGACGGCCACACCGGTGACCGTCCTGCGCTGCGGCGCCACGGCCGTGAGCAGGGCGAGCAGGAGGCACGCCGCGGCCGTGACGAGCAGGATCATCGCCACCGGCAGCAACGCGACCAGCACGAACCCGGTGAGGAACACCCCCACGAGCGAGCCGACCGTGCCCGCGGCGGACAGGCCGCCGATCACCGCGCCGGAACCCTCGACCTGGGCGATCCGGGCGCGCGTGACCGCGGGCGTCACCATCGCGAGCGCGGTGACCGACACCAGCGTCGACGCCGCCACCAGCACGATCGCCGCGAGCGGGCCGGCCCCGAGCGCGGGCCGAGCACCCGGACCAGCGGCCGGACCGCGAGCACCCCGAGCCCGCCCACCACCAGTGCACCCGTGGCGACCCGCGCGGCGGCAGCACGTCGGCCCAGCGACCGCCCAGCGACGCGCCCGCGGCGATCCCGGCGAGCGCCACGCCGATGACGGCCGACGTCGACTCGAGCGTCAGCCCCACGTACGGCGCCACCAGCCGCGTCGCGAGCGTCTCGACCACGAGAATCGCCGCACCGCTCACGAGCACGACGATCCGGGCGAACAGGGCGTTCACCCCACCATCCTCGCGCCCGGTGCTCGGTGATCGACGGCGGGGCTTGGCGGGGTTACAGGCCCAGGTGCCTCGCGATCAGCATCCTCTGGACCTCGCTCGTGCCCTCGCCGATCTCGAGGATCTTGGCGTCCCGGTAGAAGCGCCCTACCGGGTACTCGTTCATGAAGCCGTAGCCGCCGAAGACCTGGGTGGCGTCCCGGGCGTTGTCCATCGCCGCGTTCGACGCCACCAGCTTGGCGATCGCCGCCTCCTTCTTGAACGGCTCGCCGCGCAGCATCTTCGCCGCGGCCGCGTAGTACGCGAGCCGGGCGGTGTGGGCGCGGGTCTCCATGTCGGCGATCTTGAACTGGATGGCCTGGTAGCTGCCGATCGGGGAACCGAAGGCCTCGCGCTCGCGGGCGTAGCGCACCGACTCGTCGACGCAGCCCTGTGCGAGCCCGACCGACAGCGCCGCGATCGCGACCCGCCCCTCGTCGAGGATCGACAGGAACTGCGCGTACCCGCGACCGCGCTCGCCGAGCAGGTTCTCCGCGGGCACGCGGCAGTCGTCGAAGAACAGCTCGCGGGTGTCGGACGCCGACCAGCCGACCTTCGAGTACTTCTGCGACACCCGGCACCCGGGGGTGCCGGCGGGCACGACGATCGCGGAGATCTCCTTGCGCCCATTCTCCCCGGTGCCGGTGATGGCGGTGACCGTGACGATCGACGTGATGTCGGTACCCGCGTTGGTGATGAACGCCTTGGAACCGTTGATCACCCACTCGTCGCCGTCGAGCCGGGCGGTGGTGCGGGTGGCGCCCGCGTCGGAGCCGCCGCCGGGTTCGGTGAGCCCGAACGCGCCCAGCTTCGTGCCCGCCGCGAGCTCCGGCAGCCACCGCCGCTTCTGCTCGGCGGTGCCGAAGCGGTGCAGCGGCATGGCGCCGAGCGAGACGCCCGCTTCCAGGGTGATCGCGACCGACGAGTCGACGCGCGCGAGCTCCTCCAGCGCCAGGCAGAGCGCGAAGTAGTCGCCGCCCATGCCGCCGTGTTCCTCGTCGATCGGCAGCCCGAACAGGCCCATCGCGCCCATCCGCGCCACCAGCTCGTACGGGAACTCGCCGCGCTCGTAGAGCTCCCCGATGACGGGGGCGACCTCCTTGCGCGCGAAGTCCTCGACGGTGGCGCGCAGCGCCTCGTGCTCCTCGCTCAGCTCGAGGTCCATCAGTCCACCTCCGTGTTGTTCGGGAGCGACGGTTCGACGACCAGCAGCACGGCGTCCTTCGCGACGGCGTCGCCCGCGCGGGCGCGCAGGTCGCGGACCACCCCGGCGACGGGGGCGGTGAGCACGTGCTCCATCTTCATGGCCTCCACCACGACCAACCGGGACCCGGCCTCCACCTCCTGCCCGTCGGTGACCTCGACCGCGGTCACCGTGCCGGGCATCGGCGAGAGCACCGGACCGCCCGCACCGGCCGCCTCCGCGGCGGCGGCGTCCAGGGGCGCCAGTTCGCGGATGCCCCAGGCCCGCCCGTCCCGGCCGAGCCACAAGGTGTCGCCGTCCAGCGCGCGGGCATAGCGGCGCGTGACCCCGCCCAACGTCACGACCAGCGCGTCCGCGTCCCGCCACGCACTGCACGGCACCGGATCGGCATCGCCGACGGCCACCTCGGCCGCGGCGGCCCGGCCGCGGATCCGCACGGCGATCGGCTCGTGGCCCCCGACCGACATCCGCCACGTCGTCCATGCGGGCTCACCGACCCGCCAACCGCCCGGTACGTCGAACGGGTCCGCCACCGGCCCGGTCGGCTCGAGGCCGAGCAGGGCGCTCGCCGCCGCGGCGGCGAGTACGTCGACGGGCAGATCGGCCGTGGTCCAGTCGGCGAGCCTGCGCCCGACGAGCCCGGTGTCGATCCGGCCGGCCCGGACGTCCCCGTCGGCGAGCAGTGCCCGCAGGAAGCCGATGTTGGTGTCGATACCGAGCAGCACGGTGTCGCGCAGCGCGCCGTCGAGCCTGCGCAGCGCCTCGGCCCGGTCGGAGCCGTGTGCGATCACCTTGGCGAGCATCGGGTCGTAGTCACTGCCGACCACGCCGCCCGCCGCGATCCCGGAGTCGACCCGGATACCGCGCCCGACGGCTCGTGCAGCGCGAGGATGCGTCCCCCGGTGGGCAGGAAACCCGCCGCTGGGTCCTCCGCGTAGATGCGCGCTTCCACGGCGTGCCCGGCCGGCCGGATCCGCACCGGCCACGGCCGCGCCTCGCCGGCCGCGATGCGCAGCTGCGCCTCGACGAGGTCCAGGCCGTAGACCTCCTCGGTGACCGGGTGCTCCACCTGCAGCCGGGTGTTCATCTCCATGAAGTAGAAGCGGTCGGGGTCCTCGGAGCCGACGATGAACTCCACCGTGCCCGCGCCGGTGTAGCCCACCGCGCGCGCCGCCTCGACCGCCGCGGCCCCCATGGCCTCCCGCTGCTCGGCGGACAACAGCGCCGACGGCGCCTCCTCCACGATCTTCTGGTGCCGCCGCTGCAGGCTGCACTCGCGCTCGCCGAGGTGCACGGCGTCGCCGTGGGCATCGGCGAGGACCTGGATCTCGATGTGCCGGGGCGTCGCGACCAGCCGCTCGACGAGCAGGGTGTCGTCACCGAACGAGCCGCGCGCTTCTCGTCGCGCCGACACGATCGCGGCGCGCAGCTCGTCGGCCCGGTCCACCTCGCGCATTCCCTTGCCGCCACCGCCCGCACTCGGCTTGAGCAGCACCGGGTAGCCGATCTCCTCGACGGCGGCCGCGAGCTCGTCGTCGGTGAGGCCCGCGCCGTCGGAGCCGGGCACGACCGGCACGCCCGCCTTCGCGACCGTCGCCTTCGCCGCGATCTTGTCGCCCATTGCCTCGATCGCCGAGGCGGGCGGCCCGACGAACACGACCCCGGCGTCCGCACAGGCGGCCGCGAACCCGGTGTTCTCGGACAGGAACCCGTAACCCGGGTGGATCGCCTGCGCCCCGGTCGCGGCAGCAGCCTCCAGCACGGCGGGGATGGACAGGTAACTCTGCGCCGCCGGAGCGGGCCCGATCCGGACGGCGACATCAGCCATCCCGACGTGCGGCGCGGAGGCATCGGCATCGGAGAAGACGGCGACGGAGCGGATCCCCAGCAGCCGCAGGGTGCGCAGCACCCGAACGGCGATCTCGCCCCGGTTCGCGACGAGCACGGTGTCGAACACGAGCCTCCTCCTCCGTCGGCCGGCGACGTCGGCCAGGTACCGACGAACGTGCCGTTCGTCGGGTGGAACCGGGTTCCCCTACATGCGGAAGACCCCGAAGCCCGGCGCTTCCAGTGGCGCGTTCGCCGCCGCCGACAGCGCCAGGCCGAGGACCGTCCTGGTGTCCTTCGGGTCGATCACGCCGTCGTCCCAGAGCCTCGCCGTGGAGTAGTACGGGTTGCCCTGCGTCTCGTACTGCGCGCGGACCGCGTCGGCGTCCACCCCGGAGCCGACGGTCGCGAGCACCGTGGCCGCCTGCTCCCCGCCCATCACGGAGATCCGCGCGTTCGGCCACATGAACAGGAACCGGGGCGAGTACGCCCGCCCGCACATCGAGTAGTTCCCGGCCCCGAAGGACCCGCCGATGATCACGGTGAACTTCGGACCCGCGTCGTGGCCACGGCGGTGACCATCTTCGCGCCGTGCTTGGCGATCCCGCCCGCCTCGTACTCGCGCCCGACCATGAACCCGGAGATGTTCTGCAGGAACACCAGCGGCACGCCCCGCTGGTCGCACAGCTCGATGAAGTGCGCACCCTTCTGCGCCGACTCGGAGAAGAGGATCCCGTTGTTCGCGACGATCCCGACCGGGTGGCCGTGGATGCGCGCGAACCCGGTGACGAGCGTGGTGCCGTACTCGGCCTTGAACTCGTGCAACCGCGAGCCGTCGACGATCCGGGCGATCACCTCGCGCACGTCGTACGGGGTGCGCGAGTCGGTGGGCACGACGTCGTACAGCTCGTCCGGATCGGCCAGCGGCGCCTCGGTGGGCACCACCTCCCACGGCCGCGGCACCCGCGGCCCGAGCGTGCCGACGATCGAACGCACGATCCGCAGTGCGTGCGCGTCGTCCTCGGCGAGGTGGTCGGTGACCCCGGAGACGCGGGCGTGCAGGTCGCCACCACCCAGCTCCTCGGCGGTGACGACCTCGCCGGTGGCGGCCTTCACCAACGGCGGGCCGCCGAGGAAGATCGTGCCCTGGTTCCGGACGATCACGGCCTCGTCGCTCATCGCCGGCACGTACGCGCCGCCCGCCGTGCACGAGCCGAGCACGGCCGCGATCTGCGGGATGCCGCGGGCGGACATCTGCGCCTGGTTGTAGAAGATCCGGCCGAAGTGCTCGCGGTCGGGGACACGGAGTCCTGCTCGGGGAGGTAGGCGCCGCCGGAGTCCACCAGGTAGACGCAGGGCAGCCGGTTGTGGAGGGCGACCTCCTGCGCGCGCAGGTGCTTCTTGACCGTCATCGGGTAGTAGGTGCCGCCCTTGACGGTGGCGTCGTTCGCGACCACCACGACCTCGCGCCCGGCCACCCGCCCGACCCCGGTGATCACGCCGCGCCGGGAGCCTCGTCGCCGTACATGCCGTTCGCGGCGAGGGGCGACAGTTCGAGGAACGGGCTCGACGGGTCCACGAGTGCATCGACGCGATCCCGGGGGAGCAGCTTGCCGCGCTCGACGTGACGCGTCCGCGCGCGCTCCGGGCCACCGGGCGCCGCCCGCGCGAGGCGCGCCTTCAGGTCGGCGACGAGCTCGAGATGAGCAGCAGCGCTGCCGGACCTGGCAGTGCCGGACGTGACGGCGGACATCGGGCCTCCTCCGGTCGGAGCCGTGGGCGATGTTAACGGTCATTAACCATGATCGCCAGCACGCGTTCCCCGATGAGGCGATAGCCTCCGGTCGGTTGATCATCGACCCACCGACCGGAGGATCCCGCCCGTGACCCCGTCGACCGGATCCGCTCCCGAGCGCCCGAGCACCTCGTCCCGCTGGGCCCAGCCCACCACTCGTCGAACGGACGAGAACCTCAAGCACGTCCACCGCAAGATCGACCGGAACCTGAAGTCCGGCAGCCCCTATGTGGACAACTCCCCGCTGGTCGACCCGCAGTCGCGGCTGCCCCGGCTCCCCGGAGCGCCCAGCCTGATGTCCCGCCTGGGCACGCTCACCGCGCAGGCCCCCGCGACCGCCCCGACGAGCCCACCCGAGGACGACGACGACTTCCTCGCCAGGGCGAACGCGGAGCGCCTCGCGAAGCAGTGGGAGGACGTCACCGCCCGGCTGCTGCGCGACTTCGCGCCGGGCGGCGGCGCCGACGCGGAGATGGTGCAACGCCACATCGCCGAGCAGCGCCGGCAGCTCGACTCGGCGACGGTGCGCGACTACCTCCCGGTGCTCGTCGACAAGGCGGTCCGCCGCCTGCTCGACCCGGAGACGGCCGACCGCAACTGACCACTACCCGTGAGTGGATACGAGTGCTCGAGCACTCGTTCCCACTCACGAGTCAGGACGCGTTCTCCGCGGGCGCGACGACGGCGAGCCGGGCGCTCATCTCCTCGAGGAACTTGCCGGTGGCGGTGCCGATGATGCCCAGGCACCGCAGGAGGTGCGCGTGGACGTCGGCGGGCTCGCCCACGAGCAGCTCGACCGACGCGCTCACGTTGTCCTGCGCCGGGTTGAGGTACACCTTCGCCACCTTGGTGGCCCGCGACGCCGCCGATGCCGCGAGTGCCGCCTCCTCGACCTCCGCCTCGTTCGAGAGCGGGAAGAAGTTCGGGAACAGCAGGTGGAAGTAGTGCTCGTCCGGCGTCTCCATGATGAAGTGGTGCCGGCCCTCGTACCGGAAGTGGATGTCGCCCTCGTCGTCCACCTTCGGTCGAAAGCCCTGCTCAGCGAGGAACTCGACGTGCAGATCGCGAATCTCGGTCCAGCCCACGTTAACCCCTCGTTCACCCGATCGGTCTAATCACGGATGATCATATGGCCGGGCGGCCCGTAGTGGCCACGAGGAGCTCACCCCTGGGCCGATACCGTCGGGGCGTGCGCGTACTGCTGGTCGAGGACGAGGTTCCGCTCGCGGAGATGGTGCGACGCGGCCTCGCCGCCGAGGGACACTCCGTGGAGGTCGTGCACGACGGGATATCCGGGCTCGCGGCGGCGAGCACCGGTCAGCACGACGTCGTGGTCCTCGACATCATGCTCCCCGGCCTGTCCGGGTACCGGATCCTGCAGCGGCTGCGCGCCGCCGAGGTCTGGACGCCGGTGCTCATGCTCACCGCCAAGGACGGCGAGTACGACGAGGCCGACGCCTTCGACCTCGGCGCCGACGACTACCTCGTCAAACCGTTCTCGTTCGTCGTGCTGCTCGCCCGCCTCCGCGCCCTGCTGCGGCGGGCCGGAGAGGCGCGCCCCACGGTGCTCACCGTCGGCGACCTGCAACTCGACCCCGCCCGGCACCGGGTGCACCGCGGCGACGTCGAGATCACCCTCACCCCTCGCGAGTTCGGGGTGCTGGAGCACCTCATGCGCCATGCGGGCGAAGTCGTCACGAAGACCGACATCCTGCGCGCCGTCTGGGACGCCCACTACGAGGGCGAGGTCAACGTCGTCGAGGTGTACGTCGGCTACCTGCGCCGCAAGATCGACGCGCCGTTCGGCACCACCAGCATCGAGACCCTGCGCGGGGTCGGCTACCGCATGGCCGAGCCGGGCTAGGAGGGTCCTGAACAACTCCGGCCGTAGCGAGCGGCGGCCAGGTGGTGTCATCGCGAGGCGGACGATCGCGCCGATACCGCTGTTGTATCGGCGCGATCGTCCAACGCGGCGAGGGCGCCGCCTGGGCGTCGCGCAGTAGGCCCGAGTTGTTCAGGGCGCTCCTAGCGTCCACGGATCGGCGGCTCCGGGTTTCGGATGGACCGTCGAGTCATGTGGTGGACGGTCGGCCCGGGACCCTGGTCCGCGGTGTCGGGATCCGGCCAGGCCGCTGCACGGGCTCGCGTTCCTCCGCGGTGACCGCCGGGATGCCACCCGGCGCCGTGACCGGATCGCGCCGTGCCTCCGCGTCCCGCACCGGTCGCTGCTCGGCACCCACCGGACGCGCGGGCCGCGACGGCACGGCAGGCGCATCGTTCCAGGCCGCCTCACCGGTCCAGTCGGCGTCACCCGTCCAGGCGGGTGCATCGGGCTCGGCCCGGGCACCGAACCACGCGTTGCCGGACGCGTGCGCTTCGTCGGGGCCACCGCGGGGGAAGGCCGCGGGAACAGGGGTCGGCGGAGGCGCTGCAGGCGGGCAGCGGGCTCGACCGGCGGGGCAGCGG
>MKJV01000105.1 GCA_001942185.1 Pseudonocardia sp. CNS-004
CCTCGGCACCCGGCGCGCCCGCGGCGGGCGGGCGGTCGAGGGGCTCGGGCTCGGCGGTAGGCGCGGCGTCCGGGTCGGCGTAGGCGGGGTTCGGGCTCGGCGTAGCGGGGACCGGCATCGGGGTACCTGGTGTCGCGCGCGGGCGGGGCGTCCCGCTGCTCCTGCGCCTGGCGGGCGTCCCAGCCCGGCGCCTCGCGGCGCGCCCCGTCCCACGAGCCTGGTCGTCCCACTGCCCGCCGTCCCAACGCTCGGACGCCCAGTCGTCGGCTCCCGGTTCGTCGGCGCCCCACGGATCGGCCGGGCGCTGCTCGGGCGCTCTGCGCTCGGCAACCGGCGGCGGCGCCCCACGGATCGGCCGGGCGCTGCTCGGGCGCTCTGCGCTCGGCAACCGGCGGCGGCTCGGGCGCCGCCGCTCCGGGGCCATTCGGGCTCGCCGCCCGCCCGGCGCCTGCCTCCGTTGTCGTGCTGGACCGGCGGAGGCGCCATGTCCGGTGGCGCGGCGCGGCGTGGCTCCCGCGGTGGCGCGGGCTGCCACTCCGACGGTTCGGCCGCCGGCCCGGCGTAGGCCTCCTCGTCCGGCTCGTCGGCCTCCCTGCGGCGCCGACGACGACCGCCGGACACGTTGCTGTCGCCATGCGCGGCGAGCAGCTCGGCGACCGTGCGCTGACGTGGGTGGTCGGTCTCGGAGCTCATCCAGTACACCGTGCCTCGTACGTCGTCAAGCGTCCAAGCCGTTCGGGCGCGTCCTGCGCCGAGCGGTCGATCTGGGCCGTCCCATCGAGCGTGTCGAGCCTTCTCAGGATCACTCCTTCCCGCAATGCCCACGGGCACATCTCGAGTTGCTGCACGCGCAGGGCCCGCATCGCGGCCTCCGCGACGAGCGCGCCCGCGGCGAGCTGGTGGGCCCGGCTCCGGCTGACGCCCTCCAGCTCGGCGAGATCACCCGACGACATCCGTGTGACGAACGCCGACAGCTGCCGCAGGCCCACGTCGGTGAGGTTGCGCCGCACGCGGGGACCCGCGCCGGACGGCGCCGCGCCGGTGAGGCGCGCGAGGGACCGGAACGTCTTCGACGTGGCGACGGCGAGGTCGGGGGTGCCGGCCCGGCGCAGCTCGCGCCCCACCGGGGCCAGGTCGGCGTCGAGGCGCTCGCGCAGCGCCTCGATCTCGCGGCGGCCCGGCGGGTCGGAGCGGAAGTACTCGCGGGTGAGCCGGGCCGCCCCGAGCGGAAGCGACGCCGCGATGTCGGGCTGCTCGTCGAGACCCGCGGCGAGCTCGAGCGAACCGCCACCGATGTCGAGCACGAGCAGCCGCCCCGCCGACCAGCCGTACCAGCGGCGCACCGCGAGGAACGTGTAGCGCGCCTCGTCCTCGCCGGGGAGCACCTCGAGCGCGACCCCGGTGCGCGCCCGCACGCGCTCGAGCACCTCGGCCGAGTTGGCGGCGTCCCGCAGCGCCGAGGTGGCGAACGCGAGCAGGTCCTCGCAACCGGCGGCCGCGGCAACCGCACCACCCCGTTCGACCGCACGGACCAGTGCCTCGGCGCCCACATCGGTGAGCGCGCCCGCGGCATCGAGGTGCTCGGTGAGCCTCAGCTCCGTCTTGTCCGACGTGGTCGGCGTGGGGTGGCCACCGCGATGTGCGTCCACCACGAGGAGGTGGACGGTGTTGGAACCGACGTCGAGCACACCGAGGCGCACGCGCCCAGGCTACTGGGCCGACGTGACGCTCCCGTGACCAAGCCGGTCGTTACCTGCCGCGAAGCCTCTCCGACCTGCGGTGATGCGAACGTTGTCCACATCATCACACGGTTGTCCACAAGCCCCCGCGACGCCGCCCACAACGGCACGGCGTCTGGGACCATTGCCACATGGCGGGGGACGACGAGCTCGAACGACAGGTGCGCAAGCTGGTCGTCCAGCAGGCCGAGACACGCTGGCTCGCACTCCGCCTCGACGACGACGTCAAGGAGATCCACCAGGAGCTACGGGCGCTGCGCAAGGACCACAACGCCCGGTTCGACGCGATCGACCGCAGGCTCGAGGCCCACGACGCCCGGTTCGACACGATCGATCAGACGCTGCAGGCCCACTACGGGCGGTTCGACTCCACGGATGCCGTCCTCCGGTCGCTGCACCAGATGGTCGGCGAGGTGTTGCAACGGCTCCCCGACGAGGCGCGCGGCTGACGGACGGGGCATTCCGGACGTTTCGCAGGCAATCTGGAGACATGCGCTTCCGCCTCCGCAAGACGCTGCGGCTCGGCCCCGTCCGCATCCACCTCACCGAGCGCGGATTCTCCTCGTGGGGGCTGCGGGTCGGCCGGTGGTCGTGGAACGCGCGCTCGCGGCGACACACCATCGACACCCCGGGCCCCGGTTACCTGCGGTCCCGCGGCAGGCGCCGCTGACCTCCGCGGCTACGACTCGAACTTGTAGCCCAGCCCGCGCACCGTCACCAGGTGGCGCGGGGCCGAGGGGTCGGCCTCCACCTTCGACCGCAGCCGCTTGACGTGCACGTCGAGGGTCTTCGTGTCGCCGACGTAGTCGCGCCCCACACCCGGTCGATCAGCTGCCCGCGGGTGAGCACGCGGCCCACGTTGCGCAGGAGGTACTCCAGCAGGTCGAACTCCTTGAGGGGCAGAGCGACGTCCGCGCCGTTCACCGAGACGACGTGCCGCTCGACGTCCATCCGCACCGGTCCCGCCTCGAGCACGCCGGGCAGGCCGTCGGTGCCCTCGGGACCGGTCTCGCCGCCGCGGCGGAGCACCGCGCGGACGCGGGCGATCAGCTCGCGGGCCGAGTACGGCTTCGTCACGTAGTCGTCGGCGCCGAGCTCGAGCCCGACCACCTTGTCGATCTCGCTGTCCCGTGCCGTCACCATGATCACCGGGACGGCGGATCGGGTGCGCAGCGCCTTGCAGACGTCGGTGCCGCTCATGCCGGGGAGCATCAGGTCGAGCAGCACGATGTCGGCGCCGTTGCGGTCGAACTCCTCGAGCGCGTCCTGCCCGGTGGCGGCGACGGCCGTCGTGAAGCCCTCCTTGCGCAGCAGGAAAGCGAGCGGGTCGGCGAAGGACTCCTCGTCCTCGACGATGAGCACCCTGGTCATGGATCTCCTCACCTCACCCGACGCGGTCGGGCACATCACCGGGCCGGCTCGTGGGGTCGGCGGGCCCGTGGTCGGGTACTGCGTCGGGCCCGGCGTCGGACCCGCTGGTCTCGGTCTCGGGTTCGACGTGCACGGGAAGGCGCATCGTGAACGTCGAACCGGTGCCGGGGCTGCTCCACAGCCGCACCTCGCCGCCGTGGTTGGCGAGCACGTGCTTCACGATCGCCAGGCCGAGGCCGGTGCCTCCGGTGGCGCGGGAGCGGGCAGGGTCGACCCGGAAGAAGCGCTCGAACACGCGCTTCTGGTGCTCGGGGGCGATGCCGATCCCACGGTCGGTGACGGCGACCTCGACCCAGTCGCCGCAGCGGCGGCGGGACACGGACACGGCCGAGTCGGCGGCCGAGTACGCGATCGCGTTCTCGACGAGGTTGGACAGCGCGGTGACCAGCAAGGTCAGATCGCCGTCGACCTCGAGGCCGGTCGGCTTGTCGACGATGATCTCGATGCCCGCCGACTCGGCGGACAGCCGCGAGCGCGCCAGCGCCTCCTGCACGACCTCGTCGACGTCCACGACCTGCAGCTCCGGCAGCCGTTCCGCGCCGGTGAGCCGCGACAGCGCGATCAGCTCGGTGACGAGGTTGCCCAGTCGGTTCGCCTCGTTGAGGATCTTCATGCCGAAGCGGCGAACCTCGGCGGGGTCGTCGGCGGCGTCGAGCACCGCCTCCGCCAGCAGCCCGACCGCACCGACCGGGGTCTTCAGCTCGTGGCTGACGTTCGCCACGAAGTCCCGGCGGGTGGCCTCCAGCCGCACCGCGTCGGACGTGTCGGTCGCCTCGACCATGCTGAAGCCGTTGCCGAGCGGGCGCACGTGGGCCAGCACGGCCGCGGGCTGGCGGCCGCGGTGGTCGAGCGGGGAGAGGTCGACGTCCACAGTGGTGCCCGACCGGAGCACCTGCTGGCTCGCGGTGGCGGCGCGGGCGTCGGGGAGACCATCGCGCACCACCCCGAGGTCGGCGGCGCGCGGGTTGTGCAGCACCACCTCGCCGCCGCTGTCGAGCACGGCGAGACCCTCGTCGGTGGAGCGGAACACCCGGTCCAGCAGGTCGGCCACCGGCGGGCCGAGCATCGGCTCGGCCCGTGCCGGCGCAGGCTCTTCACGCCGACGGCCCCATCGGAGCCCGAGCAGGAGGCCGAGCACGAGCGCACCGGCCGCGATCGCCACGCAGAGGAGCGCGTCCACGCGCGCATGGTAGGCAGGCCGACCACCGGAATGGCCAGCGCAAGCGGCCCGTCGTGACGCTCGTGACGTCGCAGAACGGCTGAATTCCTCGGCCGTTCAGACTCCGTTCACCCGAGCGGGTGTCACCTCCCCTGCGCGGCCACCGCCGCCGCTGCCGCGACGGCCGCCTCCGGGTCGAGGTACTGCCCGCCCGGCACCGTCGGGCGCAGCTCGTCGTCCAGCTCGTAGCGCAGCGGGATGCCGGTGGGGATGTTGAGCCCGACGATGTCCTCGTCGGAGACCCCGTCGAGGTGCTTCACGAGCGCCCGCAGCGAGTTGCCGTGCGCGGCGAGCAGCACGACCTTCCCGGAGCGCAGGTCGGGCACCACGGCCGACTCCCAGTACGGCAGGAACCGGGCGACGACGTCGGCGAGGCACTCCGTGCGCGGGACCCCGCCCGCCGCGTAGCGGGGGTCGCCCTCCTGGTCGAACTCCGACCCGGCCTCGATGGGCGGGGGCGGCACGTCGTACGAACGGCGCCACTCCATGAACTGCGCCTCGCCGAACTGCTCGAGCGTCTGCTTCTTGTCCTTGCCCTGCAGGCGCCGTAGTGCCGCTCGTTGAGCCGCCAGTCCCGCCGGACGGGGATCCAGTGCCGGTCGCACGCGTCCAGGGCGATGTTCGCGGTGGAGATGGCGCGGCGCAGCACCGACGTGTGCACGACGTCGGGCAGCAGGCCGGCCTCGCGCATCAGCTCACCGCCGCGGCGAGCCTCCTGCTCGCCGGTCTCCGACAGCGGCACGTCCACCCACCCGGTGAACAGGTTCTCCGCGTTCCACACGCTCTGCCCGTGCCGGAGCAGCACCAGTGTTCCCATGCCCACAACTCTGCCAGGCGGGCCGGGACCGTCAGATGGCCACCGCCAGGCTGCGCAGTGATCTCTCGTACACGGGCCCGTAACCGTCCCAGGTGTCGGCGAGCGCGGTGCCGGTGACCACGACGGTGTCCGCGCCGCCGTGCAGCGCGACCAGCTGGAGGTTGCGCAGCACGAGACCCGTCGTCGGGTCCCGGTAGGTGCCGCCGAACAGGTGCGCCGGTGAACCGTCGGACAGGGTGGCCGGCTCGTCGTCGGTGGGCCGGTAGTCGGCGAGCGAGCGCACCTCCTGCCGCGCGCCGATCACGATGCCGGGCAGATCGGTGGACGCCGGCACCACGACCACGTTGATGTTGGCGCGGAACCGCCCCGACGCCGACTCCGACACCTGCGGGTCGGTGAAGACCACCGCGGTGTTCTCGACCCCGCTGGCGTCCACCGTCCATCCCGGCGGCGGGACGATGTCGAAGCGAGTCAGCGCGTCGCGGAACGCGGGGCCCGGCGGGCGCGTCGACGGGGCGGGACGGGCGACCGCCGCCGGGTCGGCCGCAGGCGCGCCGGGCACCGCGACGGTGCACCCGGTCACGCTCACCACACCGGCCAGCACCGCCGCGGTGCCGATCGCCCGGATTCCCATATCGCCTCCTCTCGAGAGGCCGCTGGGATCAGCCTGGCAGGACGTCGCGTGCGTCGCCGCCGGCGACCCCCAAACCGCTGAGCACCGCCCGGGTGATCTCGTGCAGCTGCCGGACCTGCTCGGAGGTCAACCGGTCGAACAGTTGCCGGCGGACCGTGCACACGTGGCCGGGCGCAGCGGCGGCGAGCGCGGCGAAGCCCTCCTCGGTGAGCTGGGCGAACGTGCTGCGCCGGTCCTCGGGGCACGGCTTGCGCCGGACCCAGCCGTTGCGCTCCAGCCGTGCGACGGCGTGCGAGAGCCTGCTCTGCGAGCTCTGGGTGATGGCCGCGAGCTCACTCATGCGCAACCTGCGGTCCGGGGCCTCGGACAGCATGGCCAGGATCTGGTAGTAGGCGTGCGGCATCCCCGCGTCGCGCTGCAGCTGGCGGTCCAGCGCCCCCTCCAGGAGGGTGGTGGCCGCGACGTAGGAGAGCCACGCCTCCAGCTCGTCGGGCTCCAGCCATCGGGTCTCGTCACCGCTCACGAACCCAGGATAGCTCGCGAAACTTGAGCATTCATGAGTCGACGGCTACGATACCGTTGAACTCTCAACCACTGGAGGGGCCATGCCGGTCCAACGGCTCAACCACGCAGTCCTGTACGTGCGCGACATCGATCGCAGCGTCGCGTTCTACACCGAGGCCATGGGCTTCCGCGTCGTCAACGCGATCCCGGGACGGGGAGCCTTCCTGCAGGCGGCCGGGTCGACGAACGACCACGACCTCGCCCTCTTCGCCATCGGCGCGGCCGCCGGCAACTCCGAGGCGGGGCGCTCGACCGTCGGCCTCTACCACCTCGCGTGGGAGGTCGACACGCTCGCCGAGCTCCGCAGGCTCGCCGGTGTGCTGCGCGAACGCGGTGCGCTCGTCGGCGCGTCGGACCACGGCACGACGAAGGCGCTGTACGCCCACGACCCGGACGGTCTCGAGTTCGAGGTCTGCTGGCTCGTGCCTGCTGACCGGATCGGGCCCGACGAGAAGGCGCAGACCGCGCCGCTCGACCTCGACGCGGCCATCGCCGAGTACGGGGCCGAGACCAGGGGCGGGGTGGGCGTGTCGGTGTGACCGGCCCGGTCAGGCGGAGATGTCCATCTGGTAGCCCTCACGGGTGGAGAACCGCGCGGTGATGCCGAAGCGGTCGGCCCGCACCAGCGTCTGGCGCCACTCGACGGGCTGGTCGCCCGCGCAGCCCAGCCGGTCGATCGCGAACGCGGCGACGCCGTCGGGGATCGCCAGCAGCTCCCGCTCGGCCGGTCCGGGCACGACGGCACGCACCCGCTCGTTCCCACCGGTGACGTGCACGCCGCAGCGGGACTCGTAGACCGTGTAGAGCGCGGTGCGCCCGAAGTCGACGTCGAGCAGCGGCGCCGCCAGGCGCTCCGGGAGCCACACGCGGTCGACCGCGAGCGGCTCGGCGTCGGCGAGGCGCAGACGCTCCAGGTGCACCAGCGGCGTGGACTCCTCCAGCCCGAGCCGCGCCGCGACGACACCGTCGCGCGCACGTCGAGCGTGCGCACCACGCTGCGCTGGACCTGCCCGGCCGCCTCCACGGCGGAGAACAGGCTGAAGATCTCCCCGAGGGGTTGCTCGATCTCCGCGGGTGCGGCGCGGCGCGGCGTGCGCCCGCGGCCGGCGATGACCAGACCTTCCTCGCGGAGCCTGCGCACCGCCTCCCGGACGGTGTGCCGGCTCACCCCGTACTCGGCGACGAGCGCGAGCTCGCCGGGGAAGCTGGCGGCGAACTCGTCCTGGTCGAGCCTGCGGCGCAGGTCGGCGAGCAGCTGCGCCCAGAGCGGCTCGACGGCGAGGCGGTCGAGGATGCTGGCGGTCATCGGTACGGGCTCCCGATCTTCTCCGGTGCGGCGGGTGAACACGTCGGGCCTGCCGCGGTCCGTGAGATCGCGCGGCGTCAGCAGGCCGGGTGTGTGCGACACCGGCGGTCGTCGACCGAGAGCTGGTCGGCCCCGATCAGGCACACGCAGAACGCGCGCCGCAGGGGGACCAGCTCCGGGAGCATGCGGCCAGTGCACCAGAGCGCCGCGGCTCGGGGCAACCTCGTGTGGCGCATCCCCCGCCGCCGGTATCGCGCGCAGATCGCGGGGAAACCCGGGTGCGCCCCGCCCCACCAGCGACGATCCTGTCCGGATGGGCACGCTCGGCGACGTGGTGTTCGACTGCCGGCATCCGGCATCGCTCGCGCGGTTCTGGGCGGCCGCGCTCGACGGCTACCGGGTCGCCCCCTACGACGATGCGGAGCTGGCGCGGCTGCGGTCGATAGGCGTCGACGACCCGGAGGACGACCCGTCGGTGCTGGTCGAGCCCGTCGCGGGCCACGGGCCGAGACTGTTCTTCACCCGCGTGCCGGAGCCGAAGACCGGGAAGAACCGGGTGCACCTCGACCTGCGGGCACCCGACGTCATCCGCGAGGTGGAGCGGCTCGTCGGGCTCGGTGCGCGGGTGCTGGGAAAGGTCGGTGGCTGGGTGGTCCTCGCCGACCCGGAGGACGGCGAGTTCTGCGTCCAGCCGGCGAGCCGATGATCGTCAGACGGCCGCCGTCGGACGTGTCGCCGACCAGTCGATCAACCGTTCCGGCAGCGGTGCCGGCAGCGGCTTCGTGAGGTCGAGCCCGTACACGTCGAGCAGGAACGCCCGGAACTCGACATCGAACGGATCCTGTGACGTGGCCAGCAGCGCGAAGAACCTCTCCGGATCGGCGGTCTCGACGACGAGGATCTCCATCGGCCCCTGTGGGGTCTGCTGCAGCCAGACGCCCTGGCGCTCGACCCCCATCCGCTTGTTCCTGGCGTCGTACTCGGCGCGGCGGGGACCGGCGAACGAGTCGATGGCCGTCCGCCACGTCGAGTACTTCTCGGGCGGGATGGGCATGGCAAGGGCGAGCATGGGCATCTCGCACGCTCCTCCGACGGGCTGCGGGCACAACATTGCCCCGCGCCATGGCTCGACCGTGGCAGCGACGGCGTTACGCGTGCGTCGGAACGAGGCTGCGGGCGCCGGCGGTAGGGTGAGCCGATGATCGCGGGAAGAGTGCGGTGGCGCCGGCCGTCCGTCTGACGGCCCAGCCCTCCAGATGCGGAGCCGTCTCCGGACGGTTGCCCGGCGCACCCTTCCGCCCGCCGGCCGGAGGCCGCTCCCGGAACCCGGGATCCTCCAGTGCACGAGCTCCACCCTTCCGTCTCGTGGTCCGAGGACGGCGTCCTGCGGCGAGCACGCTGGCTCACCGCCGACGGTCGCCGGCCGCCCACGTCCGTCCACGTCTCGCCGACGACCTCACCGCCGACCGCGCCTGCCGGCTCGCCGCAGGTGGGGCCGGTCTGCTGTGGCGCGGCGACTTCCACAACGCGCACACGCTGCTCGACGCGATGGCGCGCCGCATCGACCGCGGTGGCCGTCCGCGCCGCCCGCTGGCGCCCGCGGCGGAGTTCCACCGCCTGCGCCAGGACCGGGCCCGGCGTGCCCGCCTGCTCGGCGCGGTGCTGGTCGAGCTGGGCCCCGGGCACCTGCTCACCCTGCGCAGGGCCCCGGACGTGGCCGCCGCGTGCCGGGAGGTCTACGGGCCGTCCGACGCGGCCGCGGTACTCGCGCTGCGCGAGCTGATCGGGGTGCGGAGCGCGCACGAGTGGCGCCGCGCCGGGATCCCGATCCGCGCGCTCGGGGCCCGCATCCACCCCCACCACGGCGTCTTCGCGCCGACGCGCGGCGACTACGTCGACCTGGTGGCGCGGGCGCCGCTCGCCCCCGCGCGGGTGGCGTTCGACGTCGGCACCGGCACGGGGGTGCTGGCCGCGGTCCTGCTGCATCGCGGGGTGCCGGTCGTGGTGGCGACCGACGTGGAACCACGGGCCGTCACCTGCGCCCGGGAGAACCTGCACCGCATGGGGTACGCCGACCGCTCGACGGTGCTGCGGCGCGACCTCTTCCCGCCGGGCCGCGCCGACCTGGTGGTGTGCAACCCGCCGTGGATGCCGGGCACCCCGACCTCGCCGCTGGAGTCCGGCATCTACGACCGCGCTCGACGATGCTGTCCGCGTTCGTGCGCGGGCTGCCCGACCACCTCACGCCGCGGGGCGAGGCCTGGCTCGTGGTCTCGGACCTGCCGGAGCTGCTCGGGCTGCGCGACCCGGCCGCGCTGCCGGCGCTCGTGTCGGCTGCCGGGCTCGTCGTGCGGGACCGGCTCACGGCGACGCCCACGACCCGCGCCCCGCACGCCGACGACCCGCTCGCGCCGTTACGCGGCCGGGAGACGGTCACGCTGTGGCGGCTGGGCACGGCGTAGACGCCGCCGATTGGCATCTTGCTTCCGCGCCGGATTGGCCATCGAAGAAGTCCACCCGCCGTCGGAGGATGCAGGGTGTGTACGTGCCCGCCCAGTTCGCACCCGACGACGCCGCCGTGCAGCGCCTGCTCGCCCACCACCGCGCCGCAGACCTGATCACCGCAGGCCCGGACGGCCTCGAAGCCACGATGCTGCCCCTCCTCCACGACCCGGAGCAGGGCACGCTGCTCGGCCACTTCGCACGCAACAACGACCACTGGAAGCGGGCCGACGGCCTGCCCTGCCTGGTGATCGTCCGCGGACCCGACTCCTACATCAGCCCGGCCTGGTACGCGTCGAAGGCCGAGCACGGACGGGTCGTCCCGACCTGGAACTACGTCACCGCGCACGTCCACGGCCACGTGACGATCCACGACGACGTCGACTGGCTGGACTCGCTCGTGCGGCGGCTCACCGACGCGCACGAGGCCGATCGGTCGGCCCCCTGGGGCGTCGACGACGCCCCCGAGAAGTTCATCCGGGGTCAGCTGCGCGCGATCGTCGGGGTCGAGGTGCGCATCGAACGCATCGACGCGAAGTTCAAGCTCAGCCAGAACCGGCCCGCCGCCGACATCGACGGCGTCGTCGCGGGTCTCCGGTCGGACGGCGATGCCGCCGGTGCCGCGGCGGTCGCGGCGCACCGGCCCTGACCGCGCCTCGGGGCCGTCGGCGGGTGTCCGCAGGCACCGATGAGTTCGTGGCTCGCGCATCGTCAGCACCGGCATGAGTGATTCGGACGCCCACTCGGGCAAGGTCGTCCTGAACAGGGCGATGTCGCTGGACGGCTTCATCGCCGGCCCCGACGACGCGATGGACTGGATCATGGAGTACGCGAAGGAGTACTCGTTCCCCGAGGTCGTGGCGGCCACCGGCGCCATGCTCGTCGGGCGCGGCACATACGAGGCCGCCCAACGGATGTCCGCCGAGGACACCGCCTACGACGGAGGACCGGTGTTCGTCCTGACACACCGGCCCCCCGACGAGCCCGAGCCCGGGGTCACCTTCCTCACCTGTGACCTCGCGGAGGCCGTGGCCACGGCGCGCACCGCCGCAGGCGGCAAGAACCTCGAGATCCTCGGCGCCGACGTGGCGAGTCGGTGCCTGCGGCGACGGCTCGTGGACGAGGTGCTGGTCTACGTCCTGCCGGTGCTGCTCGGCGACGGCGTGCGCTTCTCGACCTCCGGCCTCGGCCGGATCGACCTGGAACCGTGCGGCAACAGCCGGTCCGGCCCCGTGACGATGCTCCGCTTCCGCGTGCGGAAGTAGCTCAGCTCGTCGCGGTCTCCCTGGCCCGCAGGTCCTTGCGAAGGATCTTGCCCGACGCCGACTTCGGGATCTGGTCGATGAACTCGACCACCCGCACCTTCTTGTGCGGGGCGATCCGCTCCGCGACGAACGTCATCACGTCCTCGGCGGTGAGGCCGGTGCCGTCCTGGCGCACGACGAACGCCTTCGGCACCTCCTCCCCCTCGGCGTCGCGCACACCGATCACCGCGACGTCGGCGATCTCGTCGTGGGTCAGGAGCAGCGCCTCCAGCTCGGCGGGCGGCACCTGGTAGCCCTTGTACTTGATCAGCTCCTTGACGCGGTCGACGATCGTGAACATGCCCTCCTCGGTGACCGTGGCGACGTCACCGGTGTGCAGGTAGCCCTCGTCGTCGAGCGTGATCGCCGTGGCCTCGGGGTTGTTGAGGTAGCCGGCCATCACGTTCGGGCCCTTCACCCACAGCTCGCCCCGTTCACCGGGGCCGACCTCCTGGCCGGTCTCCGGGTCGACGAGCTTCGACACGACGTTGGGGATGGCGAAGCCGCAGCTGTTCAGGTCGAGGTCCGGCCGGTCGTCGGGCATGCTGTGGCTGACCGGCGAGAGCTCGGTCATCCCGTAGCCCTGCAGCACCGTGCAGCCGAGCCGCTTCGCGACGGCGTGGCCGAGTTCGGCGTCGAGCGGGGCGGCGCCGGAGAAGATCACGTCGATGCACGACAGGTCGTACTGGTCGACGATCGGGTGCTTCGCCAGTGCGACCGCGACCGGCGGCGCGATGTACACGCGGCCGACCCGGTGCTCCGAGATGATCCGGAGGAACTCCTGCAGGTCGAAACGCGGCATCGTGACGACGGTGGCCCGCCTGTGCAGACCCTGGTTCATCATCACGGTCATGCCGTAGATGTGGAAGAACGGCAGCACCGCGAGGATCTTGGTGTCGCTGGTGACGTCGCCCATCGCGGAGATCTGCTGCAGGTTGGCCACGAGGTTGCGGTGGGTGAGGATCACCCCCTTGGCCCGCCCGGTGGTACCCGACGAGTAGGGCAGCACCGCGGTGTCGCTCCCCGTCACGGTCTGAGCCGGCGGCTCCGCGGTGGTGGCGAACAGGTCGCGCAGGCCGGTGTACCCCTCCGCCCCGTCCAGAACGATGATCGACTCGGCCGGCAGCCCGACCTCGGCGACGGCCGCGGTGACCCGGTCGAGGAACGGCGACACGGTGAAGACCAGCTTTGCACCGGAGTCGGCGAGCTGGTGGGCGAGCTCCCGGGGGGTGTAGAGCGAGTTGACGCTCGTGACGACCGCGTTGGCGCGCAGGATGCCGTGGAAGACGGCCGCGTAGTGCGGCGTGTTCGGCGCGAACAGCGCCACCACGTCACCCGCGCCGATCCCCCGCTCCGCCAGTGCCGCCGCGATCTTGCCGACCATGCCCTCCAGCTCGCCGAAAGTGATCGCCGCACCCGACGGGCCGTCGATCAGCGCCGGCGCACCCGTCCGCTCGCCGAAGCCGCTGAACAGGAAGTCGAAGAGCGATACGTCGGGGATCTCGACGTCCGGATACGGACTGCGAACGGGCATTCGGCGCTCCTTTGCAGCGAGTGATGGCGAAACTCTACCCACGAGTAGGACCTAATGGTCCAGACCGCATATAGGCCCCGACCGGCGGGTTTCACCTGAATGGCCTAACTCGGAAGGGTTGTCTTGATCGTCAGCGCCTGCCAGGGTGAGCGCGCTGGCCCTGGCGAGCCCCACTCGCCCGGCCGGACCGGAGCGGCGTCCCCTCGCCTCCCCGGTTGCCACCGGTGCGCGGTGCCCCCGATCGCGCAGCCGACGTGGCGGTTCCAGCGGAGTGGCCCGAGTTCATGACTCCCCCTCAGATCCCGGGCCGCTCCGCCCTACTCAGCGAGAATCTCCCCCGCACCCCTTCTGACCAGGGCGAATAGCGGGTGGTCGCAGGTAGCTACGGGTGGCACGGAGTTGCTCTGAGACGGACTTCCTGCGGACTGGTGCGGACTACACGCGGACCGAACCGTCGTCAGAAGACGGCCCTGGACGCGGCGCTAGTCGGGGCCTTGATCCACCCAGGAGTGGACCCGTGCACATCATCACCGATTCCACCGTCGACGCTCCCCACCCGTCGTGGTGCTCGCTCCCCCACTGCACCACCGCGACCACGGTGGACCGGCGCCACACCGGCGCCCCGCTCGTCCTTCACCCCGAGCAGGACGACACCGAGGTGTCGGTCGCGCCGGTCCGCGACGACGAGCTCAACCACGACGGTGGCCTCGTCTCCTCGACCGGCGGCGTGCATCTGCGCCTGACGAACCTCGAGTCGGTCCGGGCGGCCCGGCGGCTCCACAACGACCCCTCCACCATCCGCCTCGCAGCCGAACACGAGCGCCTGCACGGCCACCAGAACGGATTCGGCGGCCGCTGGCTGTTCAACCCCGCCGCCGTCGACGCCTACGTGCAGGGCTTCGACGAGCGCGCACAGCGCGAAGTCTGCGGCTGCCCCGCTCGCCCCTGGGCCCGGCTGCCGGCTCCGATCAGCTCCCCGCCGGTCCCGGCAACACCAAGATCCGGATACGGACGCCGGGCGTTTCCCCAGCGCTGACCGGGCGCTTGCTCGCGATGATCCGATCGACACGCTCGTCGTCGACCTGGCGCCGCCCCTTCCACCGTCGCCACCCGATCGCCCCACCGAGCGCATCCAGGGTCGGTTGATCAGGTTGTCCAGACCCCACGCGTCGTTCGCCCGCACAGCGAGCGGCAGCCGGAACTCGATCTCAACCTCGAAACGCAGGCCGTCCGGAACTTCGCGGCTACCGACCGCATCGCTGACCGCCTCCCTCCAGGCGGTCTCGCCAGCAGTAGCGAACGTCGCTGGCCAGCCCTCGACATCAACCAATAGCTCATCAAGCAACGCGCCGCCCCGCCGTCCTTGTCGCTGAGCAGTGCATGCGCTCGCCTGCGAACTCGAGGTCCAACCGGAGCCACTCGTCACCGCGTGCCGGCGTGCGCGTGTGTCAACACCTCCCTGAGCCTGCCGGTGCGGACGTCGTAGACAAACCCGCGCACGGCGTCTCTGTGCCCGAGGAGCGGTTGGTACGGACCTGCTCCACGTCGCGACGCACCTGCTCGTCGAGGTCGCTGAACGCACCGAAGGCGAAGGGCGCCTCGTGGCCCTGCTCGTGTGCGACCTGCTTCTCGAGATCGGCGTCCTTGAACGTCAGCATGCCGCATTCGGTGTTGTGAATGATCATTACCTCGCGCGTACCGCCGATGCGCTGGGATATGATCAAGGATCGTATGACGTCGTCGGCGACGATCCCGCCCGCGTTGCGGATCACGTGCGCGTCGCCCTCCTCGAGCCCGAGAATCTCGTAGATGTCGAGACGGGAATCCATGCAGGCGACGACGGCGAGGCGCTTGCGTGGTGGGCGCGGCGCGTCGCGATCCTGATACTCGCCCGCGAACACCTGGTTCTTCTCGAGAACCTCATCGATTGCGCTCATCGTCCCTCCTCGAAACGTCGGTCGACCGAAGCAGTGCCAGTGCCCATTTTGCTCGCTCGCGTCTCCCGCCAGGAAGGCGTGAGCACGCTACGCCCGTGCGCCGACGGCCTGGTTCCCCCTCACGCGGACGCTCGGAACTCCAGCTCCACGGCGTCGTGCACCGGCCTTGTGCTGCTGGCGCGACCGCTCGAACAGGTACGCGGTGACGTGCTCGACCTGCTCCTCGGTGAGCGGTTTCTCTCATGGCCGGGCAGGGGCGACGGCGCGGTCACGCGGGCTGACTCAGCGCGCTCGTTGATCAGGGTGTGCTCGTACTCGGCGAGCGAGGCGAAGATCCCGGCCACCATGCGACCTGTCGGGGTCGAGTAGTCGATGCCCTCGCGCAGGCTGCGGATCATCACGCCGCGCTCGGTGAGCTCGGGTGAGCCCCGAGTTCGCTGGCCGGGTCGTCGATCCCGCCTAGCACGGCCCGCAACCCAGACGCCGCGTCGACGAGGACCTCGGCGCTGTAACCGGCCGCCGGCTCCCGCTCCCTGCTGCTCATGGCGGCCACCGTGGCCCGCTCGCCGCGCCGCCGCTCGGCAGTCGCGAGCCCGGACGCAGACGAGCCCCGAGTCCGACACCCGACCGAGTCCGTCGGAAGTGTGAGACGTTGAGGGACACCCGGACGGGGCGGATACTCCCCGCCCCGTCCGGGCCGCAGAGAGTCCCGACTCTCTCGGATCCTGGAGCTGTAGGTCAGCCCGCGGCCGGTCCATCGACGTTGATCACGGCGGGCCCACGTCCAGCCCGCACGACGACGATGTGGCTCTCCTCGCTCCCCGGATTGCCCTCACGGTGAACAGCACCCTTGGGTACGTGCACGAAGTCACCTGGACCCGCATCCACGACCTCGGAGCCGCCTGGACCGGACTCCATCCGCAACGAGCCGCTGACTATGTAGATCGACGTGTCGTAATCGCCGTGGTGATGCCAGCCCGAGATCATCTGTGGCTCGGTTCGGACGAGTCCGGCCCACATCCCCTCGACCCCGATGGCTTGCTCCCGAGTCATGCCCGGCGTCTGGTCGCCTTCGGTTCGCTCGGTCGGAGTTACCCGTCTCACCGGCTGGTTGGCGTACATGGGCCGACCTCCTTGCCCAGGGCACGGATGGACGCTGTCGTGGACCACTCCCTCGACGCAGTTCATGTTCCTCGACGCGACGACGGCGTCAAGGGGAGGCGCCCCCGGCCGGACGTGCCGGGCCACCGGGCTCCAGCTCGTTCCTGCTGCCACGGTGGCGCGCTCGCCGCACCAGCGCTCGGCAGTCGCGACCCCAGACACGGGAAGGGCTCCGCGCGGCGGAGAAAGGTTCGCCGCCCGGAGGCCCATCCCGGACACCAGCTGCGCTCCCCAGCGCGCCGGCGCCCTCAGGACTCCCCCTGAGATCCCGGGCCGCTCCGCCCCGCCACCAGCTCCGGCGATCACGAGCCAGGGGCCGACCCATCGCCCGATCCCTGATCGCCCACCACCGCGGGCGTGCGCCGGGCCCGCACGAGCCTGCGGGCGACCAGCCAGAACCCGCCCAGCACGGCGAGCACCGGCACGAACGGCAGGACGAACCCCGTCACCGCGGCCGCGGCGGTCCCGATCGCGCGCAACCCGTCCCAGCCCGCGGCGAGGCCGTCGAGGAAACCCGGGGCCGGCGGGACCTCCGGCGGCGCCACGCCGGGGGCCCTCAGATCGAGGCTGAGCGTCGACAGCGCCACCTGGTCCTTCAGCGCGGCGAGCCTGCTCGTGAGGGAGTCCAGCTCGGTCTCCCGCCGGGCGAGCTCCGACTCGATCGAGATCACGTCGCCGATCGAGCCGGCCTCGGAGAGCAACGCACGGACCCGCGCCACGCTCGCGGTCTGGCTGGCCACCCGGGCGTCGAGGTCCACGACCTGCTCCGTCGCGTCGAGCACCTGGCTGCTGCGCGATGTCACGCTGCCGTAGCCTGCGACCTCGTCGATCAGCCGGTCGAGACCCGCCGCCGGGACCCGCAGCACCAGTCTGCTCCCGGTCTTCCCCGACTCCTCCTCCGTGACGAAGCCGCCCGCGCCTGCGACGGCCGTGCGGACCTGCCGCACCGCACCCACCGGATCGGTCACCTCGACCGTGAGCTGCGCGGTGCGCACCAGCTCGCGCTGCACACCACCCAGCGGGACTCCCGGCACCTGCGCCTCGCTCCCACCGGATCCGACCCCGCATCACCCGCACCCGTGCTCTTCTCCGCCGCGAAGTCGCCGACCGACGGCGCCGACCGCGACGGGGCGACGGCCATGGCCCCGCCCTCGTCGCGATCGGACCCGCCCTGGACCACCACCACCGCGGCCACCAGCACCGCGAGCACGACACCCACCCCGACCAGCACCACCCGCCGCCCGAGCTTCACCTGAACCGCCACCGCCGCCTCCTCCCGATGATCTCGCCGTCAGGACGGGCGGCCGCGGTCGGCGGGTTGGTCGACGCGGGTCACGATCGCGTCACGCTCCCGCACACAGGCCGCGACTCGGGTGCATCCAGAGCGCGACTCGCGGGTCAGGAGAAGAGGTGTTCGAAGGCTCGGAGGTTGGCGAGGCTCTCGCCGCGGTCCCGGCGCCAGGCGTGCTCGCGGCGGATCGACGTGGCGAAGCCGAGTTCGAGCAGGGTGTTGAAGTCGCCGTCGGCGGCCTCGAGGACCTGGCCGAGCACGCGGTCGAGCTCGTCGGCCGTGACGGCGTGCAGGCCGATCCGACCGATCAGGTGGATGTCCCCGACAGGGTCGAGCGCGTAGTGCACGCCGTAGAGGCGCGCGTTGCGCTGCAGCAGGAACCGGTAGACGGTGTCGTGCGCCTCGTCCGGGCGCCGGCAGACGAACGCCTGGACGAACAGCGCGTGCTCGCGCACGAGCAGCCAGCAGTGGGTCTGCAGGCGGTTGGTGCCGGGCAGCGTCACGAGGTACTGGCCGGGCTCGCGGCGGTCGTGGGCGACGTCGAGCTCCGCCAACGCGGCGCCGACGACGGCGTCGACGGCCTGCGCGTCCCCTTCGGTCACCCCTCGATCATCCCCGCCGTCAGCCCGGCCCGCATGGCCTGCCGCTGGCGTCCGGCGAACTCGGCGGCCGCGTCGGCGTAGGTGTCCAGGAGCGCGTCGGTGGTGCGGTCCCACGAGAACCGGTGGGCGTGCTCGACGGTGTGGGCGGCCAGCTCGGCGCGGCGTCGCGCCACCAGCGCCACCGCGCCCAGCGCGTCGGCCCACTGGTCGTCGCCGTGCCCGTCGACGAGCAGGCCGGAGCGGCCGTCGGCGACCGCGACGGGAAGCCCGCCCACCCGGGCCGCGACGACCGGGGTGCCGCAGGCCTGCGCCTCCAGAGCAACCAGGCCGAACGACTCGTTGTGGCTCGGCACGGCCACGACGTCGGCGGCCCGGTAGACGTCCACCAGCCCGTCGCGGGTCTGGGGCGGGAGGAAGCGCAGCACGTCGGTGATGCCGAGGGTGTCACCGAGGCCCTGCAGGGCCGTGGGCGCGGCGAGGCCGCTGCCCGACGGGCCGCCCGCGACGAGCACCACGAGCCGGGCCCGCAGGCCGGGGTCGCGGCGCAGCAGTTCGGCCGCGGCCCGCAGCAGCACGTGCGGCGCCTTGAGCGGCTGGATCCGGCCCGCGAACGCGAGCACCACGCGTCCGGGGCGATCCCGAGTGCCGGCGCGCGGCGACGCGGTCGCCGGGGGTGAACCGGGTGAGGTCGACGCCGGGCGGGATCGCCACCGTGCGGCCGGGGTCGGCGCCGTAGAGCTCGACGAGCTGGCGGGTCTCCTCGTCGGTGTTGCCGATCAGCCGGTCGGCCTCCGCGACGACCTGGTCCTCGCCGATGACGCGGGTCATCGGTTCCGGTGCGTCACCCGCCGCGAGCGCCGCGTTCTTGACCTTGGCGAGCGTGTGCGCGCTGTGCACGAGCGGCACGCCCCAGCGGTCCCGCGCCAGCCAACCGACCTGACCGGACAGCCAGTAGTGCGAGTGCACGACGTCGTAGTAGCCGGGCGCCTGGTGGGCCTCGGTGCGCAGCACGCCCGCGGTGAACGCGCAGAGCTGGGCGGGCAGGTCGTGCTTGCCGAGGCCTTCGAACGGCCCGGCGACGACGTGGCGCACCAGCACCCCGGGCGCGAGTTCCGCCACGGGCGGCAGGTCCGACGAGGTCGCGCGGGTGAAGACCTCCACCGCGACGCCCCTGCGGGCCATCCGGCGGGCGGTTTCCACGATGTACACGTTCATGCCGCCCGCGTCGCCGGTGCCGGGCTGTTCCAGCGGCGAGGTGTGGACGGACAGCAGGCACACCCGGCCGGGGCGCCGCGGTGCGCCGGTACTGGCGGAGGTCACGGCTGATGTGTAGCACGGCGGCGGCCCGTTCAGCCGGACGAGTCGGCGCCGTCGATCTCGTCGGCGATCGACCCGAGCAGCGCGTGCACCGGATCGCTCGCGTGCCACCGACCGGACGCGTCCTTCCAGGCCGGGACGCGGAAGCGGCCGGATCCGGGGCGCCGCAGCTGCACCCACAGCTCGTCGTGGACGGTGAGTTCGCCGTCCGGCACCGGCATCTCCAGCGTGTGGCACGCCACGACGATCTCGGCGAGCTCGGCCCACCGCACGCTCTTCCCGTCCCCCTCGGCCTCGGCCACGACCACGTCGGACGCGAGCGGTAGGTCGAGCAGGTCGGCGAGCGCCGCCGGGTCGCCGCCGGTGGCGAGCTCGCCCGCGGGCAGCACGGCGGCGAGCCACGGCTTGTCCAGCACCACCGCGACGTCGACGTCCGCGACGGTGCCGTCGAGTGCCCTGACCCGTTCGGGGAGCTCCAGGTCGACGGGGTCGACGCGGCCGTCGGCCACGGCGTCGGCGAGCTCCGCGTACGCCTCCGCGGCGAGGGCGACGTCCGGGGCACGCTCCGGGTCGGCGAGGCGCGCGAGCAGGTCGGCGGCCGTGGACGTGTCGGGGACCCGCAGGTCGGCACGCACGCCGATCGCGGCGAGTACGTCCTCGTCGGGGAGGCCGTCGCCTGGCGGCGGGTCGTAGAGCGGCGCCAGGTCGGCGGCGCCGGGGAGCCGCCAATGGGCCGGCCGGTGGCCGCCGAGCCGGGCGTGCCACCCGAGCCACCACGCCGTGTACGAGCCGGGGGCGGTGAGCGCGGCGCGGGTGTCGCGCTCACCCGCGAGCAGCGTGAGTGCCGCGGGCCACGCGTCATCGGCCACGAGGTCGAGGTCGCGCACCGCCACCAGCCGGACCGGTGGGGTGCCCAGGCCGTCCCACCAGCGCTCCTCGTCGTCGAGGTCGTGGTCGGGGGCCACCGGCTCCTCGTCCACGAGCACCGTGAACCCGTCCACGACACCGAGGGCGATCAGCGCGGAGCGCGACACCCGGGCGGCGAACCCGGGGTCGAGCGCGTCGAGCGGGACGTCCTCGGCGAGCAGCGGGCGCACCGCGGCGTCAGGGAGCATGAGCTCGTCGGCGCGCGCCGGGCGGCCGTCCGCGTCCGGGAGGGCCAGCGCCGCGAGCGCGTCCGGCGCGGCGCCGGTCTCGGCCACGAGCGCCAGCACGGCCTCCGCGAGCGGCTGCACGTCCAGCCCCGCGTCGGCGTCGTCCACCGACCGTTCGACGGCATCGGCGAGTGCGGGGTGCTCCAGCAACGCGGCCGGATCGGCGGGGCCCGCGCCGAGCCGCTCCAGCAACGGGTACACGGCCTCGGGTTCGGCGATGTGCAACCCGGGCAGCCCGAGCACGGCAACAGCCCCCACGAGCCGTGAGTGGATACGAGTGCTGGAGCCCTCGTATCCACTCACGACCTCGACGGGCGGGAGCAGGACGGTCGCGGGGCCGGCCGCGCGTCGACCGTCGGCCAGCGGGACCGGGAGGGCGCGCAGCTCGTCCACCGCCCCGGGCATCGTGTCGGCGAGCGGCTCCAGAGCGGCGTACAGCGACCGCCACCACGGTGCTGCCTGCTCCACCCCGAGCAGCCGCTGCACCAGCTCGGCCAGCGGCATGCGGTGCACCCCGAGCTCGGCCGGCACGGCGGGGTTGGTGCCCGGTGGCAACGGCGCGAGCAGCCGGTCGAACCCGGCCTCCGCGAGCAGCGCCGGCAGCGCGGCGGCCGGCCCGTCGAGGGTCGGGACGTCGAGCCACTCCGCACGTCCGGGAGCGAGTTCCGCGCCCGTGACCGCGGGCAACCACACCGCACCGCGCAGTGCGCCCACCAGCAGCTCGCGCAGCCGCCCGTCCAGCTCGGATCGGGGGAACCCGGGCGCCGGCGCGAGCCCGATGCGGGTTCCGGGGTCGGCCGAGCGGACCAGAGCGACGTACGCCGACGCGGCCCCGGCGAGCACCGCGTCGGCGGCCGGGCCGGTACGCACGCGACGGCGGTCCGGTTCGAGCGGCACGGTGGCGATCAGCCGCGCGGGGAGCGAGAGCCGCTCCTCGGTGGCCGTCGGGGCGTGCAGCACGTCGGCGCCCAACGGGTCCGGCGTGCCGTCGGCGTTGAGCGGCAGCGCCCAGCACACCGACCAGTCCCGCCGCCCGCGCTGCTCGACGGCCTCCGCCTGCGCCGCCTCGTCGTCGATGCGGCCTGCGTCGCGGGCGAGCAGCCAGCGGCGCCCGGCGATGGTCACCTCGCGCTCACCGGGGCCGTCCGTGCGCGTCAGGACCTGCTCCCCGACGGCGATCTCGACGAGGTCGGGGAGCGCGAGCAGCAGGTCGGGGGCGCCGTCCCGGGCCGCGGCGAGCAGGACGGCCGGGTCGGCGCCGGGACGCAGCGGCAGCCGGACCTCGGTGTCGTAGCCGGCGCGCGGACGCTCGTCGGTGGGCCATGCGAGCCGCAGGACCGGGGCCCCGCCGCGCCGGTCCAGCTCGGCGGCCGGGCCGGGGAGCGCGGAAACCTCGGCGGCCGTGCGCTCCGCGGAGAACGCCACCCCACCGCCCGTGCTCAGCACCCGCGGAGCGTCCGTGAGCGCGAGTACGGACGCGAACCCGACACCGAACCGGCCGACGGACCCGAGGTCGTCGCGCTTGGCGGACGCGCGCAGCGATGCGAGCGCCGCGACCCCGGCGGCGTCAACGGCGCGCCGATGTTGGCGATCGCCAGCTCACCGTCGCGCACCTCCACCCGGACGCGTCCCGCCACCCCGGCCGCCCGCGCGGCGTCGGCGGCGTTCTGGGCCAGCTCCACGAACCACGCGTCGGCGTAGCCGCCGAGCCGCAGGTCCTCCTCGGCGTTGGCGTCCTCGCGGAAGCGGGTGGGCGAATCCGCCCATGCGGACAGGACGGCGGATCGCAGCTCCGCCGTGCCGAAGGGGTCCACTACTTGCCGACCGGCTCCAGGTCGACGCCGTCGTCGTAGACGAGCTCCGCGACGGCCACCGGCGACGTGGTGTCGGGCTGCACGTCGGAGTGGGCTCCGCAGCCGAAGCCGACGTCGACGACGACGCCGTCGGCGGGCGAGAACTCGTTCCCGCACACCCCGAACGCGCCGCGCAACGATCCGGCGAGCGGGAAGAGGAAGCCGCAGGTGCGCAGTGTGCCGGCGCGGCGCGGGCCATGTCGGAGACGGGGCCGTGCGGGCCGTCGTGCCAACGCCGGGTGGCCTCGTCACGCCCGTGGCGGGAGGGCACGAGGCGGCGGCCGAGGCCCACCTCGACGGCGACCTCCTCGACCGCGGGGTCGTCGGAGGCGAGGTAGCCGGGCACGAGCCGCGGGTCGTCCTGCGGTGCGGGCAGCAGGTCGCCGACGCCCAGGTCACCGGGCCGGACGCGCTCCTCCCACGGCACCCACACCGGCGCCACGAGCGCCTCGGGGCCGGGGACGAGGACGACCTCGCTGACCGTGACGGGCTCGTCGTCGCCCGCGGCGGCCAGGGTGACCGACCAGCGCCAGCCGTGGTAGCCGCCCTGCGCGGCGGCGAAGTGGTGGCTGACGGCGTCGGCCGACTCGGGGACGGCCTCGAGGTGCTCGCCGACAGCGGCATCTGCTGCCTGCGGACCGAGGTCCGCCGCGGCCTCCTCGACCGCAGCGGCCCGAGCCTGCGCCACCGCGTCCACGAGACGGGCGGGCGGGACGAGGGTCGGTACGGCGTTCACCGGACGGATTGTGCCACCCTCTCCGCCATGACCTTCGGGCGTGCACTGCTCGGGGCCCTGGCGCTCGCGGTCGCGGGGTGCGCGGCGGCCGCCCCGGCCCCCGCCGCGGCCCCCGCACCGACCGTGGAACGGCTTCGCCCCACGGTGCTCGCCGAGCTGCCGCACGACACCGACGCGTTCACGCAGGGACTCGAGCTCGCCCCCGACGGCACGCTGTACGAGGGCACCGGCCTCGCCGGGGAGTCGCGGTTGCGGGAGCTGGACGCGGCGACGGGCGAGGTCCGGCGGGAGGTGCCGCTGCCCGGACGGCTCTTCGGCGAGGGCATTACTGTCCTCGACGACCGGATCTGGCAGCTCACGTGGCGCGACGGCGTCGCGCTCGAGTGGGACCGCACCGATCTGACGCTGCTGCGCGAGGTGCCGCTCGACGGCGAGGGCTGGGGCCTGTGCCACGACGACGGCCGGCTCGTGCGCAGCGACGGCACCGACCGGCTGCGCTTCCACGATCCGGTGACGTTCGCCGAGACCGGGTCGGTGGCGGTCGCGCTCGACGGCGAGCCGGTCACCGAGATCAACGAGCTGGAGTGCGTCGACGGCCAGGTCTGGGCGAACATCTGGCAGACCGACCGGATCGTGCGCATCGACCCCGCCGATGGCCGCGTCACTGCGGTCGTGGACGCCGCCGAGCTGCTCGACGCGGAGCGGCGCGCCGATGCCGACGTGCTCAACGGCATCGCCGCGCTGGGCGACGGCGAGTACCTCCTGACGGGCAAGCTCTGGCCGGCGTCGTTCCGGGTGCGTTTCACCCAGGTCTGAGACCCGACCGGGCCCGGCGCGCCCGTCCGATGGGCCAGAATGGAGGCGTGGCCCGTCCCGAGTCGCCCCAGTCCCGCCGCGGCCGCCGCGGTCGCCGCACCTGGGTCACGGTCG
The DNA here is from genome assembly GCA_001942185.1 of Pseudonocardia sp. CNS-004. GTDB lineage: Bacteria > Actinomycetota > Actinomycetes > Mycobacteriales > Pseudonocardiaceae > Pseudonocardia. The sequence goes on from MKJV01000105.1 coordinate 24,032, forward strand.
ACGAGGCACCCGCGCCCGCAGCGGACGAGGCCGACACCGACGGCGACGGCCCGCGCAGGCGCTACCCGTGGCACGACGACCCGGACTACGACCCGGCCGCCCACCGCCGCACTCCCCCGCCGCGCCCGTGGACCACAGCCGACGAGCCGGCGGAGCCGCCCACCACGGAGGCCCCGCCACCGCCCACCCGGCGGATGCCGCGCAAGCTCACCGTCACCCGCGTCGCGGCGCTGCGCAGCCGCGAGATCACCGAGGGCGGCATCCGCGCCTTCCACCGCGCGACCACGGCCGACGGGGCCGACCGCTCCGGCCTCACGGCGCTCACCTACGCCACGATGCTCACCTACGCGGTGGACGCCGCTGTGGCCGTCGCGCTGGCCAACACGCTGTTCTTCGCCGCGGCCACTGCGGAGAGCAAGACCAACGTGGCGCTCTACCTGATCATCACGGTGGCGCCGTTCGCGGTCGTGGCGCCGGTGATCGGGCCGATGCTCGACCGGCTCCAGCGCGGGCGCCGCGCCGCGCTCGCCGTCTCGTTCGCCGGGCGTGCGGTGCTCGCCGTCGTGATGGCGTTCAACTACGAGAACTGGCTGCTCTACCCCGCGGCGCTGGGTGCCATGGTGCTGAGCAAGTCGTTCGCGGTGCTCAAGGCGGCCGTCACACCGCGGGTGCTGCCGAGCGCGATCACCCTCGTCACCACGAACTCGCGGCTCACCACGTTCGGGCTGGTCGCGGGTGGTGTCTCGGGCGCGGTCGCGGCCGGTGTCGCCGCACTGTGGGACTCGCAAGGGGCGTTGATCTTCACGGCGCTGGTCGCCGTGGGCGGCACCGTCCTGTGCCTGCGGATCCCGAGCTGGGTCGAGTCCACGGCGGGCGAGGTCGCCGCCACGCTGCGCACCACCGCCCGCGGCAGGCGCACCCCGATGGGCCGCCACGTCACGGTGGCGCTCTGGGGCAGCGGCGCGGTCCGGGTCCTCACCGGGTTCCTCACGCTGTTCGTCGCGTTCGTGGTGCGCGAGCAGGCCGAGACCGACCCGGGCCGCCAGGTCCTCCTGATCGGCATCGTCGGCGCCGCGGCCGGCATCGGCTCGTTCACCGGCAACGCGGTGGGCTCCCGGCGGCAGTTCCTCAAGTCCGACGCGGTGATCATGTCGTGTGTCACGGCGGCGGTCGTCGTCAGTGCGGTCGCGGCCCTGCTGCCGGGCATCGCGACGGCCGCCGTGGTCGGCCTGGTCGGCGCCGCGGCGAGCGCGCTGGCCAAGGTCTGCCTCGACGCGGTGATCCAGCGCGACCTCCCCGACGAGTCCCGGGCGTCCGCGTTCGGCCGCTCGGAGACGGTGCTCGCGCTCGCGTGGGTGTTCGGCGGCGCGTTGGGCGTGCTGCTGCCCCACGACACGTTCTGGCTCGGCTTCACGGTGATCGCCGCGATCATCGCCCTCGCCGGCACGCAGTCGGCGCTGGTGGCGCGCGGCCGCAGCCTGCTGCCGTTCCTCGGCCACCGCGCCCAGCGGGCCGGGGCTCCGGGCCGCGGGTGACCGGCTCCTCCGTACCGTGGTGCGCGTGCCGCCCCGCCTGCTCGCCGTCCCGGTCGCCGCACTGCTGCTCGCGGGCTGCGGATCCACGGAGCCGCCGCCACCACCGCAGGTGACGTTCGCGGCGGGCGGCACCAGCATCGTCGCCCGCCCGGCGCAGTACTGCGACGTGGCGCTCACGCAGTGCCTCACCGACGTCGCCGCCCCGGTGCGGCTCGCCGTGCCACCCGACACCCCGGTGCAGGTCACGGTGCCGCCCGAGGTGGCGCAGACCCCGTGGCAGGTCGTGTTCAGCTACGCCGACGCCGCAGGCACCCCCAACGACGAACGCAGCCCGGTGTTCGCGCCCGATACGCGCACCGACTGGACCCTGGCCCCTGGCGCGCCGGATCACCGCCTGCTCACCGCCGAGGTGCAGCAGTACGGGATGCCCACCGAGCCGGACCCGCAGACCGGGGAACGGGAGTTCCCCATCCGGGCCAGCTGGGTGCTGAACGTCTCCTAGGAACCGTCGAGGTCGCGGGCCACGGCCCGGACCACGTCGGAGGCGAGCTTGCAGGTGCGGCGGTCCGGGTAGCGACCCCGGCGCAGGTCGGGCTGCACCTTCGTCTCGAGCAACCGGATCATGTCCTCGATGAGGCTGTGCAGGTCCTCGGCCGGACGCCGGGTGGACTCGACGACCGACGGCGGCGCGTCCACCAGCCGCACCGAGAGGGCCTGCGGCCCGCGCCTGCCCTCGGCCATCCCGAACTCGACGCGCTGGCCGGCCTTCAACGCCTGCACCCCGGCCGGCAGCGCGGCCTTGCGGACGTAGACGTCCTCCCCGCCGTCCTGAGCGAGGAAACCGAAGCCCTTGTCGGCGTCGTACCACTTGACCCTGCCGGTCGGCACCCTGTTCACCCGTTCCTCGATCGCACCCGACGTCGCACGGCGCCACTGCGCACCGCATGACGAACGCGCCCCGTGATGCCGGGCAGCCACTTGGTCGGCCCATCGAGCGACACCGGGACGCGTGCCGACCACCCTAGTCCGACGGACCCACGCTGCGCACCCGTTCAATTCGCGGGCGGGCATCCGTACGAACGCTCAGGCGTTGCGGACCTGCGCCGCCGCGCCGAGATCCAGCATCTCCACGCTCTTCGCCCGCATCTCCACCTTGCGGACCTTGCCGGTGACGGTCATCGGGAAGGAGTCGACCACCAGCACGTACCGCGGGATCTTGTAGTGCGCGAGCTTGCCGGTGGCGAACTCGCGCACGGACTCCGCCGTGAGCTCGGAGGCACCCTCGCGCAGTGTCACCCAGGCGCACAGCTCCTCGCCGTACCGCGCGTCGGGGACGCCGATGACCTGAGCGTCCAGGATGTCCGGGTGGGTGTAGAGGAACTCCTCGATCTCCCGCGGGTAGATGTTCTCGCCGCCGCGGATGACCATGTCCTTGATCCGGCCGGTGATGTTGACGTAGCCGTCGGAGTCCATCACGCCGAGGTCGCCGGTGTGCATCCAGCGGGCCCGGTCGATCGCCTCGGCCGTTTTCTCCGGCTCCTCCCAGTACCCGAGCATCACCGAGTAGCCGCGGGTGCACAGCTCGCCCGGCTCGCCGCGGGGCAGGGTCAGGCCCGTCTCGGGGTCGACGACCTTGACCTCGACGTGCGGGTGCACCCGCCCGACCGTCGACACCCGCCGTTCGAGGGAGTCGTCGGCGCGGGTCTGGATCGACACCGGGGACGTCTCGGTCATGCCGTAGCAGATGGTCACCTCGGTCATACCCATCCGGTCCACGACCTGCTTCATCACCTCGACGGGGCACGGTGAGCCCGCCATGATCCCGGTGCGTAGCGACGACAGGTCGTAGGAGTCGAACTCGGGGTCGTTCAGCTCGGCGATGAACATCGTCGGCACCCCGTACAACGACGTGCAGCGCTCCTGCGCGACGGCGGCCAGCGTGGCCTTCGGGTCGAAGCCGGGGCCGGGGATCACCATCGTCGAGCCGTTGGTCGTGGCGCCGAGGTTGCCCATCACCATGCCGAAGCAGTGGTAGAAGGGCACCGGGATGCACACCCGGTCGTCGGGGGTGTAGCCGCAGAGCCGTCCCACGAAGTAGCCGTTGTTGAGAATGTTGTGGTGGGACAGGGTGGCGCCCTTCGGGAAGCCCGTGGTCCCGGACGTGTACTGGATGTTGATCGGGTCGTCGGGGCTCAACGCCGCCTGCAGCCGCGCGAGCTCGGCGCGGTCGCCGCCGCGGCCGTCGGCCATCAGCTCGTCCCAGTTCGGCCGCCCGATGAGGATCACCTGGCGCAGCGCGGGGCAGTTCGGCCTGACCTCCTTGATCATCGCCTCGTAGTCGGACGTCTTGAAGCTCGGCGCGGCCACCAGCATCGAGATCCCCGCCTGGTTCAGCACGTACTCCAGCTCGTGCGTGCGGTAGGCCGGGTTGATGTTGACCAGGATCGCCCCGATCTTGGCGGTGGCGTACTGCACCAGCGTCCACTCGGGGAGGTTCGGCGCCCAGATGCCGATCCGGTCGCCCTTCGCCACGCCCGCGGCGTGCAGGCCGAGCGCGAGCGTGTCGATGTCGTCGCGCAGCTGCCCGTAGGTCCACCGGCGCCCGCTCGGCACGTCCACGAGCGCCTCCGCATCGGGCTGGGCGGCCGCGACACGGTCGAGGTTGTCGCCGATGGTGTCGCCGAGCAACGGGACGTCGGACGTGCCCGAGGCGTAGGACGGGAGGGCGGGTGCAGCGGACACGGCGATGGGTCCCTTCGACGTCACCGGCGGCAGTTCTCGCTCATCCTGCGACGAGCGGTGGGACAACGCCACCTCCGGATGGGGAGGAAACCCGCTCGCGGGGGGCCGATACCCTCGATGGATGCACGATCCGCGGGTGCTTCTCGATCCTGCCACCGACGCCGTCCGCAAGCTGGCCCGACGCGGCTACGCACTGGACGTCGCGTCCCTGGAGAAGCTGCTGGCCGCCCGCAACTCCGCGATCCAGCGCGGCGACGAGGCGCGCGCGGAGTCGAAGCGGGTGCTACCGCCGTCAAGGGCGCCGCGCCCGAGGAGCGCGAGGCGCTCGTCGCCAGGGCGCGTGAGCTCAAGGGCGTCGTCGCGGCGGCCGAGGAGGAGCACCGGTCGGCGGATGCCGAGCTGCAGGAGCTGCTGCTCGGCATTCCGAACCTGCCCGCCGACGAGCTGCCCGACGGTGCCAGCGACGAGGACGCCGAGCTGGTGCGCACGTGGGGTGAGCCGCAGGAGTTCGACTTCGACCCGCTCGACCACGTCGACATCGCCGAGTTGCTCGGCATCCTCGACCTCCCCCGCGCCACCAAGCTCGCCGGCCCGCGGTTCGCGGTGCTGCGCGGCAAGGGCGCCGCGCTGGAACGGGCGATCGCGCGCTACCTGCTCGACATGGCGACCGAGCGCAACGGCTACACCGAGTTCTCGGTGCCCACCCTCGTCAACCGCGTCACGATGACGGGAACGGGACAGCTCCCGAAGTTCGAGCACGACCTGTTCAAGACGGGTGTCGCCGACCGGGAGCTCTACCTCATCCCGACCGCCGAGGTGCCGCTCACGAACCTGCACGCGAAGGAGACGCTCGACCTCGAGCAGCTCCCGCTGGCCTACACCGCCCACACCCCGTGCTTCCGCTCGGAGGCGGGCTCCTACGGGCGCGACACGCGCGGCCTGATCCGCCTCCACGAGTTCTCGAAGGTCGAACTCGTGCGCATCGCCGACGCCGAGCGCTCGCGCGAGGAGCTGGAGGTGCTGCTCGGGCACGCCGAGGCCGCGATGCAGGGGCTCGGGCTCGCGTACCGGGTGGTGAAGCTCGCGGCGGGCGACATCGGGTTCTCGGCGGAGTTCACCTACGACATCGAGGTGTGGCTGCCCGGACAGCGTGCCTACCGCGAGATCAGCTCGGTGTCCGACTTCGGCACGTTCCAGGCCCGCCGCGCCGGCATCCGCACGAAGGCCAAGGACGGCAGGCGCGGCTTCGCCGCCACCCTCAACGGCTCCGGCCTGCCGATCGGCCGCACCCTCGTCGCGGTGCTGGAGCAGGGCCAGCAGGCCGACGGCTCGGTCCGGCTGCCGGACGCCCTCGTCCCGTACACGGGCTTCGAGGTGCTCACGCCGACCTGAGGGCCCCGCTGCGCAACTCGCGTACACCGAGACCGCGACTCGCGTGCATTCAGACCCCGACTCGCGGGGGTGGGACCCCCCTCGTTGCGCGAGTCGCGGTCTAGAGCCCGCCGGTGTTCAGCAGCCGGTTGGGCGTGCTCCCGATCTCCCCGCCGCTCACCACGCCGGGGACGGCGTGATCAATGATCCACTTCTCGATCACGTCGCTCGGGGCGTCGCCGAAGGTCTGCTTGTACAGCGCGGCGACGCCCACCGCGTGCGGCGCGGCCATCGACGTTCCCGAGTACGAGGCGGTCCCGCCGCCCGGCACGGTCGAGCGGATGCTCGTGCCGGGGGCGTACAGGTCGACGCACGAGCCGGTGGAGGAGCTGTCCGCACGCTGGTCGTCGATCATCGAGTTGGCCACGACGAGCACGCCGGGGAACGCGCGGGGCGCGACGGTGCAGTCGTCCGCGCCGGAGTTGCCCGCCGAGGAGGCGACGAAGATGCCCTTGCCGACCAGCCCGGCCACCGCGGAGAGCAGCACGTCCGACGGGCCGTAGCTCCACGACATGGTCACGACCGCGGGCTTCTCGGCGTGGGTCGCCACGTGGTCGATGCCGGCGAGGAGCGACGAGAGCGTGCCCGCTCCCGTGCAGTCGAGCACCTTCACGGCCCGGACCTGGGCCTGCTTCGCCACCCCGTAGTCGCGGGACGCGGCGATGCCCGCCACGACCGTGCCGTGCCCGTCGCAGTCGTGGTCGTCCCCGTCCACGGTGTTCAGCACCCACCGGGCGCGCCCCTCGAACTGGGGATGGGTGACGTCCACGCCCGTGTCCAGCACGTAGATCGTGACGCCCGCTCCGGTCGCGTTCGTCGTGTAGCTGTGGTCGAGCGGGAGGCCGCGCTGGTCGATGCGGTCGAGCCCCAGTTCGGCGGATCGGGCTGCTCCCCCTCGGTCAGGTCGGGTCGGCGGTCGGGGTCGAGCGGGACGAACCGGCGGTCCTCCTCCACTCCCAGCACCCCTGGCGCGCGCGCAGCCGGTCCACCTGGACCCGGTTCAGCTCGGCCGCGAACCCCGCGAACGCATGGCCGTACGTCCGGGTCGGCCGCACGCCCACGTCGGCGGCCGCGGCCGCGGCGTCGTCGGTCGTGCGCGCGTGCACGACGTAGGCCGCCGCGTCACCGCGGTACTCCCGGGCCTCGGCGCCCGTGGGCAACATGATCGCGACCGCCAGCTGCAGCACGATCGCCACGGGGACGATGCGCAGGAGGAGTCGCGTCACGGTCAGCGACGGTACGGATCATGTACCGGTGAGAACAGAGACACGATAGTGGCTGGTGTGACGAATGAGGTCACCGAGCTGCGTGGATCGCCACCTCGGTGGCCTTCACCGCGAACCACATCCGCGCACCCGGCTCGGGGGCGAGTTCGGCCACCGCGGCAGGGGTGACGTCGGCGGCGAGCCCCTCCACCCACCCCGGCCCGCCCGGCACCGCGGCGGCCCGGAGCCGCACGACGTCGCCGTGCGGCTCGATCGCGGCCACCTGCACGGGCAGCACGTTGCGCGGGCTGCCGTGCGGCCGCTGCGCGAACACGGCCACCGCCGACGGCGGGAACACCGCCACCGCGGGTTCACCGTCGACGAGACCGCCGTCCCTGCCCGCGACGACGGTGCCGTCGGCCGTCCGCAGGCCGCCGGGGCAGGCGGTGCCGGGCACGAGGTCGAGCCCGGCGATCCGCGCGGTGAACGGGCTGCGCGGGCGCGACAGCACGTCCCGCGTGGGGCCGCGCTCGACGACCCGGCCCGCGGTGAGCACGACGACCCGGTCGGCCAGCACGAGCGCGTCGAGCGCGGAGTGCGTGACCAGCACGGCGGTCTGCCCGGCCGCACGCACCACCCGCCGCAGCAGCGCGCGCATGGCGGGCGCGCGTCCACGTCGAGCGCGGCGAGCGGCTCGTCGAGCAGCAGGAGGTCGGGGTGGGCGCGAGCGCACGGGCGAGCGCCACCCGCTGCTGCTGCCCGCCGGACATCCGAGCGGGGCGGCGGTCGGCGAGCTCGGGCGCGTCGACCGCGGTGAGCAGCTCATGGGCCCGCTGCTCCGCCTCCCGGCGCGCGACGCCGCGGGCCCGCGGCCCGAACGCGACGTTGGCCAGCGCAGTGAGGTGCGGGAACAGCAATGCCTCCTGCGCCAGCAGCCCGACACCGCGCCGGTGCGGCGGCACGTGCACGCCGGCGGCCGGATCGACGACCGTGGCCGCCCCGAGGCGGACGTGCCCGGCGTCCGGACGCAGCAGGCCGGCCAGCACGCCCAGGAGCGTCGACTTGCCCGCACCGTTCGGTCCGAGCACGGCGAGCACCTCGCCCGAGTCGGCCTGCAGGTCGACGTCCAGGCTGAACGTCCCCCGCCGGACGACGACGTGCGCGTCGAGGGCGGTCACCGCAGCCCCTCGACCGTGCGGGGCCGCGCGACCGCGATGACGAGCACCGCCACCACCACCAGCAGCAGTGACAGCGCCACCGCGGCGTCCACGTCGGTCTCCCGCTCCAGGTAGACCAGCAGCGGGAGCGTGCGCGTCGTGCCCTGCAGGCTGCCGGCGAAGGCGATCGTGGCGCCGAACTCCCCGAGGCAGCGGGCGAACGCCAGCACGGCACCCGACGCCAGGCCCGGCAGCACCAGCGGCACCGTCACCCGGCGGAACGCGAGCCAGGGAGCGGCCCCCAGCGTGGCGGCCACCTCCTCGTAGCGGCGGCCCGACGTGCGCAGCGCGCCCTCGAGGCTCACCACGAGGAACGGCAGTGCGACGAACGTCTGCGCCAGCACCACCGAGGCCGTGGTGAACGGGATCGTGATCCCGAACGCGAGGTCGAGCCCACGCCCGACGAGCCCGGTGCGGCCCAGCAGGAACAGCAGCGCGAGACCTCCGACGACGGGCGGCAGCACCAGCGGCAGCAGCACCACCGACCGCAGCAGCCGCAGGCCGCGCACCCGTCCCCTGGCGAGCACCACGGCCAGCGGGCCGCCGAGCACGACGCACAGGGCCGTCGAGATCGTGGCGGTCAGGAGCGAGAGCCGCAGCGCGTCGAGCGCGGACTCGCGCAGCAGAAGCTCGGGCAGCCGGGGCCAGTCCGCGCGCAGGGCCAGCCCCACGACGGGCAGCGCGATCACGGCGAACGCGAGAGCCGCAGGCACCCAGAGCAGCCTCGGCAGCCCGACGCCCGTGTCGTGGTCGGCGGACCGGCGGGCCGGGGGCTGCGTCACCGGCGGCCGGAGCCCGCCGGGTCCGGCGCGGGCGACGGCGCAGCAGGCCCGTTGTTCACGCGGTCGCCCCCGGCGTCTCCACGACCACTGTCGTCGACTTGATCACGGCGACGGCGAGCGCACCCGGCTCGAGGCCCATCTCCCGCACCGCCTCGCTGGACATCAGGGACACGATCCGGTGCGGCCCGCACTGCATCTCGACCTGCGCCATCACCCGGTCGGCCACGACGGAGGTGACCAGCCCGACCAGCCGGTTGCGCGCCGAGCTCTGCACGTCGGACGGGTCGGGCGGCGCGGACGCGTGCTCACGGGCGAACGCGGCCAGCGCGGCACCGTCGATGACCTTGCGGTTCGACGCGTCGGCCCGCACGGGCAACGTGCCCGCATCGACCCAGCGACGCACGGTGTCGTCGCTGACACCGAGCAACCGGGCGGCGTCGGCAATCCTGAACTGCGGCACGATTCCGACAATAGTTCCGCGGATACGACCACGGCCAGCGAGGCCGGCCCTGTGGTTGGGTGCAGGCTGTGGACTTCGAACCCAGCAGCGTGGCGGCCGACCACACCCGACGGATGCGTGCGTTCCTCGACGAGAAGATCATCCCGGCAGAGGTCGGGTACGAGGCGTTCCGCGCCGAGCGACGTGGCACCCCACAGGAGTGGGACCTGCCGCCCGTCGTCGAGGAGCTGAAGGCCGAGGCCCGCGCCCGCGGGCTGTGGAACCTCTTTCTCCCCAGCGTCTCCGGCATGTCCAACCTCGAGTACGCCCCGGTCGCGGAGGTCTCCGGCTGGTCGCCGACGATCGCCCCCGAGGCCATCAACTGCCAGGCCCCCGACACCGGCAACATGGAGACGCTGCACCTGTTCGGCACGCCCGAACAGAAACAGCTGTGGCTCGAACCGCTGCTGGAAGGCGAGATCCGCTCGGCGTTCGCGATGACCGAACCCGACGTCGCCTCCTCCGATGCCACGAACGTCCAGACCCGGATCCGCCGCGACGGCGACGAGTACGTGATCAGCGGACGCAAGTGGTGGATCTCCGGCACCGCCGACCCCCGCTGCAAGATCTTCATCGTCATGGGCAAGACCGACCCCGACGCGGCGACCCACCGGCAACAGTCGATGGTGCTCGTGCCGCGCGACACCCCCGGCCTGGAGATCAAACGACACCTGCCCACGTTCGGCTACCAGGACCAGCACGGCCACTCCGAGCTCGCGTTCCAGGACGTCCGCGTGCCCGCGTCCAACCTGCTCGGCGAGGAGGGCAGCGGCTTCGCGATCGCGCAGGCCAGGCTCGGGCCCGGCCGGATCCACCACTGCATGCGCCTGATCGGGATGGCCGAGCGCGCGATCGACCTCATGGTGCGCCGCGCCCGCTCCCGCACGGCGTTCGGCCGCCCGCTCGCCGACCAGGGCGTGGTGCGCGAGCAGATCGCCCACTCGCGGATCGAGGTGGAGCAGGCCCGGCTGCTCGTGCTCAAGACGGCATGGCTCATCGACCGGTACGGCTCGAAGGGCGCCCGGACCGAGATCGCCGCGATCAAGGCCATCTGCCCCCGCATGGCGTGCACGATCATCGACCGCGCGATCCAGGTGCACGGCGGCGCCGGGATGAGCGACGACGTACCGCTGGCGTCCTCCTACGTCTGGGCCCGCGCCCTGCGCCTCGCCGACGGCCCCGACGAGGTCCACCTGCGCACGGTGGCCCGCCAGGAACTGGGCCGCCACGACTGACGCCGGCCGCACCCACAGCGCGACTCGCCCGCACCCACAGCGCGACTCGCCCGCACTCAGAGCGCGACTCGCGCGCATTCACACCCCGACTCGCGGAAGGGTTACGCCCCCAACCTCCGCGAGTCGGGCTCTCGATGCGCGCGAGTCGCGGGCTGGGTGCACGCGAGTCGCGGGCTCGGTGCGGGCGGCAGGAGTCGACGGCCGACCTTTCGGACAGCCGTCTGATCCGCATCTGCGGAGCTGTTCAGACCGATCAGACGCAGTTGCGGAACTCTTGATCGTTGATCTTCCAGGGCGGGCGACGACGCGGTTTCCGGCTATTACGCTCGTGGTGTGACGGCTACCGAGCTCGGACTTCCGGCGGTGCGGGGGGCGGCCCCCCGTGATCCGGCGCGTCCCGCCGACCCGCGGCTCATCGACTCGTTCGGCCGGGTCGCCACCGACTTGCGGATCTCCCTGACCGACCGCTGCAACCTGCGCTGCTCGTACTGCATGCCGGCCGAAGGGCTGGACTGGATGCCGCGCGACGAACAGCTCACCGACGACGAGCTGATCCGGCTGATCACGATCGCGGTGCGCGACCTGGGGATCAACGAGCTGCGCTTCACCGGCGGCGAGCCGCTGCTGCGGCGCGGCCTGGAGAGCCTCATCGCGGCGTCCGCTGCACTGGAGCCCCGCCCGGACATCTCGCTCACCACCAACGGGATCGGCCTCGCGCGTCGGGCGGAGGCGCTGGCCGCGGCCGGCGTCAACCGGCTCAACGTGTCGATGGACACGCTGCGTCCCGACCGGTTCGCCACGATCACCCGGCGCGACCGCCTCTCGGACGTGCTGGCCGGTCTCGCCGCGGCGCGAGCCGCGGGCCTCGACCCCATCAAGATCAACACCGTGCTGCTGCGGGGCGTGAACGACGACGAGGCGGTGCCACTCCTGCGGTTCGCCCTCGATCACGGCTACGAGCTGCGTTTCATCGAGCAGATGCCGCTCGACGCCCAGCACGGGTGGGAGCGGTCCGAGATGATCACCGCGGGCGAGGTGATGGAGAAGCTTCGGGAGGGCTTCACGCTCACCCACGACCAGGCCGAGCGCGGCGGTGCGCCCGCGGAGCGCTGGCTGGTGGACGGCGGGCCGGCCGCGGTCGGCGTGATCGCCTCGGTCACGATGCCGTTCTGCGGCGCCTGCGACCGCACCCGGCTCACCGCCGACGGTCAGGTCCGCTCGTGCCTGTTCGCGCGCACCGAGACCGATCTGCGGGCGCTGCTGCGGGGCGGCGCGGCCGACGCCGAGATCGCCGACACGTGGCGGCACGCCATGTGGGGCAAGCTCGCCGGGCACGGGATCGACGACCCGGGTTTCCTGCAGCCCGACCGCCCGATGAGCGCGATCGGCGGCTGACGATGACCACCACCACCGCCACCGTGACGATCCGCTACTTCGCCGCTGCACGAGCCGCCGCAGGCGTGGAGACCGAGCCGCTCGAGCTGCCGGACGGCGCACCGTCGAGCAGGCGATCGCCGCGATCCGGGACCGGCACGGCGCCGAGCTCGCACGCGTGCTGGACAGGTGCACCTTCCTCCTGGACGAGGTGGCGGTACGCGACCGCGGGCGCCGGTCCCCCCGATGTCGACGCTGGACGTCCTCCCCCCGTTCGCCGGCGGCTGACCGCACACAACGGGAGTGGACCGCACAGCCGCCGGGCGATGTGTGCCGTGCCCACCGAGGTTGTGCGGCTATCCGGCCACCACGTCGGTGTAGCTGCGCCAGGTGCCGGCCGGGGTCGTCACCGTTTCGGCCGCCAGCATCGCGTGGGCTATCGCTCTCGCCACCACGTCGGCCGCTGCCGCGTGCAGGGCCACCAGGCCGGGGAGCTCCGGGGTGGGGCGTGCGGCGGTGGAGAGGCCGAACACGGTGTCGCCGTCGGTGGCGGTGTGGGCCGGGGCCACGGCGCGGGCCAGGCCGTCGTGGCCCATCGTGGCCAGCCGCCCGCAACCGGCCTTGTCCAGCGTGACGTCGGTGGCCACGACGGCCAGCGTCGTCGCCGTGCCGAGCGACGGCGGGCGGGGCGCTCCGCGCAGCTCGTCCAGCGCCTCCGCGCCGACCTCGAACGCCGGGAACTCGCCGGGCAGGCCGGCGCGCACCCCGTGCAGCAGGCCGGTGGCCGGGTCGACGGCCGAGCCCGCCGCGTTCGCCACGACGAGGGCGGCGACGACCGCACCTCCGTCGAGCACGGCGCTGGCCGTGCCGATCCCGCCCTTGAGCCCACCGGCCTGCGCGCCGGTACCCGCGCCGACGACGCCCTGCGCGACAGGGCCGTCGCTCGCGGCGTCGTAGGCGGCGGCGCCGGTGGCCGCGTCCGGGCGGGCGCCGAAGTCCCCGCCTCGGCCGAGGTCGAACACGACCGCGCCCGGCACGAGCGGGACGACCCCACCCGGCACGGGGAACCCGATGCCCGCCGCCTCGAGCCGTGCCATCACGCCGCCCGCCGCCGCGAGGCCGTACGCGCTGCCGCCGGACAGCAGCACGGCGTGCACGCGCTGCACGGTGGCACCCGGGTGCAGCAGGTCGGTCTCGCGGGTGCCGGGTGCCGCGCCCCGGACGTCCGCGCCCGCCACGGCGCCACCCTCGGGGGCCAGCACGACGGTCGTGCCGCTCAACGCGCCCGGCCCGTCGAGCGAGGCGTGGCCGACACGCAGGCCGGGGACGTCGGTCAGGGCGTTGTGCGGTCCGGAGCGCATGTGGTCATCATCCAGCCGGCCGATTCCCGCCAGCGAGGCCGGCGGTCCTGGGCGAGGGTGGAGTCATGACAGCCGTGCTGGACCGACTGGACGTCCGCGCCGTGGCGGAGCGCCTCGACACCGACGGTGTCGCGGGCACGCCGCCGCTGCTCACGCCGCAGCAGTGCGCGGATGTGGTCGCGATGTTCGACGAGGACGAGCGCTTCCGCAGCACCGTGGTGATGGCCCGCCACGCGTTCGGCGAGGGCAGCTACCGGTACTTCGCCGACCCGCTCCCGCCGCTCGTCCAGGAGCTGCGCGAGCAGCTGTACCCGCCGCTGGCGGAGATCGCCAACACGTGGGCGGAGCGGCTGGGCGAGCGGACGTTCCCCGACCGGCTCGACGGGCTGCTGGCCGAGTGTGCCGCCGCCGGGCAGCACCGGCCCACACCGCTCGTGCTGCGCTACGGGCCGGGCGGCTACAACTGCCTGCACCAGGACGTCTACGGCGAGCTGACGTTCCCGCTGCAGTTCCTCGTGATGCTCAGCCGCCCCGACGAGGACTTCACCGGAGGGGAGAGCGTGTTCGTGGAGCAGCGGCCGCGCCAGCAGTCGCGCCCGATCGTGCTGCGACCCCGGCAGGGCGAGGCCGTGGTCTTCCCGGTGCACCACCGGCCGAAGCTCGGGGCACGGGGGTACCACCGCGTGCAGGTGCGGCACGGGGTGAGTGCCGTGCACAGCGGCGACAGGCACGTGCTGGGGATCATCTTCCACAACGCCCGATGACGTTCGAGCTCGTGCCGCGGGAACGGCGGGTGCTCGCGCCCGGCGCGGTGCACGTGCCGGACTGGCTCGACCTCGACCGGCAGCGCATGCTCGTGCGGGCCTGCCGGGAGTGGGCGGGCGAGGGGCCCGGGATCCGCGCGGCGGTGCTGCCGAACGGCGGGCAGATGACCGTGCGCAGCGTGTGCCTGGGCTGGCACTGGTACCCGTACCGCTACTCACGCACCCGTGACGACCAGGACGGATCCCCTGTGACGCCGTTCCCGGAGTGGCTCGGTGACCTGGGACGCGACGCCCTCGCCGACGCCTACGGCGACCCGGACCGGGCGCGCGGCTACCGCCCGGACATCGCCCTGATCAACCACTACGGTCCCGACGCCCGCATGGGCCTGCACCGCGACAGCGACGAGCGGGCGCCCGACCCCGTCGTGTCGTTCAGCATCGGGGCGCCGTGCGTGTTCCGGCTGGGGAACACCGAGAACCGCGGCCGGCCGTGGACCGACGTCGAGCTGCGCTCCGGCGACCTCGTCGTCCTCGGCGACGAGAGCCGCCTCGCCTACCACGGCGTGCCGAAGCTGCTGCCCGCCCACGACGTGCCGGACACGGGCCTCGCGGACGGCCGGCTGAACATCACGTTGCGGGTCAGCGGCCTCGGCTGAACAACCGCAGGGCCACTTCCCGGTGGGAAGTGGCCCTGCGGCGACGGGCGGAGGGTCAGCGGCGTGCGCGCCGGATCAGGAAGATGACCAGCAGGAGCAGCGCACCCGCGGCCACCGGGGCGACGCGCTTGAGGATCGGTGCTCCCGCGGTGGCGGCGAGGTCGATCGCGTCGACCTCGCTGCGCAGCGGACCGCTGGGCGCCGCGGCCTTCGGCGCGGACGAGAGCACCGGGCCCTTCGCGGCGGGGGTGGCGCCGGAGGCGCCGCTGCCGTTGGTCCGGGTGCCCGTCGCCTCCGTGGCGGGGGCGGCTGCGCCCTCCGAGCCGGACGACGAGGCGGGCCGGGTCTCTTCCTCGGCCGGCGCCAGCTTGCTCGCCACGCATGCCGAGAACTGACCGATGATCTTGTCGGCGACGTCGGAGATGACACCACGCCCGAACTGTGCGGGCCGGCCGGTAATGGTCATGTCCGTGACCATCGTGACGGCGGTGCGCGTGGGCCCGTCGGCCACCATCGTGCCGGTGACGGTGGCGCTCGCGGTGCCGTTACCGCGGGAGTCGCGTCCGTTCGCCTCGATGACGACCTTGTGGTTCGCGTCGTCGCGCGTAACGTAGGTGCCCTTCCCCTTGTAGGTGAGCGAGATCGGCCCGAGCTTCACCTTCACGGTGCCCGTGAACGAATCGCCCTCGTACTCCGTCAAGGTGGCGCCCGGGAAGCAGGGAGCGACCGTTTCCGGCGTGTTCAGCGCCTCCCACGCCTTGTCGATCGGCGCTTCGATCGTGAACTTGTTCTCCAGCTGCATCTTCTGTCTCCTCCAAAAGCCGCAGGACGCTGCCCCGGATGACCAGAGCAGGCGTCCTGCGGACGAGCGTCAGCCTGCGGCCGCCAGTACGGCGCGGCCCGTGAGCACCTTGGCCAGGTGTTCACGGTAGTCGGCAGCGGCATCGGCGTCACTCGGCGCGGCAGTGCCTTCGGTGACCCTTTCGGCTGCTGCCCGCACCGCGTCGGCGGTGGCCGGTTGCCCACGAGCGCTGTTCGACCCCGGCAGCGCGGATCGGTGTGCTGCCCATATTGGTGAGCCCGACCCTCGCCTCGGCGATCGAGCCACCCTCGACGCGGACGGCGGCGGCGATCGCGACCATCGACCAGGCCTGCGCGGTGCGGTTGAACTTCTCGTAGTGGCTGCCCCATCCCGTGTACTTCGGGAACCGGATCTCGGTGAGGATGTCGCTCTCACCGAGCGCGGTGGTGAAGTAGTCGAGGAAGAACTGGGGCGCCGGCACGGTGCGGCGGCCCTCCGGGCCGGCGATCACGAGCTCGGCGTCGAGGGCGAGAGCGACGGCGCCGAGGTCGCCCGCCGGGTCGGCGTGGGCGAGCGACCCGCCGAGCGTGCCGCGGTGGCGCACCTGGCCGTCGGCGACGGTCTCGGTGGCCTGGGCGAGCAGCGCGACGTGCTGCTGCACGGACTCGTCGCGGATGATGTCGTAGTACGACGTCATGGCGCCGACCGCGACCCGGTCGCCCTCGTCGCGGATCCCGCGCAGCTCGGCGATGCCGCCGAGGTCCACCAGCAGGCTGGGCGCCGCGAGCCGCAGCCGCAGCACCGGGAGCAGGCTCTGCCCGCCGGCGATGATCTTGGCCTCGTCTCCTGCCTGCTGGAGCGCCTGGACTGCCTCCTCGACCGACGACGGCTTGACGTAGTCGAACTGGGCGGGGATCACTGGACCTCTCCCTGGGGGTTGTTCGGGTCGATCGAGCCGAGGCCCGCGCCCGGAGAATGGGTGTCGACCGGCGTCTCCTGCGTGGAGCGGCCCTTCGCGTCCTGGATGGCCCGCCACACGCGCTGCGAGGTGCACGGCATCTCGACGTCCGTGACGCCGAGGTCGCGCAGGGCGTCGATCACGCCGTTGACGATCGCCGGCGTGGAGGCGATCGTGCCCGCCTCCCCGACCCCCTTGACGCCGAGCGGGTTGCTCGTGGCGGGGGTGCTCACCACGTGGGTGTCGAAGCTCGGCAGGTCGGCGGCCGAGGGCAGGGTGTAGTCGACGAACGTGCCGTTGACCAGCGTGCCCTGCTCGTCGTAGTTGGCCTCCTCGAACAGCGCCTGCGCGATGCCCTGTGCGAGCCCGCCGTGCACCTGCCCCTCGACGATGAGCGGGTTGATCACGGTGCCGACGTCGTCCACGCAGACGTACTTGCGCAGGTCGACGTGCCCGGTCTCGGTGTCGACCTCGATCGCGGCGAGGTGCGTGCCGTGCGGGAACGAGAAGTTCTCCGGGTCGTACACGGCGTCGGCGTCGAGCGAGGGCTCCATGCCGTCGGGGAGGTCGTGCGCCATGAAGGCGGCGAACGCGATCTCCTGGATGGCCTTGCCCTTGTCGGTGCCCCGCACGGTGAACGTGCCGTTCGCGAACTCGAGGTCGTTCTCGTCGGCCTCGAGCATGTGGGCCGCGAGCTTGCGGGCCTTCGCGATCACCTTCTGCGACGCGTCGACGATCGCGATGCCACCGACGGCGAGCGAGCGCGACCCGTAGGTGTCGAGGCCCTTGGGGGAGATCTGGGTGTCGCCGTGCAGGATCTCGACGTCCTCGAACGGCACCCCGAGCTGGTCGGCGACGATCTGGCTGAACGCCGTCTCGTGCCCCTGACCGTGCGGCGAGGCACCGGTGATGACCTCCACCTTGCCGGTGGCGAGCATCCGGATGCTCGCGGCCTCCCAGCCACCTGCCCCGTAGGCGAGCGACCCGAGCACCCGCGACGGCGCGAGCCCGCACATCTCGGTGAACGTCGAGATGCCGATGCCGAGCTGCACCGGGTCGCCCGAGCGGCGCCGTTCCTCCTGCTCGCGGCGCAGGCCCGCGTAGTCGAACAGCTCCATCGCCTGCTGCGTGGCCTGCTCGTAGTTGCCGGAGTCGTAGGTGAGCCCGCACACCGTGGTGAACGGGAACTCCTCGTGCTTGATCCAGTTCTGCTGGCGGAGCTCCATGGGGTCGCGGCCGAGCTCGACGGCCAGCTCGTCCATGATCCGCTCGATGGCGAACGTGGCCTCCGGACGGCCGGCGCCCCGGTAGGCGTCGGTCAACGTCTTGGTGGTGAAGACGTTCGTGCAGGTGAACTTGTAGGCCGGGATCTTGTAGATCGCGTTGAACATGAACGCGCCGAGGATCGGCACGCCGCCTCCGACGAGGCCGAGGTAGGCCCCCATGTCGGCGAGCAGCTTGACGTCGAGGCCGGTGACCGTGCCGTCCTTCTTCGCCGTGATCGTGATGTCCTGGATCTGGTCACGGCCGTGGTGGGCCGTGAGCAGCGACTCCGACCGCGTCTCGGTCCACTTGACCGGCCTGCCCAGCTTCTGGGCGAGCACGACGCAGAGCATCTCCTCCGGCAGCACACCATCTTGCCGCCGAAGCCACCGCCCACGTCGGGGGCGATGACCCGCAGCTTGCTCTCGGAGACGCCGAGCGTCACGGCCGTCATCGTGCGCAGGATGTGCGGGACCTGCGTGGACGAGTAGAAGGTGAGCTGCTCGCCGGTCGGGTCCACGACGACGGACCGCGGCTCCATGAAGGCCGGGATGAGCCGCTGCTGGATGAACCGGCGGCGTACGACCACGGAGTCGGAGTCGGCCTCGGCGGCCGACACCGCGTCGGCGACGTTGCCCCCGGTGCCCGCCTCGCCGGAGTCGAACACCCAGGTGGCGCTCTCGTTGCTGCCGAGGTCGGGGTGCACGAGCGTGGCGCCATCGGCGAGGGCGGCCTCCATGTCGAGCACCGGGTCGAGCGGCTCGTAGTCGACGTCGACGAGCTCGGCAGCGTCCTTGGCCGCCGCCGCCGACCGGGCGACGATGACCGCGACGCCCTCCCCGGCGAAGTGCACGGTGCCGGAGGCGAGCAGCGGGCGCTGCGGCGTCTTCTGGTCGGGGGTGATCGGCCATGCGTTCGGCATGCCGACGCTCTCCACCCCGAGATCCGCCGCGGTGTAGACACCGACGACACCAGGGGCGGCCTTGGCGGGCTCGGTGTCGATCCCGTTGATCCGCGCGTGCGCGAACGTCGAGCGGACCACGGAGATGTGCAGCGTGCCCGCCGCGTGATCGAGTCGGTGTACCGGGTGCGACCGGTGATCAGGCGCGCGTCCTCCTTGCGGACGCGGGCACGACCGATCTCGCCGGGTGTGGTGGGTTCGGCGGTCGTCGTCACGTCACTGCCCTCCCGCGACCGGGGTGGGCGTGTCGACCGGCGCCGCGGCACCGGGCTTCATGGCCTGCGCCGCGCTCTGCACGGCCCGGACGATGTTCTGGTAGCCGGTGCAGCGGCAGAGGTTGCCCTCGATGCCCTCCCGCACGGCCTGCTCGTCCGGGTCGGGGTTGTCGCCGAGCAGGTCGACCGCCTGCATGATCATGCCGGGCGTGCAGTACCCGCACTGCAGCGCGTGGCACTCGTTGAACGCCTTCTGCACCGGGTGCAGCTCGCCGTCGCGGGCGAGCCCTTCGATCGTCGTGACCTCCGCGCCGTCGGCCTGCACCGCGAGCACGGAGCAGGACTTCACGCTCTGCCCGTTCAGGTGCACCGTGCAGGCACCACAGTTGCTGGTGTCGCAGCCGATGACCGTGCCGGTCTTCCCCAG
Source organism: Pseudonocardia sp. CNS-004 (assembly GCA_001942185.1). Classification (GTDB taxonomy): domain Bacteria; phylum Actinomycetota; class Actinomycetes; order Mycobacteriales; family Pseudonocardiaceae; genus Pseudonocardia. The sequence continues at coordinate 43,459 of MKJV01000105.1, forward strand.
GCGCTCCCTCAGGTAGTACACCAACAGCATGCGGGGTTCGACGTCGTCGACGTACTCCACGCCGTCGACGGTGACCCGAACCTGTGCCATGTGACCTCTCCTCACCACGAGCGCGGTGCCGCTGCCGAGCAGCACTGGACGCACCGGGCGCAGCCGAGCCGCGCCCGGGTGCCGCGCACGACGTTGTGGCGGCGCACACAATCAGACCGCCGATCATTCGGGCATGCAAGGGCGTTGAGCTGTGCACCGCAGCACGACACGTCCTTGACCGAGACGGAGCAGTCAGCGATCCGCAGAATCGGAGCTGAGACCTGCACAGCTCCGCACAATCGGAACGATCCGGCAGTCAGGTTCACCTGTCCGTACCAATCCGGACGGGGCGGTGAAGATCACCCGTTGGACGGTCAGGCGTCCGGGGAACGATCCGGACCGGTGCCCACCGGACGAAGCGGGCCGAGCGTGCGGTGGCGCAGGGCCCCCCACCACAGGCCCGCGCCGTAGGCGAGGTCGTCGAGCCTGCGGGCGAGCAGGTACGCGGGCAGGCCGGGGCGGCCGGGGTCGTGCCGCTTGCGCCACCAGTCGAGCGTGCCCTCGGCCACCGCGATCACGGCCACGGTGCGCCGGGCCCGCCGCGACACCAGCGCCGCGACCAGCGACAACGGCCAGTAGTGCCGGGTGACGGCGTCGGAGGTCTGCATCACCGTGCCGACGGCGCCGAGCCCGATCAACCGGGCCGCGGTGCGCCGCGGCTCGCGGACCGGCAGCTTGCGGGCGAGCTGCTCCGTGGCACCCGCCGCGACGGCGACCGCGGCGAACACCGACCACGGCCTCCCTCGCAGCAACAGCACCGCCACCGCGGCGGACCAGGTGTTGAGCACCATCGGTGGCACCGAGCCCGGGTGCCGCAGCGACAACGGCGCCGCACCCGTGCCGTAGTACGCCTTGCGCAGCCACCACTCCCGCAGACCCGTCCGGTGGTCGTGCGCCACCCGCGACGCCGGCTCGTAGCGCAGCCGCCTGCCCGCCGCGTGCAGCCGCAGCACGAGGTCGACGTCCTCCGCGACGTGCATCCGCTCGTCGAACCCCGCACCGGCGGCGTCGCGGCGCACCACCATCGCGGCGCTCGGCACGTACGCCACCCGGCTCTTGGGCACCACCAGCGCCGGGTCGGCGCCCAGGTCCAGCGACGAGCGCACCGCCTCGTACCGGGCCAGCCAGCCGTCGCCCCCCAGCGCGACGATCCGCGGCGCCACCAGCGCCACCGCCGGATCCGCGAAGCGGGCGAGCAACGGCTCCAGCCACCCGGGCAGCGGCACGACGTCGGAGTCGAGGAACGCGACGAGCGGGGTCTGCGCCGCCGCGAGCCCGGCGTTGCGGGCCGCCGCGGGTCCCTTCGACGCCGCGTGGCGCAGCAGCAGTGCGCCCGCCCGCTCCGCGACCGCGCGGATGCCCGCGGCGTCGGTCGAGCCGTCGTCGACGACGATCGTGGCCCCGAGGCCGGCCGGCAACGCGTCCACCAGCCGCGCCAGCCCGTCGACGCGATCCTTCACCGGCACGACCACCGTGACGTCCGACACGGGCGGCACCGCGGCGGCCGGCTGATCCACCGGGTGTGCGATGCCCGCGTCGAGCAGCCTGCGCGCCAGCGCCGCCGACACCGGGTCGTCGACCTCCACCGTGCCGCCACGCAACCGGGCCGCCGCCGCGGCGGAAAGTCGCAGCATCCGGGGCGGGGCGCCACCGAACAGCGCAGTGCCGTCGTCCACCGCGAGCGCGTGCCGGTCGAGCGCGACCCGAGTCCCGTACGGCAGCGCGTCCTCCACGCCCCGAGCCTAAGCGCAACGATCACGAACGCCCACGCCTCGCGCCCCCGCCGCCCCAACTCGCGCACATCCACACCCCGACTCACCTGCACCCACACCCCGACTCGCGGAGGGTGTCCCAACCCCGCGAGTCGGGGTCTGAGGGCGCGACTCGCGGGAGGGTGTCCCAACCCCGCGAGTCGGGGTCTGAGGCGCGCGAGTCGCGGGCTCGATGCGCGCGAGTCGCTGTGGGGTGACCGTGGCGCGGCCCGCTGGGACGATCTCGGGGTGACCGTGCCGCTGCTGCCCGAGTACGGGCGTCGATCGCTCGCCGAGGTCCTGCCGTCGTTGCTGTCCGCCATCGGGGTGCCCGGCCAGCAGACGGCGCTGGACGTGCCGACTGCGCGGGCGGCGGCGCTGCTGCTCGTGGACGGTCTGGGCAGCGAGCTGCTGCGCCGGCACGCCGCCGACGCGCCGTTCCTGGCGAGCCTGCCCGACGCGGGCCCGGTCACGTCCGGGTTCCCGTCGAGCACGTCGATCAGCCTGGCCTCGCTCGGCACCGGCACACCGCCGGGCGCGCACGGCCTGCTCGGGCTGTCGCTGCTCACCGGAGGGGCGCTGCTGGACACGCTGCGCTGGACCGCCCAGGGCAGCGCCGACGACCTGCGCGAACGGCTGGTGCCGGAGGAGGTCCAGCCGGTGCCCACGGTGCTGGAGCGAGCGGCCGCCGCCGGCGTCGACGTGTCCGTCGTGACGCTGGGCGAGTTCGAGGGTTCGGGGCTCACCAGGGCCACGTTGCGGGGCGGCCGTTTCCGGGGCACGTACGCGCTCGGCGACCTCGCCGCGGGCGTCCTCGCCTCGGTCGAAGGCCCCGGGCGGCAGCTCTGCTACGGCTACCACCGCGACCTGGACGCGATGGGGCACCTCCACGGGCCGGGTTCGCTGCCGTGGCGGTTGCAGCTGGCCCAGGTCGACCGGCTCGTCGAGCTGATCGCCGAACGCCTGCCTCCGGACGTGGTGCTCGTGGTCACCGGTGACCACGGCATGGTGGCGGTCGACCGGCGGTTCGACGCCGACACCGACCCCGTGCTGTCCGACGGAGTCGCACAGCTGTCCGGCGACCCGCGGGCCCGCCACGTCCACGTCCGGCCCGGCGCGTTCGAGGACGTGCTCGCCACCTGGCGCGCGGTGCTGGGGGACGGTGCGTGGGTGGTGCCCGGCGAGCAGGCGGTGGCCGACGGCTGGTTCGGGCTGCCGGTGAGCCCGCACGCCCGCGGGCGGATCGGTGACGTCGTGGTCGCGGCCCGCGGGGGCACGGCCGTGATCCGGTCGAAGGTCGAGCGGTTCTTGTCGCGGTTGCCGGGCCAGCACGGCTCGCTCACCCCCGACGAGCAGCTCGTCCCCCTTTTGATCGTCGCAGGGCACCCGGCCGGGTGAACTCCGTAACGACACCCGTCGCCAACCTCAGATGTTCCTCAATTCTGTGGCAGCGGGGTCCACGATTCGCGCACCCTGGTTTGACCTGCTGAACGGGGGGATCGCAATGGAGCTCGTCGTCGATGTCGAGCTGAGCGTCCGGGATCGGGCCATCCTGCGCGCGGTGGCGCACGGGCGTGCCGAGCTCGTCTGGGGTTCGGAGCCCGACCTCTACCTCGACGGACGGTTCTGCTGCGACCAGAGCGCCGTGCACCGGCTCGTGCGCGCGGGTCTGATCGCCCCCGCGGTCGAGGGCGGCGTCGGTCAGCGGCTCCCGGCAGTGATCACCACGGCCGGGCGGCTGGAGCTCGTGGCCTGACCCACCGCGATCGCGGTCGCCGGTAGCGTCCCTGCCCGTGACCAAGCCGTCCGCCCGGCAGGAACGGATCCTCGCGATCCTGCGATCGCGCGGTCCGGCCCGGGTGGCCGAGCTGGCGCGCGAGTTCGACGTGTCGCCGATCACGCTGCGCCGCGATGTCGAGGCGCTGGCCCGGGACGAGCAGGTCGTCCGCGGCCACGGCGTCGTCCGGCTGCCCTCCACGCGTCGCCCCGGCCGGTCGCAGCGCCCGACGGCCGACGCGGTGGTGTTGATGGCGCCCCTGCACAACACCTACCTCGGGCAGATCCTCACCGGGGCCCGGGAGTCCGCGGAGCAGCAGGGCCTGCGCTGTGAGCTGCTCGGCGTCGAGGAGAAGGAGCCGATGTCGTCGGCGATGCGCCGTGCCGCCGCCGTGCCCGGCGCACTGGGAGCGCTCGTCATCCCGAGGTGGCGCTCGGTCACCACCGTCGAAGCCGAGCAGATGGCATCGGCCGAGGACGGGACACCACTCGTTCCGACGGTGCTGCTCGAACGGTTCCCGCCGGTGGACAGCGCGCTCGCCGAGCTCGACGCGGTACGCACCGACCACACCCGCGGGGTGCTGCTCGCGCTCCGCCACCTGCGCGAGCGCGGGCACACCCGGATCCTGCTCGCCGCGCGCGACGACAGCCCGACCGCCAGGACGATCCGGCGGGCGTTCCTGCGCCTGGTCCCCGAGCTCGGCCTGCCGCTGCTGGCCGAGCCGCTGCTCAGCGCCCCGGGTGCGGCACCGGATCCGGCGACGCCGATGCCCTACCTGCCCGCCGCGATCCGGGAGACCGGCGCGACGGCGCTCGTCGCGCACAGCGACGTCGACGCGCTGAACCTCGTGACGCAGTTGCACGCCGCCGGGATCCGGGTGCCGGACGACCTCTCGATCGTCGCCTATGACGACATGATCTCGAACCTCGGCGGGCCGGAGCTGACGGTGGTGGCGCCGCCGAAGCGCGAGGTGGGGCGGGAGGCGCTCGTGCTACTGCAGGACCGCGTGGAGCGGGGAGGGCCGACGCGGCACGTCGAGCTGCTGCCGGCGCTCGTGGACCGGAGATCCGTGCGGGCGATCGACTAGTTCTGATCGTTCGATCATTTCGATCGTTTGACCTTGACAGCGACCGTCCGCTCGGCGATCGTGGATGGAAAGCGCTCTCTCGACGACGAGGGGAACGTCCATGCCCCATCGATCCCGCGTGCTGGCCTGCGCAGCGACCGCTGCCGTGCTCACGCTCTCCGCGTGTTCGAGCGCGGCGCCCCCGCCGTCGGCCGGCGGACCCACGGTGATCACCTTCTGGTCCTCGATACGGGGCACCCAGCCGGTCGTCGACGCGTTCAACGCCACCCACACCGAGATCCAGGTGGACCTCGAGGTCACGCCCACCGGCGCAGGCGGCACGAACGCCAAGCTCACGAACGCCACGCGCGCCGGCAACGCTCCCGACGTCGCGACGCTGGAGTACAACGTCCTGCCCGCATTCGCGCTCGACGGGGCGGTGCTCGACCTCACCGACCGGGTCGACGAAGAGTTCCGCACGGCGATGCTGCCGCAGGCGTGGGACCAGACCACCCTCGACGGCCGGGTCTACGGGGTGCCGATGGACATCGAGCCGATGATCTTCTTCTACCGCCGCGACCTGTTCGAGCGGCACGGCGTCGCGGTGCCGACGACGTGGGCCGAGTTCGAGCAGGCCGCCCGCGACATCAAGGCCGCCGCGCCCGACGTCCGGATCGCCACGTTGTTCACCAACAGCGCGCCGCACCTGGCCGGGTTCGCCGACCAGGCGGGCGGCAGTGGTTCTCCACCGAGGGCGGCCGGTGGAACCTCGACTTCACCGACGCCGGGACCACACGGGTCGCCCAGTACTGGCAGCGGCTGGCGGACGAGGATCTCGTGCAGGTCGCTCCGGGCAACAGCCAGCAGTGGAACGCCGCGATCAACGACGGTTCGGTCGCCGGCTACATCGACGGGGCGTGGGCGGCCGCGGCCCTCATGCGCTCCGCCCCCGACGGCGCCGGCAGGTGGGCGGCCGCCCCGCTGCCCCAGTGGGACCCGGCGCAGCCGCGCGTGGGCGTCAAGGGCGGATCGGTGTACGCCGTCAGCACCGGCAGCGACCACCCCGCCGAGGCGATGGAGTTCCTCCGCTGGCTGGTCACCGACCCCGAGGCGTTCCGGGCCCGCCTGTCCAGCGGTGCGAGCAGCATGTTCCCCGCGGCTCCGGCGCTGGCCGGCGTGGCCGACGAGGGATTCGACCGCAGCTACTTCGCCGGGCAGGACGTCTACGCGCTGTTCCGCCAGGAGGCCGCGAAGGTGCCCGCGGGCTGGGTCTGGGGCCCGCGCATGATCGCCACCAGCGCCCTGGTCCAGGAGGGCCTGGCCCGGATCCGGTACGGCGGCACCGTCGTCGAGGCGCTGGAACAGGCCCAGGAGGAGTCGTTGCCCGACATGCGTGCACTCGGTCTGGCGGTGGTCGAGCGATGACCGCCACCCTCGAGACCCCGCCCGCCGCCCCGGCCACCGCGCGAGGCGCGCACCGTCCGCGCCGGACCGGACGGGTGCCGGGACAGGGCCGCGCGGTGACCGTGCTGCTCGTCCCGTTCGCCCTGCTCTGCCTGGCCGTGTTCGTCGTCCCCGCCGTGTACGCGATCTACCTCAGCTTCTTCTCGACGTCGCACTCCGGCCTCGGCTTCGGCAACGCCCGCACGGTGTTCGTGGGCTTCCGCAACTTCGTCGTGGTGCTCACCGACCCGAGCTTCCTGCGCAGCATCGGCGTCACGCTCGTCTACATCGTGGTGTTCATCCCGCTGCTCGTCGTCGGCTCGCTGCTGCTGGCGCTGCTGCTGGACTCCGGGCTCGCCAGGGGACGCCGGTTCGCGCAGACGGTGCTGTTCCTGCCGCACGCGATCCCGGGGATCATCGCGGCGATCATCTGGCTGTACCTCTACACCCCCGGGATCAGCCCGGTCCTCGCAGGCCTCACAGGCCTGGACATCCGGCTCGACCTGCTGGGCGAGACGCTGCTCATCCCGTCGCTGGTGAACATCGCGCTGTGGGGCGCCTCGGCTACAACACCGTGATCTTCTACGCGCACTGCAGGCCGTGCCGCGGGAGGTGATGGAGGCCGCAGCGGTGGACGGCGCCGGGGCGGTGCGCACCGCGCTGCGCGTGAAGGTGCCGATGGTGCGCGCCTCGGTGGTGACCGTCGCGATGTTCACGCTGGTGGGCTCGCTGCAGCTGTTCACGGAGCCGATGCTGCTCGCCCAGGCCACGCCGCTGGTCGGCTCCCGGTTCACACCGAACATGTACATCTTCGACGCGGCCTTCAACCGCAGCAACTACGGCCTCGCCTCCGCGGCGTCCGTGCTGCTGCTCGTCCTGTGCTGCCTGCTGTCCTACGCGGTGGCGCGCTTCAGCTCACGGGGAGCCCGGGCATGACCACCATCGACCGCAGGGTCCGGCAGGGCACCCGCGCCGGCTCGATCACCACGAACGTCGTGGTCGCGGCCGCCACCCTGTACGCGCTGCTCCCGCTGCTGTGGCTGCTGCTCGCGGCCACCAAGGACACCCAGGCGCTGTTCAGCAGCCGGCTGCTCGATCTCGGGAACTTCGACCTCATCGGCAACGTCCGCGCACTGCTCGCCGAGGACGACGGGCTCTACCTGCGCTGGTACGCCAACAGCCTCCTCTACGCCGTGGGCGGCGCCGGCCTCGGGGCGCTGATCAGCACGGCCGCCGGGTACGTGTTCGACAAGTACTCCTTCCGCGGCAAGGAGGAGGCCTACGCGCTCGTCCTGATCTCCGTGATGATCCCGGGCACCGTGCTGGCGCTGCCGATGTACCTGATCGCGTCGCGGCTCGGGCTGGCCAACACGATGTGGGCCGTGTTCATCGCCGTGCTGTTCAACCCGTTCGGCGTGTACCTCGCCCGCATGTTCGCCACCGGCTACGTCCCCGGCGAGGTGCTGGAGGCCGCGCGCGTCGACGGGGCGTCGGAGCTGCACATCTTCTTCCGCATCGGGCTGCGCATGCTGGGCCCGGGGTTCGTCACCGTGTTCCTGTTCCAGCTCACCGCGATCTGGAACAACTTCTTCCTGCCGCTCGTGCTGCTGTCGGACGAGAAGCTCTATCCGATCAGCCTCGGGCTCTACACCTGGAACAGCGCGGCCACGACCTTCCCGGACTACTACCCGCTCGTCGTGGTCGGCTCGCTGCTCGCGCTGCTCCCGCTCGTCGTGGCGTTCCTGATGTTGCAGCGGTACTGGCGCTCCGGCCTCACGGCGGGGAGCGTGAAGTAGTGACGCGCGCAGCCTTCGCCATGGCGGCGACGACCGCCCGGCAGGTCCTCCACCCCGCCGCCGTCGAGCGCATCGCCGCCGCGGTCGACATCGACCCGGACGTCGTGCTCGACGGGTTCGCGGGCGCCGACCTCGCCGACGTCGACCTGCTGATCACCGGCTGGGGCTGCCCGCCGATCACCGCCGACGTGCTGCGCACCGCGCCACGGCTGCGGGCGGTCGTCCACACCGCGGGGACCGTGCGCAACCACGTCACCGAGGCGTGCTGGGAACGGGGTATCGAGGTCAGCTCGGCGGCCGCGGCCAACGCCGTCCCGGTGGCCGAGTACGCGGTCGCGATGATCCTGCTCGCCGGCAAGCGCGTGCCCGACATGGCCCGCGAGTTCCGCGCGGCGCGGGCGCAACTCGACTGGAGCGCGCGCTACCCCGACACGGGCAACTACGGCGCCACCGTCGGGCTGCTCGGGGCCTCCCTGATCGGGCGGCGCGTGGCCGACCTGCTGCGCCCGTTCGACCTCGACGTCCTCCTGCACGACCCGTACGTCGCCGACGACGAGGTCCGGGCGCTCGGCGCCGAGCCGGTCGGCCTCGACGACCTGTTCACCCGCTCCGGGGTGGTGTCGCTGCACGCGCCGCTGCTGCCGTCGACCACCGGCATGGTCGCGCCCGGCTGCTCGCGCGGATGCGCGACGGCGCCACGCTGCTCAACACCGCCCGCGGCGGGATCGTCGACCACCCCGCGCTGGAACGCGAGCTGGTGTCCGGCCGACTGCGCGCCGTGCTCGACGTGACCTCACCCGAACCGCTGCCGCCCGACTCGCCGCTCTGGGACTGCGACGGCGTACTGCTCACCCCGCACGTCGCCGGGTCGAAGGGCAACGAGCTGCGCAGGCTCGCCGACGCCGCGGCCGCAGAGGTGCAGCGCTGGGCGGCCGGGCAGCCGTTCGCCCACCCCGTCCGCCGCGAACTACTCCCCCTGACCGCCTGACCCCTGATCCGAGGAGGCCCCGATTCCCGCCGAGGACCGCACCCTGAGCCCGGACACCGGCTGGACCCGTGAGCACTGGACGGTCGTCGCCGACGACCTGCTCGCCTCCGTGCAGCGCTTCCGCTCTCCGCGGGGCGGGCGGATCGACCTCCCCGGTCCCCCCGCCAAGGCCGGCGTCGTGTCCGACGGGCTGGAGGGCTTCGCCCGCACCTTCCTGCTCGCGGCGTTCCGCGCGGCGGGCGACGAGGACGGTGCGGTGCTCGCGCCGTACGTCGAGGGGCTCGCCAGCGGCCCGGGCCCGGACGGCCCCGACGCCTGGCCGCCGATCGGATCGCACGGACCGGGCGGGCAGCCCATGGTGGAGTCGGCGTCGGTGGCGCTCGGGCTGCTGGCCACCCGCCGGTGGACCTGGGACCGGCTCGACGGGGCCGCGCAGGACCGCCTCGAGGCGTGGCTGCGCGGCGCGCTGCGGCACGAACCGGCCCCGAACAACTGGTACCTGTTCCCGATGACCGTGGCCGCGTTCCTCGACGAGGTCGGCCGCGGCGACGCCGAGACCACCCGTGCCGTCGACCGCGCGCTCGACCTGCTGGAGGCTGGTACGTCGTCGACGGCTGGTACACCGACGGCGACGGCCGCAACTTCGACCACTACATCGGCTGGGCCATGCACCTCTACCCGGTGCTGGTCGCGCACCTGCGCGGGGACACCGCGCTGCTGGAGCGGCTCGGCCCGAGGCTGCGGGAGTTCCTCGGCTCGTTCGCCGCCACCTTCGACGCCGACGGCGCCCCGCTCTACCAGGGCCGTTCCCTCACCTACCGCACCGCAGCCCTGTCGGCCGTCGCGCTCGGCGAGGTCGTCGGGTGGACGCCGCTGCGGCCCGGCCAGACGCGCCGGATCCTGTCGGCCGGCCTGCGCTACTTCCTCGACCGCGGCGCGCTGACCGACGGCCTGTTCTCCCTCGGCTGGCACGGCCCGCACCCCGCCAGCCTGCAGGACTACTCCGGGCCGGCCTCCCCGTACTGGGCGAGCAAGGGCTTCGTCGGGCTGCTGCTGCCGGCGTCCGCGCCGCTGTGGACGGCCGTGGAGGAGCCGCCACCGTCGGCCGGGCCGGACCGCACGGTCGTGATCCCGGCGGCCGGCTGGCTGGTGCAGACCACGCAGGCCGACGGACTCGTCCGCGTCCACAACCACGGCAGCGACCACCTGCGGCCCTGGGACGCCGACGGCGGCCACCCCGACCCGCTCTACGCCCGGCTCGCCTACTCCACCCGCACCGGGCCCACCGCCGTCCGCAACGCCCCGGACAACCACGTCGCGCTGCACGTCCGCGGGCGGGCCAGCGTCCGTCGCCGGATCCACCCGATCGGCAGCGGCCCGGACTGGGTGGCGTCCTGGCACCAGCCCCAGTTCCCCGGCCCGCCCGCGTTTCCCGGCGGCCCGCCCGTCGCGGGCGGGCCGGTGCTGCCCCGGTCCCGCATCGAGAGCGTCGTCGTCGCGCGGGGCGCCTGGGAGGTGCACGTCCACCGGACGCGGGCCGTGCCCGCCGGCGTTCCCGTCACGGTGACGGGATGGCGCTCGCCGCCGCCACCCCGCAGGACGTCGACGAACAGGTCGACGGCCGCACGGTCGTACTGAGCACGAAGGAGGGCACCACCCGGCTCGTCGGCTGCCACGGATTCGGCGCCGCAGGCGTCGAGCGGGCGCCGCAGGGCACCGCCTACGGCGCGTGGGCGCTGGTGCCGACCCTGCACGGGACCGTGGCTCCCGAGGACCTGCTGGTCAACGCCTCGACGCTCACCTCGCACCCGGTTCCGCCGCCCCGCGGGTCGCGGTGGACGGCGCCGAGGTCACGGTCACCTGGTCCGACGGGGCACGCACGACGTGCACGTGGACGGGCGCCGTCCCGGAGGTCACGACGGTGCCGTGACCTCGCGGCCCAGGGCGGATCGTCACGTCATCGACGGGACACGGCGGGGCCGTGCAGCCGCAGCCGCGCCGGTCGGGCTGCGGATGCGGCTCGGTCGTGCACGGTCACCGGTCTGCAAGGCACCGAGCGGTTCTGCCGGCGGATGGAGCGGCGACCGTATCTGTCGACTCGTCACTGTCGATCAGCATCGATGTGGGCGTCCGATCCTCGCCGCCCCGTCCAGCCGGCTGACCAGGCCAAGGATCTGCTCGGCAGCGAACAAGCGGGCTGCGAGCGTCGAGAAGCTGGGCACGGTGGCCACTCGGCCGTACCGATCGCGTCGAGGTGGGGCATCGGTCCGCGGCAGTGAGTCCGGACCTGCAGGTCGGTCTGGCCGGCCCGCCCACGAGAAGAGGGCCGGAGGCCTACCCACGTACTCGGATCATGACGCCCTCGACCCGGACGCCAGCGCCCTCACCGCACTCGGACAACGGGGCGTCGCCACACCTCATCGCCGCACCGAGGGTACGACTGCAACTCGAGGGCACAGCACGTCCGGATCGCCTGGCACAAGCGTCCGGCGAATCACCGCATACTGCCCATATGCATGTGTTGCGCCCTTGTGGGTAGCAAATGGGCACAACGGTCGGCGTTCGAGGTCGAGGCGGGGCGATGGGCGGCTGGTGTCCTGATCACGCGCAGTTGTGGCAGTCGGTGCCTGCGGCGCTACGCGCGCACGCGCGGGTCGACCGGGTCGAGCTCAAAGCGATCGTGGACAGCGACCTGGAAACGGCGATGGCGGTGCTCGGCTCCGAGGTCGAGCAACCGCGGCTGCGGTGCATCCACTACCTCGACACGCCGGACCTGTCCTTGTACCGCCACGGGGTCATCGTCCGGGCGCGGGTCAACGAGCGAGTCGGCAAGGGCGATGTGGTCGTGAAGCTGCGTCGGCCGATGCTGCACATCGCACGAGCCGCGACCAATCTCGTCGTCGAGCTGGACGCGCTCCCGGCCGAGACGGCCTGGGCGGCGTCGCTGAAACGACGCCGCACACCAGAGGCGATCGCGCGGGCGCTCGGTCGACGGCGTCCTGCCCGCGCGCTCCTCACGAAGAACCAGCGGGCACTGGTGACCCGCCTCGCCGGGGACGAGATCGACGTCGATGACCTGGTCGCGTTCGGGCCGGTGGATGTCGTGCGATTGACGTCAGGGCGCGCCGAGGAGCGGATCGGGGTCGAAGCGTGGACGCTGCCCGACGGGTCGCGCATGGTCGAGCTGTTCGCCAAGTGCTGCCCGACGCGCTCGGACGCCATCGCAGCACTCGTCCGCGACCTGATCAGCGATCACCGCATCGCTCTGGCCGTCGAGCAGGTGACGAAGACGCAGATGTCGTTGGAGCGGCTCGCGCGCGCACGGCGGCGGCCACTGCGGCAGGCTCTCCCGCGCCGGCAGGCCCCGGCCACCGCTGGTGGGGCGCCAGGTCGGCGCCATGCGGTGGAGCGCGCCGCCCGGCCCTGCGACCACGAGCTCGCTGTCCGGCACGACGTCGTCGAAGTGCTCGCGGAGCGCCGTCACGATCTCCGGGAAGCACCTGGTGAGTGGCCGCTGTTGACGACCCCGTAGCCGGACCCCGACCAGCGGTGGTGACCGCGCGACAACGACCGGCCGACCGAACTCGGCGGCGCGGGGTCGAGCGGGCCGGCCGGTGGCTCGGCCGTGTGGGCGGTGTCGCAGCGTGGTCAGTCGCCGGGTGTGGGGCGGTCGAGCTTGGCGCGCAACTCGTCGATCGTGTTCTCAGCGTCGGCGAGCTGGTCTTGCAGGCCGATGATGCGGGCGGCGGCGGCCAGGGTGTGCCCCTCGTCGAGTTGTTCGCGCAGGCGCACGACGAGGGTGAGCTGGCGGCGCGAGTAGCGGCGGTGCCCGCCGTCCGAGCGCTGCGGACGCACCAGGCCCGCGGTGTCCAGGCTGCGCAGGAACGGCTCCTGCACAGCCAGCATCTTCGCGGCCTGCCCTGTGGTGAAGGCCGGGTAGTCCTGGTCGTCGAGCCTGCTCAGGTCAGCCACACACACCTCGCTCTGCGTTCGCCCCACGGTACGCGCCGTCACCTGGAGACTAACTGCCACGGCCGATTGACACAATCTACAGTGCAAGCTATAAGAATATTGAGACACAGCACATGACCTGGTATCAGACACGATGTTGCCGGGGAGTGATCGACGATGCCCGACACCACTCGCCACGCGCCGGTGACCGGCGGGGTCACCGAGCCGGCCTACGCCGACCCGGGATGGGTGCGCGCGGCGTTCGGCGCGATCACGGCCGCCGGCGACGGCCTGCTGGTCGGCGTCGCGCCGACGGCGAGGAATCAGCGTCGGCAGCGTTCCCCTCCACCGCCCGACGCACCGCCCGACCCGGCAACCGCGAGGTGCCGAGACGAGGTCACGTCGAAAGCCAGGTGATACCCGCGCGGTCACACCCGGGGAGACGAGCCTCTCGCAGGGTCGCGGCCCCCGCTCCGGTGAGCCGGCAGCCGGCGCCACCGCAAGGGTGATCCGCCGAGGATGGCCCGCGCAGCGAAACCACAGCGCGGCTCCCGTCCACAGGGAGCTTCGACGAACCGGCTCCGGCCCCGCCGCCTGGCTTGCGGCGGGGGCCGGAACTCCGGCGATCAGACCGAACCACCACCAGACAGCCGTAAAAATCTACAGCCGCGGGAACAAGAACCCTGAGCACCTCATCAGCAAGTTGAGGCAGACGCGCCGCCTCCGGCCGACACCGGCACGCCGGGTGGCGGTGAGCAGGGAAGGAGAATGGAGGCGCATGGCCATGTTGATGCGGACCGATCCGTTCCGGGAGCTGGACCGGCTGACGCAGCAGTTCTTCGGCACCAACGGCACCTCGGCCCGGCCGGCGGTGATGCCGATGGATGCCTTCCGGTCCGGCAACGAGTACGTGGTGCAGTTCGACCTGCCCGGTGTCGCACCCGATTCGATCGACCTGGACGTGGAACGCAACGTGCTCACGGTCAAGGCCGAACGCCACCTCGGCTACGGCGAGGGCGTCGAGGTCCAGGTGGCCGAACGGCCCCGCGGGGTGTTCTCCCGGCAACTGTTCCTGGGCGACACCCTCGACGCGGACAGCATCAGCGCGAACTACGACGCGGGCGTGCTGACCCTGCGAGTGCCCATCGCGGAGCAGGCCAAACCGCGCAAGATCGCCATCAGCGGCGGGGGCGAGGCCAAGCAGATCAACGCCTGAGCGCACCGACCCGGTCTCGGTGAACCTGGCCCCGCCCACGGCAGCGATGCCGGCGGGCGGGGCCGGCTCGCCTGCCTCCGCCATGGCAGGCCTGGGCCATCACCTGTGGGGACAGACCGACCGGGGCCTGGAACGGGATCGATCAGAGAGGTGAACACGGTGACCGGCATCAACGCGGTCGGCAGTGACACGGTGACTGACGTCGACGGGATCGAGCAGTGTCTGGATCAGGCCCGCGACGCCGTGACCGCGGCCGCGAGCACCCTCGGTGCACGTGTGCCCAGCCTGACCGAACTGCACGCGGCCGCCGAAGGCGCCATCCAGGTCAGCACCGCCCTCGCCGATCTGGTCGCCATCATGATGCGGCAAGCCCCGGGCGTCCTCGACCGCGCCCACCAGGGGGTGCTCAACGAGGTGCTCGCCGATCTGCGCGCCGTGCACGGCTGCCTGACCACCGGCCCGCTGCTGCTCGCCCCGGCCCGCGATGCGCTGCACCTCCTGGGTGCCCACCGGCACGCGGGAACCACTGTGCCCGATGCCCACAACCCCGCCCTTCAGCCCGGCCCCGGGCCGGCTCGGGACGGTCTCGGCAAGCTGTGCCCGGGTCGCGGCGAGCCGATCGACGACGTGCGGGTCATCCACGGTGTCGCTGACGTGCCGGAGGCCGATCCGCCCCACCGGTCGCCATGAGCACCGACCGGCCGGACCCCTACGCGGTGCTCGGCCTGGCCCCCGACGCCGGCACTGCCGAGATCGCCGCCGCCTACCGCCGCGCAGTCCGGGCCTGCCATCCCGACACACCGCACCCCGACCGCGACCGGTTCGCCGCCGTGAGCGCCGCCTACCAGCACCTCCGCGGCCACGACGCACCACAGCCGGCCGGGTACCACCAGCACCCATCCCGAGCACGCGATATCCCCGTGCGCGTCCACGCCCACACCACACGACCGCCGCTGCCTGCACTGTGGGCGGGACCTGTTCGCCGCCACCCCCCGCGAACCTGAACCCGCACCGGAACCGAGGAACACACCACCCGGTTCCGCGGGCGGCCTCGGCTGCTGCCGACCGAAGCTGACGCTTTCGGCTTCTTCGCGGTCTCGGCCGGATTCGTCGCGAGCCACGAGTTCTCTCGCCGGCGAACCGGGCCGCACGGGCGACCGGGCGCCGCTCTCGGCACGGGAGGAGCATGCTCGCGGTCACTGCCATTGACAGAGATCCACACGATGGATCTTGCGAGTTGCGAGCTCGCTGCTCAGCAGTGGTGGGCCCCCAGGGGATCGAACCCTGAACCCGCGGATTAAAAGTCCGCTGCTCTGCCGATTGAGCTAGAGGCCCGTGGCACCCCAGGGTAGCCGCACGCCCTGGCGCCCCGGCGATCACCGCGGCCGGCCGGCGATGGCGCGAATGGCGCAGCGGCGGATACGCACGGCAGCCGTACGTGTGCGTCCGAATCGCCCGCTTGTCCTAACGCAGGGTCAGTGTTCGCGACGCTGTGCGACCACCCATCCTGTGGACCATGCGCCCACGTCATGCACTTCCCGTCATGGTCGGTGCCCTGCTCGCGGCCGGTTGCACGAGCCCCGAGCCCACCGTCCAGCCGCGTCCTCGGTCACTGCGGCGCACGACGTGCAGGTCAGTGAGACGTTCCAGCGCGGCGCCGGGACGGCGATCACCTACGACGAGCAGCTCGTGCCCGCGAGGTGCGCGGGGGGCGGTGCGGTCGCGGTCCGGGCAGGGCACGACCACGGTGATGCTGGCCGTGCGGGGCGTCCAGCCGAACCGCACCTACGGCGCCCACATCCACACCCAGCCGTGCGGGGAGCTGCCCGACGACGCGGGGCCCCACTTCCAGTACGCCACCGACCCGGTGCAGCCCAGCGTCGACCCCACGTTCGCGAACACGCAGAACGAGGTGTGGCTCGACATCGCCACCGACGAGACGGGTGCGGGCAGCACCGAGACGACGGTCACGTGGACGTTCCCCGACGACCGGCGCCCGAAGTCGGTGGTCGTGCACGCCGACGGGACGGCGTCGGAGCCCGGCCAGGCCGGCACGGCGGGCGGTCGGGTCGCCTGCATCTCCGTCGACTTCTGACGTCGGGGACAATGGGGCCCTGTGAGTGCCCCGACCGTCGTCCGCCCGCTGCGCATCGGACCGTTCGTGTCCGAGACGCCGGTGGTGCTCGCTCCCATGGCGGGCATCACCAACGCCGGATTCCGGCGTCTGTGCCGTGAGCAGGGGGCGGGCTTCTACGTCTGCGAGATGATCACCTCGCGCGGGATCGTCGAGAAGAACCCGCTGACGTTCCGGATGATCGAGTTCGACCGGGACGAACACCCGCGGTCCATGCAGCTGTACGGCGTCGATCCGGCGGCCATGGGGCTGGCGGTGCGCATGATCGTCGAGCGGGACCTCGCCGACCACATCGACATGAACTTCGGCTGCCCCGTCCCCAAGGTCACGCGCCGCGGTGGCGGGGCGGCGCTGCCGTACAAGCGCAGGCTGTTCGAGCGGATCGTGCGCGCGGCGGTCGACAACGCGGGATCCCTGCCGGTCACCGTGAAGATGCGCATCGGCATCGACGACGACCGCCACACCTACCTCGACGCCGCCCGCCGGGCCGCGGACGCCGGGGTCGCCGCCGTCGCGCTGCACGCGCGCACCGCGGCGCAGCGCTACTCGGGCACGGCCGACTGGTCGGCGATCGCCCGGCTGCGCGACGCCATGCCCGCCGAGCTCCCCGGTGCTCGCAACGGCGACATCTTCTGCGCGGCCGACGCACTCGACATGGTCGCGCAGACCGGGTGCGACGGCGTCGTCGTCGGGCGCGGCTGCCTGGGCAGGCCGTGGCTGTTCGGGGACCTGGAGGCGGCGTTCGCCGGACGGCCGCTGCCGGAGCCGCCGAACCTGGGGCGGGTGGCCGCCACCATGCGCCGCCACGCCGTGCTGCTCATCGAGCACATGGGCGACCACAAGGGCATCCGCGACATGCGCAAGCACATCGCCTGGTACCTCAAGGGCTTCCCGGTCGGCCCCGACCTGCGCCGCCGCCTCGGCATGGTGAGCAGCATCGACGAGCTCGACGAACTGCTGGCCCAGCTCGACCCGGAGACCCCCTTCCCCCCCGACGCCGACGGCCCCCGCGGACGGCAGGGCTCCGCGGGCCGGGTCGTGCTCCCCGAGCACTGGCTGGACGACCCGGACGACCCGACGGTCCCGCTGGGAGCAGAACTGGACCACTCCGGCGGCTGAGCCCAACTTTTGCGGGTTCGGCCCTCAAGGAGTCCCAGCTCCCCGTCGACATGTTGGGCATGACGATGCTGGACTCGTCGACGGCCGCTACGCGGCGGGATCGCGTACCCCCGCCAGGAGCAGCAGGTGCCGCCTCGCACACCGCGGCCGCGGAGGAGCACGCCACCGCGGGCCGTTGGGAACAGGCCTACCAACACCTGCGCACGGCCGTGCGGCTGCTGAACGGGCAGTCCGGCGTCGACGAGCTCGACCGGTTGCGCCGCGAGAACGCCGAGGCCCGGGAGCAGAGCCGCCGTGACAGCCTGACCGCCACCTACAACCGCCGCTACCTCGACGAGCGGCTCATGGCGCTGGTCGGCGAGCCGGGCGGCGTCGGGGCGGCCGGGATCGCGGTCGCCCTGCTGGACGTCGACCACTTCAAGCAGATCAACGACACGTACGGCCATCCGTTCGGCGACCGCGTCCTGCAACGGCTCGTCGCAGTGATCGACGCGAGCCTGCCCGACGGCGCGTTCTGCGCCCGGTACGGGGGCGAGGAGTTCGCGATCGTCCTGCCCGGCCACGACCGTCACGAGGCGGTCCGGGTCTGCGAGACCGCGAGGGAACGCGTCCACGGCCACCTGTGGCCCGAGCTCGCACCCGAGCTCTCCGTGACCGTCAGCATCGGCGTCGCCCACGGGTTCGGACCGGTGACGGGCCACGACGGTCTCGTCGCCGCGGCGGACCGGCTCCTGTACGCGGCGAAGAACTCCGGGCGCAACGCGGTCGCCTTCCACGACGCCCACTCCGGCCACGTACGGCTCGCCGGGCCGGCAGCCGGCCGCCGGTCGATCCCCCAGCCACCGGTCGCCGCACCCCACTGCGGTCAGGGGGCCTCCTCTCCGTAAGCTCGGAACGAGACGTTGAGGGGCGGGCTCGGGCGGCTTCAGCGGGCCCGTACCCGCCCTCTGTTCGTGCCGAGGAGGTGGGCGTGGAGGACGGTCCGTACCGTGCTCGGCGCTCCACCGGCGGGCGCAGGCGCGCCCAGGACGATTCCGAGGACGTTCTCGCGCGCCACGGCCTTCTCGGTTTCGCCCCCGACTCCGCGCCTCCGGCGGCCGGGCCGCCCGGCGCCGGGCCGCCGAGCGCGAAACCCCGCCGGCCGACGACGGGCGGCCCGTCGTCGAGTCGCCGTCCGACCGGCAGGGGCCCCCGCCCCCGGACCGTCCACGGCGCCGCTACCGCACCGACGAGCCGGACGCCGAGGACGCGGGGCGGTTCGGCGCGCTGCTCGAGAACGGGTACGCGGTCGCGCCGCCCGAGGCCCCGTCCCGGGGCGCCGCTGCGCCCTCGGGTGGCGGTGGCGTCGGCGTGCACCCGAACCGTTCGAGGCCCCGTCCCGGGGCGCCGCTGCGCCCTCGGGTGGCGGTGGCGTCGGCGTGCACCCGAACCGTTCGACGTCCCGCAGGCGCTCGACCCGACCACCGCCGGGCCCACCCGTCGCGGCGCCCCCGAAGCCGACTCCGGTGCCCCCCGGCGGCGGCACTCCGCCGAGCCCGGCTCCGCGCCCGCCACCGGTGGTCGCCGCCGGCGCGCAGCGGACCCGGACGAGCCCTACCCGCCCCGCGGCGGCCGGGCCGATCCTGCGATCGAGTACGGCGCGCCCGGCCGACGCCGCGCCGACCCGACGGACGAGCCCCCTGCACCGCGCTGGGCAGCGGAGGAGCCGGAGGAGCGGTCCGGCCGACGCCGGTACTCCGACATCCCGGAGGAGCCGGAGGAGCGGTCCGGCCGACGCCGGTACTCCGACATCCCGGACGAACCCCGAGCT
>MKJV01000106.1 GCA_001942185.1 Pseudonocardia sp. CNS-004
CTGGGGGTCAAGGGGTCGCAGGTTCAAATCCTGTCGTCCCGACGGCACAGACGGGCGGTTCCCTTCGGCGGGGGAGCCGCCCGTCGGCGTTTCTACCTGCGGAAACAGGCTACTCCTGAATCTTCGTGTGTAGCCGTGGATGATCTCGCGGTGTGGTCTGGCTGGCGCTGATTCAGGCCCAACTGGAGCAAAACTGGAGCACGGCGTCGGGCGGGGTGAAATGGGTCACGACCTGCTCCAGGGCAACAGTGTGGTTTCGGTCACTTCAGGCCGGTCCGGGTTCGTATGGAGCGGGATGTGGCTTCGCGCGGCTGCCTATGTAGTCGCTGCTTCGGCGTAGTCAAGGGGTCATGACCGCGGTGCAGGCGCTGGCCGTTGTTACCTGGGGCTTGCATGCTTGGGCGTGGCTCGTCGGGCCGTTCAGCGGTCTCCAGGGCGCCGCTGGCCACCAGGGCGGCGTCGGTGTGGCTTCCCTGCTCCGCCGGCCCGAGCCGATGCCGACGTCTGGCGAAGATAGGAGCGGACCAGGCCGATGCGCTGAGTGGGCGTAGCGCTACGACCGGCGAGCGCGATCAGTAGGACAGGGATCAGCAGCCGAGCGAGCAGGTAGCCGAGTACCAAGTACGCGGTGACCGGCGGCAGCCCGGAGAGCTGGCCGATGACGGTGGTGACGAGGCTGGCGGGCTGGGCGGCGAGGGGGACCATGGAGAGCTCCGCGGCGAGGTTGTCGGCCCGTCGCTCGGGCCGCTCGGTCGCCAGTACGTCACCGATTCGGCTCGTCCGACAGGCCCTATCAGACAAGCGGCACACTGATCTGCGTCGTCTGCGAAAACGACCGGACGAGCCCGGACGAGCCAACGGATGAACGGGATCCGGCTAGGGCGCGACCCGACGATCTCTCAGCCTGAGCGGCAGGCGTTCGTCCACAAGTTCCGGCAGCTGCTGCGGCATAGCGCCTTTCACTCGCTCGATGCGCTCGGCGCGCAGCTGCGACCCCAGCAGGAGCGCAAGCGGCTTTCCGAGCTCACCGCGGGGCAGCGGTTACCGCACACCGGCGAGCTGACGCAGATCGTCGAGGCTTGTCGTCGTCCGCGCGCATTGCGCGAGCTGCAGGGTCTGCTGCGTCGCGCCGAGGACGAGGAGTTCGCTTCAAGAGCCGGGCGCAGGCAGCAGGACTTCCAGCTGGCCCGCCATGCGGTCGTGATCGGCGATCGGCTTCCGACCGTGGAGGAGATCCGGGACTGGGAGAAGCTCGGCGTGCACAGCCCGATCAGGTACCTGTCCTCCGGACAGGATTTGACGGATCGGGTCCTAGCGGGGAGCTGCGGCGTACGTCGAGCGGGAGAATGACAGCACCGAGCTGCGCCCCGCACTAGCCGATGACGCCGTTGGTGAGAGCCCTCCAGTGCGGCTGGTGCTCGTCACCGGAGCGTCCCTGGCGGGGAAGACCCGCGCCGCGATGGAGGCCATGCGCGCTGAGCTGGCAACCCGGCCGCACTAGCAGCGCGTATGCGTGGTCGTTGGAAGCCGACCAACTTCCGCGGGCGGGCCAGCGGCATAGCCCCCGCAGTAGCTGGTTCCGGTGTCGGAAACGGTGCTGGGGAAGCTGTGCGGTGTCGGCCACTCGGCAGCACCCGAGCACGGGTATCGGCCTTCGCCGGGCGACCGGGGGACTGCTGGTGGTGGGGGCGGTCGCGTTCGCCGCGGCGGCGACGGTGTTGTCCTCCAGGTTCGACTGGCCCGACATCCTGCGCGAGCCGGCCGATGTGGTGCTGCCGGCCTTCGTCGGCGGCGGCTCCGGCCTGGTGTGGACCTGGTTCGCCACCGGCTGGACCTATGCGATCTTGGCTGTGCCGATTCTGCTGCTGCCCGCCGTGCTCGGGCGCCGCGACGATCCGGCGCTGCGGGTGGCCACCTGGGTGGGCGTCGCCTCGGTGCTGCTGTCGCTGGTCGGGTTCCTGCGGTGGGTGTTCGTCGTCCCGCCGCTGGCGCAGACCTATGTCACCGGCGACGCCGTCACTCGGGCCGGGGTGGTCGCCGCGTGGACGGCTCAGCACCAGTTCGGTGGGGCGCTGTTGGGCGAGCATCTGGGTCAGCTGCTCGTGATCGGCTGGTCGGTCACTCTCAGTGTGGTCATCCTGCGCACTCGGGTCCTGCCCCGCTGGCTTGGCGTCGCGGGGCTGGCCGTCAGCGCGATCTATCTGTTCAACCAGGGCGATATCCTGGCCACCGCCGTGCCCGGCTTTCCCGTCTGGGACCTCGCCGGACTGCTCGGCAGCACCGGCTGGGGACTGTGGATGGCAGCCCTCGGCTTCACCGTCATGCTGCGCCCGGTCCGCAACTCGAGTTCCGTCACGGTCAACGGCGTTGGCGTCCCCTCCGCGAGCACGCTCATCACGACCCCGCCGGCCGAGGCCGGGCTGAGGAGCTGAACTTCCATGAACCGCTCGAGGGCATCCCGACCGTCCGTCCTGCGCACGTGTTGATCTGGACCGCAGGTTTCCTCGGCTTTCCCATCGGTGGACTCGTCGGCACCGCGGTGGCCGGCCGGGTCGATGATCCGGTGGCGGCGCTGCTCGGCGGCGCGGTCACCGGGCTCGTCATCGGCGCCGGCCAAGCAGTGGTGAGCTCCCGGCGACTCGACCTCCGCCGGTGGATCCCGGCCACCACGATCGGCATGGGCCTGGGACTTCTCCTCGGCGCCGCCACGGTCGGCTACGGCATCTCGCTGGCCGAGCTCGCCCTGATGGGTGCGATGACCGGGCTTGTCCTCGGTGTCGCGCAGGCGATCGCCCTGCCTCGCCACACCCAGCTGCGCTGGGCCTGGGCTGCCGCGCTGCCGCTGTTGTGGGCCCTGGGTTGGACGGTCACCACCCTGGCCATGGTCTCGGTCGACGAGCAGTTCACCGTGTTCGGGGCTGCCGGGGCGGTGACCTTCTCCGCCCTGTCCGGGCTGCTGCTGCACCGACTCCCTGCCCCAGCGGGTCGACGCCTCCGCGGATCGGGCGCCCACAGCGAGCACCGCGACGCCATGAGCACCGGCCGGAACGTGATCTTGGGGGGAGCGGCGCCACTGGTCTGGCCACCCTTCGACGCGGTCCGACGCCGCAGCGAGCCGTCCGGCTGGTCAACCGTTCCGGCCACGCCCGAGTGCCCGCCGTCGCCCGCGGCGCCGCCGTGGTTGATCAGACGCTCAATCTGGCGTACCCGAAGTGGACGGCGCAATTTTCTGTCGACGGCTGCTGCGGTTGAAGCTCACAGAGGTCGGCGGTCGCATTCGACGGAAGAGAACCACGTGCCCGTTCGGGTGCACGATGCATGCGCTCGCTCACAATTCTGAGCGCCTGGGCGAGTCACACGTGCCCGGATCCCGCGCCCGGATCCCGGCGACTCGGCGTGGAGGTGACCAGTGGTGTCATCGAATGCTGGGTTGTGCTCGTGGCGGATCCCGCTGTGCTTGCCCCTTGGGCAGGGCTGGTAGGCGGTACATCAATCGCCAGGAGAACGGCATGAGCGTCAGAGACGGAACCACAGCAGCACCCACATGTGCCTCCATGGACTCGCTGAGAAAGACCGCGCTGGTCGCCGTGGTGCTCTACCTGCTGACCTTCGTCTCGATCCCGACCCTCGCTCTCTACGGCGCCGTCCGCGATCCGAACTACATCACCGGTTCCCGGCCCGGACACGCCCGTCGTCCTCGGCGGCATTCTGGAGATGATCGTCGCACTGGCCTGCATCGGCACCGCCGTCGTGCTGTACCCCGTGGTCAAGAGGCAGAACGAAGGCATCGCGCTGGGCTTCGTCGGAACGCGGGTGCTGGAAGCGAGCACGATCGTGGTCTGCGTCGTGAGCCTGTTGTCGGTGGTGACCCTACGCAGGGCCGGTGCCGGAGCCGATGCGCTGATCACCGGCCGGGCGTTGGTCGCGTTCCATGACTGGGTCTTCCTCCTGGGTCAAGGCACCATCCCGGCCGTGAACGCCTGCTGCGGGGCTCCCTGCTGTACCGGTCCCGCCTCGTGCCACGTTTCCTCCCGGTGCTCGGCTTCATCGGAGCGCCCTGCTCCTCGCCTCCGTCGGCGCCACGATGTTCGACGTCTGGGAACAGGCATCCGCCATGTCAGCGCTGTTAGCACTCCCGATCGCCGTGCGGGAATTCTCGCTGGGCGTCTACCTGGTCGTCAGAGGCTTCAAGCCCTCGCCCATCACCGTCGGGATGACCAGGGCCGCCGATGGCGACGCCACCATGCATGGGATCGTCGGCGAGAACGCCCCGGCCGCGCGGCGCGCGGTCTGAACTGAAGTTCCGGAATCCGGAACTGGATAAAGCCTGGACCTTGCGCCCGCGGGCACCCTCAGCTGGGGTTTCGAGGGCAACTGTCGGCCAACCGAGATCGTGCCTACTCCGCCGCGCCGTGGTCGCGTCACACCGTTACGACGACCTTGCCGCAGCATGCCCGTCGATCATGTACTGGATGGCTGCGGGATCTCGCTCAGCGGCTAGGTGCTGTCGATGGCCGGGCGCTACCGCCTCGGAGTCGATGAGGTCATTGAGCACCATCAGGTCGGTCGTGTTCTCCGAGTTGGTGAGCATGGTCAGCGTCTGTCGCACGAACGGGACGGCAGCGGTGTCCGCAGCGGCGGCCGTTGGCGCGTATGTGGCCGTCGAGCGGGAGCTGATCCGCCGCGTCGGGGCGTGGCGCGAACGGACGAGGGAGCCATGTGCCCGACCTCACCGGTGAGGACGCGCGCGTCCGCCTCTCGGCGGCTTCCGGTACCGCGAATCGCGTGCCGGTAACGACGTCGCTACTTGCAGCGAGCACTGGCCAACGATCTCACTGCAGCCTGGGGGCGTGCCTTGTCCGTTCTTCGGAGTGCGGCAGTCGTGTGCCTGCTGGGTTGCGTGGTGGCGTGCAACCGCGAGGACCCGCCCGTCGTCGTGCCGCAGCCGGCGGCGACGAGCGCGAGCCCGACGACGGATCAGGCTCCGCCTATGCCCTTGAGCGCGGCATCGGAGCCGCAGCCGGAGCCGGCGAACTCTGCCCCGTCGCGATCGTCTCGGCCGCAGCCGGTCGAGCCGATCGCCGTTCCTCCGGTCGAGCTGTCCGCGCCCGCCCCGCGCTGCACCGATCCCGACGGGCGACGGATCGAGTGCAGGAAGGCCTCCGAACCCGTGGCGGCGACGCCGACGGCCCCACCCGACAGCACACCCACGGCGGACCCGCCGGAGCCGACGGCGACACCCACTGAGCCCGGCTCGGGGAACCGGGGCTCGCGGTCGGGCTCCCCGTCGGACCAGCCGGAAACCGACGAATGACGGACGCTGGTCGCCGGCAGCGCGCCCGTGTCGCCGGGGCGAGGTCGCGGACCCCGTCGATGCGGGAGATCGCGCCCCGGCGGACGCTCGCGCACGATCTGACTACCCTGTCGTCGGTATTCGCGCCGATCACGGTGATCGGGGCGTTGCTGCTGTACGTCGGCTGGGTGCGGACGAGGTCGTTCTTCACCTACTTCGGGATCGACGCCGGCATGCTCGGCTTCGGGCCGCAGGACTACGTCCTGCGGAGCGGGCAGGTGGGGCTCGGTGCGGTCGTCATCCTCGCGATGGCGGCCGGCTGCCTGATCGCGCTCGACCGTGCGCTCGCCGTCGCGCTCAGCTACAGCGGTGCCGCGGGCTGGTGGATCACGACAGGTCTGGCAATAGGAGGAGCGGGTGGCGTGTTGCTCGGCCTGTTCCAGGTGCTGGACCACGCGCGGGTGGCCGCCGCGCCGCCGGACGGCTGGATCGTCCTCGCGCCTGCGGCGCGCTCGTCCTGCTGCGCTTCGGCTCGGTCACGTTCACGCGATCCGGGGTGCTGGGCGGGGCGACCAACGTCTTCGGGATCATCGTTATCGGCTTGGCGATCTTCTCGCTGGCCAACACCTACGCCCAAGACATTGGGTGGAAGGGCGCGGCCGCGATCGACCAGGACCCGAGCGGCATCGCCGTGGTCACGATCTTCAGCGCCACGCCGCTCGACCTGGCGGGCGGGAATGTGACGGCGAGCCGAGCGATGACCCCCGAGGGCATATGGGCATACCGATATAGCGGCGCCCAACTGCTCACGTACTCCAACGACAGGTGGTTCCTCATCGTCTCGCCGGCGAGCCCCGACTACCACTCAAGGGTCGTCGCCCTCCCCGCCGACGGCGGCATGCACGTCGAGACCGCGGTGCCTCGTCGATAGCCGCGTTGGCGCCGCCTTCGGCAAGTCACGTCGACGTCACCCGCCGACGCCGGGGGTGCGCGGACACACCATCGCCTTCGACGTGGCCCATGCGCTCGACGCCAACGGCTACCTCTACCCACTTCCCACACGAGTTCGATGGCTTCTTTCCCGGCTGCGGGGAAGCGCCCGGGTCCCACCACCGCGCGCAGCGGGCACTGCATCGTTTGAGCCGACGGGAGCGAGCAGACACCCTCTTGCCCTTCACGACGGGCAATACCACGGTGGGCGCGCCCGAGGCTTGGCCAGCAGGCCGGCCCCCGGGATCTGGGCCCTCCAAGACCTGCCGCGCAGCGGCCCACCGGCAGAGATCGATGAGCTCGGGGTCGTGGTTCCCACGCTGGTCGACGAGGGTCGCCAACCCGAGCATTTCGCGGTGATGCACTGGTCGGCGCCTGGTGGTGATGCCGGGGCAGGCAGTCCTGCTCGACCCGACCAGTGGCCACCTCCAGGGCGGCGAACAGGGTGGTGGTGCTATGGCGGACGTAGTCGTGAGTCTGTCGCTCCGGCACCCTGTCCCGCGCCCCACTATCTGGATCATGATAGATTGCTCAGTCGGAGCAGATTGCACGGGTCGACGTCCACGGTACGTGGATCGAGGTGCTCGTCGATGGACACTTCTGGCACTCGTGGCCTGCCACGACGCGAAGTAGATCGCCTAGCGAAGGCTGCCACGAGGACGCTGGCTTGGCGGGCTAGCTCGAAGGAGCCCACCTACCAGGGGCCTCAATGCACGCAATCACGAAGCCGAGTTCCTGCACACCATGAGCGGAACTCGACTCTGTCGCGTTCCTAGGTCAGAGCTTGGGTAGGGCTGTCCCTGTCTCGATCAGCTTGAATGGAGATCCACCAGCACGACTCCCGGCCCGCTAACCGCGATGGTGGCTGCGTGATCTGCCACCGAATGGACAGCCATGCTGGCGATTTCCGTACCGAATGGCAGCTCGGAGACCTTCCGGCCAGTTCGTGGGTTCCAGACGCGCACCGTCGCGTAATGCGCGGTGACGAGGAGCTCGCGGTCGCCAACGCGCACCCAGGCGATCCCGTTTGCGGTGTTCGACATCTCGAGCGGGGGAAGCGTCAGCTCGCCCGACCGCAGGTCGTGCAGCCGCAGCCCGTCGGTGTCGAGCATTGCCAGGACGTTGGTCCCGTCGAGGCGGCCGACGGCGGCGTGGCTCGGCAAGGTGGTGGGCAGGGAGGCGGAGACCGGCGCGCCGCGCGCGGCGTCCAGCAGGTGCACACCGGCGTCGTCCTCCACGGCCAGGAGCGCGCGCCCAGGGGACGGCACGAAGCGGAGCTGGTTCACGTCCCGTAGTGATGCTGGGAATATCGGCTCGTCCACGAGCAGGTCGACGACGTGGACCACACCGGACGGGTCCACGGAGGCCAGGAGCGCTCGGTTGCCGCTGACGACGGTGTCACTGAGGTGAAAATGGATTGCGGTGGTCGTGCCACGGAGCGTCGGCGCATGCAGGTCGCTCAGGTCCCAGGCTGCGGCCCGGCCGCGGTAAAGCGTCACCAGGGTGCGCCGTCCCTCGACGACGCCCAGCCGCACGTTCACCTCGGGGCCGCGGAGCGACTTGTACACGGGCTCGTCCCCTGGCTCGAGGGTGAGGTCGGGGTAGCGACCGCCTGACACGCGATCCCAAATCTGGACCGAGCCGCCTTCGACTCCGGCGGCGACGATGTCTGCGTCCAATCCGACCGCCGGCATCCATCCCTCGACCGCCACTCGGGGTCCCGACGCCTGCACTGGGTCCCAGAGCCGGGTGTTGCCATCGAGGCAGCCCGTGGCAAGCATCATGCGGCCATCGACCTCGCCGAAGGCGACGCTCTCCACTGGAGCCGGGTGCGGGAGCGGCGGTCCGGTCGAGGAGCCGTCCGAGACGTACCAGACCCGGGCGGTGCGGTCACTGCTGCCGGTGGCCAACAGCTGCTGGTGGCCAGTGGTGGTCATGGCGACCGACCGCACCTCGTTCCCGTGCTCCAACGCCTCCGACAGCGCAGCGCCGGTCTCCGCGTCCCACATCTGAGCCGACCCGTCGGCGGAACCTGCGGCCAGCACAAGCCGGTCCCTCGCCGGTGCGAGCGCGACTGCGTTGATCTCGCGGCCGAGCGGGACCGCGACCAGCTCCGGCGCACCGAGGGCGACATCGTAGACGCGGGCCACCCCGTCGCCGCCGCCGACCGCGGCGTACAGCCTGCCGTGGATGGTGGCGAGCGCGGCGTCCCGGACTGATCCCTTCGTGGAAACGGTCTGAATCTGGTCGCCGTCGAGCGAGCGGACGTGCAGTACACCGCTGGATCCCCCCACCGCGACCACCCACCGACCGTCGAGCTCTCCTACGGCCAGCGCTCGCGGTGCCGGCTCCGGGATCTCGAACGTGGTGACTGGGAGGCGCGTGTCGACGTCCCACACGACGACGAGCCCGCCCTCGCACGCCGCCACCAGGAGAGCCGGCACGCTCGCCACGACCAGGGCTCGTACGTGCGCGGGCGGCACGAGGGGCTCTCCGATCGTCTGTCCCGTAGCCGGGTCCCAGAGCCCGATCTGCCACCCCTCCGCCGTCGCCAGCATCGGCACGCCCTGCGGCCTGCCGACCGCGACCCGGACCTGCCCGCGGGCCTCGCCGGCCACGATCGTCCCGCCCGACTGCCACGCGGCCCAGAGTGGCCTCCAATAGAGCCCCGACGCCGTCGGGCGACTCGGTGTCGCCGTACCACCGGCAGCCCGGTACGAGACGTCCAGCGCCGCGGCGTTCGCGTCTGGGGCGTCCCATGTCCACCGATGCCGTACCGACCGCCAAGCGCTCAACAGCAGCCACAGGGGCGTATTGGGCTCCGCCTCAGTGAGCCGCAGCAAGCTCGAGAGCCGCACCTGGTCGAGGTATGGGAGGGCGTCGAGGTTCAGGACGTCATCGAGCCTCCCCCCTGCCGCTGCATGGGACGCCAGGTGTCGCCGGGCGTAGGGATGCGGTGGTCGCCGCGTCATTCGGGCCCCCAGGTGGCGAGCGGCAGCAGGGTTTGAGTGATGCGGCGCTGAGCTTCGGCAAAGTCGATTACGGCAGATGCGCTGTCGTCGCCGTCCAGGTTCGTCCCATCGGCGAGCACTCGGCGAAGCTCGTCGTGGAACGGTCGGTACACCGACAGCCCGTCCTCGACATCGCGCACGAGATAGCCGCTCAACCGGTGTCCGAGGAGCCACGTGACGTCGCTGTCGCCGTAGCTCGTGTCGGGAGCGATCGCCGAGGCGAGCAGAGGCCAGATGCCGCGGACTGGGGCTCCGCGGCCCTCTGCGAGGGCGCAGGCCCGCAGCAGAGTCGACGCGCGACGGCGGTCGTCGGCGTCGGGGAGGGAGGCACGCAGGTCTGCCGCGACGAGCTGGGCGGACCCCTGCGCGAGTACGTCTCGGAGCTGCGGATCACCCGCCGGTAGCGCCACGCGGGACTCAGCGAGCGCCCGGGCGGTGAGCCCTGCGACGAGGTAGGAGCGGCCGGCATTGCCCTCGACCGCTTCCGCGACAGCCGGGATTTGGGCGGAGTCGTAGGGAGAGCCGGGCTGCGCGAGCACCCGGGCCACATAGGCCCGAAGGTCGCGGGGGTCCCACCACTGGCCGGCGTCGACCAGGATCAGACGGGCCCCAAGCAGCCCAGCCGTGACCGACGCGAGGTCGCGCACTGGCTCGTCTATCCGTCCACCACCGCTCGAACGCACCCCGAGCAGCAGGCGTAGCCGCGGATGCTCACGGGGATTGAGCCGTTCGAGCAGGGTCCGCAGCACCGCCACCGGGTCCGATGCCTCGTCGAGCGCGTCGACTACCAGAGTCAGCTGCTTGTCCCTTCGGACCAGGACGTCGAGAATGCCGTCGCACCAGCCCTCCACCGCGGTCGTGGCCTCCGGGCGCGGCGCCGTGACGCCGAGGGCGCGGCCGATCTGCTGGGCGATCTGCTCCGCCGTCTTGCCCGTCGCCAGGACGGCGATGTCGACGGCGCCTTCCGGAGGCACCGGCGTGGCGACTGCCAGCGCGTCCGCATGGTCGGCCCGGAATCCCGGGTCGCTACACGTGACCAGCCGCGCGAGCACCGAGGACTTGCCACTGCCCGCGCGCCCGCCGACGACGAGCGTGCCGGGCATGCCCGTGGCAGCGTCGATGAGCTCCCGCATCAGCAGGGTTCGGCCCGTAAAGATCGGGCCAGCTCCGACCACCACGGCGCGCGCACCGCCCAGTGTGCCGTCATGTCCTGCTGGAGAACGGCGAGGTCTCGGCGCGCCGGGTCGACTACGACCTTCTCGAACCCGCCCGGCTCGTAGCTGGGGTTCGGCAGGCACACGGACTGCTGCCACGGCTGCTTGAGGATCAGGGGCTCCTGCCGGTGGTGATGGAGGAGGTGGTTCACCACCGACTGGAGGAACTGATAGGGCTGCAGGTAGGGCTCCGCTTTCGCCGCGGCCTGGGCCGAGTGGCGCAGGCCGTCGACGAACGACGACACCGCACCGGAGAAGGCCCCGAGCTTGGCGTCGACGTCCGCGGGCGCGGTCAGGATCACTAACCAACCGGCAGGCAGGTCGCGCGTCAGCACCGCCGGCAGGTTGTCCGCCAGTTGACCCGCCTGGCAGACGTCAATGATGATCATCGCGTGCGTCAGCCCTTGGTGGGCCGCCAGCCACTGGACGAGGTCGGCCGTCCGGAGGGCGTCCGCCGGGTCCTGCGGGTCGGTATCGTGCAGAACTATGAGGTGGCTGTTGTCCTTCGCGGTGATTCCGTGGCCGGTCACGTAAACGACGACGGCGTCGCCGTCAGTGAAGCGCCGTTGTTTGCGGATGCTGTGCTTGATCTGCTCTAGCGACGGCCGGTGCGCCAGCGCAGCGTAGTCCTGCGCGTCGAACCGGCGCGGTCCGAGAGCCTCGTCGGTGAGCCACTCGCGGATGCTTGTGACCTCGCGGTCGACGTCGAGGGCCGCGAACACACCGGTCGCCTCATATGTGTCGGTAGCGATGGCGATGAAGTGGCGCCGCAGGATGTCGCTGTCGTCGATCACGAGAGCGCACCCGCCACGGCATCGCCTGTCACCTTCTTGCTCAGGTAGCGCACGACCGCATGGCTGTCCGAGCCATTGTCGACCGTCGCGTCGGCGACGTCGGGCCAGTGCTCCGCCAATCCGCCCGCGAGCGAGACCGGGTCGCCGCGGTCGTAGATGTTGACCCAGCGGAGCACGCCCGGAGGCAGGTGCGGGATGCGGTCGGCAGCCCGGGGGCGCAGGGCTCCGCGGATGCTGCGTAGACCCAGCGGCGACCCGATGGTGATCAATGTCTGCACTCCGTGGTCGGCGATCGTGCAGAGCGACTCGTAGGCCACGATGCTGCCGAGCGAGTGGCCGACGAGCACCCGCGGACCGGATCCGAGCGAGTCGCGCAGCCGGTCCAGCACCGCGTCCGCGAGGTGGTCGTCGCGCTGGAACCGCCGCACCTGGACCAAGTCGCCATAGAACAGCAGCTTTCCGGCGACCCCGAACCGGCGTTCGAGCCAGGCGCCCAGACGGGTCACGCTGTGCGGCAACCCCTTGGTGGGCGTCACGGGCCCGAGCGGCTCGTCGGGTTCGACGACCTCATCCTGCACCTGTTCGAGGAAGCGCACCAGGTCGTCGTCAATGTCCTCGGGCGCGTCTGGTCCATGTGCGCCCTTTGCGCCCTCGGCGTCGGCCAGGAAGAAATCGCCGTAATACACCAGGTCGAGTGACGGCCGGGGGCCGCCTCGCCCCCGGGCCCGCTCAACGCCGTCCCGAAGGGCCGCCTCCCAGTTGGGCAGCATTTGGTTGCGGCCACTCTGCTGCTGGCCGATGCCGTGCACGCCTAGTACGTCGACCACCCGCCGCTCTCCTTCGCTGTGTTTCCTCCGCTGTGCTCTCGCCCTTGTTAGGCCTGGGTCCTGCCGCACGCCGACCATCACCATCCGCAGCGGGGGAGGGGCAGTCGCTCATGCCTCGGGCCGGGACGGCGTAGCCCCGCGCCGTGGCGGATCGCTCTCACGATCTCGGTCAGCGTCTGCGACGGTTCGAGCCCAGGTTCGTCGTCGAGCACCTGCCGGTACTGCTGGCTTTGGCGCCGTGCGTGCCACCGGTTCCCGGCTGCCGTGTATGTGCGGCAGAGCGTCTCGTAGACGCCCGAAGCCGATCCAGGTGCTGATCGTCGCCTCGATCCCGCTGCGTCGGGGCAGCAGGGCGAAGCCCGCGCAGCCCGGAATGAACCTGTCACGCTCCGGGCGATGAACTCGTCGTCGCCGTTGTGGGCGCCGCGGACGCTCATGGCGATCCTCCGGTCCAGGCGTAAAGCCTGATCTTGACGCTGCACCAGGCGCGGGGCCGCTGCCTCGGCCAGTCAGCGCGGCGCGGGGTTGGAGCTACTCACTGATGAGGAAGTCGATGCCGCTCAGATACGTCGACTTGGTGCCGCGCCGGCTGTGATCATGGCGGCGCCTCCGTGGTCGTGCGAACCCCGTAGCAGCCGCCACCGCACGGCGCGCAGCATCACGCTCGGCGGGCTTCCGAGACAGTCGTTGGACGCCCAGCAGGGCAATCGGCATCGCCGCCGCCCTCCCCGCCGCCTACACGCCCGCATCGTGGTCGAGGTGACCCTGACACGACCGACGCTGCCGTGGGTGGCTGGCGGGTGGAGAAGCATCCCCCGGGCACGGGCGCTGCGACATCGGTCCGGGCAACCCAACGCCAGCGCGGGGGATCCGGATCGCCGGGGAATCGTTTATGGATCCCACGGTCTATGGGGTTGGCCTGCCGCCGCCCGCACAGTTGTCGGGATGAACGTTCCAGGCGGAGGGCCCGACCAGCCCAGGGTGACGGCCATCCTCGGGCCGTTCTCCAGCCAACCCTTTGCGTTGGGGCTGAACACCCTCCTCGCCGACGGCGGCGAGTTCGACGTGGTGTCCGTCGCCGATCCCGAGGCCATCGAGCACGATGTCGGCGCCGGTCGGCCGTCGGTACTCATCGTCGAGGGCGCCAACCCGACGGCCTGCCAGAACTACCTCGACCGGAATCCCTTCATTCGCTCGGTCGTCGTATTCGATCCGGTCGGCGCACACGCGTTCATCGGGCTGACGAACCCCGACTGGCGCAGGCTGGCCGCGATCGTCCGAGCCGCCGCCCAGGAGCGACGGGTGCGCGTGGTTGACCCGCGGGACCTGCACCGCAGCGAGGCCGACGCCGCCGAAGCGGCCGCGATGGCGCCGTTGACGGAATGGCTGGAGCTCAGCCTGGGTCGGGCGCTGCGGCGTCGCCTCGGTCGGGACCTCCCGGGGGTTCCGGGCTGGTCGATCGCCCCAGACGAGGCGTTTGAGCTGCTCGGCCTCGACCCGCAGGGGAACCCCGAGTCCCTGCTCACCGAGCGGCTGACGGCGGCCGACAGCGCCCTCGTCTGCGCGCGCACCACGTTGCCCGTCGCCATCGCGCGGCTCGCCACGGTGTTCTGGCTCTCCGATCTCGAGCTGCGGCTGCTCTGCCTGGTGTTGGCGCCGGAGCTGGACGGCCGCTTCGCGACGGCCATCGCCGTGCTGCAGGACGATCTGACCCGCCGCAGGCCCGGCCTCACGCTCCTGGCCGAGCTGATGGCGCCGAACGAGGTCGACACCTGGCACCTGCGGCGCACTGTCCACGCTTCGAACTCGATCATCGCCGCGGGACTGGTGCATCCGGCCGGGTCCGAGGGACTTCAGGTCGATGTCGGGCTCGCGCCGAGCCGGGCTGTCGTCAGCCACCTGCTTGCCACATCGATCGAGCGCGCCGTCGCGGCGTCAGACGCCGTGCTGCAGGTGCCTGCTACGTCCGCAGGTCCGCCTTCGGTCGACGAGACGCTCCTCGCGCAGTTCGTGGAGCGGCACCGGGCAGCGTCCCCCTCGACGGAGATTCACCTCATCGGGGGCGGCCCCGGCAAGGCGTGGTTTCGCAGGCTCGTGGCCGCACTCGGGCTGCCGTTGCTGGTCGGGGATCTCGGTCGGATCGAGCCCGGCCCGCGCCGGGTTGCGGCGGTCGGCGATTGGGGGGTGCTCAGTCGCCTCGCCGGGAGCGCGCTGCTGGTGCTCGGGATCGACGGCCTCGGCGCGGTCGAACGCAGCCAGGTGGGGGCGCGGCTGGGCGCGATCGCGGGTGGCATCCCGCTGGTCGCCGCCGACGGGGACCCGGGGACCGAGTGGTCGTGGCGCACGTCGGCGTTGTCCCTGCGAGCTCCCACGATCTCCACCGCGCAGCGAGCCGCGTGGTGGCGCAGCTCGGCGGGCCGCGCCGGCCTCGAGCTCGACGCCGATGACATCCGGCGGCTGGCCGCGACCGCGCCGATCGACCCGGAGAGCATCGACCGGAGCGTGGCGGTCGCGGCGGGCCACCGGCGTCGCACCGGCGACTCGGCGGTCACCGTGGTGCAGCGGGCGGCCCGCGAGCTCGCGCCGGTCCACCTTCCGCAGGGAGTACGCCAGGTCACCCCGACCTACACGTGGGACGACATCGTGCTCTCCGACCCGCGCAAGGAACTGCTGCAGGCGATCCTCGTGCACGTCCTGCAGGCGAGCCGGGTGCTGGAGGAGTGGGGGTTCGCTAGCCGCATCCCCTACGGGCAGGGCGTGGCGGCCCTGTTCAGCGGACCGAGCGGCACCGGAAAGACCATGGCGGCGCAGATCATCGCTGGTGCGCTCGGCGTCGAGCTCCTCCAGGTCGACCTGTCGAAGACGATCTCGAAGTACATCGGTGAGACCGAGAAGAACCTCGACGCCATTTTCGACGCGGCCGAGGCGGCCGGATCGGTGCTGCTGTTCGACGAGGCCGACGCCGTCTTCGGTAAGCGCACCGAGATCAAGGATGCGCACGACCGGCACGCCAACGTCGAGGTCGCTACCTCCTGCAGCGAATGGAGTCCTTCCGCGGCCTGGCCGTGCTCACCACGAACTTCAGGCAGAACATCGACGATGCCTTCGTCCGCAGGCTGCGCTTCGTCGTCGAGTTCACCCTCCCCACGCCGCCGAACGGCAGCGCATCTGGCGCAAGGCCTTCCCGAACAACGCGCCGCTGGCCCGCGACGTCGACGTCTCGCAGATGGCGAACCGGCTGCAGCTCCCCGGTGGCAGCATCCAGAACATCGCCCTGCACGCCGCGTTCCTTGCGGCCGGGGACGGCGGTCTCATCTCCGGGATCCACCTGCTGGCCGCCACCCGCCGGGAGCTGATCAAGATCGGCATGCTAACCGCGGAACGCGGCCTCGACGAACTGGCGGCGACGTCGTGAGCGTGTCATGAGCGCCGACGCCATCGCCCGCGTGACCGTGGCGCTGCAGAACCGGTTGGCGAGCGCCATCGCAGGCCCGGTGTACGTCGGTCCGCCAATCCCTGATGACGTCGGCGCGCGCAAGGCCGCGCTCTTCCTCTTCCACGTCGTCCCCAACCAGGCGCTGCGCAACGAGCCGCACTACGTGGCGCGCCCCAGCGACCCCGCGGGTCCGCTCATCGAAGCGCCGGCGCTGCCGCTCGACCTGCGGTTCCTCGTGTCCGTCTTCCGGACGGCGGGCTCGGGCGGGGGCGGCGTGAGCGACCCGGACGAGCTGCGCACGCTGGGCCTGATCGTCCAGACCCTCCACGAGCGTCCCTTCATCGACGGCACCAGGTGCCTGACCAGCTCGTCCGGATCACGCCCGAGCCGTACCCGATGGAAGAGCTCAGCCGAGTGTGGGCGCTGTTTCCGCAGACGTCGTACCGGACGTCGATGGTCTACCTCCTGAGCCCGGTATCGGTCGCCGTCCCGCCGCCGCCCGCAGGCCCGCCGGTCATCCAGCGCACCTCGCGCCAAGGCCCGCTCGTGGACGGAGTAGCGCCATGACGACCCGCCCGCCGATCGCGTTCGAGCAGGGACGGACCGACGTCGTCACCACCGTCGTGATCCCGATCGACGGCGTGACCCGCCGCGCGGTCCGCAGAGGACTCGACGTCCAACTCTGGGACCCTGCGGCGCAGACCGCCCGCCCGAATCGCCTCATCCGCAACCTCAGCGGCCACATCGTCTGGTAAACGAGCCGGCCGACCAGGAACTGACGTTCCGGATCGACCCCTCAGCCGCCGGGTATCGCGGTCCGCTGTTCATCACGGTCAACCCGGCGCACGACGGCGTCAGTCGGGTCGTCGCCCTGGAGCCTTGCCCGGACGGCGCCTTCGACGACGCCGCGACGCTCGTGCGCGGAGTGGTGGTGCGCTCAGCAGGCGGCGCGAGCCTGATCCGGCCCCTTCCGGTGCCCGGGCTGACGGTCACCGCGCGCCCGCCCGCAGGCTCCGGCGGGCACCAGTTCCCGGCCACCACGGACGAGCGGGGCGTCTTCGCACTCGTCGTCGGGCTGAAGTTTTCCGACACGGACGAAGAACGCCTGCCGATCCCGACGGTGCTGCGCTTCGAGAAAGCGGGTCTACCGGTGCGTGAGCTCACCGTCCCCCTCGACCAGGGCACCACCCACGTCTTCGCGGCGGCGGTCGATCTCGACCGCGCCGACCGCACCCCGTTCACCCATCAGGCCCAACCGTGACACGTCGGGACGGCAGGAGCGAGAGGAGCACGCGGCCGTGAATGAGAGCACAGTCGAGGCGACATACACAGGCCCGGCCCCGCCTCCGCCTGCGAAGTCCTTGGAAGAGGCCATCGAAGAAGCGCGAAACCAGGCCACGGCCGCGAAGACGGCGAAAGAGGCGGCCGACAGCACCTTCGTCGAAGCCGACGGCCGCCTGACCGCCTTGCGCAACCTGCAGCGCGAACACGATAAGGCGAAGGAGGCCTACACGGCGGCCTATGACCGGCTGCAGATCGCCCAGAAGGACTTCCGCGACTACTCCGAGGACGAGAAGAAGAACCTCGCTGAGCTGTTGGGGAAGGAGGGCGTCGATGCCGTCAGGGTCCAGGTCACGGCGAAGACGGGGAAGGACAACGCCACGACCGCCGCGGTGACAAAGGCCAAGGGAGGAATCACCGCTGCGCAGACCGCCAGCGCGACCAGTGAGACGAAGCGCAAGCAGAAGGCCGCGGCCGTCGACGAGTACAAGCAGTTGGCGGCCGCGATCGGTGCTGGACACACGAAGCTCCGTGGTCTGCGCGAAGAGGTGGTGAAGGCCCGGCAGGCGGGCAAGTACGCCCTCGCCTACTGGCTGCTGGTGAACCGGGGCTTCTCGGAGGTGCTCAAAGCAGCCCAGAATCAGCTCATCAAGCCCGACGAGCTGCCCGACAGGCTGCTCACGGCGGTCAAGGAGCTCGCAGCAGCCGAGGCGGCCAAGGTCACGGCCGACACCCTTGTCGTTACCCGCCGCAACGAGCTCGCCGAAGCCGAACGGGAGGCCGCCGAGCAGAAGACGAACGGCGAGAACGACCTCCGCGCCGAACTCGACAAGATCCCCGCGGCCTCGGCCTGATCACCAGGAGCACACTCCATGCCTGAATACCTATCGCCCGGGGTCTACATCGAGGAGATCGAGCGGGGACCCAAACCGATCGAGGGCGTCGCGACGAGCACCGCCGCCTTTCTCGGGGAAACCCAGCGCGGCCCACAGATCCCCACCTTGGTGACCAGCCACGGCGAATACCTGCGCCAGTTCGGCGACATCTTCAGCCCCGACAAGTACATGCCCTACGCCGTCAAGATGTTCTTCGACAACGGCGGGCGCCGCTGCTATGTCACCCGCATCGTGGGCGGTGGCGCGGCCACGGCCGAACTCCCGCTGTCCGGCCTCACGATCAGAGCCAACGGACCCGGGAGCGACTACAACAAGACCTGGATCCGCATCCTGCCCGGAAGCACCAAGGACAAGGGCGGCAACGCGGTCGGCTTCCGCCTGCGCGTCGACTACTGGGCCAACGCGGCGGACGTACCCACCGCCGCGGCCGGGATCGCGACGGCCCCGCCACCGACGATCTCCGAGGACTTCAACGACCTCAGCGTCGATCCGGCGTCCACCGCGTACTTCGCGAAGCGGGTCAACGACGGCAACTCGGCGCTGATCGAGGTGACCGCGACGGACCCCACCGTCCCGGTCCCGTTGCCCGCGGCCGCAGACGGGCAGCTGCCGAGCGTCGCGGACGGTGTCGCGGTGATCCCGCCCGACTACGAGGTCGACGCCGTTGACCCGGGCCAGCGCCGCGGGCTGAGGGCGTTGGAGCTCGACGCGTTCCGGTCGGTGGCGGTCGTGTACGCCCCCGGCGCCCTCGAGGACGCGGCCAAGTTGGTCGTCACCCACTGCGAGAACAACCGGTTCCGGTTCGCCGTCGTCGACGCCCAGGCCAACAAGGCCAACGCCGCAGGCATCAACGCCCGAAACGAGATCGACGACACCAAGTACGGCGCGTTCTACTACCCCTGGATCTATGTCAGCGATCCGCGCAGCGGTATCCGGAAGCTGGTGCCGCCTGGCGGCGCGGTCTGCGGCATCTACGCCCTCACCGACACGCCCGCGGCGTGTTCAAGGCCCCCGCCAACGAGGTGATCGCGGGCGCCATCGATCTCGAGTACGACATCAACAGCGGCGTCCAAGACGTCCTCAACCCCGCCGGCGTGAACGTGATCCGGCGCTTCCCCGGCCGCGGCATCCGCGTGTGGGGGGCGCGCACGCTCTCCAGCGACCCACTGTGGAAGTACGTCAGCGTCCGGCGGCTGTTCATCTTCCTCGAAGCCTCGATCTACAACTCCACCCAGTGGGTGGTGTTCGAACCGAACGACTACCGGCTGTGGGCCCGGGTCAAGCAGACGATCACGCTGTTCCTGCGGACCCAGTGGCGCGAAGGCGCGCTGTTCGGCGCGAAAGAGGAAGAGGCGTTCTCCGTCGCGGTCGGCCGGGACACGATGACCGAGGACGACATCCTCAACGGCCGGCTGATCGTCGAGATCGGGATCGCGCCGGTCCGGCCCGCCGAGTTCGTGGTCTTCCGGATCTTCCAGAAGACCCAGGAGGCCAAGTCATGATCCCAACGAACACGGAGGCCTGACCGATGGCCCGCCAAGATCCGCTCCGCAAGTTCCGCTTCCGGCTGGAGATCGACGGTCTCGACCAGGCCGCGTTCTCCGAGGTGACGATCGGGGATCTCGCGAGCGATCCGATCGAGTACCGCGAAGGCGACGAGATCCCCACCGTGCGCAAGCTCAGCGGCCTCACGAAGTACGCCAACGTCACCCTGAAATGGGGGATCACCGACTCGGTCGAGCTCGCCGAGTGGCACCAGCAGATCGTCGGCGGCGCCACTCTGCTCGACGAGATCCGCAAGACCGTCGTCATCCGGATGCAGGACGAGGCGGGCAACGACAAGGCCGCCTTCGAGATCACCCGGGCCTGGCCATGCAAGTACGACCCGACCGACCTCAACGCGACCGGGAACGAAGTCGCCATCGACACCCTCGAGCTCTGCAACGAGGGCATCCGCCGGATCCAGTAATCAGGAGTCGTATCCATGTTCGCGACCGAAATCGACTTCACCCTGCCGAAGGGCTACCTCGACCAGGACGGGGTGCTGCACACCGAGGGCGTGATGCGGCTGGCGACGGCCGCGGACGAGATCCTGCCCCTCAAGGACCCACGCGTGCAGCAGAACCCGGCCTATCTGACGATCATCGTGCTGGCGCGCGTCATCACCCGCCTCGGTGCGGTGCGCGACGTCAACACGAAGGTGGTCGAAGGGCTGTTCGCCAGCGACCTGAACTACCTGCAGAAGCTGTACGAAGAGCTCAACCTCGACGACCTCGAGACCGCCGAATCCGGCTCCGAGCACCCCTCTTCGCCGGGTTTTCGCGTCGTGGGAAAACCGTGAGGGCCTATCCCGTTGACGAGCTCTACGAGGAAATGGCCTTCATCGCCTACCACTTCCACTGGCCGCGGACCGAGCTCATGACGTTGGAACACGGCGAGCGGCGCCGGTGGTGCGAGGAGATCTCCGCGATCAACCGGCAGCTCTCCGGCACCCCGAGCAATCCCTTCGAGATCGCCTGAGGAGGTGACACATGGCTCGACCCGATCCCTATCGAGCGTTTCGCTTCATCGTCGAATTCGACGGAACCGAGGCGGGCGGATTCCAGTCTGTTTCCGGTATCGAACGCCAGACCACGGCCGAGCCGTACCACGAAGGCGGCGTCAACGAGTTCGAGCACCAGTTCATCGTCAAGACCACCTATCCGCCACTGCTCCTGAAGCGCGGCCTCGTCGACGCCATGCTGTGGGACTGGCACCAGGACGTCATCGCGGGCACGATCGTGCGGCAGACGATCTCGGTGGTCCTGCTCGACGACGCCCGCGACGAGGTCTGGCGCTGGATCTGCGAGGACGCCTACCCCACCAAGTGGACCGGCGGCGAACTCGACGCCCTGTCCGCGGCCGTGGCCACGGAAGCGGTCGAGTTCGCCCATCGCGGAATCACGCGGCAGGCATGATGATCGGTCGCCTCCCCGTCCGGCCCCATCCCATGCGCAGGGGCCACGCCCCCGACCGCCGGGCGGACGCAGCGCGTATCCGGTTCGGCCTGCGGCCGCTCTCACTGGTGTTCCGCCGACCGCCGACGGCCCAGGCCCCGCCGCCTGTGGCCGGGTCGTCGATCGAGGTGTCCGTGCACTTCGCCGTCCTTCTGCACCGGGCCGACCGGCTGCGGGCGGTCGTGCAACGGGCCGCGGCGCCCGTGGCGCTGTCCCCGATCGCGCTGCGCCTTCCGAGCCCGCCACGACCGGCGCAGGCTCCGCTGATGCCCGCGCCGCGGCCGGATCCGGTGGGCCTCCGCCTCGCCGGGCCCGACGCCGGTCCGGCGGAGCGCGGGCTGGGCGTCATCCGCACCACCTCCATAGTGGACAAGACGGTGATCCGGATCGTCCGCCTGATCGAGCGCACGCTGCGCCGGGCAGACGCCGTCGCCGTCGTCGGGCCGCCGCGATCGACGCGGCCGGGGCTCGCGGCCGCACCCGCCAGGGCCGCGACCCCGGCGCCCCCGGCGGCGATGCTGCCGCTGCATCGTCGCCCCGACGGCGCCGACCTCGGGCCGGATCCGGCCCGTCGCCCGGACCGAACCCGACGCGGGCCGGGGCGTCCGCGGCCCGGTGCCGACCTGGCCGACACCTCCGTCGTCATGGTGACGTCGGGTCGCGCCCTGCGGCGGCTGATCGCCACGCGGCGCGCGTGGTCCCGCGCCGCGCGGGCGACGACCGGGCCGACCGGGTTGAGTGCGGCCGCGGCGCGCCCGCCGCAGGCCGGAACGATCCGCCCCCTGCGGGCGCCGCAAGCCGGTCCGGAGCCGACGACATGGGCGCCGTGCGCTCTGGCCCGCCGCATTCTTCTGCACCGCCGCCCAGGCGCATCCGACCCGGTCGCGGGGCCGGGTCGGGCGATCCGCCCAGTGCCCGCGCCCGTGCCCGACGAGGTCGTCGTCTGGGCGACCCGCCCGGTCACGCGGATCCACCGGACCGTCCCGGAGACGCCTGCCGGTCCACGGACCCGTTCGGTCGCGCCGGCCGCCGGGCCGCGGGCGCCGAGCCCGCCCCCGTTCGACCTCGACCAGCTCGACCGGGACCTGTGGCGGCGGTTCGAGAAGCGGATCCGGGTGGAACAGCAACGGCGCGGGCGGGGGTGATCGGGAATGGCTCAGCAGTTGGCGAAGGCGACCGTCGTCCCGTTGGACGGCGGCGCCGCCCGAACGGCTTTCGAAGTGTTGTTCAACCCGACCGAGTACAGCGTCGAGTACTCCGCGGCTTTCGCCGAGACCGCGCTGCCCGGCCTCAACAACCCCATCATCCAGTTCGTCAACGGCAACGCCAGGTGCTGACCATGGACCTGCTGTTCGACACCTTCACCAATCACGGCAGCAAAGACGTCAGCGCGGTGACCAAGCCGTTCATCGACATGGTGTTGATCGACGGGGACCTGCACGCCCCGCCGCGCGTCGAGTTCCGCTGGGGCAAGCTCGTGTTCACGGCCGTGGTGGAGAAGATCTCCCAGCGGTTCACGATGTTCCGTTCCGACGGCATCCCGGTTCGGGCCACCCTCTCCGTCACCTTCAAGCAGTACCAGACGCTCGCCGACCAGCTCAACAATCCCCGGCGCAACTCGGCGGACAAGACGAAGCGCCGCGTCTTCGAGGCGCACGACAGCATCTGGTTGCTCGCCGCGCGCGAATACGGCCAGCCCCGGTACTGGCGGCTGATCGCCACCGAGAACGACATCGACGATCCCCGGCGTATCGAGCCCGGGCGGGTGTTGGTACTGCCGCCGATCGACCGAGACGAGCAGAGGGAGGCCGCCAATGCGGATCGCGGAGCTTGAGCCGAACCTCGGCGACTTCTACGTACCCGCCTTCGTCATCAAGGTCAGCGGCGAGGACGTGCTGCGCGACCTGTGCCTGGCGGTCTCGCAGGTCAGTGTCGACCTCAAGGAGAAGGCGGCGGGCCGCTTCTCGTTCACCATCGAGAGCGCGTTCGACTGGAAAGCGGGCGAGTTCCTGGCCACCCGGGAAGAGGACCGGATCGACCTGCTCGAGCTGTTCGCATTCGGGAAGAAGGTCGAGATCGCGGTGGGCTACGGGGGTCCGGCGGAGCTGGACACGCCGATGCTGACCGGCGTCGTCACCGAGATCACCACCGACTTCCAGGCCGGGGGGAGCCCCGCGCTGTCGATCAGCGGCTTCGACGACCTCTACCCGCTGACCATCGGCAGAAGCTCCCGGAACTGGGAGAACAAGCCCGACAGCGTCGCGGTGAAGGACCTCGTGGAGCCCCTGGTGACCGCCGACGTCCGCCCGACCACCCCGGTCAAGCGGCGCATCGACCAGAACAACGAGAGCGATATGTCGTTCATCGGCAAGCTCGCCTACCGGAACGGGGCCACGTTCTACTACCGCGACCGGAAGTTCTACTTCGGCCCCCGCCAGAGCGCCAAGAGCGTGGTCGTCGAGCTGCTGTGGGGCCAGGGCCTGCTCGGGTTCAGCCCGGAGGCGAACCTGTCGCGCCAGATCACCGAGGTCCAGGTGCACGGCCGGTCGGCGGACAAGGGCGAGGCGATCGTCGGCAAAGCCAAACGCGGCGACGAGTCGAGGCGCGAGCCAGGCACCAAGACCGGCGGGCAGCGGCTCGTCCCGCTGGCGGCCGATCCGGTGCTGCACATGCGCGCCGCCGTCCGCACCCAGGCCGAGGCCGACGCCCGGGCCAAGGCGGTGCTGGAGGACCGGGCCCAGGATTTCGTGACCGGCAGCGGCGAATCGATCGGCGTTCCCTCGATCGTGCCGGACACCACCATCGGCCTGCGCGGGCTCGGGCGGGCGTTCAGCAGGGACTACCTCGTGGCGGAGGCCACCCACAAGCTCGACCACGGCGGCTACCGCACGACGTTCACCGTTGCGAAGCCGTCGATCTGATGGACGCGACACTGTGGCAACCGGCCGCCGAGTCCGAACGGGAGTCCGACGGCTTCCTCGCAGGCCTCGCCGTCGGCGTGGTCACCGACAACCAGGACCCGGACGACCTGGCGCGCGTGCGGGTGCAGCTGCCCTGGCACATCGGCACCGACACCAGCTACTGGGCCCGCTCGGCCATGCCGCTCGCTGGTGACGACCGCGGCACCTACTTCGTCCCCGAGATCGGCGACGAAGTGCTGGTCGGGGCCGAGGATGGGGACCCCTCGCACCTGTACGTGCTCGGCATGCTGTGGAACGACAAGCAGAAACCCCCGGTGCAGGGCGACGGCGGGAAGAACAACACGCGGCTGATCAAGAGCCGGTCGGGGCACACCGTCCGCTTCAACGACGACCCGGCGAAGCCCGAGGTCGAGGTGGCGCTGGCCGACGGCAAGCGGATCCTGCTCGACAAGGACACGGTCGTCATCGACGACGGGAACCGGAACGTCATCACGTTCACCGCGACCTCGGGAACCATCGAGATCAGCGCCGCGCAGAAGC
Organism: Pseudonocardia sp. CNS-004; assembly: GCA_001942185.1. Taxonomy (GTDB): domain Bacteria; phylum Actinomycetota; class Actinomycetes; order Mycobacteriales; family Pseudonocardiaceae; genus Pseudonocardia. The sequence goes on from MKJV01000106.1 coordinate 24,200, forward strand.
TCAGCCTGACCGCGCCCACGGTCGCGATCGAGGCCACGACCTCGCTGAACGTCAAGTCGTCGGGAACGCTCGCGCTCAGCGGCTCCCTCGTCCAGATCAACTGAGGAGACAGGATGGGGCAGCCTGCCGCCCGGGTCGGTGACATCACCAGCCACGGCACCCCGCTCGGCCCCGGCCCGGGTTGCCCGACCGTGCTGATCGGGGGCAAGCCCGCGTGGCGCGCGGGCAGCGACACCCATGTCTGCCCGTTGTTCGACGGGCCGAAGGCGCACGTCGGTGGCGTGATCGCGGTCGGGAGCGCCACCGTGCTCATCGGCGGCCTGCCCGCCGCGCGCCAGGGCGACCAGGTCGTCGAGGTGGGCGCGCCAACGCGATCGTGGTCGGCCTGCCTACCGTGGTGATCGGCTAGCCATGACCGTCAGCGACGACCGACGGGGCCGCGAGTTCCTCGGGGTCGGCTGGGCGTTCCCGCCCCGCATCGACTCCGCGACGGGCCTGCCCGCGCGGGTGTCCTACGAGGAGGACATCCGGCAGTCGATCCTGATCATCCTCACCACGGCCAAGGGCGAGCGGGTGATGCGGCCCGACTTCGGCTGCGGCATCCACGACCTCGTGTTCGCGGCGGTCTCCGCCCAGGTCGTCGCGCAGATCGAGGCGACGGTGCGCGACGCGCTGCGCACCTACGAGGCCCGCGTCGACGTCCGTGCGGTGACGGTCGGCACCGCCAAGCTGGCGCGGGGCTTCCTCGAAGTCGTCATCGATTACCAGGTCCGGGCGACCAACCAGCCCGGCAACTTCGTGTACCCGTTCTACTTCCGGGAGTCGGCGAGCCGATGACCACCTATCGAAACCTCCTCGCGGCAGGCGCCCACCCGACGGTCGATCCCCGTCGGGCCGCGGCGCTGCGGGCCTACCTGCGCCGGCTGGCTTCGTCGCTGACGCCGTCCTGGGTGCCGACCGAACAACGCGACGATTTCGGCTGGGCCTTGCTCGCGATCGCCGCCCGACTCGGCGAGGAGACGACCCGTCGGCTGGACCAGACCCCCGAACGGGACGCGATCGCGTTCTTCGACTTCCTCGGGCTGCCGCCGATGCCACCGCGCGCCGCCACCGGTGTGCTGGCCATGGCGCTGGCCGAGGGCGCACTCCATCCCGTGGTCGCGCCGGTCCGCACGCAGGTCGAGGTGACCGCGGGGGACGACGACGTGCCGTTCGAGACCCTCCACAAGCTGCGGATCGTGCCGGGCCGGATCGCCGAATTGGTCGCCGTCGATCCCGCCACCGATCACATCGAGCTGGCTCCGGCGCAGGTCACCGCCCTGGAACGACCCGCGCCGACCCCAGCGGGCTACGCGGTGGTGGCCGCCGCGGCCGCGGGCAGCGCGACCCTGCAGCTCAGCCCCGCGGTCGGGCTGGCCCCCGAGGACGTCCTGCGCATCGGGACGGCGGCGTACCGGATCGCGACGGTCGACAAGAGCACCGGCATCGTGACCCTCCACGACGAGCTGGAGGCCCCTGTCGCCCCCGGCACGGCCGTGACCAGGATCGCGACGTTCACGTCGTTCACCCTGCGGGACCAGCAACGGCACGCCTTCTACGTCGGGCACTCCACGCTGTTCGACCTGAAGCAGCGCGCCACGATCGCGCTCGTTGTCAGGCCGCCGAACCTGGCCCGTGAGCTGACCCGGCTCGACGTCGACTACGCGATGTGGGGCACGAAGGAGGGCGACTCCGCGCCCGACTGGCATCCGCTGGTGCTGCTCGGCACCACCGACGGCACCCTCCAGCTGAGCAAGCCGGACGCGGGCACCGTCGACAAGGTCGAGGTCGACGGCCGCAAGAGCCGCTGGCTGCGCGCCGAGCTCCCCGGCCCGGTGAGCCGCCCGCGCAGCCTCAGCTCGCCCGTGGCGGAGATTCGCGTCGGCGTCGCCTCCGCTGCACCGACCGAGCCTGGGCCGACCGTCCCGGATACGACTGAAGGCAGCCGCACCATCGCGCAGGCCTTCTACAACGGCACCCCGCTCTCCACGGCGCGCCGGTTCTTCCCGTTCGGACCCGAGCCGCTGCGCTTCGACACATTCGCCTTCGCCGCGCCCGAGGCGCTCTCGAAGGAGGGCGCCCACGTCGCCGTCGACATCACGATGGTCGACTCGTCGCTCACCACGTTCGACATCGTCACCGTGGCCGACGCGGCGACCGCTCGCGGGTACGGCGTGGGACGCAACGGCGATCTCCAGGCGCTGGCGTTCCGCTCCGGCGGCGGCCTGCGCTGGAACCCGCTGCCCGCGATCAGCGGGGACGGAGGACGGGTTCTCCTGGCGGGCGCCGCTGCGGTCGAGATCGCGACGGCGGGCACCGACCTGGTGGTCGGCGTCGACCGGGCCGCCACGCTCCGGGCGGCCACGATCAAACGGTCTGCCGAACCGCCCGCGCCGACAGTCGACGGGACCTGGGCCGAGCTACCCGTCCTCGACGCGTCGGCCGACATGGCGCTGACAACCACCAACGGACGGCCGCCCGGGCCGGTCCTCGCGCCTGCACCGTCCGGCTCCGGGCTGGCGGCGGTCCTGTTCGGTGTGGCCGACGGCAAGCTGCACGCGCTGAAGATGACCGAGTCCGGTAAGCCGGTCGGTAGCGCGTGGCGGGAGGTGACGGTCGGCGCCGAGGGGCCGACGCTGACCGGGGCCTGGAGGCTCACCCCGGTGCAGGGCCCGGCCTGGCCCGGGCGTCCGGAATGCGTGGAGCTGCTGGCGCTCGACCCGGACGGTGCCCTGTGGCTAGGCGGGATCAGCGGGGTCGATGCCACGGCGAACCCACCGACCGTCACGTGGGAGCAGCTGGCCGACGCGTCGGTGCCCGCGGCCGACGACATCGCGCCCGCCGCCACCCGGTTCCGACCCACCGACGGGGGCGCGTCGCGGCTCTGGATCGCTTACGCGCGGCGCGGCGACACCACGACGACGCCGCCGACCCCATCGACGCTGCGGGGCCTCCTCTTCCTCGGGAACGGATCATCGTCTCCGCTCGACGGGCCCGTGGGCGCGACCGTGGACCCCAAGACCGCGTTGCACGCCAACCCGAGCGTGGTCAGCGCCGACGATCGGCCGGTCACGGTCGGCCTCGCCGCGGGCGGGGTGCTCCTCTGGCTCGGTCCCGGCATGCTCGAGCGCACCCGGCCGACCCCTCGCGACACGCCGACCAGGCGGCCGCTCCTGCTGCAGGCCGGGAGCGCTCGACCGCCCGAGGTGGTGCTCGGCGGGACCGACGAGCGTCTCTTCCGCGCCGCGCTCGTGCCCCTGATCGTCGACTACACCCTGCACAACGTCGTTGCCCCTGACAGCAAGGACATCCCGCACTACGTCGAGGTCGGCGATCCACCCACAGCCTGGGTCGAGCTCAAGGCGAGCAACCGCCAGTTCGTGCAGGGCACCCTGCGTGTCTACCAGGTCGACATCCCACTTGAGGTCGGCACGCCGCTCACCTTCCTGCAGCGCGTCCCGAAGTTGGAGAAGAACCTGCTGGGCGCGGTCGACCCCGCCGACCGGACCCTTGTGCGGCTCGACCCCGTCGACACGGTCACCAAGGTGGGCGCGCGGTTGATCATCGACGAGGTCAGCTACCGGGTGGTAGCCCTGTCCGCCGCCACGCCGCCCGCCGCCCCGGTGGCCACCCTGTCCACGGCGGTGCCCGGGAGCGCCGCCACAGTCGTCTACGAGTCCACCCGACCCATACCGTCGCTGGCGGGAGCCACGGTGCGCGCCACCGATCTGGCCACGTTGGCCGAGCTCACCACCGCCGTCGACACGGTCGCCGCACTGCGCTTCCCGCCACCCGCGAACCCCACCCTGCAGGAGCCGAGATCCGTGCTGTTCGTCCGGCGCAAGGCGGCCACGGGACCGCTGCGGGTGCTCGTGGCGAAGGCGTGGACTACACCACCACCCCCACCCACCTCGGGATCGGCCGGGCTCCCGGGTGTGCTCGCCCAGCCGCTCGAATGGACCGAGAACGCGCTCGAGCGCGGCTACCAGAACCCCGAGCTGTCGTGGGAGTACTACGACGGGGAGGCTGGCGGCGCATCGAGAACGGCTTCGTCGACGGCACCACCAACCTGTCCCGCAGCGGGTGCGTCCAGTTCGTGGTGCCCAACGACCTGGCGACGACCGACATCGGCGGCAAGACCGACTACTGGATCCGGGCCCGGCTCATCGGCGGGGACTACGGCCGACCGAGCTACATCGTCACCCCCGACGGAGGCAAGCAGACGGTGACCATCGACACCGCTGATCTGCATCCCCCGGAGATCCTGGCGATCGAGGCCGCCTTCGCTCTCGCCCTCGCCGACCAGCGGCCCCCGGAGATCCTGCTCGTCGCGAACAACCTGGACACCCGCGACCAGACCCAGGCCGCGGTGGTGCCCGAGGCCCGATTCGACCTCTTCCAGGGCGCGGTGGCGCTTGACGCCCCCGATCGCGCGGTGCACGTCGGGCTTACTGGTCCGATCAGCCGCGGGTCGCTGTCCCTGCTCGTCGATGCCACCGACCAGGACGGCACCGGAACGCTCACCGTGGACCTCCGCACCGCCGACGGCTGGCGGGCGGTCGGCGTGGACGACCGCACCGCGGCCCTTCGCCGCCGCGGGATGCTCACCCTGACACTCGACGTCGACCCGGTCACCGTCCGCCTATTCGGGACCGAGCGGGTCTGGCTGCGGTGCCGACCCGCTCCGGCGGAGGCAGTGACCTGGGCACCCGACGTGCGGGGACTCTTCCTCAACGCCGTCGAGATCAGCCAGGCGCGCACCATCCAGAACGAGGTCCTCGGCTCCAGTCTGGGCGAGCCGGGCCTCACCGTCGTGCTCGCCGAGGCGCCGGTGCTGCCCGACACCGTCCGGATCCGGGTGCGCGAGCGGTTGAGCGACGAGGAGCAGACCGCGCTCGAAGCCGCGCAGCAGGCTGCGGTCGAGCCGGGTCGCGAACCGCCGGCCCCGGTGGTGGTCACGGGCCTCGAACAGGTCCCCGGGGCGTGGGTGCTGTGGCGGCGCGTGGACAGCCTGATCGGGCAGGACGCCGATGCCCGGGTCTACGTGCTCGACCCCGGCTCGGGCCGGGTGACCTTCGGCGACGGTCGCCACGGCAAGATCCCGCCCGCCGGGCGGGACTGCATCCGGGCGTTCGCCTACCAGCAGGGCGGCGGCGAGGCGGGCAACGTGGCGGCCTGGTCGGAGGCCAAAGTGACCTCGGCCGTGGAGGGCGTCGACACGGTCGTCCTGCCGGTCGACGCCGCGGGCGGATTCGGCGCCGCGGGCACGGCGTCTGCGGTCGACGCGGCCGTCCGCGCGTCCCTGCTCGCCACGGCGCCCGACCTGCTCCGCCACGCGGGCCATGGGCTCAGCCCGGCGGACATCGAGGCGTTGGCCGTCGCCTCCGCCACCGACGTCGTCCGCGCCCGATGCGCCCGTCCGAGCGGCGCGCACACGCCGATCACCGTCACGCTCTCGGTGCGCGACGGTGATCGGCGACGTCCGGTGCCGACGCTGGCGCGGCGCGACGGGGTCGCCGCGTACCTGCGCGACGTCGGGTGGGGCGCGCTGGGCGAGGACGGGATCGTGGTCACGGCGCGACCTACGTCGGGGTGGCGGTGCGCGTCGATCTCGTCGCCGCGCGGGGGTTCATCGCCGACGTCGAGGATGCCGCGAAGACGACCCTCACCACGCTGTTCCACCCGGTCGACGGCGGCCCGGACGGCACCGGCTGGTCGTTCGGCCGCACCCCGACCGACAGCGACGTGCTGCGCGCGCTGCACGGGATCGACGGGCTCGACCGGGTGTCGGCGATCGCGCTCACCCCGACCGGCGCCGGGTCGCAAGTCCACGTGCCCGTCGACGGCCTGGTGACCGCCGAGCCCACCGACATCACGGTGGTCGTGACCACCCCCGAGGGGCAGCCGTGACCGACATCGTCCCCCGCCTCGACACCATCGAGTTCGACCAGCTGGTCGAGCAGGCCCGCGGTGACATCCCCCGCTATGCCCCGGACTGGACCGACCACAACCTCCACGACCCCGGCATGACGCTGATCGATCTGCTGGCGTGGATCGTCGACCAGCAGGTCTTCCGGGCCGGGTTCGTCGGTGGGCGCCATCGCACGGCGTTCGCCGCGCTGCTCGGGCGGCAGGCCACGGGCCCAACGCCCGCCCGGGGCCTGATCTGGCCCGACCGCCCGGTCCGGGAGGGACGGTTCGTGGCGGTCGGATCCGACGTGGTCTGCCAGCAGCACGTCGACCTGGACTTCGCCCTCGCCTGGGACGATCCCGCCTCGGGGTCGCTCTACCTGCCCCCGGTGCGCCTCGTCGGCGTCGGCCGCACGGTCGACGGCGTCGCGCTCGCCGCGCCCTCGGCGTCGGTGTCGGCGTCGGGAGGCGGCGGCTCGTGGACGCTCGGCGCGAGCGGCAGGCTGGCGGACACCGCGGTGTCGCTGCAGTTCGACGGGCCGCTGGGCGCCACCGGCCCGGCTCAGGTCGCGCTCGGCATCGAGGTGGCACCGCCGCCTGGCCCTGCGCCTGCGCCGGACGACCCGGCGTGGGGTCCAGTGATCTGGTCCTATCGGGTCGGCACGAACCGGTGGGACGAGCTCGACGTCGTGCACGACGGCACGGCCGACCTGGCCACCACCGGCGTCGTCGTCCTCGCGGTACCGCAGACCGGAGGCGCGACCGGCAATTCCGAGCTCCGGCTGGGGTTCGCCCGCGGGTTCTTCCCCGTCGCCCCGCAGATCCGGGCGGTGAACGTCAACGTGCTCCCGATCGTGCAGCGCCGCCGGGAGCGCCCGCGAAGCTCGGTGACGGCAACGGCCAGCCCGACCAGGAGATCGCGCTCGACACCACCGATCTCGTGGGGGCTCCGGAGATCAAGGTCGGTGGGCAGGTCTGGCAGAAGCAGACCGACTTCGCCCGGTCGGGTCCCACCGACCCGCACTACGTCGTCCACCCCGATCACGTGCTGTTCGGCAACGGCGTCAACGGCCGCCGACCCGGGCGGGACGTGCCGATCGAGGCAAGCGAGCTGACGCGCACCCGCGGCGCGGCGGGCAACCTCCGCCACGGCCTGCCGTGGTTGGTGCCCGCGCTCGGGCCGAACACCTACGGGCAGAACCGCCAGTCGCTCGCGGGCGGAGCCGACCGCACGAGCGCCGACGATCTCGCCATCGCGGCCCGCGAGACCGCCGTGGAGCGCGCGGCGCTGCTGACCGACGCCGACCTGGTGGCCGCGGCTCGCGGGTCGACCGGGATGGCCGTCGGCCGCGCCGAGGTCGTGGCCCGCTTCGACCGCAGGCTGGGCGATCGCCGCATCGACGGGGTGCGCACTCTCGTCGTCCTTCCCTACCAGCCCGCGTGGATCGGCGACGGCGGCCCGCCGGAGCTGATACGGCCATCGCAGGCCTATCTCGACGAGATGGCCGCCCGGCTGTACCCCGGGCGGGTGCTGGGGGAGCGGCTCGTGGTGCAGGGCCCGGTCGTCGTGGCCGTGGACGTGGCGATCACGGTCACCGTCGAGGCCGGCGCGGTGCTCGCCGACGTCGAGCGCGCCGTCCGCCGGGCGATCTACCGCAGGCTCGCGGCGGTGGCGGGCGCCGACGCGGACCCGCCATGGCCCCTGGGCCGGGACCTCGCCGCGGTGGACCTGACAGCCATCGCCGCGACCGTGCCCCGAGTGCGCGACGTACTGACGGTGATGATCGGCCGGTCGGGCGGCCCGCTCGGTACGGACCCGATTCCGGTGCCGCCCGACGGGCTCGTCGTGGCCGACCGCGTCGACGTGGACGCGACGGGAGGTGCCCGATGACCGTCGTCGACGAACGGGTGTACCGGTTCGAGCGGGCCGCGCAGTGGGCCGCCGGGGCCCGGCGCGGCCTGGAGGTGCGCGGCGACCGGCTGGTCGTGCCGGACCGGCTGGGCCTCGTGCCGATCTCGGGCGGCGCCGAGGGCGACGTGGTGCCCGCCGTCGACGGCCACGGCGTGCTGTGGTGGCTGCGGCCGGAGTCCCGACAGCTCGTCCGCCGACCGCTGCCGGGCACCCGCGGCCCGGTCGAGTTCGGAACACTCGACGGCCCTGGCAGCGCCCGCCGGATGCTCTCCGGGCGGGGGCTCATCTGGGTGCTCGGCGACCGGCGCCTCGACCGCTACGCCGCCACCACGCTCCAGGGGCTCACCCCGGTCGATCCCGTCGAGGGCTGGCGCGCGAGCGACGCGGCCGCTGACGGCGCGGAGGGCGCCGACGGGGTATGGCTGGTCGAGGTCGGGCCGTCGGGACAGTGGCGGTTGCGGCACGTCGACTGCTGGGGGCGGACCTGCAGGCCGCCGATCGCCGTCCCCGACGTCCACGGCGACGCACCCGTGCTCGCCGCGACCGACGACGGCGCGTGGATCGTGGTCCTCGACCCGGCAGCGCCCGCCGTCGGCTACGTCGTCGAATCCGCCACCGGCGAGGTTCGGCCCGTTGGGCTCGACCTCGCCGGACCGACGCTGGTGACCACCGCGCGCGCACCCGGATCCACCTCCTCACCGCGGTTGCCGCGGACCGCGCGGTCTACCAGGTGCTGAATCTGGAGGGGGGCGTCGAGGACTACCAGGAGCTCGACCTGCCGCTCGGCAGGCCGACCGCACTGGTCGGCGGCCCGGCGGGCCTCGTCGTGGCCTGCGAGCGCGGCCTGGCCGACCTCACGACCCGGCCGGGCGGCGCGGGCGAGCGCACGTCGACGTTCATCACCCCGGCCCTGACGTCGCCGCTGGGGTCGCGGTCGGGCTGGAGCCGGGCCGAGATCGACGTGGTGCTGCCCGCGGGCACGGCGATGGATGTGACTTTCGCGGCGGCCGACGGGGAGTGGCTCGCCGACCGCACCGCGAGCCTGCTGGCAGGGCCGCTGCCCGCCGACATGGTCGACCGACTGGAGACCTGGCTGCCCTGGCGGGACGATCGGGTCGTCACCTACCACGGCGACTCAGGTGACGTCGAGCGGCTCGCGGCGCTGCTGGAAGGGGTGCCGGAGACCACGCTGTGGGTCCGCGTAACGCTGCACACACCGCCTGGCCGCACTCCGCCCGAGCTGGTCGCGTTGCGCGTTCGCTACCCCGACGTGTCCTATCTGGACCACCTGCCCGCCGTTTTCCGCGACGACGAGCATGCGGCCGCGGAGCTGCGCCGGATCCTGGCCCCGTACGAGGTGGTGTTCGACGGCCTCGACGAGCGGCTGGCCCTCGTGGCGGCGGCCGTCGACCCCGCCACCGTGGGCGACGACCGCACCGACTACCTGTTGAGCTGGCTGGGGTTCCCGCCACTCGGCGATCTCGCGGCCGACCGGCGGCGGGAGCTCGTCGACCACGCCGCGGAGCTGCTTGACCTGCGGGGGACGCGCCGGGGCCTGGAGCTGCTGCTCGAGCTCGTGACCAAGGGGCGGGCCACCGTGGCCGACAGCGCCGACGAGCCCGCCGCGTGGTTCCTCGGGTCGGGTGTGGGCCCGTCCGTCGGGGCGGCGCCCGCCCGCCTGGGCGTCGACACGATCAGTCTGGGGCAGCGCCCCCCTGCCGCACGGGCGGGAACGATGGTCATCGGCCGGACGCCACTGGGGCGGGGGTGTCCGGATCCGGAGCTCGTGCTGGCCGAGCGGGCAGGCGTGGTCACGGTGACGGTCGAGCTCGGCCTCGACCGGCCACAGCTGGAGCCGATCATCGACCGCCTGCTGCCCGCGTTCGTCCCGGCCCACTGCCGACTTCGGCTGGTATACGCCGCCGCGGACGGCGCCGACCGCAGCAGGCGGCTGGACGTCGACTTCCGGCTCGGCCCTAGAGACGGGTCCACGGACGCGTTCGATGCCTACCTGCACGGCGACACGCACTTGCGGCTGGGCGCCACGACCCGGCCCGGCGGCTGGACCTTGCCCGCGTCGCCGCTACGACCCGCCGTACTCGACCACAGCGCCGTCCTCGCGCCCGACAGCGACTGCACTAGTGATGATGAAGGAGCGACCGATGGGGACGACGCATCAGGCGGACCGCAGCGCGTGGTCGTCGCGGCCGGCCTTCCGGCCCCGACAGATGCTGACCGCCGACCAGCTCAACGCGGGCCTCGCCGACGAGGTGATGCGCGAACGCCTGCTGAACCGGGCCGTGCACGGCTACGGCGTGGTCGTCGGGCTCGGAGTGGTGGTGGACGGCGACGGCGCTGCAGTCGTCGAGCGCGGCTGCCTCGAGCTGACCGGCGGGCTCGCGTTCGACCGACACGGGCGCATGCTCTATTGGCAGGGCGGGGGGATCGCGCTGTCCGACATCGTCGGCGAACCTCCGGACGCGCCGGGCCGCTACACGCTCACCGCGCACTACGCGGCCCGCCCGCCGTCGATCGACGAGTGCGCGCCCTTCGCGGGGGAGCAGGCGCACTGGCGGACGGAGGGGGTGGTCTTCACCCTGCGGGCGGGCTGCCACTCCTGGGATCGGAGCTGCGCGCAGCATCCCGCGGGCGCGTGCATCGGGCACGACCAGTACCTGCGCCGCCGCACCGGCGCTCGGCCCGGCCCGGACCCGTACAACGTCCCGGTTAGCCCGGACGTCGAGTGGCTGCTCGCCGAGCCCGGCGCGCTGTGCTCCACCGGCTGCGACGACTGGTGGTACGACCCGGACTCCGCGGTGGGCGTCCCGGTCGCCTGCGTGGAGATCCGCGACGAGGCCAAGCTGGACTGCGAGCCGTGCTACGTGTTCGGCACCCAGGCTCCCGACGTCTGCGGGGTCCGGCCGCTGGTCTACCGCAATCCGCTGCTCTACGAGCTGGTGAAGGGCTGCGACATCGTGCTGCCGCGGGTGCGGGACATCTCGTGGCAGGACTGGATCGACCTCGGCTGGCGCCACGAGATCCCGTGGGAGAACTTCGCCGAGCGGATCGCAGCCGGCCTGGAGGTCTGGTTCACTCGACCGATCAGGCGGCCGACGCTGCACTCGACCAGCATCTTCGTCACCGCGCTCACCCAGGAAAGGGACGCCGACTACTGGGTGGGTCGCCGGGTGCCGATGCAGATCGTCCCGCTCGACGAAGGGGACGACTGCGTGCGGGGCGTGCGGCTCGTGCCGGACTCGGACTGGCTGGCCGCCGAGGTGACCGGGCGCCGGTCGAGCCTCTTCGACCGGGCGCGCTTCGAGGTGACGATCCGCGGCCAGCTGCTGCGCGACGCGTGCGGCCGGATGCTCGACGCCCGCCCCCTCGACATCCCGCTCACCGAACGCGGCCACGAGCGCCCCGGCGACGACTTCGTCTCGGTGTTCCGCGTCGCGCCCAACCCCGATAAGCCCTACGGCCGAGCCCAGAACTCCGCGGACTGACCGCCCTGACCCGAGAGAGAGCGCCATGAAGACCAAAGAGCGCAGCTCCGAGCTTCCCGAGACGACGCGGCCGACGACGATCGAGAGCGTCACCTTCCGCGACGGCATGATCGTCACCGCGGACGACCTGGACGCGGCAATGCGGTACCCGACCTCGTTGCTGCTCACCGTGAACCGGGCCTTCTTCGGCTGCGGTGTGGTGTGCGGCCTGGGGCTGCGGCCCAAGTCCGAGGGCGGCTGGGTGCTGTGCGTCGACCCGGGCGTGGCCATCGACTGCCGCGGCTACCCGATCGAGCTGTGCCGCTCGGTCGAGCTCGATCTGAGCCCGGAGGCGTGCGGCTGCGAGGCGCCGCCGGACAAGGTCTGCATCGCCGTCAAGCGCATCACGTCGGACGCGGCGCCACCCCACGCCTGTGCGTGCGACCTCGACGAACCCCAGTTCGACTGCCGGCGGGTCCGCGACCACGTGGTGGTGAAGGTGTTCACCGAGCCGGAACTCGCCGCGCTGTCCGACCGGGTGTGTCAGCGGGACCCGGAGGACAAGACCCCCGTGTTGGACGCCTGACCGCCTGCTCGTCGTGCTGCGGGGAGAGCTGGATCCTGCTGGGTTGCGTGACCCTCGAGAAGGACAAGGGCATCGTCGACACCGACACCAGCCGCAGGCGATGCGTGAAGCCTGTCGAGGCGCTCTGCTCGGGGCTGGCTGACCGGATCGGTGAGCTGGAGGAGAAGGTGGCCGCACTCGCGAAGCAGTCGCCCGCATCGGTCTCCCCGACCCCGTAGCTCGCGCGATGGCCACGCCTCAGCCACAGACGACCCGCACCGCGGGCCCGGCGGCCCGCCCGGCGGTGCCGAGTCGACCGACATCGGTCGCTGCGGCACCAGCCGATCTCCAGCGCCGCCTCGGCAACCGCGGCGTGTCGGTCGCTCTGCGGCGGCGCGCCGCCGATGCCAGCGACCTGGGCGATATCGATCTGGACGAGGCGGGACAGGTCGGGGACGACGCCGTCGCCGACGAGGCGGTGGGTGAGGCGGCCCCGACGACGCACGGGGTGCGGGAGCTATATGCGTCGCAGCCGCAGACCAGGCTTGTCGTTGGCAGCGTGGATGATCCACTGGAGCGGGAGGCCGATGCGGTAGCCATGCACGTCCAGCGTGAAGCGACTCCAGGGGCGCCGCACGGTGGGCGGGTTGAACCCGCGTCTTCGGGTCTGATCCAACGTAGAAGCGCTGAGACGGGCGATGTTGCGCCGGAGGTGGAGGCGGGTGACGACCGGTCTCGTCGTGTTTCCGGGGGTGGGACAGCAGTAAGCGCTGAGGTGCGCGCTGCAATCGCCTCTCCCGACTCCGGAGCGCCGCTGTCCGAGAGCGTGCGTGCGCGCATCGAGCCTCCGTTGAATACCGATTTGTCCGGTGTACGCGTGCACAGCGACACGGGCGCTCAGCGTGCGGCGGCAGAGCTCAACGCAAAAGCCTTCACGCATGAGAATCACGTCTGGCTCGGCAGTCAGCAAAGCGCCGAGGATGTCAGCTTGATGGCGCACGAAGCCACGCACGTCGTGCAGCAGGCCAACGGCGTTCAAGGCTTGGGTGTGCAGCTACTCCACGCGGACGCGGTCGGCTTGTCACAGCTCTTCGTGCAGAGGGCCCCCGTGAAGGTGATCCGCGATATCCGGGCGGACGGCACGGACGAACTCGGGGCCTCGATGCTGTTCCGCGGCGAGATACTCACCATCGTCCTGCGGCCTGATGCCGACACGGTCGCCCGCTTCGACGCCGAACCCGCGCTCCTCGACAAGCTTGGCACGGCGCTGACCAACGCGCTCAACCCGGCGGGCGTACCCGTACCCGAGACGAGGGGGTTCCTCATAGGCTCGACAGCGCGCAGGCTGGTCGAGGAGGAACTGCCACGCTGGGTCGACGCGCCAGACTCGGGCCTTGCCGGCTTCGAGCGCGTACTCAACGGGCGAGCCGCCGAATTCCGGAAGCAAGCCGTGCGCGCGGACCTTGAGGCCTATCTCGGCGTGGATCCGGGCACTATGGACTGGCCCGTGGTCCTGCCCGGCATCCGTACCGACTTCTACGCGAAGGGGACGGACTCACTCCGGGGACAGTCCCTGCGCGACCGCGCCGACTTCGTGCTCCTCGTGCTCGAGAGCGAGGTGGCGACGGCCCCGGCCGTGGTGGGCGGCGTCGTGCCGCCGAAGCTGAGCGACTCGGTTTGGGACTTCGCGATGTCGTTCAACCTCGCAAAGGGCACGGCGCCCACGGCCTTCAGCGAGAAGTACCTCGGCGAGTACGTCAAGATGATTGGGGCGCTCGAGTTCGTGCCCGCCGGCTTCGACCTGGAGCGCTACAAACCGAGCGGCGCCGATCTTGCCGCGAACCAACGCCACAAGGTTCTCGACGCGTGGGTCGCCGCGAATGCCGTGGAGGCGACGACCAAGTTCGTGCTTGACGATTGGACCGCGAGCGGCCTCGACTTCCGGATCTACGCCGCCAACCTGGACCTTGACGCGAAGAAGTCCAGAATCCTCGACAAGCTGACCGACGCCTTCCTGAAGGCGGCGAGCGGCGATCGGGAGCTGAACCGCGCGTTGTTCCGGATGGCGGACGCGCAGGCGACATACGCCATCCTCACCAGGCTCGTCGCCGCGGGCCGCAGTGCGGAGAAGCGCAATCGCGAGTTGGTCGCGGCGATCGACGATCCCGATCCGGACAAGTACCCGGAGCTCGACGACCTCGTCGGCGACCCGCGGACGGTCTATGAGAGCGAGTTCTACATCGCGCAGGCGATCAAAACCGTGCTGTCGCACGTGCAACTCGGCGCGCGCGTCGACTTCGAGCTGGTTGCTAACTCGGTCGCGATTGCGGGCAAGGCCAACATCTCTCCGCATCTCGGCTTCCTGGTGTTCCTCATCACTATCGGCACCGAGCTGGCCGCGCTCCTCGCCGTGCGAGACACGCATCGCGCGCACGCGCGCGAGGACATCGCCGAGCGCGTCGACCTGAGCTGGGAGGCGATCAAGAAGATCATCGACAACCGCGGCAACGAGGCCGAGGAGTTCCTCACCGGGACCTGGATCCCGCTGCTGAAGACGGTGGCGACCGAATGGGTCGACGCGAACTACAAGGAGCTGAAGGGCGCCTACGAAAACTTCGCCACCTGGGCCCCGCAGTCGAGTGGGCGCTACAAGCTCACGGCGTGGTTTATCGAGGACACCGCCAACAAGCTCGAGTCCGGCGAGATCAAGTCGGCGACACTCAACGACGCGACAGTGACGGTGGACAACGTCAAGGAGCTGCGCGCGGCGGTGACGGTGCTGCGCGAAATGGCCGCGCAGCTGGACACGCCCCAGGGCCGCGACGATAAGCGCGAGGAGATTAAGAAGGCGGTCGACGCCTACGCGCAGGTGAAGGCGAACATCGCCGACGGCACCTACAAGCCGGAGAACTACGGCGAGGCGGTCAAGGTCGAAGCGAAGAAACGCCTGAAGATCGGGCTCTTCGAGTACGCCTCGCTCTGGCAGCAGGCGACGCGTCAGGTGGTGGTCAGGGATAACCCGTTCCAGGCATACACAATCGCAATGTGGCGCGTCGAGAACATCATCGACGAGGCTGTCTCCGATCTCCTGACGGGCTTTCTGCGCGGCGGCCTCCTGATCGGCTCGCTGATCGTGCCGGGCGTCGGCGGCCTCATCCTGGCCGCGATCGACATCGGCATCGGCTTGTACGGCGCGGCTAAGAACGTCGGCGAGTCGCGGCGGCGGCTCGACCTCGCGCGGCTGGACACGCAGCTGAACATCCAGGGCATCTCGGTGGAGGACGCCGAGAAAGCGCTGACCATGGCGTGGGTCTCATTCGTTCTCGAGCTGGCGATGGCCGGGTTGTTCGGAACGCTCGTCGGCAAGATGGCACTCAAGGGTATCCAGGCGTGGCGGATGCCGTTGCTGACGAAGCTTGCGGAGACCGATGCGGCGCTCGCGGCGAAGCTCGTCGGGCGGATCGGCGAGGCCAAGCTCACCGAGACGCTGCTCGGGCACTACGCGGGCGACGGGAACAAGCTGTTCGAGGCGCTCGCCTATGTGAAGGACGGCAAGTCGCTTGCCACGCTTCTCGGCAAGGCCAAGGATGCCGAGGTGCTGACGAGCTTGCTGATCAGCACAGGCTCGGACGCAGGATCCTGGAGCTGCTCGACAAGTTCAAGAACGTGAACAAGCTCGACTCGATGCTCGGCATCGCGTCGAGCCAACAGTTGCTGCGCCTGATCGCGCTCACCAAGGACGAGGCGATGGTGGCCAAGCTGGTCGAGGGCATGGGGCCGGGCCGCGCGCTCACGCTGATGGACGCCGGCCTCACGGCCGAGCACGCGATCGCGCTCGACCGACTGGGCGAGGATGCGGTCAGGGCATTCAAGAGCATCGCGGCTACGGGTGACGCCGAGGCCATCGCGGGCGCCGCCGAGCTGCTCCGGCTCAATCAGCAGGGCGGACACCTCGGCAGTGACGTTGTTGCCGTCGCGCTCCAGCAGACGGCTGCATTCGGCGAGAAATATGCCGGGCGCGTCTCGGGCGACTTCGCGTCCCGGTTCGCGCAGGTCGCGCGAGAGGAGGCCAAGGTCGCGAGGATCCAGGAGAAGATCGACAGCCTCAGAACCGCGCGCATGCCCACGGCGGACGCGGAGAAGTCGCTCGCAAAAGCCAAGGCGTCCCTCACGCGCGCAAGGGCGGAAGTTAACGCAGCGACCGACATCCTTGAAGGGAGGACCGTGTTCGGAGAGGGCCGGTCGGTGCGCGCAATTCCGGAGAGCAAGATAGAGGGCGTCGAGACGCCCGAGTTCGTTGTCACCGGGGGTGGCAAGCCCGATGCGATCGCCGAAGTGAAGGCGATCGGAGACGCTGAGGGAAGAATCGGCAAGGACGCGATCCAGCGAAACTTCCGTAAGGCTGCATCGCAGATCAGCGCGCAAGCGGCAGCAAAGCACGAGACCGGGGGGCTCGTCCGGCTCGACGCGGGCAACGGCACGTTCCCGCAGACGAACGCTGAGATCATCGACAAGGTCAAGGGGCAGTGGATGGAATCGATCACCAAGAATCCGGCGCGCAAGAAAGACATCGGTTGGGTGGAAATCCTCGACAAGGGGCCGGCGGGTGAGTCGCGCCGCCTGCTTTTGACAGTGGAAGGCAACAACGTTGCCATCGATGTCGCAGGAACGACGCGACGATGAGCACCGACGCACACGGCGACGAGCCTCCGCGTGAGCCAATTGCCGATACATGGCGCTGGAAGCAGGACGGCGCGAGTTGGCTGGCCTCAATCTCGCTTCCAACTGGCGATGCGCCGATCGTAAACCGTCGGGTGGCGGCCGCGGTCGCGGGGCTGCTCGACGATTTCACGCCGCTCGCGAGGGCTCGTACCGCGATGGCCCTCACCGCCGACGGGCCGACACACCTGACGTGGCATCCGGACGAGACGTATGCGCAGTTCCGCGCGCGGCTGCTCGGCGCGATCGCCGCGCATCCGCTGCCGCTGGTCGCTGTCCAGTTCGGCCTGGACGTGCAGGTCTGGGTGCGCACGACCGATTCTCCGGACCGTCCGGAGCTTGCGTGGCTCTCGTATCCGGGAATTGAGCTCGGGCTGCACCGGCTTGCCAAGGAAGACCGCGCATGGGTCGAGTTTTCGCTCGACAACACACTGTTCAGCGCTTTCACGTACCCAGACATGGACCCGAACCCACTCTACCCGTTGAACCAGCCGCTGCTCGAGGTCGCGCTCCGCCGGCTGAGCGCGCGCTCCACCGATCCCCTCGATCGAGAGGGCGAGCTCCCCGGCACGTACGAGTTCGGCTTCTCGTCTGACCGTGACGACTACTAGTGCCAGGTGCTCGCGCTCGGTTTACTCGGCGACCGCGGGCGTCGTGAGCCTCGGCATGCCGCGAGAGCGGATCAGACCTTTTCGCACGACGGGGCATCTGGCTGGTGAGATCGACACTTTGTATATCGGACCCGGTATTCATCCGCTGCCGCCCGGCGAGCATTCGACCGATCTGGCGAATGCGGCGCTCGATCCGTATGCGACGCTCTGCCACGAGGTGCAATTGGCCTTGCTTTTTAGCCTGAGGAGCGTGTTCGGAGGCTGTGGTTCTGGATGCGGCGGGTGGCGTTGACGACGCTGGGTTGATCTTTGGGGGCGGGGAAGTCTCCGGCCTCCTTGGGGCCCGTGGGCTGGCTCGGTCGGGCCGGTCGCGGCCGGAAAGTCCCGTGTCGAGGATCTTGAGCAGTATGATGGCCAGGCCAGGTTTAGCTCCTGAGGGGAAATTCCGCCGTGATGGTGCCGGTCGCGGCGGCCTCTGCGTGCGGGAAGATGATCTTTTCGGGTGGAATGCCGGTGGCGTCGACGGCGGCGCCGATCAGGGTGTGGATGGCCTGGTAGACCGCGAACAGCGCCCACATTTCCGGGGCGATACCCTCGGGTCCTTGCTCCGCAGCACCGGCATGCCCGCGCCCATGTCGGTGTGTGGTGTCCGATGACCTTCTCGCATTCCCACCGCATCGGGTAGGCGCAGGCCAGGCCCAGCGCCGGGTAAGCCTCGAAGTCGAGTGGGTCGGTGACCAGGCAGTACACCTCTGAGGTGTCTTCCTCACCGTCGCCGCCGGCGGAGCTGGTATGCACGGTGTACTCGATGACCCGCACGGTGATCGGCGGCCCGTCGGCTTTGCGCCGGGCGCAGCACGGCCAGGTAGCTGCTATCGGCCAGGACCGGGGTGGGGTGAGCTTGGATGACGCTGATGCCCGCTACAGGATGTGTGCCCCGGTGGCCAGCACATCGCGGGCAAGGGTGTGGGGGGTCGAACGCGGACAGGAGGGCTCGGGCCAGGGTTTGCTCGCCGACGGTGTAGGGGCCGATCGTGGCCCAGATCAGCGCCCCGGTGCCCAACTCGGCCGCGGCAACCCCAACTCGGCCGTGGCGCCCACCAAGGCGTTGGCAGGCGAACCGGCGCTGCTGCCGCGGCTGGGCCGCCCGCGCGCGCAGGATCCCGCCGTCGCGCTCGGGGCGGCACGGCTGCACAGCGTGGTAGGGGAGGAGGCCGCGCTCGGCCTGCTCCGCGATGCGTTGCTGCGCCGGGACGCCGGCTTCGCGCGCCGGTTCCTGGGCGCGGCGGGTGACGGACACCTGGGCGACGACGTGCTGCGCGCTGCGGTGCGCGAGGGTCCGGCGGCCGCCGAGCGCGAACTCGCCGCCGCCACCGGCATCCCCGCCCCGGGCACACCGGAGGCCCGAGCCGCGCTGGAGTCCACGGCCAAGGTCGACGGCAGGCCCACGGAGATCCTCGACCTCAAGAACGAGTGGGAGACTGTCCAGTCTTCCCGCGGAGTGTCGATTCACGAGGCGACTACGTCGCCGAGGTGACGCTGCCGAACGGACACACGTGGAAGCGCCATCAGGGCGAGCGCGGCGGTTGGTGTCGCTACAGCACGGGCTACTGCCTCACCCGCGCGGAGATGAAGGCCCTCGACACGGCGCCGGTCGACCCGCTTACCCGCAGCCTGCGGACCGCCGAGCACGAGACGGCGGCGGCGGACGCCCTGCTGAGCGATCCGAACGCCCTTATCGGTCGGTTCCAGCGGATACGGAATGGCGGGCTCAACCCGTCCGATGAGCTAACCGTGGCCGAACAGGACGTGCTCGAGCGCGCGATCCACCACAAGAACGCCGGTCGCGCGGGCCGCCCGATCCCGGACGAGATCGACGAGCTCTCCGCCGTCGACCTGCGATCACTCTTCGACAAGCCGAAGCTGAACCTGGACCGCCGGACGGGCAAGGAGCTGATGGCGGACACGGCCGCCGACCTCGCCCGGCGGGAGACCGTCGATGCCGAGCTCAAAGCGCTGGCGGAGTTGGGCGCCAGTAACCGGCCGTGGCTGGATAAGCTGCACGATGCGCTCCGCCAGACGACCAAGGACCGCATCCTGAAGCGCGCCACCAAGAACGGCGTTGCGCTCGACGAGTTTCTCAAGGCGCCGCCATCGTCGGGTGCGCCCGACATCGACCACATCATCCCGCTGGAGACGATCGTCAATATGCATGGTTTCAGTGGTCTTCCGTGGATGGACAAGGTGGTGATCGCCAACGCGGTCGGCAACCTGAAGGCCGTTGACAGCGTGGTGAACCGGTCGCGACAGACGGCCTCCTACGCGAGTTAGTTCGCCGGGCGCTCGTTGTACACCGCGGAGGCGCTTAAGGCCGCCCAGGACTTCGAGGCACAGGCGCTGAAGGTCATCACCAGCCTGCTCGACCGGGCAATGAAGTCGCCAGGATCGCTCACGATGGACGACATCTTTTAACGCTATGAAGGAGCGCGATGAAGGTCCAACTGATCGGTTCCGTGTTTGAGCGGCGAGGCCGCGACAGCGACTTCACCTGGATGATCGAGCAACCCGACTACGCTGATGCGCTGTTCGTGTTCAATGACAATGAGGAGCAGTTCCGCGCGCACCGACAGGACCCGGGCGATCCGCGGGGATGTGCACGCGGAGGTGGGAACGCCGCGATCCGCCCGTACCAGTGCGCCGAACAGGTCCGCGCCGCAGGCATCCCGACGGGAGTCGATTGTGTCGGGTACCCGCAGTTGACCGATTCCGTCCGGGATGTGATCGACGAGGCGGTCGCGGAGGTCCGCAGGCTGCTCGCATCCGGGGCGTACGCCCGCCTTTTCTGCAGTGCCGACGCCACCGGGCAGCTCGGGAGCAGAATCTCCGTCATCGGCGGCGATGTCAGGACCTACATCGTGAAGCAACTGAAGGCCCTCGCGGAATCCCCCCCCGACAGACTCGCGAAGCATGAGGATGGTCTGCAATGAACAAGACGGCTGAGGTGATCGCCTTCGTCTTCGGTCCGATCTTGTTTGTTACGATTGTCGTCGTTGGCTTCATCGTCATTTGGTGTCACTGGATTGAGCTCACATGGGCGGACTACCTCGGCGCCGTGGGAGCAGGTGCAGGCTTCATGAGCCGCGGTAGCCTGGACTGAAGCGGTTCTACGAGGCCCAATGGCCCCACGGAGGCCCGGACCCGCGCTGCAGCTACTCCGTGAATCGTCTATGCGTCCACCTTGCGGCTCGCTGAACCGCCCTGCGGAAACCGGAGTACCCACGGATTCTCGACCAGCAGGGCAGCGATCTGGGCGCGACTGACGGCGTGCAGCTTCTGCAGCACCGAGTGCACGTGGTTCTTGACGGTCGCGATGCTCAGGTGCATTTCCCGGGCGATCTCCTTGTTCGAGAGGCCGCGGGCCAGCATCCGGGCGGTCTCGGCCTCCCGCGACGTGAGGCATTCGTTCGGGTCGGGCGGTGGGGTTGTCTGTTTGCGGCGAGCGATCTCGTGGAACAGCGAGCGCGTGATGCGCGGGTCGCACACCGTCTCGCCCTGGAGGGCGAGGTCGACGATCGCCATCATCTCGGCCGCGGACGCGTTGCGCGGGAGGTAGGCGGCGAATCCGGCGTCGGCGCAGGCGATGACATCCTCGGCTACCTCCGCGACCGCCATGGCGATCGTCGTGACACGTGGGCACAGCGACGCGATGCCTTGTGCCACCACGAGCACGTTCCGGGTGGTGACGTCGATCAGCGCGATGTCGGCGTCGAAGTCGAGGGCGTGTGCCTCGAGCTCCTTCTCGTCGTGCTCGACCAGCACCGCGTCGATCTGTTCGAGAGCACGGAGAAAGGCGCCGATGCCCTCGCCGAACAGTCGGACCGGCGAGTAGATCAGTACGCGCATCTCGTCTCCAGTGATCGCGATGTCGGCGAAGGACCGGCAGGCGAGGACGGGAGGAGCGCCTGAACGGCGGCCGCGACCGCATCGGGCCGCCACTGCATGCGGGTGAATGCCTCGACGATCACCCCGGCGCCGTCCAGGACGAACAGCTCGATGCGGTGGCGGTTGACCACGGTCGGGCCGAAACCGACTCCGAGCTGGAAGTACTCGTCGAGTGCTGCTCGTCCCGCCACCGTACGGAAGAAGCGGTCGTCGGGCCCGAACACGACTCCGCGGTCGCGCCCGTATGCCGTGAGACGCGTCGGGTCGTCGCGATCAGGGTCGTACGTCACGGCCGCCGTGCGGACGTCGAGATCGTGGTCGCGAATCTCGCGCTGGAGGTGGGCCAGCCTGGTGATGCTGAGTGAGCATTTGTTGGGGTTCTCGCACCGCGTGTAGAAGAACACGACGACCGTGGGCCTGCCGGTGACATAGTCGCCGAACCGGACAGATCGCCCGTCCTGGTCCTCGAGCACGACGTCGACCGGAGCCGGCCGCGGGGACGGATGTTTGTCCGTCGGGATCACGACCGCGGGGGAGCAGCACGACGAGGCCGCTCGCGGACGGTCGAGGAGGGCCTCGGCGAGGGTGCGGTCGGCCGGGGACAGCCCGAACGGGTCGGCAAGGATGTCGCGAAGCGCAGCTGCCGCGCGGGTGCCGAGGCCGACGGCGTCCAGGGTGCACAGGAGTTCCTCGGTGGCGGTGGTCCGGTCTGCGGCCGGCCAGCTCGGGTGGATCCCGTTGAAGGAGACGGCGTCGTCGACCTGCCGGACGTTCGTCAGTGCGGCGGTGATCAAGAGATCCACTTCTGACGTGCCGGTGGTACCGCCCCGAAGCGCGCGAGCGGCTGCAGCGACCAGGTAGGCGTCGCGGCCACTCTCGAGTTCCTCGAACACGTAGGGCAGCGCGGCGTCGGGCAGTCCCGTGCGGGCGAATGCCGCCATGATGTAGCCGCGGATCCGCACCACCGCGTTCGCGCCCCGTCCCGAGTACACCGGATGGCGCTCGTCCAGCAGATCCACCAGCTCGGCCCGCCGATCCGGTGCCTGCGCGATCGCGTCGACGAACTCGCCGATCGTCTGTTCCTCGACGTCACCGCGGAGGCCCTCCGTGAGCGGCCTGCCTCGCCTACCCGTCACGGCGCGCCAGGTATCCGGCGCTGGCCTGCTTGAGCTGTGCCGATCGCGCATCGTCGGACAGCTGTTCGATCGTCCCCGCCAGGTCAGGATCCTCGTCCGGAGTCGATCTGGTCAGATGGGTCAGACCGCTGAGGGCGACGGCGCGCAGCTGTTCGTCCTCGGCGCCGTCGACGACGAGCGCGCGTGCGTGCTCCGCGAAGAGGTCCGGCCTGCTCGCCTGGAGTGCGATGGCGCAGAGCCGCCGGAGATCGCTGTGCTCGCTCTGGTCGCGCAGTCGGTCGACGAGCAGGTCGATGGCGTTCGGGTCGGCGGCGAGCAGGCGGATCGCCTCCTTCTTCGTCTCGCGGCTCGACCGACCAGCGACGATCCTGCGCAGCAGCGGGAAGTACTCGGCGTGGACGTCGTAGCGAGGTACTGGATGGCCTTGGCCGCTGGCACCAGCGCCGGTGTGCGGCCTTCCAACCCGTCGAGCAGCCGACGTTGGACGAACTCGTCCTTCTCACGGGCCAGTACTCCGATGACACGGCGGCGGAGATCCATGTCCGGGTCGTCGACGAGCCCGCGCAGGGTGGCGAGGAAGTCGGGCCGAACCCCCGGCAGCGCGACCGACCGGAAACTGAATTCCTGCACGAGCACCAGCGCCTCCGTGCGGAGCCCGATCGGCTGGTCGGAGTCGGCGATGAGGGTGAGCAGCGGCGTGACGAGTCCCGGTGTCTCGCCGATGGCAGACGCTGCGAAGCGCAGTGCAGCGGCCCGCGCTTCCGGATCGGCTGCCGGGTCGAGGGCGGAAGCGAGGGCGGCGGTCGGTGCCTCCGTCGCTTGGTCGGCTTCGTGCCCTCTGTCAGAGGCGAGCTCGGCCTCGAGCCGCCTGCGGTATGCGGAGATGTCCATGGGATCCTCGCTGCGGTCGGTCGAGGTCACTGGAACGGCACGTCGTCGTAGTCGAATCCGAGGCGCGCCGCCGGAGTGCCGACACCGCGGTAGTCGATCATGTCGAGGACCCGCGGCATGCCCCCGGCGCGGCGACCAGCGCGGACGGCGCCATCGTGCCCCCGGGCGCGGTCGGCGGCCGGGGAGGGGTCGTGATCCCGTTCCATGGCCACATCGTGTCGCCCAAGCGGTGGCCGACTCGCGGCGTCTGGTCGGGGGAGAATGTTCGCGCGTCGTTGGGGGAGAAGCGCCCCGCGAGCCACTGCCACTTCGCCCACAGCCGGTCCACGTTCGCGTGGAGCAGGAAGAACAGTGGATCCTTGGCGGCGGTCGGAATCGAGGAGATCGAACCAGTGAAACTCAGGTGGGCGGTGCCGTGCGGGTTGCCCTCGAGCGCTCGGAATGCCGTGTACGTCGCTCCCGGCCCCCCGAGTCGCAACGTGGTTATCTCCGTACGGACTCCTGCCGGCGCTTCACGGGTGTTGAACTGCGGTCGTCGCACTATTCCTGGAACGCTGTCGGTAGCCCAGAACTGCAGCAGGTTCGTGCTGCTGAACTCGACCGCGCCGGTCGCCGCGGTCGTGACACCCATGAAATCCCTGCTGAACAGCGATGGTGCCGGACGGTCGAACCGCCAGTAGGGCAGGGCGACCGACGGATCGATCGCCTGCAGTTCGCGTTCCAGGTCGAGAAGGAACGCGCGGTGCCACGGGAGGAAGCCTGCGAAGCCGTGCGCCTCGGGGTCACCGGCCTGGGTGTGGGTGTTGCGGAAGTCCCGGAACCGCCCTCGCCCGCGATCATTGAACGTTGCCAGCGCGGCGCAGAAGCGGTCGCGTTCGAGCGGGGTGAGTGTCGTGGCGTCCTTGCGGACACGCACCATGAGCGGTGTCGCGCCGAGCAGGGCGTCATCGGCGCCGACCGCCTCGACGACCGCGTCGCCGTCGATCGTGCTCGGCCTGCCGAACTCCCCGGCGACAAGGAAGGCGACGGGCTGACCGGTCAGCGGCAGCGTCAGGACGAGCTCATCGACCGGCTGCCACGGTGCTCCGGCCGAGAAGGACACCCGGCCTGCCCCAGCACCGCTGTTGCGGATGATCACGTCCAGTGGACCGGCGGCTCCCGCGGCGTCGGTGACCCGAACCTGGGCCGGCACGGGGCTCCACCCCAGGTAGCGGGTGCCGGTTCCCGGACCCACGGTGATCGCGACGCGCATGAGTCAGCCCCTGCCGTAGTCCGCGTGGGTCCCGGGCGGACCTTGCGGGCCACTGGGGCCTTGGGGACCGGCAGGACCCGCCGGTCCGGGCGGGCCCTGGGCGCCGTCAGGACCGGGCTTGCCCACCGTGCCGGTGGTCGGCTCCACCGAGCCGCACACGGTCTGCCCGGGCTGCGCGTCCGCGGCCGGGACGCAGTTGCCCGGACCCCGCACCAGCGGAAGCACGATGGCGATGATCGAGAGGAGTAGCGCGAGCCATGCCACCCACGGCATGGCCCGTGAACCGGGTCGCGCGGGTTCGGCCGGCCTCTCGGGAGGCTGCTGCTTCGGACCGTCGGCGGAGTAGCCCGAGGACCCGGCTCCGTAGTCTGAGTTCACCGCTGAACGCTCCTGAGTCTCGCCGAACCGACCTTTGCCCCAGTTCACGCGAACAACCTGACCACTCGCATCGGGGAACTCCCGATGCCGAGTCAGCACGACCTGCTCGACGACACGCCGGGGCGGGATCGAGATGGAGGCGACGACAGTCGTCGGTCTCGGGATCAGCAACGCGCCTCCGAATCGCGGTTCCATGCGCCGGCAGGAGTGCGGGGACGTCGAGGTCGCTCCGTAACGGGGCGGGGCGTAGGCAGGGGACTTCACCGATGCCGATCCCGCCCGGACACGTGAATCCTGACGCCGGTGACACGGCCCGGCGCGCCGATCCGGTGATCACCTCACGGAGGTGAGCGATGACGGAGCGGGAGTCCACTTCCCCATCGAACGCGAATCGGTCAGATCGTGCTCTTGTCCTGCTGACCGCCGCCCTGATCGTCCTGTTCGTTGCCGCTGCCGCCATCGGTGCCCGGCTGCTGTGGGTCAGTTCGGGGTCGACGTTCACGGCGGAGCTGGGCAAGTTGTTCCTCACGTTGTCGGTCGCTCTTGCAGTCGATGGTGCGGTGTCGGTCGTCGCCAAGCACGTCGAGCGATATCACACCGATCGAGCGAAGGCCGAGGACCTGGACCGCGCGGAGAGGTCCCAGTGGGGTGACTTGCTCGCACAGGTCGTCGGGGTCGACGAGGCGCTCGCCAGCGCCCGTCAGCTGATACTGACTCATCGAACAGTCAAGACGTACGGGGACCCAGTGTCGGACCCTCTTCGATGCCCGGCTCACCCTCCGGCGCGTCATCAATGATCCACTCGTGAATGCGCCTCGACAGGCGGACCTGACGAAGTACCTCGACCGCATGCGGAACTATCTGAACAAGCTGGGCGCCGAGTACGAGGCCGGATACCTCCGTGTCGCCCGGCAGCAACTGGTCGACGA
Organism: Pseudonocardia sp. CNS-004; assembly: GCA_001942185.1. Taxonomy (GTDB): domain Bacteria; phylum Actinomycetota; class Actinomycetes; order Mycobacteriales; family Pseudonocardiaceae; genus Pseudonocardia. The sequence goes on from MKJV01000106.1 coordinate 49,966, forward strand.
GGCGCGTCTCAAGGACTGGGCGACGCGTGTCGCCACCCGTGGAGCCGCATTGGATCAGCCCGTCGACAAGCCGGGGGAAGCATGGGCCATGCTGAACAACAAGGATGACTTTCGCGAGCTCGGCATATCGCTCGACGAGGCAGGGTGCCGCGAAGGCGATTTCGTCTTGGCCTACGGAGAGGCGAAGAATTGTTGAAGCAGAATGCTCGGATTCAGGGAGCGACACCCTACATGCCGACGGTAATTCGAGGCTCTGTGAGTGCTTGATCAATGAACGAGGTGTGGTATGTCCTTTATGCCGATGGAGGATTCCGAGCGGCTACTCGTCGAGGCACTGGGTGCCATCAACCTGGCACTCGATCCCGCAAGCATCCGGCGTCGCGGATCTCGGGCCGAGATCGAGTTGCTGGCGTCCGCCCGGCGCAGAACGGTAACGGCGCTCGACGTCGTTCTGGCCGACGAGCTGCTGTGGCGCCGGGAGCGGGCGGCTTCGACTGCTGACTCGCCGGTAGTGCACCCGGCCGAGTGGATCGCGACCGGGTCACCGATCTTCTCGTGCGGTCGGGGCACCGTCCGCCGCCGCCCGCGGGAGAGATCGTCGCCGACGTGCGGCAGGCTGTCGCGACGATGGGCACCGCCTTGGGCAGGAAATCGCGGCGTCGCGCGTCGGCCCGCACGCAGAGGGCGCTTGTCACCCTCCGGGACGCACTCGTGGCGGTCCCAGCCCACCGGCCGGCACGTCGGCTGCTGCGCCAGGCGCGCAGTGCTGTCGTTCCGCTCGCGGTGCTGGTGGCGACGGGCATGGCGCAGAATGCGGCGTACGACGTGGCAAAGGATCAGCTCTTCGACCTGGTCGCGGACCGTGCGGAGCAGGCGGTCGCGCTGGGGATGCCGACGGATCTCCAACGCGCCATTCAAGAGAGCATGTACCGCGAGCACCTGAGCAACGAACGTTGGGCGGAGGCCGAAGCGGAGGCCGCTGAACTCGCAGTCGACCGCCAGGCGGGGAGCTCTCAGTCGGGTGGCGGCACCGTCCGCGCCAAGCCGTGACGATCAGCGATCGGCCGGGCCGCTGTCGGCGAACACCCTGGCCAGGTCGGTGCGGGAGCGCAGGCCGAGCTTGCGGTAGACCCGTGACAGATGCGCCTCGACTGTCTTGCGGGAGAGGAACAGCGCTGCGGCGGCCTCGACGTTGTTGAGTCCCTCGGCGACGAGGCGGGCGGTCTGGAACTCCTGCGGGGTTAGGGTGTCGATGGGCGTGCCGGGGATGGCCGCCGGGACGTGGCTGATCCCCGACGCCTCCAGTTCGACGCCCGCGCGCGCGACCACGGTCGGGCACCGAGCTGGTCGAAGATCCGCAGGGCCTCGTTGAGGGGCCAGCGGGCGGCGGAGCGCCGCCGGAGCCTGCGCAGGCTCTCGCCCTCGCAGAGCAGGGTGCGGGCGCGTTCGAAGGGCACGGGCACGCGGTCGTGTGCGGCGTGAGCTCGGGCGAAGTGTGCGCGCGCCGTGGTGAGGTCGGTGGCGAGGAGACCGTAGTAGCGCTCTACGACCGCCTGTGCGAAGGCGAGCCCGGTCGTCGCCGCCTCGTCGGTGGCCCAGCGCAATGCCGCGCGCGCGGTGTCGTGGTCGCCCGCCCTGATGTGGGCCTCTATCAGGTCGCCGGCGAACGGTACGGCTGTGGGGCATGCGAGGCCGCTCGCTCGGGCTGCCGTCCAGGCCCGGTCGAGGTGGTCGACTGCCTCGTCGGTGGAACCCGACCCGAGCGCGTCGAGCCCGAGGACGGCGGGAACGTAGACCTCCATGCTGCCGAGCTCGTACGCATCGGCCGCTTGGCGTGCGCGGTCCATCCGCAGCCGGCACCGCGCCGAGTCGCCGCGCGCGGCGTCGATGCGCCCCAGGTTCACCTCAGCCACCCCGACGATCCCGAGCTGTTCGAGCTCCTCGGCCCAGCGCAGGGCCTCCGCCCCGTCGGCGTAGCCCTGCGTCCACGTCCCCGTCCACCACCCGAGCTGGGCACAGGTCGTGAGGGTGGCGGCCAGCGTCATCGGTGCCCCTGCCCGCCGTGCGACGTCCACGACGTGCCGTAGGACGGCGCCGGCGCGGTCGAACTGCTCGATCAGGATGTGCGCCGTCCCGGCGAAGAAGAGGAAGTGCAGGTCCCACAGCGGTGGGGTGGCGGCGATGTCGATGCCGTCCGCGATTGCTCGGGACTCGGGTATCCGGCCACTGACGGCGAAGGCGGCGGCCGCGCTCGCGGCGACCGGCAACGGGGGGTGGTCAGCGCCGCTTAGGGCTAGGCAACGGTCGGCGATGTCCTGCATTTCGGGGACGCGCCCGGACATCCCGCAGGGGAAGATGGCTTCGGCGTAGAGGTGAGCGGCTGCGGCCGAGTCGGTCGCAGCGATGCCCTCTGCCGCCCGCGTGAGGACGTCCACCGCTCGCCGGGTCCGGCCCGCGAGGACGTGTGCCCGCGCCCGGACGATCTCGACGTTGGCGGTGAATCGGGGATCGTTGTCGATCTGGGCCGCGTCCTCGCACCTGGATATGGTCGAACGGGAGTCTCCGCCCAGGAGTGCCTCCGTGGCGGCCGACAGGAGTCGCTGGGCTCGGGTGCGGCCGGTGGTGGTGAAGTCGGCAGCGCGTCCCCAGGTCTGGGCGGAGGTCCGGTGATCGCCCCGGTCGCGGGCGTCGGCCGCGGCGGCGGCCAGCAGTGCGGCCACGTCATCGTTCGGGGCGGCGGTGCAGGCGGCCAGGTACCACGTCCGGAGGTGGCCGTGTGCTCGGCCTGCGAGGGCCCGGTAGACCCGGAGCTGTTCGACGACCGGAGTGTGCGCGATGATGACGTCGCGGACCAGGGGATGCCGCAGCTCGATCCGTTCCGGGCGGACGGCCAGCAACGTAGCCCGCTCTGCCGGCGCGAGGTCGGTGAGGGTGAGCCCGAGGTCGTCGAGCACCGGCTCGAGATCGACCGGATCGGCCGAACGGCTCGCCGCGACGGTGAAGAGCGCTACTGCGGTCTGTGCGGTGAAGCCGCTGACGACCGACGACCAGGCCCTGCGCAGCGAGGGTCCGATCTCGGGATCTCGAAAACTCCGCTCCGACAGGGAGCTGGGCGGGGTGGCGGTGAGTGTTTCGACGATGGCCAGCGGGTTGCCTGCCGTCCGGTCGACGAGCTGATCGAGTACCGCATCGGTGATGGTGACGTCCAGGGCGGTGGCCAGTTCCCGGGCCTCCGGGACGGACAGCCCCGGAAGGTGGAGCGTGGCTAGCTCGGGCGGGATCGGGGACGGGTCGCCGTCGGTCCGCATCGTGAGGATGATCGTCATTCGCTCGGTGGCGACCCTGCGCGCGATGAAAAGGAGCAGCTGCTGGGACTGCGGGTCGAGCCACTGGAAGTCATCCACGAGGATCAGCAGCGGCGTCTCTTCCCCGGCTGCGGCCAGCGCGCCCAGCGCCGCGGCGCAGACCGCCAGCGGACTCGTCACGGTGCCCGGTCGCAGTGCGAGGCTGATCTCCAGCGCCTCTCGCTGCACGTCGGGCAGGCTCGCGAAGTGATCGCGGATCGGCAGAAGCAGGTCTGCTGCGGCCGCGAACGCCAAAAGCGCCTCGGACTCGGCCCCCGACGCTCGCAGCATCCGCATCTCGCTGCGTTCGATGCGGCACGGTCGAGCAGCGTCGACTTGCCGATACCCGCCTCGCCGATGACGGCGACGGCGCTGCCTCCCGTTCGGGCGGCGGCGACCAGCCCGTCGAGCAGGCTGCACTCGCGGTGCCTGCCGACGAAGGAGGTCGGGTGCGCGGTCGTTGCGCTGCGCATGCTCCCGTGCTCCCTCCGCACCGCCACGACTGATGGTCGCCGGGGTATTGCTCTGCGTTAACGGAGTCTCCGGTTACGCGCCGTGATACACCGGGCCGGACATGGGGAGATGCCGGATGCGGTAAGGGAGATGGCAGCAAACGGTGTAGTGGTGCCAGACGGGCGAGCGCGGTGCGATGCCATCACGGTGAAGGCGGTCGTGACCGGCCGTGACGCCGGCCTCGCCGCTGCGGCGCTTCGGGCGACGGAAAGGCCACCCTGGGCCGCCCGGATCTTCTTCGGTGAGCTCGACCAACCCCGTCGCCGCCATCCGTTGCTCGACACCGGCGTGTCATTGCGCGTCCGCGCCGGGCCCGGTCGTCGCGACACCGCGGTCGTCCTGCGCCCGCTGCGCCGGCAGGGACTGCCCGACCGGTGGTTCGCGATGACCGCTTCCGCCAGCCACTCCATGACCGTCACCGTCGACTGGACGGTGCAGGCTGACGTCCTACCGACGGACCACGTCGACGTCCTGACCTTGACGCACGACCTCGACCGGCTCGGGGCCGACCCCGGCGACGTCATGTGGTCGGTGCTGCAGCGCAACCTCGTCATGGACTACTGCCCAATGCCGGTGCCGTTCGACCGGCTCGTGCTGCGCGGCCCGGTCATGGCCAGCGGATGGACGTCCGTGCTCGACGGCCTCCCCGTGGCCGTCCAGCGGTGGACATGGCCCGGCCACGAGACCCTGGAGATCGCGATCCGCACCGAGCCCCGCGACGCCTTGCTGATAGCGCACCTGTTGCGTGCGGCGCTCCGTGTCCCCGGCCGGCGCGCGGAGATGCTGCCGTGTAGCACGACAAAGCTCGTGCTCGACAGCCTGTAGCAGACGCAGCGCGTCGTCTCCTCGGTGTGTCCGTGGTCAACGGCTATCTGATCGAGCGCGAGCCGACCCAACGTGATCGTCCGGCCGACATGCCCGAGCTTCTTGCTCGCAGTCGCCAGTCGCTACATCGCCTGGTAGGCGTCGATCCAGGCCCGGCGCTCGGTCGCCTCGAGCTCCAGCAGTCTGCGACCTTCGTTCAGCTCGTCGCGGCTGTTGCGCTCGAAGGCCCGGACGAACGCCTCGTAGGCCTCCACACCGTGCTGGAACGAGCTGACGATCATGGGGTGGACCGAGGTGATGGGTTCGCCGGGCGGTACATAGGCCCGTGCGCCCGCCAGCAGCTGCCGCATAGGTTCGAGGATCTCCGTCCGCAGCCGCTGCGCCTTCGTCGCGAGGGTCAGCGTCCGGTCGTCGTCGATCTCCCCGGCGAGGGTGTTGAGGTCGATCCGCGGGACGAACAGCGCGGGCGCGAGCCGTTCCTTGTAGTCCTCGATGTCTTCCGGGAACGCGCGTTCAGCGGGCGGGGCTATGGCGGTGGGGGAGGGTTGGTCCGCGGAGGCGGCGATCGCGGGACCTCCGATCTGCCCCGGGCCGGCCTGCCGTGATGGCGTGATCGCCGGGGCGCACGCCGCGACGCCGCCGCCGGCCGTCACCGTGGCGAGCACGGCTCCGATCGCGATCGTCGCGGTCCGCATCGATCGCGTGGCGACCGGGCGGGGCACGAGTGAGAGCCAGGCCGTGGCGAGCACGACGACCAGCGCCACCGCGACGTCCCGGGTCAGGATCCCGAACACGAAGCCCGGCAGCAGGGCGCCGCCGCGTACGGTGTTGAGCGCGATATAGCCCATGCCCGTCACCAGCGCCGCGACGGGCATGGCCCCCAGCCCTGCGCCGAGCCCGTGCTCGCCGTGCAGCAGGCCCAACGACCACGCGGCCGCCGCGCCCACCCCCGCGGCGCCAAGCGTCACCGCGAAGAGCCATTGCTCGAGCGCCGCCGGATCGGCCGGCAGCCCCAGCGCGCGGAACCCGACGGTCACGACGACGCCGACCAGCCCGCACACCGCGCCGACCGCGAGCACGACACCAGTCTTCGGGGGTAGCGGGGGTCTGGTCAGCCGGGCCCCGGGCGGGATCAGCCAGGCGGGTGCCACGAACCCGCGGCGGCCTGCGGCCACCCCCCAGAGGGCCGCGCCACCGATCAGCACGCCGGCCGCCGCGACGGTCGGGGTCGCCAGCGCGTACTGGACCACGAGCACCCCGAGCTCGCGCCCACCGAGGTCGAGCGCGGTCTGCAGGAGCCGCGCCACCCACGTCGCGAGGCCGAGCACGAGCGCTGCGATGCCGTCGCGACCAGCCAGAACGCCCGTGGCCCGAAACGGGCAGCGGAATCTGCCCCGATGCTGCCGAGCGCCGCGACGAGCGCCGTGGCGCTCGCGAGGAGGACGGCCAGCACGAGGACCGTCCACGGGTCGCGGTACCCGGCGACCCCGTCCAGACCGATACCCGCGAACGACACGACCTGGCCCATGATCGCGCCGAGGAGCACACCCGCGCCGAGCGGTCCGGTGTGCAGCGCCGTGCCGGCGGCCCGCGCGACGAGCGCCTGCCGCCAGACGGCGATCCCGATCGTCCCGCCCAGAAGCACCCCGATCAGCGCCGCGCTGATCACCGGAACCCATGCAGTCAGGCCGACGTCGCCGAGCACGATCGTGACCAGAAGACCGTTGACGACCGGCAGAAGGAGTGCCGCCAGGAACGCGGTGACCACGCCGTCGGCGAACGACGTCTCCACCGCCTTCTCGGGCCGGTCCAGGACCGCGATGCGGAGCACGGGATCGGGATGGTGCCCCGCGAGCCGCTGCAGCATGCCCCTGCGCGTGCGCGGGACCCGGCTCAGCACCCCGAGGAGCGCGCCGGTGCCGCCCGCCCACGCCGCGGCCAGGTCGGCGTCGTGTTCGCGAGCTCGCAGCAGTCTGCGCTGGACCAGGACTACGACGGCGCCGACGACCACCGCCCGCCACAGGTAGCTCGGCAGCGCGTCGACCTCGCCCACCACGGCCGCGGCGACGATGGGCAGCAACAGCGCTGGCGCGAGGGCGTACCACGCCCCGCGGGCGAGCCAGGACAGGACGACGTCGCCGTGAGCGATGTGCGCCAGCTCATGCCGGATCATCGACTCGACGTCGGGCTCCTCGCTGCGACTCAGCAGCTTGGTGGGGACCACGATCCGGTACCGGCCGGGGCGGCCGAAGCAGAACGGCTCGCGCAGCGTGGACGGACCGCGCAGGAACTCCGGCGCGCGGCGGAGCCGAGCCTGCCACGCGAGCGCTGTCATCCGGGTCAACGCGTCGGCGTGGCGGTCGGCGAGCGGTCGCAGCTTTCGGCGTCGGATCAGCAGCGGCGGCGTGGCGATGACGACGGCTATGGCACCGATCGCGACCAGGACGGCCGCGCCGAGTGCGTAGGTCACGCGCACCGCCTCGGCCGGCTGGACGCAGGCCAGCAGCACGGCCCACTGCTGCTCGGGTCCGCCCTGCTGGGCCGTGCTCGCCGCGGCGCAGCGCGCGTACGCGGCGTCCCAGGCGGCCCCGGCGACTGAGTTGTGCACCGCCGTGCCGACAAACAGGCCTGCGGCGAGGATGCTCACCACGAGCAGCACGAACTGCGTGGTTGTTGACCGGGGCAGGCCCGTCACCCGCAGCGGCACGCGCTCGGGCCGGGTCGGCGCGTCGGCCGTCACCGGGGTGCGCCGACCGCGAGACAGCCCACGACCACGTCGCGAGGAGCGCGGCCTGCTGCTCGGAGAGGCCCAGCGTCATCGCCTGGGAGCGGGCGTTGTCGCGGATCGGCACCGTGACGGTGACCGACCTGGATCCGCTGCGCCCGTTCGACCCGGAGACGATCGGGCCGTACCACCTGCTCGGACGCCTCGGCTCCGGTGGCATGGGCGAGGTCTACCTCGGCCGGGATCATCGTGCCCGCCTCGCCGCGGTCAAGGTGGTGCACGACGCTACGCCGGTGATCCCCAGTTCCGAGCCCGGTTCGCCCGGGAGGTAGACATCGCCCGATCGGTCCGGGTCGCCTGGTCGGCAGCGGTCGTGGACGCCGATCCCGACGCGGTCGTCCCGTGGCTCGCGACCGAGTACATCGCCGGCCCGTCACTGGAGAAGCTGGTCGCCGCGACCGGGCCGATGGGCGAACCCTCCGCGGGCGTGCTCGCCTCGACGCTCGCCGAATCGCTGGCCGAGCTGCACGCCCTGAACGTGGTGCACCGTGACGTGAAACCGTCGAACGTGCTGATCGCTCCCGACGGTCCGCGCCTGATCGATTTCGGGATCGCGCGCGCCGCGGACATCACCGCGATCACCCACACCGGCACCGTGCTGGGAGCGCCCGGCTACATGTCGCCGGAACAGGCGCTGGGGGCCAACAGCGGGCCGGCATCGGACGTGTTCTCGCTCGCCGCTGTCGTGGTCTTCGCGGTGATCGGCCACGGCCCGTTCGGTACGACCGCGAGTCCGGTGGCCATGCTGCGGCGCATCGTCGACGAGCACCCCGATCTGCACTCGGTCCCGGACACTCTTCGTCGGGTACTCGAACCATGCCTGGCGAAAGACCCGGCATCTCGGCCCACCGCCGCCGAGTTCGCCGAGCTCCTCACGGACCACCGCAAACAGGCGGCCCACTGGCCGCGACCGGGTACAGCCGGCTGGTCCCCGACGTCCCTGCCGCCCCGGCGAAGCGAGTGGTCGACCGCCGTCGGTTGCTCGGGGCTGCAGCCCTGGGCGTCGTGGTCGCGGCCGGCGTCGTGGTCGGGGCTCGTCGCGGAGAGCCGAGGCCGGAGCCTCCGAGCGGCGTGCTCCGCTGGAGGCTCGACGTTCCGCCACGACACGACAGCTTCGGCGGACCCGAGCGCATCCGCCGGGTCTCTTCAGGCGGCGGACTCGTGATCGCCGACACCGGGTCGAGGATCTATGCACTCGACGCGCGCAGCGGTCAGGTCCGCTGGGAGTCGTTGGTCTCCGGTTCGATCTATGACCTCCGGCGGACCTCGATCGTCGGAGACACCGTCTACTCCCACAACAGCCACGGGATATTCGCGTTAGACCCGGAAACGGGCGCCTCCGATGGGAGCAGGACGGCGCAGAATTCCTCCATGCCACTCCGACGGAGCTGCTCGGCAGGACGAACACCGAGGGGACGGTCCCGGCCAGGGAGTTGTTCGCGCTCGACCCCGCCACCGGCACGACCCTATGGCGACACCCGATCCCTCTCGGCGACGAGACCGTTCGGCAGAACGACGAGGCCGACCCGAAGGTGGCCCACACCGACGGACGCCTGCACATGAGGATCCGGGACACCCTCACGACCTTCGATGCGGCGACCGGGACAGTCCAATGGGAGGTCTGGTTGCCCGGGCTCGGCGGCGGTGTGGACGCCCACGAGGACGTCCTCGTGCAGGTTCTGCCCGATCGGGTCGTGTCGTTCGACGCGGCGTCGGGAGCCCACCGCTGGACCAAGCCGATCAGCTATGACGGTTACCACGCCCACATCGACACCGGCGCCCCATCGTTCACCACGGCATCGTGCTCCTGAGCGCTCAGCGCCTGCACGCGCTGGATTCCGGCACGGGGCGCCCGCGCTGGAGCGTCGCACCGCCGTCCGGCGGACGATTCGAGACCGCGCCGGTCGCGATCGACCGGACGGTGTACGCCGCGGACGTCACGTCCTGCGAGTTCCGGATCCGCGGCTACGACCTCTACAGCGGTGACCTCCGCTGGACGCTGCCGTTGAACGGCTGTCTGTCGGGAGGACACCATTTCCAGATCACGGCGACCGACGGTTCCGTGTATTTCGCGGTGGAGCACATCAGAGGGCCCGAAGGTTCGATGGTCTACGCCGTCGGCGAGTGAACCGTTCCCGTGGCTCCGGGATACGTCGGCGATTGCGGCGATCCCCCCAACCACATCCGCGTTCCGGGGTTCATATCCGACGTGGAACCACTGACCAACGACGACCCGGCGACGATCGGCGGGTATCGGCTGTTCGCGCGGTGCGGCGAAGGCCGAATGGGCCCGATCTACGTGGGGCGTGGCGGCGACGGAGCCTCGCAGCGGTCCGGGTCGTGCACGGGTGGCTGGCGGGCGACGAGAGCGTCATGGACCGGCTTGCTGGTCGGATGGCCCGGGTGCGTGGTATCCGATCCGACGCGGTCGCGGCGATCGTCGACGCGGACCTCGACGCGCCCCGACCGTGGCTGGCCTCTCGGTTCGTCACGGGCCCGTCGCTGTCCCATGCTGTGCAGACCATCGGTCCTCTGGGTGGCGTGCCGGCCGGTCTGCTTGCGCTGCGGTTGGCGCGGGTTCTCCGGGATCTGCACGGGCAGGGCGTCGTCCACACCGACCTCAGGCCCTCCGACGTGCTGCTTGCCGCCGACGGGCCCTGCCTGGTGGATCTCGGCTTGGGGGGTGCGGCCGCCGCGACCACGGCCACCCAGGTGGGCGCGCCGATGGGCGATCCGGGCTACCTGGCGCCCGAGCAGGTGCTGGGTGAGGAACCGGACGCTGCGTGCGACGTGTTCTCGCTGGCATCCCTCGTGGTGTTCGCAGCGCGCGGGGCAGGCCCGTTCGCCGGTCCGGACAACACCCCGCTGGTCGTCGCCCGCAGGATCCTCGGTGCTCCACCCGACCTGCGGGACGTGCCGTCAGAGCTCGCCGAACGTCTCGCGCCCTGTTTCGAGAGGCTCGCCGAGCACCGCTGTTCCGCGGCCGACCTCGTCGATCGGCTCGCCGATGTCACGGACGTCGTGGGCGCGGCCTGGCCGAGCTTCTACCACGATCTCTGGATGCGTGAGTTCTCGAGCTGATCAGTTGCGGATCTTGTATGACGGCACGTACGCCGACCGCCGACCCGCAGTAGAACAGGTCGTGCGCGACCGAAATAGCAGGGAAGCAGCCGTTCCGGACTCATGCGCCACGGGCACGATCGTGTACCAGCCGGACTTGAACCCGACGGACCGCGAGGACCAGCCGCACTACGCGGCGATCGCCTGCTGGGCCGGGCCTCCCGTCCCGCATGGCGATGGTGCGGGGCCACGCCCTCGGGAGTTCCCAATCGCGGCAACTCGTTGCGGGTTGGCGGGGATGTGGCGACTGCGGGCGGCAGTACAGCTCGCCGGGCCTGTTCCGCTCGTCGGCGGGGTCGAAGCGCTCGCGGTGTCGTTCATGTGCTCGTTCCTGGTGTCGGCGCACGAGCAGCCGGTGGCACGGATCGTCGCCGAGGAGCCACCGGGCGTCTACCTTCTGCCGAAGGGCTGCCGCCCGCGCGGATCGTGCTGATGAGCGAGGACGCCGTGGGCAGACTGTCCGATGGCTGCCCTACACACGCTCCGCGCGTCCGACGCAGGCGCGCGCCTCACACCCACGGCTGGTAGGAACCTAGACACACCCCATGACCCCATCGGGGCGGTCATTCGGTTGGGGCGTCACCGAAGTACTGCGAGGGTGGCATGCCGAGGCAGCGGCGGAACATCGCGCTGAACGCGCTCGGGCTGTCGTACGACAGCTGTGTCGACACGCGGGCGACCGATTGTCCCCTGGCGAGCATCTCAACCGCCGCCAGCAGACGGGCCTGCTGGCGCCAACGACCGAACGTGCAGCCGACCTCGGCGGCGAAGCGGCGGCTGGACCGAAGACCTGTCATCATGTCGCAGGCTCGAGGACCTCCCAGGCGACGCACGAGCGTACGTGCAACGCATCGAGGAACTGACCGGCGCACCCGTCAGCGCGATCGGCGTCGGCCCCCGACGCAGCCAAATCGTGATTCCATCGAGCTGAATGTAGACGTCCCATACCTTCAACCCTGCCGATCCTGATCCCGACGTTCGAACACGACGCGGGCCGCGGTTGCAGCAAAGGCTGTGCGGCCGACCGCTGCCGGAGGCGCTGGCGCGCTGTGCGGGTGCGTCATTGACTGGCACGGATGGAGCAAATGTGGAGCACTGACGTTCCCCCCGTAGCACGGACACCTGCGGTGTGGGGTCAGTCCGTGTGGTCCGACCCGGTGTGCAGGGCTTCAAACGTGGCGGGGCTGTGCATTCCGACACCGGAGTGGCGTCGTTTCGTATTGTACCAGCACTCTATCCACTCGAATATCGCGTTGGCAAGTTCGTCGCGTGTCTGCCAGGTTTTCGAGTCGAGCAGCTCGAGTTGCATCGTGCCCCAGAACGATTCCATCA
>MKJV01000107.1 GCA_001942185.1 Pseudonocardia sp. CNS-004
GCCCCACCTTGGGTGACGGCGGCGCAGCTCGCAGACCAGCGCTTCGACCTCGGCGGCGATGCGAGTCGGGCTGTGGTGCGGGCGATGAGAACGGTCGACCAGACCGGGCATGCCCTCCGCCCGGAAACGCCGCCTCCAGTTGTCCACCGACTGCCGCGACGTCCCGAACCTGGTCGCCACCTCGCCGATCGGTGATCCACCGAGCACCTCGCTCACCGCCCGGTAGCGGTACTCGGCCAGAGCCTCTTGATCCACAAGCGAAGGCGATCATGACGCTTGCGGCGGGTCAATGATCAGTTGAGGACGTTCGGTCAAGCATCTCCTGAGGCCTCACACCGACAAAGGCCAGCGGGCAAAGCTACCAGTCGCTGAGTGAGCAAGCTTCGATGTCGCATGGCGCGATTCAGAACTACCTCACGAAACCTGGGAATCGCCGCGACATCACGCTCCTGGAAGCCTTGCTGGCCGCGTTAGGTGCATCGGAGCGCGATGGGGAGCGGGCGCGGGAGCTGCATCAGCAGACGCTGCCAGGCGGTGTGGACGTGGCCGCGGTCGGCTGGATAACGCGGGCGCGCGCCGCGGGGTGCACCGTGTGGGGGATTTCGCAGTTCACCGCCACAGAGGCGGCGGTGCACACAGCGATAGGCCGTCGCCACATCCACTCCCATGATCTCAGTGATGCGGAGCGGGATCTGGCGCCACCGCGATACGTGCTGCGCGCCCACGACGCAGCGCTACACCGCGATATCGCTAGTGCCGCTGCTGGACACCTACGTGCGCTCATCGTCCTAAGAGGCATGTCATCCACCGGGAAGACACGGTCGCTGTTCGAGGCGGTGCGTGCGTTGTGCTCGGGTTGGCCGGTGATCCGGCCGCGCCACGCCGACGCGCTGCGCCGGCTGCCCGGATCAGGTCTACTCGACCGGCGGTGTGTTGTGTGGCTCAATGAGCTACAGGAATTCCTCGGCCCAAACGGGCGCGGCTATCTCTGGATGTCCTGGGCGAGTTGTACGAGGCAGCGCCTCAACCGGTAGTACTGGTCGGCACTCTGTGGCCGGAGAAGCTGCGCGCCGCATGTGGTGATCGCGAGGGGCGCAGCTCTGACACCCGCACCCTGCTCGCCGAGCGGACCCTCTGGGTGCACTGGCATGACGTGCCGCGGACCCTGACCACGCGCGCCGAAAAGGTCGCCGCCCAGGAGCTGGCCACTTCGGATCCGCGCCTGGCTCATGCATTGGCCGATCCGGATCGGTTCGGATTCGCCCAGACCCTTGCCGGCGCCCATGAGCTGCTCGAGCATTACCAGACTGCACCAGAATGCGCGCGGTTCCTGCTTGAGGCGGCGGCTGATGCACGGCGCCTCGGCCACCGCCAGGCCCCGACCGCGCCGCTACTGCGCGCCCTAACACTCGCGCTGTGGCGCGAGGAGCACGGCCCCACCCATCCGCCGGACAGCTGGTTCGCACAGGGCCTCGATGTGGCCACCCGACCGTTGCGCTCCGATGACGGCGTCCGAGCCCTTATCCCGCTTGACGACCCCGACACCGACAACACGGATCCCGCTGGCTACGGCCTAGCCGACTACCTCGAACAACATCTCACATACGCCCGCCGGGTCCACCCTGTGTCCGACCGCGTATGGGAAGCGTGACGCAGATACCTCGATCACGCCGACACTTTGACAGTCCTTGCCCGGACGGCCGAACGCTACTCACGCTACGGACACGCCGAGGCGCTCCATCGAAAGGCAGCTCAGAACGGTCATCCGGCTGCTCTGCGGACGTTCGCTAGCGGCCGCGACTACGTGCTGCCGCAGGACGTGCTCGACGTCGCTCCCCTGGCTCCAGAGGCGGCCGGGCCGGGAGGCTGAGGTGGAGTCGGTGTACAGGGACGCTGCGGCAGCCGGTGACCCGGCCGCGTTGCAGGATCTGGCCGGCTGGCTGCGCGGGCGGCCGGGCCGGGAGGCTGAGGTGGAGTCGGTGTACAGGGATGCTGCGGCAGCCGCTGACCCGTACGCGTCGCAGGCGCTGGTGCAGCTGGCCGAATGGTTGCGCAGGCTGCCGGGCCGGGAGGCCGATGTGGAGACCGCGTACTGGAAAGCCACGGCAGCCGGCGACCCGGCCGCGCTGAAGGAGTTGGTGAGGTGGCTGCGTCGGCGGCCGGAACAGGTGGCAGCCGCCAAGGCTGAGGCCGTGTACCGGGAAGCGGCAGACGCTGGCGACCCAACAGCTCTGCGGGCGTTAACCGGGTGGCTAGGTCGACGGCCGGGTAGAGAAACCGAGGTAGAAACCGTGTACCGGGAGGCCGCTGTGGCCGGCGACCCGTACGCGCTGTTGGCATTGGCCGGTTGGCTGGCCGAGCGGCGCGGCAGAGAGGCCGAGGCCGAGGCCGTGTACCGGGAGGCCGCTGTGGCCGGTGACCCGAACGCTCTGCAGGAGCTGGGCGACTGCTGGCCGGCCGGCCCGGCAGAGAGGCCGAGGCCGAGGCCGTGTACCGGGAGGCCGCTGTGGCCGGTGACCCAAACGCTCTGCGGGCGTTGGCCGATTGGCTGGCCGAGCGGCCCTGCAGAGAGGCCGACGTGGAGGCGCTGTACAGGGAAGCCGCCGCTGCCGGCGACAGCGCCGCGCTACGGACGCTTGCCGGGTGGTTGAATCGGCAGCCAGGTCGGGAGACCGATGTGGAGGCGGTGTACAGGGAAGCCGCCGCAGGCGGCGACCCCAGCGCGCAACGGGAGCTGGCCAGGTGGTTGGGTGACCAGCCGGGTCGAGAGACCGAAGCAGGCCAGATCCGCCGGTTCGGCCTGGATGCATACGGACGCACCTGCGGCCCGCTGTCTTGACTCGGCGGCCTCTCTTGCCTCGCGTCTCGGCTGGCCGGGCTGCGGGACCTGCTGCACCGCGAGCTCGAGTGCCTCCTTCCCGGCCGGGTGCATCTCAACGGGCACCCCGACCTGCGGCTGCCGGGAACCCTGAACGTCAGCATCGAGCACGTCCGCAGCCGCGCCCTGCTCGCCGCGTTCCCGCAGATCGCGGCCGCGACCGGCTCGGCCTGCCATGAAGGCGTCGACGCCCCGTCCGAGGTGCTGCTTGCGATGGGTCTGCCGCGGGAGTCGGCGAACGCGGCGTTGCGCCTGTCGCTGGGCCGCTGGACAACCGAGGACGAGCTACGCCGCGCCGCGGAACTGATCGCCCGACAGGTCGACCGCTCCGCGGCCACCGCACAGGCATGACCCCCGTCGTGGTTGGCCGCGCCGATGTCGAACAGACCCAGCTCGCCCGCTCGGTGAACCTCACCGCTTCCACGACGGAAGGATGACCGTGTCATCAACATCCGACCCCGCGCCCGAGCCCCCACGGGGCCCGGCCGAGATAGCCCGGGTGGCCCTCGAGGAGGTCTGCTCGGGTCGCAGGCTCGACAAGCTTGAGCACATCTACCACGAGGGGTTCGTCGACCACGTCAACGACGTCACATACCTCGGACGGGACGGCGCCCGTCGCTCGATCTCCGGGTACCTGGCCTTGTTCTCGGATCTGGCCTTCCGGGTCGACGACCAAATCACCGAGGGCGACAAGGTGGCCTCCCGGTGGACACTCACCGGAACTCACCGGAGCCGCCCGGTCGAGCTGCACGGCATCGTCCTCAGCCGCATCCGCGACGGTCAGATCATCGAGGACTGGGCTGTCACCGACCGGGTCGAGCTGCTGCGTCAGCTCGGAGCGTGGCGGAGCATGTTGCTGGTGGTGAACCAGCTGTGGTCCCTGCTGCGGGGCAGGATCGGTCGCTGACGACGTAGCTCCCGGCATGCTCAGCGAGCCGGCCCGTGTAATCGCCCGTGACATCCGCGGATAGCCGCGCGCGAACACCGGATGCCGCACGGTTCCGGCGTTCACCAGGTCACCGGAAGTTCGACCAGCCCACCGGTCAGCACATCGGTGTTGAACCGGAGATCATCGACGCGACGGCAAGACGCATGTCCGGGAACCGCCGCGGAAGCTGGGAGAACACCGCCTGCAGCTCCATGCGGGCCAGAGGCGCCCCGATGCAGTAGCGGGCGCCGTGACCGAATGCGAGGTGCCCTGCAGGACGGCGTGTGGGCTCGAACCGATCCGGGTCGGGGAAGGCGTCCTCGTCGTGGTTGGCAGCACCGGTGTCGAGCAGGACCAGCTCGCCCGCCCGCACCGCGACGCCGTCGATCTCCAGGTCGGTGCGGGCGTAGCGGGGGATGCCGCCCCCGCCGTTGCCTGAATGCGCAGCATCTCCTCCACCACGATGCCCGGGCTCGGATCGCTTCCTACCTGCCGCCACTGGACAGCGTTGCTGAGCAGCCGCGCCGCACCGAGGTCGATCGCGACGACGGTGGTCTCGTGCCCGGCGTACAGCAGCGACATCCCCAGACCCGCCGCCTCGTCGTCGCTGACGCCCTCGGTCGCGCACAGCCGGGAGATCACGTCGTCGCCGGGTTCGCGTCGCTTGCGGGCCACCAGCTGCTTGCTGTAATCGAACAGCTCAGCTAGTCCCTGCATGGAGCGGGCGCGGTCACGGATGTCCGCTGCGGCCTGCGTCCACCCCCGGAACTGTGCTCGGTCCTCGTAGGGCACGCCCAACAGCTCGCAGATCACCATGATCGGCAGCGGCAGCGCCAGCGCCTCGTGCAGGTCGGCCGGCGGGCCGTGTTCGGCGAGCTCGTCGAGCAGTGCGGCTGTGAGCTGTTCGACGCGCGGTTGGAGCGCACGCATCCGCTTGGGGGAGAAGTGGGGCTGCAGCAATGCGCGCATCCGGGAGTGATCCGCCTGCTCGGTCTCGAACTCGCCCAGCGGGCCCCCGAACAGCGCTGACTCCCCGGTCCGGGCCGCGTTCCCGGGGTCGGGGTGCGAGCGCCCGAGCCGGTCGTCGTTGAGCAGATCCCGCACCTGCTCGTATCCGGTGACCAGCCACGCGTCGTCCCCGACCGCCGTGCGGACCCGGTGCACCGTTCCTGTGGCCTGCAGTTCTCGCAGCAACGGCGACGGCCGGAGCGGAACAGGTTGATCGAACGGCAGCTGCACGGCGCTCGTCATCACGCCTCTCCAAGTAAACGACAGTATGTAGACTTCTGAGTAAACAAGATACTTGTAGACTCCGATGTACACAAGGTGGGGTGGTGGCATGGGCGACGGGGCCAGGGCGGGCGAGAAGGTCGATCCGGTGGCACCAGCGGTGCGGCGGATGCGGCGGGCCGACCGGCGCACGCAGATCCTCGACGCCGCCACCCGGGCGTTCTCCCGAACCGGGTTTGCCGCCACCGGCCTCGATCAGATCGCGGCCGAAGCCTCGATCACGCGGGTCCTGCTCTACCGGCACTTCGACTCGAAAGCCGATCTCTACGGCGCCGTGCTAGACCGCGCGTGCCGGCGCCTGGAGGACAGCGTCGGCAGCGACGACTTCGACGAGCAAGCCATCCCGGCCCTACTCAGCGCGGCCGCCGCGGACCCGGACGCCTTCCGGCTGCTGTTCCGCCACGCCGCTCGCGAACCCGAGTTCCGAGGCCGGATGAACGTCCTGACCGCAGCCTCGGTCGACATCGCCCGGCGCAACCTCGCCACGCGGATCCCGGACGGCCCGTGGCTGGACTGGGCCGCCCGACTCATACCGACCCTGACAATCGAAGCGGTCATCGCCTGGCTCGACGCCGGACAACCCGACCCGGACCGCGCCCCCGACAGGATCAGTCGCGCCGTGCACGGTGTCGTTCACGCTGCGTACACGGAGGAGCCCGGTACGGAGGCCCCAACGCCATCTCCTTAACTGAACTCCACGATCGAGCGAGTGCCTCGGCTTCCGCACTGCGCAGCCGCGGGGTGGGACAACGACGCGTACCCGTTCTTGTGCATCCGGCGAGCAGTGAACGTGAGAGTGTCCTGGCTGTGCAGAGCTCCACGCATGATCTGACCATCGGCATGTCGGAGGTGTCGAAGCGGTTCACCTCGTGGCATCGGGAAGAAGCAGACCGGGAGTGGGAAGCGCTGAAGGAGTTGGCCGGCCGCGCGCCCGGGCTCGCTGCACGGCCGCTGCGTCGGATTGTCGAGGCGGGCCGCCCGGTTGTCGTGATGTCTCGCCTGCCTGGCATGCCTCTGGGCGACCGACCGTTGACTCTGCCGCAGGTAGTGGCAGTCGCTGACGCGATGACAGAAGTGCATCGCGCCGTGCCGGGGGCGGAGCTCCGCCAGTTCTCTCGGCGCATATGGCACACCGCCGAGGCGGTGGAGACGTTGCGGGCGTGGGGCGCCGAACAGCCCCCGAACCTGCATGGGGACGTTCGGCACGCCTTCATGGTGGCGCGGAATGGATCCACTCGGCAGAGGCCTCGACGGTTGCCTGCGGGGATGGGCGCCAGGTGCTGGGCCAGGGCGATGGGAACATCGCGAACTACCTCTGGGACGGCGAGCGCTGCAGGCTCGTCGACTTCGAGGACGGCGGTTTGAGCGGCCAGGCCGTCGAGATCGCCGAATCTGGTCGAGCACCTGTCTGTGTGGCTGCGCGGCGTGCTCGTGACCGAGGATCTTCTCCGGCTCCTCGTGTCGGATCCGGATGCCGCGGAGCGTGTCCGGCAGGCTCGTCGCGTCCTGGCCTTCTACTGGCTGAACATGCTCCTTCCCGGCAAGCCTGCTCGTCGACGCAACCCGCCCGATAGTTGCGAGCGTCAGGCGCGGCGTCTGCTCCAACTGCTGGCTTGACCAGCTCAAACACCGCTCGACTGTGGGCTTTGAATGACCTGTTGGGCCTCGGCGCGGCGCCGGCGCAGGTGGGTGCGGCCTTCCTCGAGGGCGGGGACTTCTCCGAGCCAGACGTTGTCGCGGGCCTCGGCGTTGGTAGTCATATCTACATCGACGTGACGTACAACGTCCATGGCGTCAACGAGTCGACAGTTGCCCAGTTCGAGGAACCAGACATGTTCCGACCCGCGGCCCACTCGCATTTTCGAGCTCGGTCCCGGGTTGGGGCCCTACCTCGAGCAAGTGGTAGCAATCTGCCGACCGGAAAGCTATGAGATCTACGAGACGGCCACGCCGTGGGCGAGATGGCTCGTGGAGAACTACGGAGTCGTCCTCCGGCCGACCGACGGCGCTCGCTGTCGGCCACCCCGACCGCGTCGGTCGACCTCTCCCATGCCCACAAGGCGATGTGCGCCCTCCCATTCCTGACCATATGCCGTACCTGCCCGCGCTTATTCGAGTAACACGCGAAGGAGGGTACATCGTTCTCGACGTACCGACCGAGAAGTGCATGCCGGTGAATGCAGTCCGGGAATGAGTGGACAGCGACGTGGACGCCGGGCCCTGTCCTTCTTTCCTCGCTCCCATCTGATCCTCGACAACGTCACGAGCTGGGGCTTCGAGCTCGTCGGCTCGTTCCTGGCCCACCCGAAGCCGGGGATGACGGAGTGCCTCGTGTTCCGGCGGAGCTGATGCGTGGCGCGTGGACTGGGACGCGATGACGGACCCCGCCGGCGCTGCCCCCTGAAGGGTTCTCCGCACGTCAGGGCAGACGTCGGGGCTGGTTCAGCGTCGTCACAGCGCAGCGCGTGCATGCTCGCTCCGACGGTGGGACCATCCGAGGTCCACGTTCGGAGGAGGCGAGGCGGATGGCCGTAGCGCGCCTCGCCCCGCGTCGTTCCCGGCCCGGACGCGGCGAGGTCGGCGGTCGGCTGCCGCTAGTGATCGGCGCGATCGTCACTTTCGTCGCCGCGATCACGTTCGACGTGCTCGCCGGCGAGCACCCGACGCACACCGTCGTGCTCGCGTTGGTGGCCCTTGCGGTGGCCGCTCTGCGTCTGCGGCTCGGCGGGCGGCGCGAGGGGCTCGTGTCGGGCGCGGTCGTGGCGCAGCCAGTGTTGCACGCGACGGCCAAGCTCGACACGGGCGCCACGCACCATGCGTCGGGTGGGCTGCTGCACATGCTCCTCACCGACGGACCGGGTGCCGCGATGCAGCTCGTTGTGTCCGCGGCCATCGTCATCGCCGTCGCCACGAGCGGGCGCATCGCACAACTGTTGCTCAGCGCGCTGCGCCGACCCGTGCGGCTGCTGCTCGTCTCCGGGCCCTCGGCCCCGGCGCGCGTGCGTCCCCCGGCCCGCCGGTCCGGCCGGCGCCACGGATCGATGCTGCGCTGGTGCGGCTGGATCATCCAGGCGGCGCGACGAGGTCCGCCGAACCTCGCGCTTGCCTGACACCTCCTCCTCGCCGCGCGGTCGCTGAACGCGCCCTGCCCACGTGCGCGGGGGAGCCTCCATCCGCTCCGCGCACGCCGTGCACCGCGTGCTTGCCACGTCGTGCCTCCCGCGTGCGTTCTGTTCACAGGGACGACGACGATGACTCTCGAGAGAACGTTCTGCTTCACCGCCGGTACGTGCGGGAACCGAAACCTGGCCAGGTGGTCGGCGTGACCGGGCTGACACCGTCGATCCAGGCAGCGTGGAGGAGCGCCCACGGAGGTCTGCTCCGAGTCCTGCAGAGCATGGGTCTCCGGCAGCCCGAGGCGGCGATCGAGTCCGCCTCGCAGCGCTTCTGGACCGAGTCGCACCAAGGCCGCGGCTCACACTGGAGGAGCACCGCCAGGTTCGCCGAAGGTGATCTGTGGACGCGGATCGGCGTGCGCCATCTCGGCATGCTGCGCCGGGCGGCCCGACTGCTCGATGCGGAACCGGCTTTCGGCCGGGTCGTGGAATGGGGATGCGGCGGCGGCGCGAACGTCGTGCAGATCGCACCGGTCGCTCGGGAGTTCATCGGTGTCGACGTGTCGTCCGAGAGTCTCCGGGAATGCGCCCGGCAGGTCGAAGCTCGATGCGACACACCCTTCCGCCCGGTGCTCGTGGACGTACGGCATCCGGAGGCGGCCCTCCGCGACATCACCGATCGCTGCGACGTGTTCCTGTGCGTCTACGTCTTCGAGCTGATCCCGAGCCCCGCCTACGGCGAGCGCATCCTGCACATCGCGCAGCAACTGCTCGCTCCCGGCGGACTGGCGCTGGTCCAGATCAAGTACGACACCGGGGCCTGGCGAACCCGCCCACGTCGGCTGTCCTACCGGTTCAGCCCCGGGAACACGACCACCTACCCCATCCACGCCTTCTGGGAGCTGGCCGTGCGCTGCGGGTTCGAGCCCCGGTACGTCGAACTCGTTCCGGAGGACGAGCTGGACGAGCGCTACGCCTACTTCGTCATGGTGAAGCCGGACATACCCGGCGGCGTGATGTCGAGCCGCAGCAGCGGGCGGGACCAGGTGACCCGTCCGAACGGGGCCACCTCGCCCACCCGCAGCGCGCCGAGCGACCGGTAGAACGGCTTCGCCGGCGGGTGCGACACGATGTGGACGCATCGGGTACCCAGACGCGAGGCCACGACGGTGATGTCGGCGATCAGGGCTCGGCCGAAGCCGTGTCCTTGCTGGTCGCCGGCGACGAACAGGAAGTCGAGCAGCTGGGTTGCGGCAGCACCGCCGCGACGGGGGCGATCCCCGCGGCGGTGAGGGCGCCGACGGTCGACCCGCTCGTGAACGCCGTGCGCGCCGCGGCGACGACCTCGCCGGCGACGTCGGCCCGAAGGCGGCCAGCCACCTCCACAGCCCCGCGGGCATCGACTGCGCCACCACGACGTCGTGGTCGTTGACTGCGAGACGCTCGGGAAGGGGTCAGCGCGCGGCGGCGACGGTCCTCCAGGTGCGGCCGGCGTCGTCCGAGGTGAACACACCGTCCTCGGTCGCGGCGGCGTAGCGGCCGTCGGGGAGGGCGGTGAACGCCTGTGGCGCCCCCGGGAGGGCACCGGCCTGGCTCCACCCGCTACCACTCGATTCCCAGACGCCGCCGTCCGGGGCGACGCCCGCGAGGGTGGGCGCGCCGGCGCACCCCTCCCGTGGACGTGGTCGACCATGGCGAGCAGGCGCGAGGGCTGGGTGCCCGAAGCGCTGAACGTGATCCCGCCGTCGATGCTCTCCTGGAGCCCGTCGCGGGTCGTCGCCAACACGCGCCGGGAGTTCCCGGGATCGACCTCGAGATCAGCGGCCGCGAGCACCGAGCCGGGCTGCCAGGTGGCCCCGTCGTCGTCGCTGCGCATGACGATGCCGTCGGTCGAGTCCAGGCCGTAGATCGTCGATCCGCTGACGGTCAAGGAGTGGAAGTTGGCCTCGCCGGCCAGGGAAGCCGACGTCCACGTCTGGGCCCGGTCGGTGCTCCTGATGAGTCCGAGGTGCGAAGGCCCCGGTGCGCGGACGTCCGGGTGGCCGCTACCGAGGAACAGGTCCGGGCCCGCGACCACGAAGCCCATCGTGTCCTGGTAGCGGTCGGCGATGCGCTGCGGACCGTCGGGCCCGACCCGGAAGACCCCGGTGTGGGTGGCCACGTAGATCTGGCCGTCGGCCGGGTTGAAGTCGACGCCGTGGACGTGGCCGAACCCAGGATCCGGGGCGGCACCGGCAGGCGGTGGCCCGGCGGACGGGGGCGGCGCGGAGCAAGCCGCGGCCGTCAGCAGCGCGACGGTGAACAGCAGGACGCGCATGGTCGCCATGACACTCCTCGGTGTGCGGACGCCCGGGGAGTGAATGCGGCTCCCCCGGCCGTCCGGGCGGATGGTGGTCAGACCGCCTGCAACATCTGCCGCATCTGGGTGATCTCGGCGTTCTGGGCGCTGATGATCTGCTGCGCGAGGTCCTTCGCCTGAGGGTTGACACCCTCGGCGACCTCACGCTCCGAATCGTGGACCGCGCCCTCGTGGTGCGCGATCATCATCTCCAGGAACATCCTGTCGAACTCAGCCCCGCTGGCGCCCTGCAGCTCGTTCATCTGCTCCGGCGTCATCATGCCCGACATGTCTCCCATGTCGGAATGGTCCATGTCGTCCATTTCGGGCATCGCGGACATGTCGTCCTCGGCGGGCACCGCCGCGCCCCACGCCTGCAGGAAACCGGTCATCCTCTCGATCTCGGGGTCCTGCGCCGCCTGGATCTGCTCGGCGAGGGCCTTCACGTCGGGGTTCGCGGTGCGCTCGACGGCCATTCCGGCCATCGCCACCGCCTGGCGGTGGTGAGGGATCATCATCTGGGCGAAGCGGGTGTCCGCCTCGTTGCGATCGGTGCTGGCCCCGGCCTGCGCCGACGCGCTCGAGATCGTCGGCGCGGGCGCGCCGGCTGGGGTGGTAGCGCCGGTGCAGGCCGAAACGGCCAGCGACAGGGCGAGCGCGCCGCCGACGAGGTAGGCGCGGGACATGCGGGTGGTAGGCACGGAGGTTTCTCCTCTGCGTGAAAGGTCGCAAGAAAGGCGGCAACCCGGCTGGGACCGGGTTGGGCGCCTCACAGCCGGAACACGCAGAGGGACAAGAAGATCGGCTTCGGCGGAGCGCGGGAACGTCGCTCTCCGAGGCCCAGCGATCGCGTCGGATCCGGTGCGAAGGCCCCGAGGTGGCCGCTCAGCACGTGCAGCACGACGCTGCCGAGCACGCCGAACAGCACGAACACGCAGGCGGCCATCAGCCCGTGACCGTCGTCCTCACCAGGAGTGACCACGAGTGGCGTCATCGCCATCTGCGCACCGGCGTCGGGCCTCGCGTGGTCTGCCGCAGACGGGCCGGTGTGCACGACGGTCGCGGACACACTCATCGGGTTGTGGTGGACGCCGCCCGGGTCGGTCGCTGCGACGCCGTGCATGGCCACGAAGCCGACAGCGGCGAGCACGAGCAGGAGAAGACGGACCGCGCCGACGGCGAGGCCTCTCGTCACGACTGCCCGCGAATCCACCGCCGCTCATGATGCCGGAACAGCCGGCACGGATGTCTCGGGGTCCACGACTCGATCGGATGCGGTACGGCGCCGGCCCGGATACCCGGGCCGGCGCCGCATCGCTTGAGTCAGCGACCCCGGGGCACCGGGCGCTCGGCCGGCTGCTCCTCGGCCAGGATGCGTTCCGGTGCTCAGGGTTGATCAGCCCGCGGGCGACCCAGTGCTGCAGCTGGCCTGACAGGGGGGAAGGGTCGATGCCGTCTGCCGTCGCTCCAGCCACCATCCGGAGATGGTGCGCGCGGATGCGGATGCGGATGCGGGCGTAGAGGACAAGGTCCCTCGGACACCGGCAGTGGGCCGTGACATCCCCAGACCGACGGCTTCTGGCGCGTCCCGGCCCTGCGGCTGGCACGCGGACCCACAGCCGCCGCACTGCTCGGTGACGATCGTCCGGTAGCTACCCTCCCGGCAACTCAGGTGCGGAGCGACCCGTCATCGCACGCCCTTGCCGTCCGGCCTCAGCAGCGCGCGGATCTCCTCGGGGAGCTGGTCGAGGGCCTTGTCGATCTGGGCTTGTGGGAGGTGGCGCAGCACCGCGGTGGTGGTGGCAGGTGCCGCCTTGGCGACGTCGTGGATCGAGATGCCCGCCTCACGGGCGAAAACGGGCGCGGTAGGCCTCGGCGTCGTACTTCGTCGGCACCTCGCCGGGGTTCCACCCGGCGTAGAAGACGCCTCTGACCAGGTCGGGCAGCTGGGCCGCGAAGTGGGCGCTCGCCTCGACGCCCAGCCGGTCGCGCAGGGTGTGCAGCCACGCACGCAGCACCCGGTAGGCGAACTCCCTATCGTCGGTGTCGAACTCCTCCGCCACGTCGCGGATCCAGGTGTTCGCGGTGTGCAGTGCATGCTCGAGCGCTGAGACCTTCGAGCTGACGGACATGGTCGACCTCCTCCTCGAATCATTTCCAACACCAGCAAAGGCTGATCGGCCCCAGCGGCCGTGCCGTTCCGGCGGTCCGTTGATCAGCCTTCTTGTCCGTCGGCCAGATAGGACATCCAGCCGGCGAGGTCGGCGAGTCGGTCGTAGTCGTCCTCCTCGATGCGCCGCCCGGTGCGCTCGCTGACCCGGGTGACGACGGCCAGGAAGTCCAGCGAGTCGAGCCCGAGCGTCTCGCGCAGGTCGTCGTGCTCGGTGAGCGTGTCGAGGGCGGGCCCTGGGGCGACGGAGCGCAGCACGTCGCGCACCAGGGCCTCGGCCTGCTCGTCGGTCATGCGGGCGGGTGAGTTCATCTACAGCTCCTCGGGTCGGTGCAGGCGGCGGTCGATCTCGCGCAGCAGGCGGGCGCCGACGGCGCCGTCGGAAGCGCGGTGGTCGGCGGCGAGCGTGACGGTGACGACGGGCCGGACGGTCACGGCATCGCCGTCGGCCCAGGGACGCCGCCGGGCGGTGCCGAACCCGATGAGCGCGACCTGCGGTGGGTGGATCACCCCGTCCACGCGGTCGACGCCCAGCTCGCCCAGGTTGGTCACGGTGATCGTGGCGCCGGAGGCTCGGACGAGCGCATCCGTCCGGCCCGCGCGCGCTCGGCCGCGTCGCGGGTGCGGGCCATCAGGCGTCGAGCCCGAGCGTGCCGGCGTCGTGGACGACCGGGACGGCGAGGCCGCCCTCGCGCAGCGACACCGCCACGCCGAGGTGCACGGCGTCGGAGGCGACGAAGTGGTCGTCGAGCCAGTGCCCGTTGAGCTCCGGGACGCTCGAGCGGCCAGCACGACCGCGCGGAGCAGCACTGCGGCCGGCAGCACCCGGTCGGCGACGGGGATCGCGCGGTTGTGTCCGCGCAGCCATTCCATGGCCGGGCCCAGGTCGATGTCGAGGGCGAGGTAGTAGTGCGGGATCTCGTGGTTCGCCCTGGCCATCAGCGCGGCCGTGGCCCGGCGCGCCGCATCGCCCGGGCGAGGCGCTCGCAGGATCAGTGCGGGGGCCGGGACGTCGCGCGCCCGCACGACGCCATCCGGGCCCGCGGCGCGCAGGGTATCGGGGTCGACGCCGCGTTCGGCGGCCAGCCGGCGCGCGTAGGGGGAGATGCGTGGCCGTTCCCGCTCCTTCGGCGCCTTCCGGTGCTCGATGGCCCGATCGACATCCGCCCGTGTGATGCTTCCGCCAGGACCGGTGCCGGGCACGGTTGCCAGGTCGATCTCCGCGTCGGCGGCGCGCTTGCGGGCGAGCGGCGAGTGCACGGCAGGCGCGCCGGCTTCAGCCAGGGGCTCCGCTTCCGGTGGTTCAGGCGGGGATGGCTCGGGTGGCGACAGGGGCGGCTCTGTCGCCCGTGGCGCAGCCCTTGCCCCGTCGCTCTCGATGAGCGCGAGCGGCGCGCCGACCGCGACCCGCTGGCCTGGCTGCACCAGCAGGCGGTCGACGACCCCGTCGGCGAAGCACTCGACGTCGATCGCCGCCTTGTCGGTGTCGACGACCGCGACCACGTCGCCGCGGTGCACGCGGTCACCGGGCGCGACCAGCCACTCGACGACGGTGCCCGACTCCATGTCGGCCCCGAGGGCGGGCATGCGGAACTCGGCCATGGTCAGCCGATCGTCCGGCGGGCGGCTGCCACCACGTCGGTGACCGCGGGAAGCGCGGCCTCCTCCAGGTGGCGGGGGTAGGGGAGGGCACCTCGGCCCCGCAGACCCGTTCGATCGGCGCGTCGAGCTCGTACAGCCCTTGCTCGGCGACCCGCGCGGCGACCTCGGCGGCGATGCTCCCGCTGCGCCACGCGTTGTCCACGACGACGAGCCGGTGGGTGCGGCGAACCGAGTCGAGCACCGCCGCGTCGTCGAGCGGGCGCAGCACCCGCAGGTCCACGACCTCGGCGGACACCCCGGCGGAGGCGAGCTCCTCGGCCGCCGCGAGCGCGGGTGCGAGGGAGCCGCCGTAGCCGACGATCGTGACGTCGGTTCCGGGGCGGCGGATCGCGGCGTGTGTGATGTCGACCGGGTCGGTGCCGTCGGGGAGCTCGCCGGACGTGCCGTACAGCCCGATCTGCTCGAAAATCAGTACCGGGTCCGGGTCGGCGAGTGCGGGTGCGGGCATCCCCCGGGCGTCGGCCGGGGTCGCCGGGGCGAGCACGCGCAGCCCTGGGATGTGGGCGTACCACCCTCGAGGGTGTGCGAGTGCTGGGCGGCGAGCTGGCGGCCCGGTCCGGTCGGGATCCGCACGACCAGCGGAACGGCGAGCTGACCGCCCGACATGTGCAACAGCGTCGCGGCGTTGTTGAGGATCTGGTCGAGCGCCAGCAAGCTGAAGTTCACCGTCATGATCTCGACGATCGGGCGCATGCCGCCCAGCGCGGCCCCGATCCCGGCACCCACGAACGCCGACTCCGACAGCGGGGTGTCGCGGATCCGCTCGGGCCCGAACTCCTCGAGCAGGCCCTGGCTCACCGCGAAGCACCCGCCGTAGCGGCCGACGTCCTCGCCCATCAGGAAGACGCGCTCGTCGGCGGAGAGCACCTCGCGCAGCCCGGCGCGGAAGGCCTCGCGAAACGTCACGGTGGTCATGAGGGTGCCCCGGACGGCGTCAGGGGAGCCGTCTCCGACCCGGCGGTGTCCGGCTCCAGCAGCGTGACCGTCCCGTCGACGCCGTCGACGCGGATCCGCTGCCCGGTGCGCAGCCGGCTCGTCGCGTCCGCGACCGCGGCGACCGCGGGGAGGCCGTACTCGCGGGCGACCACGGCGCCGTGCGACACGACTCCCCCGACCTCCATCACGAGGGCGCCCGCCAGCAGGAAGAGCGGGGTCCAGCCCGGGTCCGTGCTGGGGGCGACCAGGACCTCACCGGGTCGAAGCTCGGCCCCGACCGGCGAGTGCAGCACTCGCACCACGCCCTCGTAGACCCCCGGGGAGACCGCGGTCCCCGCCAGGACGCCGGGCCGCTCCGCCGTCGGGGCGGTGGCCGGCCCGTAGACGGTCTCACCGGTGCTGACGAGCAGGCGCGGGACCGCGCGCCTGCCGAGCTCCCGCTCGTACTCGCGCCGGTTCGCCCCGGCCACCGCCCGCAGGTCGCGCACCTGCCCGGCCAGGGCGGCCTGCAGGTCGGCGGTGTCGACGAAGAAGACGTCGTCGGCGTCGTCGAGCAGGCCGTCGGAGACCAGCGTGGTACCGGCCCGCCACAGCGTGCGGCGCCCGAGCGCGATCGCGCGCACCATGTCGAACTTGGGCCACTCACGCATTCCGCCGAGCTCGCGGTAGGAGCGAAGGAGGGCCCGCAGGAGCAGGGCACGGGGTCGCCCCTTGGTCAGGTGCACGGCAGCGACCAGCTCGTCGGCCGCGGCGCGGGCGGCGCCCGCGCCGCCTCGAACCGGGAGAGGGCGTCGCCACCGGCATCGGAACGCAGGTAGCCCTTGATCAGCTCGACCACGTAGGCCGGGTCCTCGGCCAACCGGGGGAGACCCATGTCGATCTCTCGGTCCGGCGCTCGGTGCCCGTACGCCCGCAGGAACCCGCGGACGTCGGGACCTTCGGCCGACGGTTCGGTGCGGGCTTCGGCGTGGGCCCGTGCCAGCCGGGCCAGCTCCGCTCCCATCGCCACGGTCGGATCGTGTGCCGGCCAGCGGCGCACCGGCTCCAAGGCCGGGGACGGGCCCAACCAGCGGCGGACCAGCCACTCCGCACCGGCCCTCGCCAGCATCTCGCCGTACACGGCGGGTAGCTGCTTCGTGATCAGGTCCAACGTGGCGGGCGGGAGGATGCGGTCGACGAACTCCACCTGCTCGAGCGGCGTGGACCGCCGCGCGGCCTGCTGTTCCAGCTGGGCCAGGTCCGCCTCGGCCGCGGCCAGCACCCGGCGGCGGTGGCGCCCCGGGGCGGCGACGGCCGTTGCCAGCCCGGCCAGCAGCGACAACGCCTCCGGTGCCCAGCGGGCCAGCCGGCGCGCCCCCGTCCCGCCCGACGGACGGGCGAGACGGTGGGTGTTGCGCTCCAGCCATTCCCGCAGGGCTGTGCTGGTGGTCGGATCCTTCACGCGCATGCCCGATACCAGCCTTGCCGCCAGCCGTGGGCGTTGCAGCAGCGGCGTGATGTCGAGGAGCAGACGCCCCAGCACGACCGGCAGCCACGGCGGCGCGGCCTGGTGCTCGACGTGCCGTGAGCCGGTGACCCAGTACCCGATCCAGCCGGTCGCCAGCGCCCGGAGGAACGCGTTGCCCGCGGGGGTCATCGGCTCGGCGAAGCCTGGGCCGCGAGCGTGACCGGCAGGTACACGCGCAACCCGTCGCCTTCCCGCGCGGGCGGCAGTGGGAAGAGCGAGGTGATCGGACGGGACTGCAGCAGCCAGCAGCGCCCTTCGGCCACCGCCCACTCGACGTCCTGCGGGGAGCCGAACTCCTCGGCGGCCCGCAACCCCAGGCCGACCACGCGGTCGAGCTGGTCCCTGGTGAGTCCTGCCGAGTCGCGGTTCGGACGCGTCAGAACCTCCCGGGTCCGGGCGTCGAGGACCCAGCGGTCGGGCGTGACCTGCCCGCTCACCACCGCCTCTCCGAGCCCGGCGGCAGCCTCAACGACGACGTGGTCCCGCCGGCCGGTCACCGGATCCGCGGTGAACAGGACACCGGCCACCTCGGCGGGCACCATGCGTTGCACGACGACGGCCACCGCGACCTGCTCGTGCTCGATGCCGTGCCGGCGGCGGTAGGAGATGGCCCGTGCCGTCCAGAGCGACGACCAGCAGCGCCGGACGGCGGCACACAGCTCGGCGGCGCCCACGACGTCCAGCACCGTCTCCTGCTGACCGGCGAAGCTGGCCTCCGGCAGGTCCTCGGCGGTCGCCGAGGAACGCGCCGCGACCGGCCCCTCACCGAGCGCCCGGTACGCGGCCTCGACCGCCTCGCGGAGCCACCCGGGAAGCGCGGCCGACTCGAACGCCTGCCGCAGCCGTCGCGAGGCGGCCTCGGCCGATGCGGGGTCGTCGTCCAGCCGGGACATCTCCCGCCCGATCTGGTCGTCCAGCCGATGTTCGCGGACGAACTGGCGGTAGGCGGGCGTGCACACCACGAACCCGGCGGGCACCGGCAGGCCGGCCCGCAGGAGCGTGGCGAGGTTCGCGCCCTTGCCGCCCGTACGAGCGGGATCCGCCGCCTCCGGGGCCGTCAGCTCGCGGATCAGGTGACGATCGATGTCGCTCATGGCAGCTCCGAGGTGACGAATCGGGTGAGGTCGTCGACCGGTTCGAGCGGCCCGGCTTCGGCGCCAGCGACGGCCCGGTCGATCTCGGCCGCCACGTTGGCGTCGAGAGCGTCCCGGCCGGCGGCGTCGAGCTCGCCGTCGGCGCCCAGCTGGGCGGCCATGAGCTCGATCGGGTCCCGTTCGCGCCAGGCGGCGATCTCGCCAGGGTCGCGGTAGCGGTCGGCGTCGTACATCGAGTGCGCGCGGAACCGGTATGTGCGCAGCTCCAGGAAGCAGGGCCGCCGCCGTCGCGGGCGGTGTCGACGGCGCGGCGGGCGGCGTCGCGGGTGGCGAGCACGTCCATCCCGTCGCAGGCCCATGAGCGGATGCCGTAGGAGGCGGCGCGCACTGCGAGGTCGGTGTTGGCGTGGGATCGGGCCAGCGCGGTGCCCATCGCGTACTGGTTGTTCTCGCAACCGAACACGACCGGCAGCCGCCACAGGGCGGCGAGGTTGACCGACTCGTGGAACTCGCCCTCGGCCATGGCGCCGTCGCCGAACAGGCACGCCGTGACCTGCCGCCTGCCCTGCATCGCGTCGGCGAGCGCCAGGCCGACGGCGAGCGGGATCCCGCCGCCGACGATCGCGTTGCCGCCGTAGAACCGCCGCGCGGCGTCGAACAGGTGCATCGAGCCCCCGCGGCCTCGGCTCGTGCCGGTCGTGCGGCCGAACATCTCGGCGAGCACGGCCTCCATCGGCACGCCGCGGGCGAGTGCGTGGCCGTGCTCCCGGTAGGTCGAGACGACCGCGTCGGTGTCGGCGAGCGCGCGCATCACACCGACGGCCACGGCCTCCTCGCCGATGCAGAGGTGCATGAACCCGCGGATCGCGGCCGCGCTGTACAGCTCGACGCAGCGCTCCTCGAACCGCCGGATCCGCAGCATCTCCGTGAACAGCTCGAGCCGGTCCTTCGCCTCGTCGGTCACGCGTTCACCTCCAGGGTGGAGAGGTCGCCCTCGGGAAGCCCGAGTTCGCGGGCCTTGAGCAGGCGGCGCATGACCTTGCCGCTTCGGGTGTGCGGAAGCGCGTCGTCGAAGGCGATCTCCTTCGGGGCGACCGCGCCGAGCGCCTGCCGCCCGAAGCCGAGCAGCTCCGTGCGCAGCTTCTCGGTGGGCTCGAACCCGGCCTTCAGCGTGACGAACGCTTGACCAGCTCACCGGCCACCGGGTCGGGCTTGCCGATCACGCCCACCTCGGCGACCGCCGGGTGCGTCATGAGGCGCTCTCCACCTCGAACGGCCCCACGAGGTGCCCCGCCGACTTGATCACGTCATCGGCACGGCCGACGAACCAGTACCGTCCGTCGGCGTCGCGGCGGGCGATGTCTCCGGACAGGTACCAGCCGTCGGCGAAGGCCCGCGCGTAGCGCGCGGGGTCGTTCAGGTAGGCGCGGAACATCGACGGCCATCCGGCGCGGAGCGCCAGCTCGCCCTGGGCCTCCCCGTCCAGCACGTGCACGCTCCCGTCCGGCGCGATCCGGGCCCTGCCGTCCGGGCCCTGCTCCAGCAGCGCGGCCTCGACCCCGGGAAGGGGCCGGCCCATCGCGCCGGGGCACACCTCCGAGTCAGCAGGGTTGGCGATCATGATCGCGCCGGTCTCGGTCTGCCACCAGGTGTCGTGGACCGGCCTGCCCAGCGCGGCGGCACCCAGCGGACGCCTCGGCGTTGAGCGGCTCGCCGACGCTCGCGACCAGCCGCAGCGCGGACAGGTCGTGCCGGCCGGCCTCCTCGGGTCCGCGCCGCATGAGCATGCGGATCGCCGTCGGCGCGGTGTACCAGACCGTGACCCGCTCCCGTTCCAGCACGCGGTACCAGCGCCGGGCGTCGAACTCGCCCTCGTCGCTCAGCAGCGTCGCCCCGATGACGAGTGGCGCGACGATCCCGTACGAGGTCCCGGTCACCCAGCCGGGGTCCGCGGTGCACCAGAACCGGTCGTCCGGACGGAGGCCGAGCGCCTCGTGCGCGGTCGCCGCGTGCGCGACCACCGCCTCGTGAACGTGCAGCGCGCTTCGGGGTGCCGGTGGTGCCGCTGGTGAAGTGCAGCAGCGCAGGGTCGGCCGGGGCGGTCGGGCCGATCACGTGGTCGGGGGATGCCTGCGCCAGCAGCGCGGCCAGTTCGTGCGTGCCGGGCTCGGGGATCTCGGGCTGGGCCGGGCCGGTGAGCAGCACGTGCCGCAGCGCGGGCAGCCGGTCGCGGATCGGGGCGATCGTGCGCCGGTAGAGCGCGGGGCTCGTGACGAGGACGGCGGCCTCGCCGAGCTGCATCCGTTGCGCCACCGGCTCCGGCCCGAAAGCGGCGAACAGCGGTGAGACCACGCAGCGCGCCTTGAGCGAGCCGAGCACCGCCAGGTAGAGCTCGGGGACCCGCCCGAGCAGCGTGAACACCCGCTCACCTCGGCGCACCCCGAGCCCGCCCAGCACATCGGCGAACCGGGACGTCGCGTCGGCCAGCTCGGCGTACGTGATCGCCCGGACCGCCATCCGCCGGTCCAGCCAGCGCAGCGCCGTCGCACCCGCGCGGTCGCCGTACGCGTGCCGGTCGACCGCCTCGTGGGCGATGTTCAGCCCGGCCCCGCCGGGAAGCCCCGACAACAGCGCCTCCCGGGCGCCGGACCAGGCGGCGGCGCGATCCGTCGCCGTGCTCATCGCTCGCCCCGTGACCCCGGCTCGGTCCTCACACCCCGGCCCGTCGACGGCGGAACCGGATGCGGTTCGATCCGGCCGCCCGGGCCCGGAAAGACCAGCGACTCGTGGTCGTCCTCCACCCAGCGCACGCGGTACGGCGGTGACCCGTCCGCGTGCACCAGCCCGATGATCTCGCCCTGACGGCGGGGATCGCCGAGCGTCCTACCCTCGATGACCAGCCAGTCGCCCACGTGCGCCTGCATCCCGACCTCCTCCGCCTCTCCTGCAGCGAGGGTCGGCGGACGGCCGGTGTTCTTCCAGGGCCTTAAGCCCTGTCGCTACTATCCGAACGCCGGGAGCGAGACGTTCCTCGCCGCCGGAGCAGGCGACGAGCCGAGCTGTGAACGGGCTTCTGGGTCCGACGGGATTCGCGACACAACCGCGCAACGGTTCAGTGGAGCACGAGCGCCGCTCGATCTCGGCGGATTACCGTGCGTTCCGTTCACCTACACCTGACAATTCCCGAAAGGCCGTGCGCGTTCACGCGGTGTTCAGGACGCCCATCATTCCGCGGTCTTCGTGGTCCAGGATGTGGCAGTGGTAGACGGTGCGGCCGGTGTAGTCGTCGAAGGCGATTCGCACGCGGACCGTCGAGCGGGCGGGGATGTCGACGACGTCGCGCCACGTCGGGGTTTCGGCGGTGTCGAGGAGCTGCATGGGCCACACGTGCAGGTGCATCGGGTGGTCCATCGGGCTGGTGTTGACCAGGGTCCATTCCTCGACGGCGCCGGGGCGCACCGTCTGGTCGATCCGGTCGGGGTCGAACTGCTTGCCGTCGATCGTGAACGACATGCCGCCGGGGCCACCCATGCCCATGGCGAAGGTCAGCTCGCGGCGGGCGGTGACCGTCTCGGTGCGCAGGTCGCGCGGGGAGGGTCGGGTAGGCACCGGTGCGAGTGGGGGCGCGGGGGACCCGGTGACCTCCAGGGTCGCCAGTGCCAGCGGTTCGCCCACGCCGGGACCGGGTGTGCCGTCGCGCATCCCCGGCATCCCGGTCATCATCCCCATGCCGCCGCGGTCGTAGGGCAGGGTGCGCAGCTCGCTGGTGCCGGCCACCGTGGTGACGAGCAGGTCGGCGCGGTTGCCGGTCGCGAGCACCAGCTCGTCGACGTCCTGCGGCGTGACGGAGCGGCCGGAATCGACGCCGAGCAGCTGCAGCTGCTGGCCGTCAAGACGCAGCCGCAGGTAGCGGGCGGTGCAGGCGTTGATGATCCGCCAACGTTCCCGCTCGCCGGAGGCCGCCTGCATGCTCGGGGTCGCCTGGCCGTTGACCAGGACGAGCTCGCCTTCGCGGCCCATCATCTGCGCCATCGGAGAGGGGGGCAGCACCTGGCCGTCGTCGTCGAGCGAGATGTCGGAGACGACGAGGAGGCGCTCGCGCGTGACCGGCACGGGCGTGGGGTCGCCGACGAGGATGGCGCCGTAGAGGCCGCCGAAGATCTGGTCGGCGACCAGTCCGTGGTGATGCGGATGATACCAGTAGACGCCCGGTGGGTGGTCGGCCGGCAACTGGTGTTCGTAGCCGAACGTGGCCCCGGGTTCGACGACGACGAAGGTGTTGTCGCCGTTGCCCTGCGGTGAGACGTGCAGGCCGTGGACGTGCAGGTTGGTCGGCTCGGCCAGGCGGTTGACCAGGTCGATCTCGAGCCGGTCGCCGGGCTGCACGTGCAGCGTCGGCCCCGGCAGGCCGCCGTTGAACGCAAGGGTGGTGGCGTCCCCGCCTGCGAGCGGGACACGGGCCTCGGTGGCCTCGAGCCGGACCTGCAGCACACCGCTGCTGCTGCGCAGAACCGGCGGCTCGGTCAGGGCCTCGCCGACCGTGGGGTCGAATCGGAGCCGGCCGGGGGTAGGTGGCGCGCAGCCGCCCAGGACCGTGGCGGCCAGGCCCACGCCGCCGAGCTGCAGTGCGCGGCGGCGGCTGATCGGGCGCATCACCCCGCCAGCTCGTCCAGCACGGCCGTCAGGCGGCGGGCCGCCTCCTGCGCCACCGGCTGCAACTCCTCTCGGCCCGTCACCGTAGCCATGAGGAGTGGATCCAATATTTGGATCTTCGATCCGCCCTCCCGGCCGCTGACGACGACGTTGCACGGCAGCAGAACGCCGATGGTGCGGTCGATGTCCAGTGCCCGGTGGGCGAGCTCGGGATTGCAGGCGCCGAGGATCACGTAGGGCTCCATCGCCACCCCCCGCTTCTCCCGCAGGGTGGCCTGCACGTCGATTTCCGTGATCACCCCGAACCCCTGGTCGGCGAGTGCCTCCCGGGTCCGTGACACCGCTTCGGCGTATGGCAGGTCGACCGTGATGGTGCGCTCGTACGGCGTGGCCTCGGCCATGAGTCCCTCCGTCCTCTCACTACTCGCGAGAAATGCTTGATCGTCGGACCGGCCCCCGCAAGCGGCCGTCTATCTCCGGAAGATGCGGTCGCGCCCGAGAACCACCACAACCGGCGTGAGGATCAGCCAGCCGGCCGCGATGGCCATTCCGGTCGGCCCTCGGGCATTCCCGGGATAGGCGGGTGTGAGCTCAGGTGGGAGGAAGCCCTGGCCGCCGCCGTAGTACTGGTGCAGGACGGCGGTCACGTGCGCCGCGACGTGGGTGACGACGGAACCGACCGGGTTCCCGGTCAGCATCGCCGGGACGTTGAACAGAACCGCGCCGATCTGGGGCTGCAGCAGTTCGCCGCCGCGGAACTCGGCGTAGCCGAGGTGGTAGGTCGTCACGACCACCAGTGAGCAGACGAGCGTCACCCCGGCGAACGCCACCTTGCGCGCAAAGCCTCGTCTGTCACCCCGGAGCAGCAGGACCGCGACGAGCGCCGGGAACACGAAGAGGACGAGTGCGTCGACGACTCCGTAGACGACACCGCGCCATGCCACCTCGAACGCGAGGTATGCGCCCGACGGGTGGGCGGTTCCCGGCTGGGTCAGGATCTGCCGGGCCACCGCCGCGGCAACGAGTACACCGATGCCGATGCTCCATGCGAGGTTCCGGCCGAACACCCGCCGCCAGGCCACGCCGGTGCGGGCGACGAACGCAGCCAGATAGGTGAGCACGATCGTGAAATAGAGCAGGTAGTACAGATCGTGGTGCAGGCCGAGCAGATCGGTGCCGACGAACGACACGACGAACGTCAGAACCGCACTTCCAGCGAGCCAGCCGAGCGCTCGCACCGGCCGCACCGAATCCAAGCCGGTGGCGAGATCCGACGATTCGCGATGGTCCATTGTCACGGCCAAACCCCCTCGAGTGGGCATGCCCACGGTGGGCGACACCGAGGTCGGTCTCCAGGGCTGAACGTCCCGACACCGCCGGGCGAACGGCCAGGACTGCTCGGTCCGCAAGAGGCCGGTAGGCGCCATCGCCGAGGCGGCCCGCAGTGAGGCGGCCCGCAGTTTGGACGCGGGCTCCGTCGGGTCTCGGTCGCCTTGCCTGGCCATGGCGCTCTCGCCGGCGATGGTCCCGCCCATGAGAGGCCGGACGGCCGTGGTCACGTCCGCTGGAACCACCCGACCATCTACCGCAGGAGGTGGCGACATGGACATCGATCACGGTTATCGGCACGCCGCCGACGAGGAGCTGCGCAAGCAGGCGATGCGGCGGCTGCGCGAACAGCGCGACTTCCACGTGCACATCACGATCTACCTGGCCGTGAACCTGTTCCTGGTGGCGACTGGTGGTTCACCGGAGCCGGGTTCTTCTGGCCGGTGTTCCCGATCTTCGCCTGGGGGATCGGCGTCGTGGCCAACGCCTGGGAGGTCTACGGCCGTGCCGAGCCGACCGAGGAGCAGATCCGGCGCGAGATGAACCGGCTGAAGAAGTAGCCGGGTCCCGCTGATCGCCGTCGGAACCCGGTGCCTGTCGAAGGTGGAGGAGAAAATGACATCTGGAGTCGTCAGTCCGGTGCGCGTGACCGCGCGGCTGGACGCCCCGCTCAGCCGGTGGCTGTGGCTGGTGAAGTGGTTGCTCGTGCTGCCGCACGTGTTGGTGCTGGCATTCCTGTGGGTGGCGTTCGCGGTGCTCAGCGTCGTCGCGTTCTTCGCGATCCTGATCACGGGCCGGTACCCGCCCGCGATCTTCGAGTTCAACGTGGGCGTGCTGCGCTGGTCCTGGCGGGTCGGGTACTACGCCTATGGTGCGCTCGGGACGGACCGGTACCCGCCGTTCACGCTGCGGGAGGTGCCCGACTACGCGGCGACGCTCGAGATCGCCTACCCGGAGCACCTGTCCCGGGGTCTGGTGCTGGTCAAGTGGTGGTTGCTGGCGCTGCCGCACTACCTGGTCATCGCGTTCTTCATGGGTGGCGGGACCTACGTTGCCTACCAGTCGGGGACGTGGACGACGCAGACGGATCCCGACGGGGTGTGGTCGTTCGCGGGCGGGCTGATCGGGCTGCTCGCCTTCTTCGCGGCGATCGCGCTGCTGTTCACCGGTCGCTACCCGCGGGGGGTGTTCGACCTGCTGCTCGGGATGCACCGCTGGGTGCTGCGGGTGGCGGCGTACGCGGCGCTGATGACCGACGCCTACCCTCCGTTCCGGCTGGACATGGGCGGCAGCGAGTCGGCAGCACTCGCCGTGACGGAGGGCTCGACCGCGCCGACGGCGTCACAGGTCTCATCGACTACCCCGGAGCCGCCGCAGCACCGGGGATGGACGGCCGGTCGCATCGTCACGGTCGTGATCGGGTCGGTGTTGCTGGTGTGCGGCGTCGGCTCCGCGGCGGGTGGTACGGCGCTCCTCGTGGCCGACCAGGCCGGTCGCGACGCCGGAGGCTTCCTCGGCACTCCGACCCGCCAGTTCACGTCGAGCGGCTACGCGCTCGTGTTCGACCCGGTCGAGCTCCGCGACGACGCGGGGACGGTCGACCTGGGCGCGGTGCTCGGTGACCTCCGGGTCCGCGCGGCAGGACAG
The DNA here is from genome assembly GCA_001942185.1 of Pseudonocardia sp. CNS-004. Lineage (GTDB taxonomy): Bacteria > Actinomycetota > Actinomycetes > Mycobacteriales > Pseudonocardiaceae > Pseudonocardia. The sequence goes on from MKJV01000107.1 coordinate 25,549, forward strand.
GACGCCGACGGGGTGTTCGTCGGGATCGGTCCGGCCGCCGACGTCGAGCGCTACCTCGGCACCGTCGACCGGGAGCGGCTGGTCGACATCACCGACGAGGGCCGCGCCGTACAGCAGCGCATCCCTGGCGGGGAGCCGGCCGCGCCCCCGGCCCAGCAGCCGTTCTGGGCGGCCTCGGCATCCGGTCCCGGCGAGCAGCAGCTCGTCTGGCGGGCCGCGGACGGGCGCTGGAGCGTCGTGGTGATGAACGCCGACGCAACTCGGCCGATGATCGCCGATCTGTCGGCGGCGTTGACCGCTCCCGCCCTGCGCTGGGTGTGGATCGGTCTGTTCATCGGGGCCGGCATCGCGCTGCTCGTCGGAGCGCTCCTGGTCGCAGTCGCCGTGCCGCGGCGGGTGACGCGGTGACCGTTCGGGTCTCCGATGTCATGACGCGGAACGTCGATGCCGTGCACGAGGGCAAGCCGGTCGACGTGGCGAGGAAGACCCTGCTCGCGCGGGGCTTCTTCGCCCTTCCCGTCCGGGACGACCGCGGGCGGCTGGTGGGCATCGTGACCGAGGCCGACCTGCTGCACGACCCGGCGGATGGACGGACCGTGACGTCATGACGACGGACGTGATCAGCGTTCCCCGGCACATGTCGGCCAGGGTGGCGAGCCACCGGATGGCGACCTACGGGTTGCGGGCCGTCCCGGTGGTCGAGGGGTACGACACCGATCTGCTCGTGGGCATCGTGACTCGCCGCGATCTGCTCGGGGAGTCCGGGTGGGCGCCCCGGGCCGGTCCGGCGTACCGGGCGTGGAGGTGGCTCCGCCGCCCCGTGCCGGTGGCACCGCTCACCGGTGGCCCTCGCCCGGGCACCTTCGTGCGGGAGATCATGACGACGCAGGTGCTGACCGCAGGCGAGGACTGGCCGGTCGATCAGGCCGCGAAGGAGCTGACCGGCCACGGCTTCACGGCTCTGCCGGTGGTCGACGACAGCGGTCACCTGGTCGGCATCGTGACGGAGTGGCACCTGCTGCCCGACCCGCTCAGCGACCGGCGTGCGCACACCGTCGGGGGCGTCATGGAGCGGGATGTGATCACGGTGGGGGGCGACGAGCTCGTCTCGGACGTGCTCCGCACGATGGGGGAGCACGAGCTGCGTGCCGTCCCGGTCGTGGACGGGCTCCACCGGGTCATCGGCATCGTGACCCGCCGCGACCTCTTGCGGCCGCCCTGCGGGCCGTGACCTCCGCGACGCGCGTCGTCCCGTGGCGACGCCCGTGGATCTTCGCCGCCGTGGGGCCCGTCGCGACGGTCGTGACCGGTGCGCTGGTCGTGTACCGGGGCGTGCCGGCAGGGCCGTTCCCCGGCCGCGACGTGCTCGTCGTGGGGTCGCTGTCGGCGATGAACGCGGCGCTGCTGTGGTGGCTGGGGCCGGCGCCGGCGGACGCCCTCCCCGGGGCCACCCCGGTTCCGGGCGGCGTCAGCGGTCGTCGGCTCCCTCGTGGTGGCTCGCCGCGGTCGGCACCTCGGGGTCGTACGCGCTGGTAGCGCTCGCCACCGTGGCCGTCGTGGTGCTCGCGCCCCTGGGCAGGAGCCTGTGCCGCCCGGGAAATCGGGTGGGCGGTCACGTTCGGGCGGTCGCGGCGGTCGCGGCGGTCGCCGGGCGTCGTCCACGGTCTCGGCGTCGAGCGCCGCGACCTGGTGGTGTCCGGGGTGGCTCAGCTGGCCGCCGCTCGCTACGGCCGCGGTTCTTCAGCACGCTCCTGGTTCGGGTAGGAGGCCGTTGGTCCCGGTCCAGGGGCCCCGTCGGCCCTGTCGGCGAGCGCTACCCGCACCGATGCTCGAAGCGTGATGATGGCCCCCTTCGCAGCTGCCTGGCGGCAGTGGCGGGAACCCCTGTTCCTGGTTGTCACGCTCGGTGCGTTCACCGCCGGCGGCATCGCCTGGGTGCTCGGCCGGCAGTCGGTCGCCGACATCTGCTGGGCGGTGGGCACGCTGTCCGCGGTGGTGCCGTCGCTCGCGTGGGTCGTCGGTGCCCTGCGGCGCGGTCGCGCGGGCGTCGACCTGCTCGCGGTCGTCGCGCTGGTCGGCACGCTTTTGGTGCACGAGTACCTCGCGGGGGCGCTGATCGCGGTCATGGTCGCCACCGGGCAGACGCTCGAGTCGGCTGCGCAGCGGCGCGCGTCCCGGGACCTGCGGGCGCTACTCGAGCACGCGCCCCGGTCGGCGCGCAGGCGGACCGGTGACGCGGTCGAGGTGGTGCCGCTCGCCGAGGTGGCCGCCGGCGACCTGCTGCTGATGGGGCCCGGCGAGGTCGTGCCGGTCGACGGCCGGGTCGAGCGGGCCGACGCGGTGCTGGACGAGTCCGTCCTCACGGGCGAGCCGCTGCTCGTCGAGCGCACCGTCGGCGAGCCGGTGCGCAGCGGGGTCGTCAACGCCGGCCCCGCCTTCGAGCTGCGCGCGACCGCAATCGCCGAGGACAGCACCTATGCCGGGATCGTCCGGCTGGCCCAGGCCGCGGGCGCGGAGAGCGCCCCTGTCGTGCGCCTCGCCGACCGGTACGCGGCCTGGTTCCTCCCGCTCGCTCTCGCGGTGGCCGGCCTGGCGTGGCTCGCCAGCGGGTCGGCGGTGCGTGCGGTCGCCGTCCTCGTGGTGGCGACGCCGTGCCCGCTGCTCCTGGCCGCACCGGTGGCGATCGTGTCCGGTCTCTCGCGCGCGTCCCGGATCGGCGTCGTGGTGCGCAGCGGCGGGGCGCTGGAGGACCTGGGGCGCGCCCGCACGCTCGTCATGGACAAGACGGGGACACTCACCGTCGGCAGGCCCACCGTGGTGGAGGTCGCCGTGGCGCCGGGGCGCGATCCCGACGAGGTCCTGCGCCTCGCCGCCGCCGCGGAGCAGCTGTCGCCGCACGTGCTGGCCGAGGCGATCGTCACCGAGGCCCGGCGGCGGCGTCTCGACCTGCCGTTGCCCGAAGAGGTCGGTGAGCAGGCCGGGCGGGGCGTCACGGCCACCGTCGACGGTCGGCGGGTCGAGGTGGGCAAGCGCGACACCTCCGCCGAGCAGGCGTGGGCCCGGTCCGTGGTCGACCGCGCCCGGCTGGACGGCGGTGCCGTCGCCTGGATCGGGATCGACGGCGAGCTCGCCGGCGCCGTGGTGCTGCGCGACCCGCTGCGCCGCGATGCGTCACGGACCATCCGCAGGCTGCGGTCGGCCGGGCTCGACCGCGTCGTCATGCTCACAGGGGACCGGGCGGAGCCTGCACGGGAGGTCGGCACGGTGCTCGGCCTCGACGAGGTGCGGGCGAACCAGGCCCCGGCCGACAAGGTCGCGGCGGTGCGGGCCGAGCGCGAAGGGGCCACGACCGTGATGGTCGGCGATGGCGTCAACGACGCTCCCGCCCTCGCCGCGGCCGACGTCGGCGTCGCGATGGGAGCCCGCGGTGCAACGGCCTCGTCGGAGGCAGCGGACGTCGTCCTCACGACCGACCGGCTCGACCGGGTCGCCGACGCATGGAGATCGCCCGGCGCGCCGCCGGATCGCGGTCCAGAGCGCGACCGTCGGGATCGGCCTGTCGCTCGTCGCGATGGCGTTCGCCGCGGGCGGGTGGCTGCCGCCGGCCGCGGGCGCGCTGCTGCAGGAGGGGATCGACGTCGCCGTGATCCTCAACGCCCTGCGCGCGCTCGGCGCGGGACGCGCCACCGCTCCCACGCTGACCGGCGAGGCCGACGTCCTCGCCCGCCGGTTCGCCGGTGAGCACGACCGGCTCGGCGACGCCTTCGGCCTCCTGCGTCGGGCGGCGAGCCTGCTGGTGGCCGGGCCGGGCCCGGAGGCGCTCGATGCGCTCCGCCGCGCCCACGCCTACCTCGTCGAGCGCCTCCTCCCGCATGAGCGCGCCGAGGAGACCGAGCTCTACCCGGCGCTGGCCGAACCGCTGGGTAGCGCGGAGGCCACCGCCACGATGAGCCGCACGCACGCCGAGATCGAGCGCCTCACCGCGCGGCTGGCCACCCACCTCGAACTCGCCGACGCGGCGGGCCGCCTCGAACCCAACCAGGTCGAGGACGTCCTCGCCACGCTGTACGGGCTCAACGCCGTGCTGCAACTGCACTTCGTGCAGGAGGAGGAGAACTACTTCGCCCTGGCCTCGAAAGAGCCTCAGGAAGGACGACCCCATGAGCGAGCTCGTTGACCGGCCCGCACGACCCGTCGACATGCTGATCGACCGCTTCCTGCCGCGGTTCGACGTGACCCTGATCGAGCACGCGGTCGCCGACGCGGACGTCGCCACCACGTGGCAGGCACTGCGAAACCTCGACCTCATGCAGGTCCACACGCCGCTGATGGACGCGGCGATGTTCGTCCGCGGCCTGCCGGCGCGGTTCGGCCGTGCGGCCCGGCCCGAGCCGCCGCCGCAGCGCCTGCTCCTCACCGGCGGCGGGCCAGACCTCGAGGGCTGGCTGTCGCTCGGCGAGACCCCCGAGCGGGAGATCGCGTTCGGCGCCGTCGGGCGGTTCTGGCGGCCCGACATCGAGTGGTACGACGTCTCGGGGATGACCCCGCAGCAGTTCGCCGCGTTCGACGAGCCGGGGTGGGGGCGGATCGCCGCCAACTTCTCGCTGCGGCCCTACGGCGCCGGGCGGACCCTGATCTCCTACGAGGCCCGTACGGCGACCGGCGACCCGCGCGTCGCCCGCCGGTTCAGGCTCTACTGGGCGCTCGTCCGGCCGTTCGTCCGGCACATCATGCGGGCCGCGCTCACCTCGGTCCGGCGCAGCGCCGAGACCCGCACGGGGTGATGTGGCCATGGCCGACACGTGGACCCTCGAGTTCGACGGGTGCGACCCGGGCGGTGAGGGCCGCCGCGAGGCGCTGTGCACTCTCGGCAACGGGCGGTTCGCCACCCGCGGCGCAGCACCCGAGTCGGGCGCGGACGGCGTCCACTACCCCGGGACGTACGCCGCGGGCGTCTACAACCGGCTGCGCGACGACATCGCCGGCAGGGTGGTCGAGAACGAGAGCATGGTGAACCTGCCGAACTGGCTCGACCTGCGGTTTGGCATCGGCAACGGCGACTGGATCGACCTGCCGGGCGTCCGGGTGCTGGTACACCGGTGGGCGCTCGACATGAGACGCGGTGTCCTGACCCGCAAGCTCCGCTTCGTCGACGCGGCCGGCCGGACCACCGCGGTGCGGCAGCGGCGGATCGTCAGCATGGAGCAGCCGCAACTCGCGGCGCTGCACACGGTGGTGACCGCCGAGGACTGGAGCGGGACGCTCCGGCTGGCGTCCGGGATCGACGGCGCGGTGACCAACACCGGCGTCGCCCGGTACGCCGGGATGGCGAGCGACCACCTGGAGGTGGTCGCCACCGCCGAGCCTGCGCCGCACACGCTCCTGCTGGTGGCTCGGACCAACCAGTCCGAGGTGCGGATCGCGGAGGCGGCGCGAACGCGGGTGCAGCGCACCGGAGCAGCGGAGCCGGAGCCTCGCCTGGTGCGGGACGGGGAGCGGATCGCCCACGAGTTCGAGGTCGCCCTGCGCTCCGGCGAGTCGGTGAGCGTGGAGAAGGTCGTCGCCCTGCAGACCTCGCGCGACCCAGCCATCTCCGAACCCGCGCTCGCCGTCGTCGAGCAGGTGGCCGGCGCCCCTGGCTTCGACGAGCTGCTCACCCGGCACGAGTTGGCGTGGCACCAGCTGTGGCGACGGTTCCGCGTCGAGCTCGGCGATCTCGCCGGCGACGGCGGGAAGCGCCACACCACCGACGAGATGCTCCGCACCGTGCGGCTGAGCGTGTTCCACGTGCTGCAGGCGGTCTCCCCGCATAACGTCGAGCTCGACGCCGGCCTCCCTGCCCGCGGCCTGCACGGCGAGGCCTACCGCGGGCACGTGTTCTGGGACGAGCTGTTCGCCCTCCCGCTCCTGACCCTGCGGCTGCCCGGCCTGGCCCGTGCGCTGCTGCGCTACCGCACCCGGCGGCTCGACGCCGCGCGGCGGTCCGCCCGGGAGGCCGGGCACGCCGGGGCGATGTACCCGTGGCAGTCGGGGAGTGACGGGCGGGAGGAGACGCAGCGGGTGCACCTGAACCCGCGGTCGGGGCGTTGGCTGCCCGATGCCAGCCACCTCCAGCGCCACGTCGGCATCGCGGTCGGCTACAACATCTGGCAGTACTATCAGGCGACCGGGGACATCGAGTTCCTCGCCGAGCACGGCGCGGAGACCTTGCTCGAGATCGCCCGGTTCTTCGCGGGCGCAACCACCTACGACGCGTCGCGGGATCGGTTCCGCATCCGCGGGGTGATGGGGCCGGACGAGTACAGCACCCGCTACCCGGGGGCAGCCGAGCCAGGGATCGACGACAACGCCTACACCAACGTGATGGCGGTGTGGCTGCTGGTGCGCGCCCAGGACGTGCTGGACGTGCTCCCGCCGACCCGGCGGACGGAGCTCGTCGAGGGCCTCGGCCTGAGCTCTGAGGAGCTGCTGCACTGGCGTGACGTCAGCCGGCGCATGTACGTGCCGATCGCGCCGGACGGGATCATCAGCCAGTTCGAGGGCTACCGGGACCTGCCCGAGCTCGACTGGGACGCTACCGCCGCCGCTACGGCAACATCCAGCGCCTCGACCGCATCCTCGAGGCCGAGGGCCGGTCGGTGGACGACTACCAGGTCTCCAAACAGGCCGACGTCCTCATGCTGTTCTACCTGCTGTCCGCCGACGAGCTGCGCCAGTTGCTCGGTGGGCTCGGCTACGCGCTTCCGGCGGAGGCCATCCCGCGCACGATCGAGTACTACCTCGCGCGCACGTCGCACGGCTCCACGCTGAGCGCTCTCGTGCACGCCTGGGTCCTGGCCCGGGCGAACCGGGCACAGGCGCTCGAGCACTTCGAGCGCGCCGTCGCCAGCGACTTCGCGGACATCCAGGGCGGAACCACCGCCGAGGGCATCCATATCGGGGCGATGGCGGGCTCGGTGGACCTGCTGCAGCGCTGCTTCGCCGGCCTGGAGACCCGCCACGACGCGCTCTGGTTCAACCCGCACTGGCCGCTCAGCCTCGGACGGCTGGAGTTCGCCGTCGAGTATCGCGGGCAGCCGATCACGGTTCGCGTCGTCGGCCGCGAGGTCACCGTGTCCGCCGGGCCGGGAGGCGACGGTCCAGTGCGGATCGGTTGCGGCAACGAGGTGTGCGAGCTGCGGCCGGGCGAGACGATGCGATTCCTGGCCGTCGGAGCGCCCCAGGAGGGCGCCTCGGTCCAGGAGGTGGGCGTTGGCGGCTCCACCGGTCGCGCGAGCTCGTCGATGCAGGAGCCTCCGCGACTGCCGAAGAACCTGTCCGACGGTGCCATCCGATGAAGCCCGGGCCGGCCCGTCGGGCTCGATCAGTCCGGTCGGCCGTCTCCGTGCGGGCCGGACGGCCGCAGCGTCGTAGCCGGGAGCGGAGCAGCGTGGCGGCATGACGACAAGCGACGAAACCGAGCGCAAATACGTGCAGACGGCGGGTCGTGATCTCCCGGACTGGACCCGAACCGCCGGCATCGACAGGACCGCCGATCTCGAGGAACAGACGCTGCACGCCGTCTACTTCGACACCGCGGACCTCGACCTTCTCCGGCACGGCGTGACGCTTCGCCACCGGACCGGTGGCGAAACCCCGAGTTGGACCCTGAAGCTGCCGGTCGGGAGCGACACGCGGGAGGAGATCCGCATCGCCGGCGAGCGCGACCGCCTGTGGACGCAGCGCCCGCCCTCTGACCTCATCGCACTGGTGCGGGCCCACACGCGGGGCAGACCGGTGGACGTGGTCGCCAACCTGGTCACGCGCAGGCGGCGCACGATGTTGCTCGGCGCATCCGGTGAGACCGTGGCCGAGGTCGACGACGACCTCGTGAGCGCCGTCCCGGCCGGTGATGTGGCACCGACCGGATGGCACGAGATCGAGGTCGAGCTGAGCGAGGGCGTGGACGTCGACACCCTCGACAGGATCGAGGGTCACCTCCTCGACTCCGGGGCGCAGCGGGCCACATCCACGTCGAAGCTGGGCAGAGCGCTGGCCGAACGCCTGCCCGCCCCGAGCAGACGGCGCGGACGTCCAACTGCCGGTGACGTCGTGCTCGACGGGCTCGCAGACCAGGTCGACCGGCTCGGGCGATGGGACCCCCAGGTCAGGCTGGAGCGGGAGGACGCCGTGCACCAGATGCGGGTGTGCTGCCGTCGACTGCGCAGCATCTTGCAGGCGTACCGCGCGGTTCTCGACCGCGAACACACGGCAGGGCTGGTCGAGGAACTGAGATGGTTGGGCGACGTGCTCGGAACGGCACGCGACCTCGAAGTGCTCCGGGCCCGTTTCACCGAGGCGGCGCGGCGGGTCGACCTCGACGGCGAACAGGTGGCTCAGGACCTGGATCAGTACTTCGCGGTCCGGCAGAACGACGCCCGCTGCGAAGTGCTAGCCGCTCTCGACAGCGACCGGTACCTCGAGCTGCTCGCCGCGCTGGACGCCCTCCTCGAGACACCTCCGTTCACGGAGAAGGCATGGAAACCGGCCGGCATCGTCCTCGCCGAACCGCTGGCCCGCAGCGCACGGCGGGTGGCGCGGCACCTGCGCGCCGCGGCCGACGGCGACGACCCCACCGAACACGACACCGAGCTGCACGAGGCACGCAAGGCCGCGAAGCGGCTCCGATACGCAGCGGAGGCTGCGGTCCCGGCTCTGGGCAACCGGGCTGCCCGGCTTGCGCGCGCGGCTCGCCGGGTCCAAGACATCCTCGGCGAGCGTCAGGATGCGGTCGTCGCACGCCCGGTGCTGCGTGAGATCGCAGCCGGGAGCATCGGTCACGACACCTTCGGCTACGGCGTTCTGTACGAGCGGGAGGCGGCGGACATCCGTGCCGTGGAGGACGCGCTTCCGGCCGCATGGCGCGCTGCCCGGCGGCCCCTGACCAAGCTGGCACGCGGTCGGTAGGTGGCCGCGGCCGGCGTCTCGGACGGCGTGACCCGGATGTCGCCCATCAGCTCGTCGACGGCAACGGCAACGGCGACGGACGTCTGCGTCTTGCAGGAGCGGCACCAGCGGTAGCCGCTGACCACGACGGCGTGGACGGGGGGGAGTGCACGCACTGGCGCAGCCGGCGCGATGGATCCGGCAGCTGATGCGCTCGAACGGGTCGAGGCCGGCGTCCTCGGCGTGCAGTGTCGTGGCGACGCGGTGGTCCGCCACGTCGGAGTATCTGGCCGGGCCTGGAGGTTCCCGCCGTTCCTCACCGACAGGTTTCGTCTTGCTGCCCGGCGTGGCGGGTTCACAGAGGACAAGGTCCCACCTTCCCGGGCCTGACGCGGCGGTGAACCGGACCCACGGCCCGCAGCGGTGCCCGGGCTGCGCGGCGACTATGCCTGGTATGCGAACCCTCCGGCGCTTCGACGAGCTGAGTCGCGGAGACGTCGAGCTGGCGGGAGGCAAAGGGGCCAACCTCGGGGAGCTCGTGAGGGCAGGACTGCCCGTCCCACCGGGCTTCGTGCTGACGACCACGGCGTACCGCGAGTTCGTCACGGTCACCGGTATGGCCGACCGCGTGCTGGCGCTCGCCGATGTACCGCCCGACGCGGACCCGCGCGCTATGACACCGCATCCGCACGCATCCGGGACGCGTTCGACTCGGCCGTGGTTCCCCGGGGGCTCGTCCAGGAGCTGCTCGAGGAGCGCTGGGCCCTCGGTGACGGGCCCGTCGCGGTCCGGTCGTCGGCGACCGCGGAGGATCTCGAGGGCGCCAGCTTCGCCGGTCAGCAGGACACCTACCTCGACGTGCGTGGCGACGACGCGCTGCTCACGGCGGTGCGGAACTGTTGGTCCTCGCTCTGGACGGCACGCGCGATGGCCTACCGGGCTCGCCGGGGCATCGCGCCATCGGTCGTCGCGCTCGCCGTCGTCGTGCAGCGGATGGTGGACGCCGAGGCGGCGGGAATCCTGTTCACCGCCAATCCCGCGAACGGCCGCCGGGACGAGACGGTGATCTCGGCGGCGTGGGGGCTCGGCGAGTCCGTCGTGAGCGGGTCCGTGACCCCCGACGACGTCGTCGTGGAGATGCCCGCCGGGCGGGTGTGCTTGCACAACACGGGGCACAAGGCGGTGATGACCGTGCCGACCGGTCGGGGGATCGCCGAACGGCCCGTGCCCGAGGAGCAGCGTGACAGCCCGGTCCTCGACGACGCGGCCGCCGTCGCGCTCGCCCGGCTGGGTGCCCGGATCGAGGCCGTCTTCGGCGCGCCCCAGGACGTGGAGTGGGCACGCGCAGGCGGCGAGTTCTGGATCCTCCAGGCCCGGCGGAGCCGGTGGTTCTACTCCCAGCTGTTCGGAGCGTCGATCGAGGTCGACGGGGGACCGGCTACGGCATGGTGACCACCGGCTCGGACGCGGGGATCGGCGGCGGGATCGTCTCCGCGCCACCGGACGCCCCGGCCTGGGTCACCTTCTACGTCGCGGTGTGCGTTCTCGACGCGGCCCTCGCCCGGGCCGGCGAGCTCGGGGGCCGGACGGCGATGGTGCCGACCGAGATCGGTCCCGGCATGGCGTTCGCGATGTTCGCCGACCCGGACGGCAACGTCATCGGCCTGTTCGCCGAGTCATGAGCGGCCGGATCGCCGGGGCAGCCGGCACGACGGCGCTCGGCGTCGGGTCGCCGCTCGTCACCGACCCGTACCAGGTAACGATGGCGCTCGTCTACCTCCGTGAGGGTCTCACCGCCCCCGCGACGTTCAGCCTCATCACGCGCGAGCTGGGTCCCGATCGGGGTTTCCTGGTCGCGGCCGGGCTGGCCGACGTGCTCGATCACCTCGAGCGGTTCCACATCGGCGAGGGCGACCTGGACGTGTTCGCCGACCTGCTGGCCTGCTGGACGAGACCCCGCCGCCCGGGAGCGAACCGCTGCTCGAGCCGGTCGTGCGAGCCGGCCGCCGGACCGGGAAGCGGTCGTCCGCGGCCGAGGCTCATCTCCCACCTCCGGCTGCTCCACCTGAGACTCCCGTGAGCGCCGCAGCGCTGGGAGGTGCCGTCGGGCCCGTGGCGGTGCCGTTGGTCCCGACCGGTCCGACGCTCCCTTCCATGAGGGGCGACGGCCTGCCGAGGGCCCTCGCCCCGGGAGGACGAACGACTCTTCGGTGAGGGGCCGGGAGCCGCTGTCGGGGCCCGAGTGCGCCTGCCAACGTACGGGTGAGCCGGCGAAGCGGGACGAGCAGCGTCGCCGTCCCCCGCCCAGGAGGTGATCCGGATGCACAGCGACCGAGAACCCGCGCCCCCGCGGGACAGAATGCGGTGTCGGCCGACCGATCGCGTCGAGGATGCCATCGCCTGGCTTCTCACAGCCGCGGCGTTGATCCTGGTCGTCGCGGCCGGCATCACCGGTTTCGCCGTGCACGGCCGGCAGGTCGACCGTGCGGATGCCGAGAGCGCGACACGGTGGCCGACGACCGCGGTGGTACTCGAGGACGCCCACTGGTGATCGGCGGCTCCGGCGAGTGGATTCCGGTGCGGGTCGAGGCGAGGTGGACCGATCGGACCGGGACCGAGCGCACAGGCATGGTCAGCGCGGGCACGGCGACGGCCGCCGGCACCGTCGTGGAGATCTGGCTGGACGAGGAAGGCCGCGTGGTGGACGAACCGATCCAGCCCTTGACCGCCGTCCTGCTCGGGATCGGGGCGGCCGGCGGGGTGCTCGCCATAGGTGGCGCGCTCCTGTACGCGCTGTGGAGCGCGGTGCGGTCGGTCACCGGCGCCGCGAACGACCGGCGGTGGGAGCGGGAATGGGCGCAGGTGGAACCGGTCTGGAGCAGCCGGCGCTTCCAGTGAACGGTGCCGGTCGGGCCTCGACGAGGGGCCGGGATCCCGGACGGTCGGGGGACGTTCGCCTCTGCAGTCCGCGGCGCGCCGGCCCGACAGTGGCGCCGGAGTTCGGGCGAGCGCCCGAGCCGATCCGGAGGAGGCAACCGTGAAAGTACGAGATGCGATGAGCAGCCCGGCGATCTCGCTGAAGGCCGACGTGCCCGCGAAGGCGGCGGCCGCACTGCTGGTGTCGCACGGCTACACAGCCGCGCCCGTCGTCGACGAAGGTGAGCGGGTGATCGGCATCGCCACCGAGGCCGATCTGGTGCGGGGCCGCATCGCGCCCGAGGGCTGGGCGGTCGAGGAGGAGCAGCCGGAGCCTCGGGTGCGGGAGGTCATGACGGAGGCACCTGTCGTGGCCGCGTCCGGAGAGGATCTGGCCGACGTCGTCGCCACCATGCTCGACCGAGGTATCCGGTCCGTGCCGGTCACCGATGCCGGTCGTCTGGTCGGAGTGCTCACCCGGCGCGACGTCCTGCGTCTGGTCGCTCACGGCACGCTGACGTCCGAGGAGGCCTGGCGTCAGCGGGTGGGGATGGCGAGCCACGATCGGGGTGCGGTCTGACGGCAGGCCCTGACAGGCGAGGCAGCGCCGCCGCAGGGGGCTCCGCCGTACAGCGAGGCCCCGGCCGATCCGGCCGGGGCCTCCCTGCTGTCACCGGCTGTTCCTCGCCGCCGTCAGCGGGCTGCTGGGACCCGTGGCTCCGTCAGGGGCTGCCAGCGGTCGGCGAGGTTGGCCTCGAGCTGGTGCATCGTCGTGTACTCGAGGTCCTCCAGTGCGAGCCGGTGCGGCTCGAAGGGGCCGTGGCGGCGCAGGTAGTCCATCACCTCGTTGGCCTGGCTGCGCGCCCGGTCGAACGACGGGTCGTCGAACATGTCGCGTGGACCGATCAGGGCGCCGTTCTTGATCTGGAAGCCGAGTGCGACGACGCGCGGCGGGCCGTCGAACCGCGCCGGGGTGGCCTGTGCGAGCCCGACGGGCATGATCGGCGCGTGGTGTGAGCCCCGCATGCAGCCCGCGACCGCGTACGCCATGGCGAACGGCTCCAGCACCTCGCCGACGGCGGGAAGCCCGGACTGGCAGCGCACGATCATGACCGGGTCGTCCTTGCCGACGTACTTGCCCGCGATCAGCGACAGGCGCTGGGTCGAGGTCGCGGCACACGGGATGCCCAACCGGATCGAGTCGATGCGGTGCACGACGTAGCGAGCGGGCGCACCGATGTACATGAGCAGGTCGTAGGTTTCGCGGGGCGTCTCGAAGGTCACCCGGCGCTCCTCGTAGAGGTCGTACACCTCGAACCGGAACCCCACGTGCATCTTCTCGTCGATCACCAGCCCCGGGGTGTTGAACGGGTCGGCGAACATCTTGTACAGAGGAAGGTTCCAGGCACCGGGCTCGGTCTTGTCTGCGAGGAAGCAGATGACCGGTTCGCTCGGACGCTCGTCGAACTCCAGCTCGGCGTATCCCGGGCCCATCCCGCGGAGATTTCCGCTGAAGGCGTCGGAGAGCAGGTCCTGGCCCGCACCGTAGAGGCCCAGCCGCTCGGCAACGGCCGTCGTCTTCTGGAAGGTGTCCCAGGCGAAGGAGTGCACCGGCTCCGCGTCCGCTCCGTGGCGGTGCGTCATGATCAGCGAGATGTCGTCGCCGCAGCGCGAGACGGTCCCGTCGATGAGCAGCCCGTCCGCGACCGCGGCGCTCACCGCATCGCGCGCCACCTGCAGGGCCTCCGGGTGCACTTCCGAGTGGCCGACGAAGCCGCCGGTGTCGGCCTTGATGATGCTGAGCGTGTTCATGTCGCTGCTCGTTCCCTTGGCGTTCCGATGGAACGCCAAGGGAAGCGCCGCCGCGGCGGCGGGGGCAGGGCCGATGGACCCCGAGACGGGGTACCGGAAGCACCGCAGCAGACGGGGCCTCGGAGGCCGCCCGCCGGACCCGGCTCGATCAGCTTCCCGACCCTGCCGCCTGCGCGACCGCCGGCTCGTCGGCGGTGGCCGGCCTCGGGGGCCGGACGACGGTCACCGGGCACGGGGAGTGCAGCGCACAGGCCAGGCTCACCGAGCCGAGCAGCATGCTCCGGAACCCTCCGCGGCCGCGGCTCCCGACGACCAGGAGGTCCGCTCCTTCTGCGGCGTGCAGGAGCGCGTCCGCCGCGCCCCCGTCGGTGACGCGGACCGTCACCGGCGGCACGGTGGTCGCCACCGCCGGCTCGCCGGTCACCTCCTGGACGGTGCGCTCGGCGGCGCGCCGGACCTCGTCCCGCATCTGGTCGACCGGTACCGGGATCGGTCCGTACAACGGTGCCCATGTCTCGTACCCGGGGTAGTCCGGGGGTGTGAATGCGGCGACCGCCTCGACCGCCGCGCCTCGACGTGCCGCGTCGCGCAGCGCGTACGCCAGCGCGGCGCGGCTGCCCGGCGAGCCGTCGATGCCGACGACCACTCGTCCTCGCTCTTCCATGTCCTCGTCCTCTCGTACTAGCGGGTGGGGCCGGTGGCCGGAGGAACGGGATGGGGCTCGATGCGGGCATCCGGGCCCGGGAAGACCAGGGACTCGTGGTCGTCCTCCACCCAGCGGACGCGATAGGGCGGTGTCCCGTCGGGGTGCGCGAGCTCGATGATCTCGCCTTGCCGACAGCGTTCGCCGAGCGTCCGGGCCTCGATCACCACCCAGTCACCGACATGCGCTCGCATCTGAAGACTCCCTCCGACGTGGTTGGCACCGCAGCGGTCTCGAGCACGACGATGCGGGGCGCGCGGTCGCGCGGAACAGGGCCGTTCGGCAGGTGTCCACCGGTCGGACGGACGCTTCCGCGGGCCCATGGACCCGGGCCGGGTGCGCGACGGCTGCGGGCACGCCGGACTCGATCCGCAACACCTGCGCTGGTCCGCCGTGCTCGGGACCTTCGGCCGTGTGACCGCCACAGCCTGCTGCGTGAACCTCGATGCAGGAGTGTGTCGGCTGCAGCGGGGTGCGCCCGGGATCAGGCTTCCGGGCGCACCCCGCCCGCCCGTCACCGCTCGGGCAGGGTTCGGGCGACGAGGTCGACGAGGTCGATCGTGCGCTGGACGTAGCCCCACTCGTTGTCGTACCAGCCGAAGACCTTGACGGTGCTCCCGACGACCCGCATGAGAGTGCTGTCGAACAGGCACGACGCGCTCTCGCCGATCACGTCGTGGGACACGATGGGCTCGCTGGTGCAGCGCAGGATCCCCTTGAGAGGCCCATCGGCGGCGGTGGCGAACGCGCGGTTGACCTGTCCCACGGTGGCGGGTTCGGACAGGCGCACGGTGAGGTCGACCAGCGAGGCGTCCACGACGGGCACGCGGATCGCGATGCCGTCGAGGCGGCCCGCGAGCTCGGGCAGGACGAGGCCGATCGCCTTCGCGGCCCCGGTGCTCGTCGGGATGATGTTCACCGCGGCCGAGCGGGCCCGGCGCAGGTCCTTGTGCACCCCGTCGAGCAGGTTCTGGTCGGCTGTGTAGCTGTGCACGGTCGTGAGCAGGCCCTCCTCGATCCCGAAGGAGTGGTGCAGCACCTGGGCCATCGGGGCCGCGCAGTTGGTCGTGCAGGAGGCCGCGGAGACGACGTCGTGCACGGCGGCGTCGTAGACGTCGTGGTTGACGCCGATCACGATCGTGGCGTCGACGTCGGTGCCGGGTGCGGTGAGCACGACCTTCCGGGCGCCCGCGGCGATGTGGGCGGCGGCGTGCTCACGGGTGCGGAAGTGCCCGGTCGCCTCGACCACGACGTCGACGCCGAGCCCACCCCAGTCGAGCCGCGCCGGGTCGGGCTGCTGCAGCACCCGCAGCGGATGATCGTCCACGGTGAGGAACTCGCCGTCCGTGTCCACCCGGCGCGGCCACGTCCCGTAGGTGGAATCGTGGCGCAGCAGGTGCGCGATGGTGTCCACCGGGGCGAGCTCGTTCACCGCGACCACCTCGAAGGCCTGCTCCTGCCGGTCCACGACGCTGCGCAGGACGTCGCGCCCGATCCGCCCCATCCCGTTGATGCCCACCCTGACGCGCATGGCCCGCTCCTGTCGCTTCGCTGTCTTCTGCTCGATGTCGGTACCGCGACCGATGGTCGAGGCCCCGACGCTCGTCGCCCACGGCCGTGCGGCACGGTGGCGGAGGTCGAAGGACCTCCGATCCGCGACCTCCGGCCCGTTCCACCCGGCCGTGCGCCACGCAACCCTCGTGCCGTGCCCGGAACCCGCGTCGCTCCAGCCGCCGACCCACGCGCGCTGCTGCGTGCGTGGGTGTGGTCGGTGACCGTCGCGGAGTGCCTGGGCTTCGCCGCCCTGCGCTGGCCGGGGCCGTGTCCGCGGACTTGCAGGCTGTCGCGGCAGCGGCGCTGCTCGTGTCCGCGGGAGCGGTGGAGGGTGCTGCGCTGGGCTGGGCGCAGGCGTGGGTGATGCGGCGGGTGCTGGTCCCGTTCACCGCCGCGTCGGTCGCCGGCAACCATCGGGCGAGGTCTGCGTAGAGGTGCACACTCCTCGGTCCGAGGACGAAGCGCCACGGCTGGCTGTTGTGCACCGAGGGGCGTGGACGGCCAGCTCGAGCGCGCTGCGCACGGTGCGGCGGTCGACGTGGTCGATGATCATTCCTGCTCCTCGTGGGCGGCGGAGCGGACACGGTCCGTCCCTGCTCGACACCGACGATCGCTCCACCACCGGTTCCGTGACCAGCGACAGTGGTCCCGGACAGGGGAGGACTGTCGCCCCTCGGAGCGGGGCACCCCGGCGCTTCCGCGCTCCGTGAGGCGGAGGAGCGTCTCCCTCCAGATCGAGGAGGGAGCGGTTGTCATGGACCGACGGAACGGGCCACGGCCGGTCGTCGTGGGGGTCGACGGCTCCGAGCAGGCGCTGCGCGCGGTCCGGTGGGGCGCGCGGAGGCCGCGGGTCGCACGTGCCGCTGCGGTTGGTGAACGCCTTCGACTGGTCCACCGCGTCGGGGGCGGGGCATCCGGACCTGCGAGACCGCTACCGGGAGCTCCTCCTCGAGCGTGCGGAGATCGCCCTGGGCGCCGCTTCGCGGCTCGCCGAGCGGAATGCACCAGGAATCGAGGTAGACCACCAGATGCTCGTCGGTCCGCCCGAGGTGGTCCTCCGATCCGAGGCCAGGCGCGCCGAGCTCGTCGTCGTGGGGGCGTGCGGCCGCACGCGGTTGGGTGGCCTGCTCGCGGGTTCGGTCTCCGCCGAGCTGGCCGCGTACGCAGCGTGCCCGGTCGTTGTGGTGCGCGGGGAGGAGCGCGACCCGGGCATCGCACTTCGGCTGCCCGTCGTCGTCGGCGTCGCGGACTCGGCGAGCGACTCCGCGGTTCGGTTGGCCTTCGAGGAGGCGGCGGCGCGCGGTGCACCGTTGGTCGCCGTGCACACCTGGAGGATCCCGCCGATCGATCCGGTTGCGGGTCCCCTTCTCGACCTCGACGCCATGGCGGCCGGCGCGCGGGACCTCCTGGACGCACAGCTCGACCCGTGGGCGGACAAGCACCCGGACGTCCCGGTGGAGCGGATCGTCGTGAGGGGCCATGCCGCCGTCGAGCTGATCAGCCGGTCGGCCGGGGCGCAGCTGGTGGTTGTGGGGTCTCGGGGTCGGGGACCGCTCGCCGGGCTGGTGCTCGGATCGGTCGGCAACGCGCTCGTACATCGGGCGGGCTGTCCGGTTGTGGTGGTCCGGACGGCGGGGGAGGGGATCACGATGCGTCCTGACCCGGATCGCGCACCGTTGCCGAGTGAACGGGCAACGCCGACGCCGAACGGGGCGGTGTCAGGCTCTGGGGTGTGCGGCGGCCGCCAGGTGGTTGGTGAACCAGGCGCAGGCCTCGGCGGCTGCCTGTTCGAGGGTGCCGGGCTCTTCGAACAGGTGGGTGGCGCCGAGGATGACGATGACCCGGCTCTCACAGTGCATGTGGGCTTGGGCGCGCCGGTTGAGTTCGAGCACGACCGGGTCGTGCCCGCCGACGATCAGCAGCGTCGGTGCGCGTACCTCGCCCAGTCGCGGTGCGGCGAGGTCGGGTCGCCCGCCGCGGGACACCACCGCCGACACGGCGGCGCCTGGTGCTGCGGCCGCCCACAGTGCGGCCGCGGCGCCCGTGCTCGCGCCGAAGTAGCCGATGGCGAGCCGCGCGCATTCCGGCTTTTGCCGCACCCACTCGGTCACCTCGCCGAGCCGGCCGGCCAGCAGTTCGATGTCGAAGACGTTGGCCCGTTGCCGCTCTTCCTGCGGGGTCAGCAGGTCGAACAGCAGGGTCGCGATGCCTGCTTGTTGGAGGACCCCGGCCACGTACCGGTTGCGTGGGCTGTGGCGGCTGCTGCCGCTGCCGTGGGCGAACACGATGACACCGGCGGCGCCGTCCGGAACGGTGAGGCGCCCTTCGAGGCGAGCCGTCCTCACGGGGATCTCGACCTCGTCATCACGCAGCGGCGGGTCGTCACCGACCCCACCGACCGCCCTCACCGCCGCCGGTTCCGCGTGTGCGGCGCGCTGCAACAGGTCCACGACCTCGTCGTCGGAGGTTTGGCGGAAGTCGGCGTAGAACTGGCCGACGCCGACTAACCACCTCGGGGTCTCCAGGCACACCAGCTCGTCGACCTCCGCGCGCAGGCCGGAGACCCGGTCTGAGGAACAGACCGGCACTGCGAGCACGACCCGGGCCGCGCCCTGCGCCTTCGCGACGCGGCATGCCGCGCGGGCGGTCGCGCCGGTGGCGATCCCGTCGTCGACCAGCAGCGCGGTACGTCCGGCCAGTGGTTCCCGTGGCCGGTCGCCGCGGAACCGGGATGCTCGCCGCTGGATCTCGGTTCGTGCCCGTCGCTCGATCTCGGCCAGCTCCGCCTCGCTGACGTGCGCCATCCGGACGATGTCCTCGTTGAGGACGAGCACGTCGTCCTCGCCGAGCGCGCCCATCCCCAGCTCGGGCTGGAACGGCACCCCGAGCTTGCGTACGAGGATCACGTCCAGGGGCGCGCCGAGCGCTGTGGCCACCTCGAACGCGACCGGCGCGCCGCCCCGGGGTAGGCCCAGCACGATCAGGTCTTCGCCGTGCAGGTGGTGCAGCCTGTTCGCCAGGCGGCGGCCCGCGTCCACACGATCGATGAACGGCATCGCACCCTCCTTCGAGGGGGCCAGCCTGGGCGTGCGAGCAGCGCCCGGCAGGGGCGTTGGTCCCGTGGTCGCACTGCCGTTCCGCCCAGCCCGGCCACCCCCGTCCGACACAACGGCAGCCCTCGATCGGAACGGCGGACACGGGACGAACGCCCCTGTCACGGTCGGCGGTGTGCGAGCACCTTCGGTGGCACCCCACATTCCACGGGGCTCAACCGATGACGTGATCAATGGACGATTGGACTGCTGATGAGCGCACCTGCACGCCGTGAGCGGGGCGTCGACCTCGCCCACCGCTTCAACTGGATGGACCGGATCTTCGATGAGTGGATGCATTCCCTGCCGATGCGTCGCACGTTCGGCCTGGGCTGGGACTTGCCCGGGGAGGACCTCATCCGCGTCGACGAGTACCGGGACGGCGACACTCTGGTGATCCGGGCCGAGCTGCCCGGTATCGACCCGGC
Organism: Pseudonocardia sp. CNS-004; assembly: GCA_001942185.1. GTDB lineage: Bacteria > Actinomycetota > Actinomycetes > Mycobacteriales > Pseudonocardiaceae > Pseudonocardia. The sequence continues at coordinate 44,979 of MKJV01000107.1, forward strand.
CAAGGACGTCGAGCTCACCGTCAGCGACGGTGTCCTGCGCATCAGCGCCGAGCGCAAGGTCGCCGCGAAAACCGAGGACACCGGCTACCTGCGCCACGAGCTGCACTACGGCAAGCTCCCCCGGACGCTGCCGTTGCCCGAGGGCGCCACGGAGTCCGACATCGCAGCGACCTACACGAGCGGCATCCTCGAGGTCCGGGTCCCGGTCGCCGCGCGGCCCCCGGAGGCCCAGCCCACCAAGATCGCGATCACCGAGGGCTGAACCACCCGGTCCCCATCGGTCGGTGTGAGCGACGATGGGACCGGTCTCAGGCGGAGGTTTGCGCGATGAAACATGATCCAGCCTCGGTGGATCTGCGGGATCATCGAGATGCCACCGCGATCGCCACCGCGGCCGGCAAGATGCTCCTCGATCTCCGGCCCGGCTTGCTTGCCGTGGGAGGGCCTCTCGATGAGTTGCGACGAAAGGCGGATCACGCCGCGAACGAGTTCATCGTGGCGCAGCTCGCGGCCCGCCACCCGGACGATCCTGTGCTGTCCGAGGAGTCTGTCGACCCGCCGGGAAGGCTGGCGTCGCCGCGGGTGTGGATCGTCGACCCCCTCGACGGATCGTCGGAGTACTACGAGGGACGCGACGATTGGGGTGTCAACATCGCCCTCGTGGTCGATGGGGTTCCCGTTGCCGGTGCCGTGGCTGTGCCCGCCGCGCTCGGGGACACCCTCGGCGACACGCTCAGCACGCAGCGTCCTCGCGACGTCCCGCCGCGCGAGCAGTGGCCGGTGATCGTCGTCAGCCGGTCACGACCACCGGCCTTCGCCGCGGCGGTGGCCGAGCGGCTCCACGCCGAGCTGCGGCCGCTGGGCAGCGCCGCGGCGAAGACCGCGGCGGTCGTCATCGGCGAGGCCGACGTCTACCTGCACGCGGGAGGCATGCACGAGTGGGACTCCGCCGCGCCGGTGGCTCTCGCAACGGCCTGCGGCCTGCACGCGTCACGGCTCGACGGGCGCCCGCTGCGCTACAACAGGCCCGACACCTACCTTCCTGACCTGCTCATCTGCCGCCGCGAACTGGCTGACGACGTGCTCGACGCGGTGCGGGACATGTGCAGGGGTCGGCCGGGGTGAACACCCTGGCCGCCTATCCGAGCCGGCCGGTTCCCTCGACGATGAGCACATCCGAGGGTGTTGCCGGGGTGGCCGACTCGGCCCACATGATGGCGTGCTCCAGCCCGGCCGCGTAGTTGCGGCAGGCGGACTGCCCGCTGTACAGGTGTGTCTCGGCCGCAGCCAGCTCGGCGACGACCGCACGCAGCGGGAGCGGTGGGTCGGTGCGCGAGCCGGTCAGGGGCCCGAAGCCGCCCGCCAGCAGCCAGCGCAGGGCGTCGCGGGCCCTTGGTGGAACGGCGAGCCGCTCTCGGCCATATGCACCAAGGCTTCGAGCTCCGCGGCGAGAACGGCACGGGTGCGAAGCAAGACGGGTGCGGTCACCGCGCGGCTCCAACACCGGGCGCATAACTGCCTCGATCGCGCGCTGGTCGAGCTGCCCGGTCACCCTCGTCGAGGGGGTCGTCCTCCCCGTACAGAGCGTCGAGCGTGCGCTCGACGTCGATCTCGTCCGCGAACGGCTCAGTCAGGTCGACTGGAGCCAGATCCGCCTCTGACGCCCCCTCGTATCTGCGGGAATCCCTCATCGTGCCCTCCTCTACCCCCGGCGGTCGACAGCATCGATCTCGACGTCGGCCGCAGGGAAGAACTGGAGGGCCCGGATCGCGTGGGCCGCTCGGCTCCTCCGCCAGTGATCGCTCGGCAGGCAGAGGGTCGCGGGCGCCATCGTCAGATGGACCGGGCGCGGATTCGGGCCGTGCGCAATCGGGGAGGCTCGACCACTCTCCTGGCGACTCTCCATGGCCAGGACCGAGCGATAGGGGCCTGTCCGCGCAGCCTCGGGTGTGGGCAGGAGGTCGGTGGTCCTGCGCGGGCCGGGCACAAGGCCTCCTCCACGACCAGGCTGAGATCGGCACCCTGGTGCTCTCGGCTGTCCCACACGGCTGTCACACCCGACGATGCGAGCGAGGAAGGGCTGCGATGCCCGCTGCCACGGCCAATGGCCTGACTACGGCCGAAGCGGTGGCCAGGTGCGCTGAGCATGGGCCCAACCGGTTGCCCGCTCCCGCGCGGCCGTCGGTCGCGCGACGGCTGGGCGCAGAGCTCACCCACTTCTTCGCGGTGATGCTGTGGGGCGCAGGGGTGCTCGCGCTGATAGCAGGGCTGCCGACGCTCGGCATCGCGATCTTCGCGGTCATCCTGCTGAATGCCCTGTTCGCGTTCGCGCAGCAAACGAGGGCCGACCATGCCGCCGAGCGGTTGCGCGCAATGCTCCCGGTCCAGGTCTCGGTGTGGCGCGACGGCCGGCGCCAGATCGTTGAAGCGGAGGAGGTCGTCGTCGACGACGTGCTCCTGCTCGAGAACGGCGACCGCGTTCCGGCGGATGCCGTCGTCACGGCGGCGAACCGGCTGCTCGTGGACTCCTCGATGCTCACGGGGGAGAGCGTGGCGGGAGCGGTCCGCGACGGCGAGGTCCTCTACGCGGGGACGTTCCTCGTCGAGGGGGAGGCCAGCGCCGTCGTGACCGCGACGGGCGAGCAGACGCGGCTGGCTACCATCGCGAAACTCACCACATCGTCGGCGAAACCGGACACTCCGCTGGCGCGTGAGCTCACGCAGGTGGTGCGTTTCATCGCTGCCATCGCGCTCGGCGTCGGCGTGCTGTTCTTCCTCGTCATGTTGTTGGTGGGCAATCCGCCGCAGGACGGATTCATCTTCGCCATCGGCGTGACGGTGGCCCTCGTTCCGGAGGCGCTACTCCCGACCGTGACGCTGTCGCTGGCCTGGGGCGCCGAGCAGATGGCCAAGCGCAATGTCCTCGTGCGGAGGCTCGAAGCCGTCGAGACCCTCGGGTCGACGACGTTCATCTGCACCGACAAGACCGGCACCCTGACCCGCAATCAGATGACCGTCGTCGAGGCCTGGACCCCCGCAGGAGCGGTGGCCGTGGACGGCCCCGGATACGGGCCCGATGCGGACTTGGCGTGGTCGTCGACGGCCGCCCGGGAGTCCTGCACCGCTCTGGCCCTGGCCGTGATGCGCTGCTCGACCGGCTACGTCCTCGAAGTGGACGGGCAGTGGCAGGCCCACGGTGACCCGATGGAGGCCGCGCTCGACGCCTTCGCCCGCCGGCTGGGCATCGACACCGACAGCGACCGGCGCAGCCGGCCGGTGCAGCTGCGCTTCCCCATCGACCCGCGGCGGCGCCGCATGTCGGTGGTCGTCGGTGACGGAGTCGTGGTCAAGGGAGCGCCCGACAGCGTCCTTCCGCTCTGCGGATCCGATCCCCCCGCCCTCGCCACCGCGCACGCCATGGCGGAGCGGGGGCTGAGGGTCCTGGCCGTTGCTGCCGGCTCGGGCGGCGGGCACCCGCCCCGCACCCCGGACGAAGCCGAGCAGGACCTGCATCTGGTGGGTGTGGTCGCCTGCAGGACCCGCCGCGTGAAGACGTCACCGAGGCGCTGGCCGCCTGCCGGAAGGCAGGCATCAAGGTGGCGATGGTGACCGGCGACCATCCGGCGACGGCCGCCGCCATCGCCGACGAGGTGCAGCTGCGCCGGCCGCAGGTCCCCGTGCTGACCGGCGCCGCGCTCCCCGCGGACGAGCGGGTCCTGGCTGCCCTCCTCGACCGGGATGGTCTGGTCGTCGCCCGGGTATCGCCCGAGGACAAGCTCCGCATCGCCAGGGCGCTGCGCTCGCGTGGCCACGTCGTGGCCATGACCGGCGACGGAGTCAACGACGCCCCGGCACTGCACGAAGCCGACATCGGGGTCGCGATGGGACGCTCGGGGACCGATGTGGCCCGGGAAGCGGCGGACCTGGTCCTGCTCGACGACGCCTTCGCCAGCATCGTGGCCGGCGTCGAGCAGGGCCGGGCGACCTTCGTCAACATCCGCCGGTTCCTGACCTACCACCTCACGGACAACGTCGCCGAGGTCACCCCGTTCCTCGTCTGGGCCTTCGCCGGTGGCCAGTTCCCGCTCGCCCTCGGCGTGCTGCAGATCCTCGCCCTGGACCTGGGGACCGACACCCTGTCCGCCGTCGCCCTCGGAGCGGAGCCTCCCTCCCGTCACCTTCTGGACGGTCCCCCGGTCACGGGTCGCTCATGAACCGGACCGTGGTGCGGCGCGCCTTCGGACTCCTCGGCCCCGTGGTGGCGGCACTCACCATGGCGCTTTCCTCGCCTCCCTGCTGGCGGTCGGATGGGCTCCCGGCCACGCCTTCCCGACAGGACCCGACCTCATGGCCGCCTCCGGTGCGGCCTTCATGACGGTCGTCATCGCACAGACCGCCAACGCCTTCGCCTGTCGAAGTTCCAGCCGGTGGCCCGGCGAGCTCGGTTGGACCACGAACCGGCTGCTCATCCCCGCCGCCAGCACCGAACTCGCGTTCTCGTTCGTCATGCTCCTGGTCACCCCCGTGGCGCTGGTGCTCGGGCATGCGGCACCACCGGCCGCGGGCTGGGCGATCGCTATCGGCTCGGCGGGTGTCGTGGTCGCCGTCGACGCTGTGGACAAGAGGATCCGCACCCGCCCGACCCGTCGACGGTAGGCGGATCACGCCGACTGCAGCACGGTCCCGCACGAACCCGAAGTCGTACCGGCGCCCGCCATTGCTGACCCTCGTTGGGACGATCAGCAGTTCACCGCACCGGCCCCGACCATTGTCGCCGCTCACGAGCCGCTCTCGGCGAGCAGGACGTGCACGGTCGCCTCGCCCGGATTCGTGGGCTCGGCCGGCGTGCGGCCCCGCAGCAGGCCGATCACCGTCTGGCGCAGGACGTGCGCGTGCCCGTCCGCCGTGGTCTGTGCCGTCCGTCTCGCAGTGCCGCGGCGGGTGTTGTTCGTGGGTGGTGTGTCCAGCGGCAGCTTCTGCGTCGCGCTCAGACCCGTTCCCAGCCACGTCGCGGCCGGCGCGACGCAGGCCCGCCGGTCCGGGACCGGTAGACCACGTAGGGCCGGAACAGGTAGCCGATCGGTGCGGTGAAGGCGTGCACGAGCCGGGTGAACGGCCAGATCGCGAACAGCAACATGCCGATGAGGGTGTGCAGCTGGAACGCGAGGCCGGAGTGGGCCATCGCCTCGATGTCGGGCTGCAGCACGAACAGGGACCGGAACCACGGGGCGACCGACAGCCGGTAGTTGTGCTCCTCGCCGCCCGCGGCGCCGAGGAGCGTGGTCACCAGGCCCACGACGATGGCGGCGACCAGCACCACGTACATGGCCTTGTCGTTCTTCGTGGTGGCCATGAACACCGGGCCCGTGGTGCGGCGGCGGTAGATCAGGATCCCGACGCCGACGAGCGTGCAGAACCCGGCGATCCCCCCGAGGAGCAGCGCTTGGATGTGGTAGGCCTCCTGTGACAGGCCCGCGGCGTCGGTCCAGCTCTTCGGGATCACCAGGCCGATGACGTGGCCGATGATCACCACGAGGATGCCGAAGTGGAACAGCGGGCTGCCGATGCGCAGCAGCTTCGATTCGTAGAGCTCGGACGACCGGGTCGTCCAGCCGAACTTGTCGTAGCGGTAGCGCCAGATCGTGCCGGCGACGAGGATCGCGATCGTCACGTAGGGCAGCACGCCCCAGAGCAGGACGTCCATTGCGCTCATCGGGTTCCTCCCGTCGGGAACGGGGCGAGCTCCAGACCGACCTGCTCGCGCGGTGGGCCGTTGCGGGCGAGCGCCTTGGCGGCTGCGACGTCGGTGGGGGAGGGGCCGGGCAGCAGGGCGCAGACCGCCTCGATCGGCGCGGCGTACGGTGTGCGGGCGTCGAGCAGGGCGAGCCGCAGCAGTTCGAGGCCGGCCCGGTGCTCCTGCAGGAGGGCGAGCCCGTCGGCGAGATCGGTGGTGGCGGCGTACTCGAACAGCGCGGGGAGGAAGTCGGGCAGCTCGGTGCTGTCCCACTCGACGCCGGCGGCGCGGTAGCGCTGCTTGAGCGCGGCGAGCGCGCCGCCTCGGCGGCGGGTCTCCCCGTCGCTCCACCAGGTGAGGTAGAGGCAGCAGCGGCGGCGCCGGTCGAACACCTCGACGTAGTGCTCGGCGAGCGTCGTGTGCGGGGTGCCCGCCGCGTCGTGCAGGAACGCGACCAGGCGTTCGCGGGGCCGGCCCGCTGGCAGCCCGTCCACTGCACCGCGCACGAGCGGGAACCGGTCCCGGATGGTGTCGTCGGGGTATTGCAGGCAGATCGACGCGGCCTGGAGGACGACCGCCTGCTCGCCAACACGCAGACCCGTCATCGCTTCTCCTCCGGGGCGGGTGCGGGCTCGGGCCTGCTGTGGCCGGTGATGTCGCCGGGCTCGGCTGGCGCCTCTCGCGGTGGTGGGAACAGCCCGGGCGGGCGACCCTTGCCGTCCCAGTTGAGCAGGTTGATCCGGGCTCCGCGCTCGCCGGGATCCGCGAAGGTGTCGCTGGTCTGGCGGTCGCGCAGGGCGTGGAAGGTCTCGACCGAGACCGGCATGGGTCGCCCGGAGGCCTCGCCGAACGGGCCGCTGCCGATCATGCCGGGCCCGCCGTCGACGTCGAGGCTGCAGCCGATCTCCTCCAGGTCGTGCGCCTGCGCCTCGTGGGCGGTGGGGATGACGTAGCGCTCCTCGTACTTGGCGATCGCGAGCAGCCGGTACATCTCCAGGATCTCGCCGCCGGTCATCCCGACCGACGTCGCGATCGACTCGTGGCGCGGGCGGTCCAGCGTGACGTCGCGCATGTACGACCGCATGGCTGCCAGCTTCTGCAGCACGTCGCGGACCGGCTCGACGTCGCCCGCGGTGAACAGCTCGGCGAGGTATTCGACCGGGATGCGCAGCGCGTCGATGGCGCCGAACAGGTTGTCGGCGTCCTCGCCGTCGTGCCCGGTCTCGGTGAGCCGGTCGACCACGGGGGAGAGCGGCGGGATGTACCAGACCATCGGCATGGTCCGGAACTCCGGGTGCAGCGGCAGTGCCACCCGGTAGTCCTTCGCCAGCTTGTAGACCGGCGAGCGCTGGGCCGCGGCGATCCAGTCCTCCGCGATGCCCTCGCGGCGGGCGGCCGCGATCACCTGCGGGTCGTGCGGGTCGAGCAGCAGGTCGAGCTGCGCGTCGTACAGGTCGTGCTCGTCCTCGACGGATGCCGCCGCGGTGACCCGGTCGGCGTCGTAGAGGAACAGGCCGATGTAGCGCAGCCGCCCGACGCAGGTCTCGCTGCACACCGTCGGCAGCCCGACCTCCACGCGTGGGTAGCAGAAGGTGCACTTCTCGGCCTTGCCGGTGCGGTGGTTGAAGTAGACCTTCTTGTACGGGCAGCCGGTGACGCACATGCGCCAGCCACGGCACTGGTCCTGGTCGACGAGGACGATCCCGTCCTCGGCCCGCTTGTACATCGCGCCGGACGGGCAGGAGGCCACGCACGATGGGTTGAGGCAGTGCTCGCAGATGCGCGGCAGGAAGAACATGAAGGCCTGTTCGTAGTTGAACTTGACCTTGTCCTCGGATTCGCGCCTGATGCGCTCGACGATCGGGTCGCGCGGGCCGTGCTCGGGGGCGCCGCCGAGGTCGTCGTCCCAGTTGGCGCTCCACTCGACGGCCATCGGCTCGCCGGAGATCAGCGACTTCGGCTGCGCGACCGGGAAGTCGTCGCCCAGCGGTGCGTCGATGAGTTTCTCGTAGTCGTAGGTCCAGGGCTCGTAGTAGTCGCGGATGTTGGGCAGGACGGGATTGGCGAAGATCGAGAAGAGCTTCCGGATCCGCCCGCCGGCCTTCAGCTGCAGCCGGCCGCGGCGGTTGCGGACCCAGCCGCCCTTCCAGGTCTCCTGGTCCTGGTAGCGGCGGGGGTAGCCCTGGCCGGGGCGGGTCTCGACGTTGTTGAACCAGACGTACTCGACGCCGCTGCGGTTGGTCCACGCCTGCTTGCAGGTCACCGAGCAGGTGTGGCAGCCGATGCACTTGTCGAGGTTCATGACCATGCCCATCTGGGCCATCACGCGCATTCCCGCCGCCTCCCCGGAACCTCTACAGCGGTTACGCGGGGTACGCACGTCACGAAAGTGGGTTGATCGTGGTCGGCTGCCGTCACGTTCCCCTGAGGTTCCGTTGGATGACGGGGTCCTTTTGCGATCACTGATAACTCACCTCCTGGGAGCGGCGGCGGATGACCGTGACCTCGTCCCGCTGGTTCCCGGTGGGGCCGAGGTAGTTGAACGCGAAGGACAGCTGGGCGTAGCCGCCGATGAGGTGGGTCGGCTTGACCAGGATCCGCGTGGCGGAGTTGTGGATCCCACCCCTGCGCCCGGTCGCCTCGGACTTCGGCACGTTCACCACACGTTCTTGGGCGTGGTAGACGAACACGGCGCCCGCTCGCATGCGGTGCGTCACGACCGCCCGGATCACGAGAACCCCGTTGCGGTTGACCAGCTCGACCCAGTCGTTGTCACGCACGCCGATGGCGGCGGCATCCTCCTGGCTCATCCACACGACCGGCCCGCCGCGGGAGAGCGAGAGCATGAAGAGGTTGTCCTGGTACTCGGAGTGGATCGACCACTTGGAATGCGGGGTGAGGTACCGCACCGTCACCGAGGCACCGTCCGGCCCAGCTCGCCGGGTTCCGGTTCGCCGAACAGCCGGTGCATGTTCAGCGGCGCCCGGTAGACGGGCAGCGTCTCGCCGAACTCGTGCATCCAGTCGTGGTCGAGCAGGAAGTGCATCCGGCCGGTGAGCGTGTGCCACGGCTTGCTCCGCTCGACGTTCACCGTGAACGGGGCGTAGCGCCGCCCGCCCGTCTCGCTGCCCGACCACTCCGGGCTGGTGATCACCGGCACCGGCCGGGCCTGGGTGTCGGCGAAGGAGATGCGCTTCTCCTCGCTGCCCCCGGCGAGGTCGACGAGGCGGGTGCCGGTGCGCCGCTCCAGCTCGCGGAACCCCTGCACGGCGAGCCGGCCGTTCGTCGTCGACGAGAGGGTGAGGATCGCCTCCGCCATCTTGGCGTCGGTGTCGATCGCCGGGCGGCCGTCGCCCGCCCCGCCGAGCATCACGCCGTTCTTCGCCGCCAGGTGGGCGAGCTCCTCGTCGGGCCGGTAGGTGATCGCCTTGGTCGTCATGCCGAGCCGGTCGAGCAGCGGCCCGATGCTCGCCATCTTGTCGGCGATCGCGGTGTAGTCGCGCTCGACCACGACCAGGTTCGGCATGGTCTTGCCCGGGATGGGCTCCACCTCGCCGGTCCGCCAGTCGCGCACCCGGCCGCCGGGCTGTGCGGTCTCGCCCGGCGTGTCGTGCTGCAGCGGGACGCGACGACGTCGCGCCGGACGCCAGGTGGGTGCGGGCGAGCTCGGAGAACCGGCGGGCGATGGCGTGGAAGGCGGCGAAGTCCGTGCGGGTCTCGAACGGCGGGTCGATGGCCGGGGTGAAGGCGTGGACGAACGGGTGCATGTCCGTGGTGTTGAGGTCGTGCTTCTCGTACCAGGTGGCGGCGGGGAGCACGACGTCGGCGAGCAGCGTGGAGCTGGTCATCCGGAAGTCGAGCGCGAGGAGCAGGTCGAGCTTGCCCTCCGGCGGGTCGCCGTCGCGCCACACCACGTCCCGTGGCCTGCGGTCTGCCGGCGTCTGATCGGCCAGGAGGTTGTTGTGGGTGCCGAGCAGGTGCTTGAGGAAGTACTCGTCGCCCTTCGCCGACGAGCCCAGCAGGTTCGCCCGCCACAGCGTGAGGCACCGCGGCCAGTTCTCCGGCGCGTCCGGGTCTTCGATCGCGAACTTCAGCTGCCCCGACCGGAGCTGGTCGACGACGTGGGCCGCGACGTCGCCGTCCCCGGCCTCGCCCGCCACGTCGAGGGGGTTGCGGTCGAACTGCGGGTAGGAGGGCATCCAGCCCAGGCGGGCGGACAGCGCGATCGTGTCGATCGTGTGCATTCCCGCGAGATGCCCCTGTGCCAAGGGCGAGGTGAGGGCGTCGGCGCGGTAGCCGTCGTAGCGCCACTGATCGGTGTGCGTGTACCAGAAGGCCGTGCCGATCATCTGCCGCGGCGGGCGGGACCAGTCGGTGGCCCCCGCCATGGTCGACCAGCCCGTGATCGGGCGGCACTTCTCCTGCCCGACGTAGTGCGCCCAGCCGCCACCGTTGCGGCCCATCGAGCCCGTGAGCAGCAGCAGCGAGAGCACTGCCCGGTAGGTGGCGTCACCGTGGAACCACTGGCAGATGCCGGCGCCCATGATGATCATGGTGCGGCCCTCGGACTCCTCGGCGTTGCGCGCCATCTCGCGAGCCACCCGCACGACCTGCTCGGCGGGCACCGAGGTGATCGGCTCCTGCCAGGCGGGGGTGTACGGCTCGGCCGCGTCGTCGTAGCCGGACGGCCACACGCCGGGCATCCCCGGCCGGTGCACGCCGTACTGGGCGAGCATCAGGTCGAAGACGGTGGTGCAGGGCTTCCCGCCTACCCGGCGCACCGGCACGCCGCGGCGCAGTACGCCGCCGGTGCCGTCGAGCGAGTCGAAGCGGGGGAGCAGCACCTCCGCGGTCTCGCCGCCCAGCAGCGTGAGCTGGGGTGACACGTCGCCGAGGTCGAGGTTCCACTTCCCGGCCCCCGACGCTGTGTAGCGATGGCCCATCGAGCCGTTGGGAACCACCGGCTCACCGGACTGCCCATCGATGAGCACGGTCTTCCACTCCGCGCCCTCACCGGTGTCGCCGAGGTCGCGGCGGTGAGGAACTTGCCCGGGACGTGCCCGCCGCCGTGTTCCTCCAGCGAGACGAGGAACGGCAGATCGGTGTAGGTCTGCACGTAGTCGACGAAGAACGGCACCCGGCGGTCGACGAAGAACTCCTTGAGCATGACGTGGCCCATGGCCATCGCCATGGCGCCGTCGGTGCCGGGCTGGGCGGGGAGCCAGGTGTCGGCGAACTTGGTGTTGTCGGCGTAGTCGGGTGAGACCACGACGACCTTCTGACCCTTGTAACGCGCCTCGGCCATCCAGTGCGCGTCGGGCGTGCGGGTGATCGGGACGTTCGAGCCCCACATGAGCAGGTAGGAGGCGTTCCACCAGTCCCCGGACTCGGCACGTCGGTCTGGTCGCCGAACACCTGGGGCGAGGCGACCGGCAGGTCGGCGTACCAGTCGTAGAACGACGTCATGCAGCCGCCGACCAGCTCGATGAACCGCGAGCCCGCGGCATGGCTGACCATCGACATCGCCGGGATCGGCGAGAACCCGGCGATCCGGTCCGGCCCGTAGGCCTTCACGGTGTGGACGTGGGCGGCCGCGATGATCTCCACCGCCTCGTCCCACGAGACCCGCACGTGCCCGCCCTTGCCGCGGGCGCGCTGGTAGCGGCGGCGCTTCTCCGGATCGGTCGTGACCTCGGCCCACGCCAGGACGGGGTCCCCGACCCGCGCCTTCGCCTCCCGGTACATCTCCAGCAGCACACCGCGGGCGTACGGGTACCGGACCCGGGTGGGCGAGTAGGTGTACCAGGAGAACGCCGCGCCGCGCGGGCAGCCGCGCGGCTCGTACTCCGGGGAGTCCGGCCCCACCGACGGGTAGTCGGTCTGCTGGCTCTCCCACGTGATGATCCCGTCCTTGACGTAGACCTTCCACGAGCACGAGCCCGTGCAGTTCACCCCGTGGGTGGAGCGGACGACCTTGTCGTGGCTCCAGCGGTCCCGGTAGAAGACGTCGCCTTCACGGCCCCCCTTCCGGTAGACCGCCCGTAGATCCTCGGACGTCTCACGCCGGGTGAAGAAGCGGCCGGTACGCAGCAGCGCGTCCGCCGCACGGCCATCCGTCCCGGTTGTGGTGGTGGGGGTCGTCGGTTCGGCCACCGTGATGCTCCTGCCCGTCGTCGGGACCTGTGCATTCCTCCGGTTGATTCGGAGCAAACCATGGCTCAGCCGTCCTCGCTCATTCAGCGGCGAAGGTCCCGGGTACTCGGTCGAAAGGACCCTGTCCACGCCCGCGCTCCCGGTGGCGCAATCGGATCCGGTGCGGGTCCTTACGGGTGGCCGCGCGACGAACCGGAGGCAGACCATGGCCGAACGCGATCCGCGGGGACCGGCACGCACGCGTCCGACGCGCTCGGAGGCAGCGAGGCCGGTCGAGCGTTGGCGCTCGCCACCGCCGGGTTCGCCGTGACGTTCTGGGCGTGGGCCCTGCTCTCGCCACTGGGTGCAACCCTGCGCGACGACCTCGCGCTGACCGCGTTCCAGCAGTCCCTGCTCGTGGCCGTTCCGGTCGTCGTCGGTTCGCTGGGCCGGATCCCGGTCGGAGCCCTCACCGACCGGCTGGGGGCACGCCGCATGTTCCCGACGGTCGCGCTGCTCACCGTGCTGCCGGTCCTCTACCTCGGGCACTTCGCCGACTCGCTGGCCGGCTACCTCGTCGGTGGGTTCTTCCTCGGCCTCGGCGGCACGACGTTCGCCATCGGGGTCCCGTTCGTGAACTCCTGGTACCCGCCCGAGCGGCGCGGGCTCGCGCTCGGCGTGTTCGGCGCCGGGATGGGCGGCACCGCGATCTCGGCGTTCTCCACCGTGCAGCTGGCGGCCGCCTTCGGGCCCAGCTTCCCGTTCGACCTGGTCGCGGTCGTGCTGGTGGCCTTCGCGGCGATCGCCGTCCTGCTGCTGCGCGATCGCCCGGACCGTCCCGTCCCGACGGGTTCCGTCCTCGCCCGGTTCGCGACCGTGCTGCGGATGCCCGTGGCGCTGCAGCTCGCCTTCCTCTACGCCGTGGCCTTCGGCGGGTTCGTCGCCTTCAGCGTCTACCTGCCCTCCTACCTCACCACCGCGTACGGCCTCGAGCGCGGCGATGCGGCGCTGCGCACGGCGGGATTCGTCGTCCTCGCGGTCGCGATGCGGCCGGTCGGCGGCTGGCTCTGCGACCGCTTCCCGCCGGTGCCGGTCCTCACCGGGGCCTTCGCGGCGGTGTGCCTGCTCGCCGTCCTCGCCTCGTTCGAGCTGCCGCTCGTCCTCATAGGGACCGTCGGGTTCCTCGGGCTGGCGGCGGCGCTGGGCATAGGCACCGGCGCGGTCTTCGCGCTCGTCGCACGACTGGTCGAGCCGGAGCGGGTCGGCGCCGTGACCGGCCTCGTCGGGGCCGCAGGCGGGCTCGGCGGCTTCTTCCCGCCGCTCGTGATGGGGCTGGTCTACGGAGTGCTGGGCGACTACTCCCTGGGACTCGTGCTGCTCGCGCTCACCGCCGCCACCGCCGGTGCGCTCACGGCGACCGCCTTGCGACGGCGCGTCGTCGAGGCACATCGATCTCCGGCGAGGTGATGGTGGCAGCGGAGACCGATCTGGACGTCGAGCTGCCTCAGGAGATCCTGGGCACGGCGGCCGAGCACGCCTCGACAGCTGTCCCCGTGGCCGCTCCGTCGGACACCGCGACGGACGTGCTGAACGCGATGCGGGGCCGGGTGTTCGACAGCGCGGCCGTGGTCGCGGTGTGCGACGGGGAACGGCTGACGGGCCTGATCACCCTTGAGCGCCTGCTGGCCGCGCCGCCGAACGCTCCCCTCTCCGATCTCGCAGATCTCGACCCGCCGGTGGTCGCCCCGCACACGAACCAGGAGCTGGTCGCCTGGACCGCCGTCGAGCACGGCGAGCCCGGACTCGCGGTGGTCGACGACGAAGGCCGGTTCCGGGGCCTGATCCCACCCCAGCGGATGCTCGCCGTGCTGCTCGCCGAGCACGACGAGGACATGGCCCGCCTGGGCGGCTTCCTGCACTCGGCCGCCGCCGCGCGCTCGGCCAGCCAGGAGAGCGTGCGCCGCAGGTTGTGGCATCGGTTGCCGTGGCTCGCGATCGGCCTCGCTGGTGCCATGGCGCGGCAGGTGTGGTCGGCGCGTTCGAGGCCGATCTGCAGCGCCAGGTGCTGCTCGCCTTCTTCGTCCCCGGCGTGGTCTACATGGCCGACGCCGTCGGCACGCAGACCGAGACTCTCGTGATCCGCGGTCTCTCGGTCGGCGTCGGCATCGGCCGCGTCGTGTTCCGCGAGCTCGTCACCGGCCTCATCGTCGGGATCCTGCTCGCGGCCGTCGTCCTGCCGTTCACCCTCCTCATCTGGGGCAACGCCGAGGTCGCAGTGACGGTGTCGCTGGCGCTGCTGGGTGCGTGCTCCGTGGCGACCCTTGTCGCCTTGGCTCTTCCATGGGCGTTCAGCAAGCTGGGCCACGATCCGGCCTTCGGTTCCGGGCCGCTGGCCACCGTCCTGCAGGACCTGCTGTCGATCGTGATCTACCTCGGCATCGCGCGGGCGATCGTCGGATAGCGGCGCGATCGCGTGGACCGAGGAGCGGAGCCCCGGGGCGTCGATCTGGGCGTTGTCGAGAACAACGACCTGCCGATCCCCGAGGCCGATCGGTCGTGCCTTCCGGGTACCACCGTCCATTCTCAGGACCGCACGGAGCGGCGACCTCACCACTGACTCGCCCTGGGTCTGCTGGAGGCCCGGCTCATGGGATTTCGACCGTCTCGAGGTCGTCCCGTTGGGCAGCGTAGAACGTCTGCTCGTACTCGGCTGGTGGCCGGTCGTCGAGGTAGCCGTGCAGGCGCCTGGTGTTGTGCCAGTGCACCCAGCCCAGCGTGGCGAGTTCGACGTCCTCGACGGTCTTCCACGGTTGTTGCCGGGAGGGGCCGCGGATCAGCTCGGCCTTGTAGTAGCCGTTGACCGTCTCGGCCAGGGCGTTGTCGTAGGAGTCGCCGACCGAGCCGATCGACGGGACTGCGCCGATCTCGGCGAGCCGCTCGCCATAGCGCACCGAGGTGAACTGCGAGCCGGCATCCGAGTGACACCGCAGCCCTTCCAGCGTGGTGCCGCGCGACCAGCGGGCCATCTCGATGGCGTCGAGCACCATGCTGGTGCGCATGTGCCCGGCGACGCGCCACCCGACGATCGCCCGGGAGAAGGCGTCGACGATGAAACACACGTAAGCCACCCCCGCCCAGGTCGGGACGTAGGTCAGGTCAGTGACCCACAGCTGGTTCGGCGCCTCGGCCTCGAAGCGGCGATCCACCAGGTCCGGGTGCCGGGCAGTGGCAGGATCGGGCCGGGTGGTGCGCACCTTCTTGGTCCGCCGGACGCCCTCGATCCCGGCCGAGCGATCCCGGCCGGGCGCATGAGCCGGGCGACGTGGTCCCGTCCCACCTCCACGCCGGCTCGGCGGGCGGCCTTCCAGAGCTTGCGCGCCCCATAGACGCGGTAGTTGTGGTCCCACAACGTGACCAGCTGT
>MKJV01000108.1 GCA_001942185.1 Pseudonocardia sp. CNS-004
TCGGTCAGTTCCACCACGGGAGCGACAGGACTCGGCATCCACCAAGCCTATCCAGCTACGGGATAATTAACGACTCGGGACACTAGGGCCTGTCCTGTAGGCCCCGGGCCGCGGGCTTCGTGATCGAGATCGTCCCTGGCAAGGCGCCGGCACGAGCCGTTGTACTGGACGTACCCGGTCGTGCCGGCAACGCCGCCAGGGGCGATCTCGGCGCGAAGAGCGTGGTCCTGGGCTTACAGGACAGGCCCTAGTCCGGAGAACGTGAGGTCGAGCGGCTCCTCCGACGGCCGGAGGTGTTCGAGACCCTCCTACGCCACGAACGCCGGGTCGAGGCGTTCGCGCAGCCGGCGCAGGCCGTCGGAGGTGTAACGCTTGACCGCGCCCGCGGACAGCTGCATCACCTCGGCCGCCTCCGCGACGCTCAGCTGCCACTGCATCCGGATGACGACGGCCTCGCGCTCGCGAGGGGAGAGGGTGGCGAGGGCGTCGCGCAGAGCCGCGGCGTCGGCGACCTGCGTGGACACGTCGACGGGCGCCCTCGGGGTGTCGTCGCCGCGGTCGGGGTCGTCGATGCTGACGTTGGCCCGGGCCGGGATCACCTCGCGCAGCTCGCGGTTGATCTCGTTGTAGACGGCGGTGAGCACGTACGCCTGCATGTTGGTGATCTCGGGCGGGTCGCCTGCTGCCGGCGCAGGATCTTCTCGAAGGCGCGCTGCACGACGTCCTCGGCGCGGCCGGGGTCGCCGACCTTGCGCGTGGCGTAGCGGACCATCGCGGGCGACCGTTCGCGGTAGGCGGTGGCGAGCCGCTCGGCGAACGCCGCGGAGTCGACGCGCGACACGCGCCCGATCCGCGAGCGCCCGGGCGGCACCAGCCCGAGAACGGTGCCCTCGCCGCGGTCGGCCGCCGCCTGCAGCAGCCGCGCGAGAAGCGGGAATTCCTCGACAGGTTCGACGTCCACGTTGCCCCCCGGACTCATGGGGGGCATCTTACGGGGGACCGTCGACGGTCCGCTCCACAGAATGCGGCCCGCCGCGTCGCCGGGCCGGGACCGAGTCGTGGGCCGCTGCGAGGAAGCGCGGCAGCGCCGGGGAACGATCATCGCGCCGCCACACGACCACCAGCTCCAGGAACAGTCCGGCCACCGGCACCAGTGCGGTGCCACGCAGGTTCAGGATCCGGGAGAACGACGGCGCCAGCACGGTGATCGCCGCTCCGGCGGCGACCGTGGCCGTGACCGTGCTCGGTGTGATGTCGGTCAGTTCGCCGCTGTGCCCGGCCGTGACGAGCGCGTGGGCCAGCCAGGCCCGTCCGCGCGGCTGGGTGTCCGCCGACCAGAATGCGATCGTCTCGGCGGCGAGGTCCGGGAGCGTGATCTCGCCACGCGTGGCCAGCGGATGCCCGGTCGGGACCAGGGCGTGCAGCTGCTCGCGCAGGAGCCTGCGGTGTGCCAGGGTGCTCGGGATCGCCGGCGCCAGCCGGGCCAGCGCCACGTCGACCCGGCCGTCGCGCACCGCCTCGACGAGCTGGTCGTCGCGATACTCAGCCATGCTCAGCCGGACCTCGGGCCATCGGGCCCGGAACCGGATCAGCGCGTCGGTCAGCACCGTCGGTGAGCCGTGGTGCAACACCCCCATGCGGAGCGCGCCGGACTCGCTCCGGCGCACCGCCCGCGCCCGGTGCAGCACCGTCTGGTGCGCGGCGAGGGCGGACCGGATGGCCTCGAGCACTCCCGCGGTGTCCACGCGCGGGCTCACCGAGCGGTGCACCCGGTGGAACAGGGTCAGCCCGAGTCGCCGTTCCGCCCCGGTGACCAGGCGGCTCACCGCGGGCTGGGTCAGGCCGAGGTCGTCCGCGGCGGCGGTGAACGAGAGACGGTCGGCCACCGCGCACACCGCCCGCAGCTGGGCGACGCTCAGAGCGCTCATGTCGCCCGGATCAGCGTGCTGACCTGCAGGCATACCAGGAAGGTTATCAATTCCTGCAGGGCGCGGCATTGTTCGTCATCCGTAGCGGGCGCAGACTCGCGGGCCATGACCGGCACGCAAGCGAGCCCCGCGTCCCTCGTCGTGACGCCTGCGATCACCACGCCGGACACCCAGCGGGTGATCCCCTTCCTGGGCGAGCGGTACCACGTCCGCCTCTCCGGCCAGGACACCGCCGGCACCTTCGCGGTGCTGGACACCGCGGCCCCGCGCGGCCACGGCAGCCCCATGCACGTCCACCGCCGCGACGCCGAGGTCTTCCTCGTCCTGGAGGGCACCCTGTCCGTGGTCGTGGACGGCCGCCACCACGAGCTCGCGCGGGCGGCGCCGCCGTGCTGCCGCCGGCATCCCTCACGGCTTCGTCATCGCCAGCGAGACCGCCCGCTACCTGACCCTCCACCACGGGCCCGCGTTCGAGCAGTTCGCCATGGCCGTCGCCGCCGAGGGCGACGGCATCCCCGACCCGGCGCTGCTGGCCGGGATCGCCGCCGAGCACGACATCGACGTCGTCGGTCCGCCGCCGGTCCCCTGAGCTGGCGGCGGGGAGTGGCGAGATGGAGACCTGCATCGGGGACCTGCTCGTGGTGTTGCACCGTGCGGGGTCGCGCGCGGTCCTGCGGTACCCCGGAGCCGACACCTCCGGCACCGACCTGCTCGACGAGATCCGCCGCTACGCCCGCGCGCTCGCCGGACCGGGCATCGGACCGGGCAGCCTGGTCGCGCTGTTCGCACCGAACAGGCCGGAGGCCCCCGCCGTCCGGTACGCGGCTCATCTGATCGGGGTCCGCCACGGCGTACCTGCCCGCTCCTGTCCTGCGCGCGGGCATCGTCGCGACCCGGACCCGCCTCCCAGGCGCGATGACGCCACCCGGCGGCCGCCCGCTGCGGCGGGAGCCGTTCAGGACCGCCCCATGCGGCCTGCGGCCCGCGTGTGCTCGAAGATCAGGTTGGTCTCGGTGCCGGCGATGGCGGGATCGCGGTTGAGGTGGTCGGCGACGAACGCGCGCAGGGCGTCGGTGCTGGCCGTGGCGACGTGCAGGAGGAAGTCGTTGGCGCCCGCGACGAAGTAGACGTCGAGCACCTCGGGGCGTGCCGAGAGCCCGGCGACGTGCTCGGTGAGGCTTCCCCTCGCGTGCGGCTGGAGCCGGATGGCGATCATCGCCTCGAGGTCGTGGCCGAGGGCGCGCGGGTCGATGTCGGCGTGGAAGCCGCGGATCACCCCGTCCGCCCGCAGCGCGCGCACGCGCGCCAGGCAGGTGGACTGCGCGATCCCGACGCGGTCGGCGAGCTCCTTGTTGGAGATGCGGGCGTCGTCGGCCAGGGCCCGCAGGATCGCCCGGTCCGTCGCGTCGAGGCGAACGTCCTTCGGTCGGAGCGGCCGTTCGCGGCCCGATCCGGCAGGTGGTAGAGGCATCGCCGGAGCGTACCGAATCTTCTGCGGAATGGTTGCCGCTGATCCTCAGTTTCTTCATTCTGAGTGCATGAGGATCGGCGTGCCCCGCGAGGTCAAGAACCACGAGTACCGGGTCGCTCTCACCCCGGCCGGCGCACAGGAGCTCACCCGCGCCGGACACCACGTGCTGATCGAGCGCGGCGCCGGGCTCGGCAGCTCCCTCGGCGACGCCGACTTCGAGGAGGCGGGCGCGCACGTCCTCGCCACCGCCGACGAGGTCTGGGCGGCCGCCGACCTGCTGCTCAAGGTCAAGGAGCCGATCGAACAGGAGTACCACCGGCTGCGCCGCGACCAGGTGCTGTTCACCTACCTGCACCTCGCGCGTCCGCGGAGTGCACGCAGGCCCTCCTCGACGCGGGCACCACCTCCATCGCGTACGAGACGGTGCGCCTGCCCGACGGCTCGCTGCCGCTGCTCGCCCCGATGAGCGAGGTCGCGGGCCGGCTCGCGCCCCAGGCGGGCGCACACGCCCTCTTGCGTGCGGCGGGCGGGCGCGGCGTGCTCATGGGCGGTGTGCCCGGCGTGCGCCCGGCGAACGTCGTCGTGATCGGCGCGGGCGTCGCGGGCCAGAACGCGGTGGCCATGGCCGTCGGGCTCGGCGCCGACGTGACCGTGCTCGACCTCGACCTCGGCAAGCTGCGCCGCATCGACGAGCGTTATGCGGGCCGGGTCCGCACCATCGCGTCCAGCAGCCACGAGCTGGAGAAGGCGTGCCTGGACGCCGACCTCGTGATCGGCGCGGTCCTCGTGCCGGGCGCCAGGGCCCCGCGACTGGTGAGCAACGACCTGGTGCGGCGGATGAAGCCCGGGTCGGTGCTCGTCGACGTCGCGATCGACCAGGGCGGCTGCTTCGAGGACTCGCGGCCCACCACCCACGCCGACCCCACTTACACCGTGCACGGCTCGGTCTTCTACTGCGTGGCCAACATGCCCGGCGCGGTGCCGCACACGTCCACGTACGCGCTGACCAACGCCACGCTGCCCTACGTGCTGCGGCTGGCGAACATGGGCTGGGCCGAGGCGATCTCGGCGACCCGGCGCTGGCCGCGGGCCTCTCGACCCACCACGGGGCGCTCACCAACCTCCAGGTCGCCCACGACCTGGGCCTGCCCTACGCCGACCCGCACACCCTCGCCACGGTCTGACCACCTCCGAGGCCGCGACTCGCGTGCACCGATACCGCGACTCGCGTGCGCACACGCCGCGACTCGCGGGGACGGGAGACCCCCTTCTCCGCGAGTCGCGGTCTGCGTGCGGGTGAGTCGCGGTGCGCGTCACGCTCTCGGGTACGGCCAGGAGGCCGTGTGGTGAACACCGCGCGCCGCGGCCCGACGCGCCGCATAGGGTTCCGCCGTGAACGAGTGGTGGATCCTCGTGCTCGCGGCGCTGCTCATCCTGGGGCTGCTCGTGGGTGTCGTGGTGCGGGGCCGCCGGCACACCGTCGACCCGGACTCCCTCACCGCCGAACCGGAGGACCGCCCGTTGGCGGCCGTGGTGGCCAACCCGACGAAGGTCGAGCCGGGCACCCGCGCGCGCATCGAGTCGGTCTGCACCGGGCTGGGCTGGGCCGAGCCGCTGTGGCTGGAGACCACGGTGGAGGACCCCGGCACCGGGCAGGCGACGCTCGCGGTGGAGAAGGGCGCCGACGTCGTGATCGCCTGCGGCGGCGACGGCACCGTGCGCTCCGTGGCCGAGGCGCTGGCCGGCACCGGCGTGGCGATGGGGCTGGTCCCGGCAGGCACCGGCAACCTGCTGGCCCGCACGATCGGTACGCCGGAGAACATGAACACCGCCACCCGCGTGGCCCTCACCGGCGACGACCGGAGCATCGACGTCGGGCGGATCCGGATCGACGGCGCCGAGGAGGAACGGGTGTTCCTGGTGATGGCCGGTACCGGTTTCGACGCGGCGATCATGGAGAGCACCCCGGAAGCGCTGAAGGGGCGGGTCGGCCCGCTCGCCTACGTGATCTCCGGGCTGCGCGCCATGCGCGGGCGGCGCATGCGCGTGACCATCGGCCTCGACGACGCCGCCCCGCTGCGCCGCCGCACCCGCACCGTCCTGGTCGGCAACAGCGGCACGCTGATGGGCGGCCTGGTCCTGATGCCGAAGGCCACGGTCGACGACGGTGTCCTCGACGTCGTGAGCCTCGCCCCGAGCACCCTGGTCGGGTGGGTGGCGGTGGCGCTGCGCGTGATCACGAGACGGCCCCGTGGCCACGAGCGGGTGGAGCACTGGCAGGCCCGTTCCATCGTCATCCGCACCGAGTCGCCGCAGCCCTGCCAGGTGGACGGCGACCCGGTGGGCGACGCGCAGGAGCTCGCGATCCGCGTCGAGCCGCGGGCCTTGGTGCTGCGGGTCCCCGACGTCGCGCCGCCGGACACCCCCGACCCGGGGTGAGCGATCAGGCCTGCCGGGCGGCGAACAGGATGCGGGTGCCGCCGTCGCGCGCCCCCGGTTCGGCGCAGGCGGCGACCTCGCGGTCGAGGAAGACCCGCCAGCGGTCGCGGTCGGCGGCGAGGTGGGCGAGCGAGTCGGGGTCACCCGCCGATGCCCAGTTGCTGGCGCTGCCGTCGACGAGCCGCCCACCGGCCTCGTCGACGAGCGCCACCACGTCCGACCACCGGTAGCTGTGTTCGGCCGCCTTCCGCTGCGCGTCGGCGTCCGGCAGCTGGTGGCGCCACGCACCGAGCAGCGACAGCACGGACGCGACGACGACGCCGTCCGGGCCCACGACGCGCAGGAGCCCCCGCAACGCGCCCGCCGGGCACCCGCACACCTGCGAC
This sequence comes from Pseudonocardia sp. CNS-004, assembly GCA_001942185.1. Taxonomy (GTDB): domain Bacteria; phylum Actinomycetota; class Actinomycetes; order Mycobacteriales; family Pseudonocardiaceae; genus Pseudonocardia. The sequence goes on from MKJV01000108.1 coordinate 6,225, forward strand.
AGCGGCCCGCCGTAGGTGAGCACGACGTCGAACTCCCCGTCGGCGTAGCGGCTCACGTCGGTGGCGTCGAGCACCTCGCGCCGCAGCACGCTGCGTTCGGCGGGGGTGGCGCGCAGCCGCCGCTCGTGGGCGGTCAGGCGGGCCGACGACGCGTCGGTGACGACGACGCGGCAGCCCCGGGCCGCCAGCTCGGTGGTGAACCGGTCGGTCCCGGCCCCGACCTGCAGCACGCGCGCGCCCCGCGGGACGAACCGGCGTAGGAACCTGCGGTGGACCTCCAGGCTGACGCACCCGCTCGAGGCGGGGTCCGCGCGGCCCCACCCCAGCCCGCCCAGCCGGTCGAAGTGCCGGCTGACCGCACCCACCGCCGCGCTGTGATCCACGCGACCGACGATCCGTGGACCGGGCTGAGGTGGCTCTCAGCTCATGGCGGCGCTTGCGCCGGTGCTCATGGCGGCGCTCGCGCCGGTGCTCACACCGGCGCGAACTCCGCCCGTACGCCGAGCAGGCGCACGGGGCGCCGGGAACCGAACAGCTCCAACACGTCCAGGGCGGCCGCGGCGAACCGGTCCGCGTCGGTGGTGGGCGCGGCGAGCGTCGCGCTGCGGGTGTAGGTCGAGAACGGGGCGAAGCGGACCTTCACCGCCACCCGCACCGCGGGTCTGCCGTCGCGGGAGATCTCGGTGGCCACCTGCCGGGCGAGCGTCGCGACCTCGGTGCGCACGGCCGCCCACTCGGTGATGTTCTCCTGGAACGTCGTCTCGTGGCCGCGGGAGCGCGGCACCCACGGGGTGCCCTCGACGACCGCGCGCCCGATCCCGCGGCCGAGCTGCACGTACCAGGGGCCCATGGCGGGCCCCAGGTCGGCGGCGAGCGCGGCGGGGTCGGCGGCGGCGAGGTCGCGCACGGTGGCGATGCCGCGTTCTGCCAGCTTGCGCGCCGTCTTGGCGCCGATGCCCCACAGGGCCCGGGTGGGCCGGTCGTACATGACCTCCTCCCAGTTGGCGGCGGTCAGGCGGAAGACGCCGTCCCCGGCCCCCGGTTTCGCGGACCCCGGTTTCGCGAATTCGGTGGCGAGCTTGGCGCGCAGCATGTTGTCGCCGACGCCGACCGAGCAGCGCAGCCGGGTGCGGTCGAGGACGTCGGCGCGGATCGCCCCGGCCAGCGCCTCCGGGTCGCGGGTGTCGGCGCCGACGAAGGCCTCGTCCCACCCCATCACCTCGACGACCACACCGGGCCGCGCCCGCAGCGTGGCCATGACCTCCTCGGACACGTCCTCGTAGTGGGCGTTGTCGGCCGGCAGGAAGACCGCGTCCGGGCAGCGCTTCGCCGCCGTGCGCAGCGGCATCCCGGACCGCACGCCGAACTCGCGCGCCTCGTAGGACGCCGTGGCGACGACCGCCCGCTGCGTCGGGTCGCCCTTGCCGCCCACGACGACCGGCCGCCCCGCGAGCTCCGGGTGCCGCAGGACCTCGACGGCGGCCAGGAACTGGTCCAGGTCGACGTGCAGCACCCAGTACGCCACGCTCCCAGTGTGCCGCGCCGGCCCGGCCCGGCGGATGAACTACGGTGATCGACCTGCCCCGGTTCCCGGGGTGTCGGGGGAGGTCGGGGAGGTCGCGTGAAGAGCCCTCGCGCAGTCGGGTGGGCGGCAGCGGCCCTCGTCGCCGCCGTGGCCACCGCGGGCGCGGCCTCCCTGGTACCGGCCGCGGCCGTGCCCGGGGTTGCGCAGGCCACGCCCCCCGCCTCGGTGCCTGCCGGGCACACCACCTTCACCGTCCTGCTCGACGGCCCGGCGGCCCGCGACGGAGCCGTCGCCGCGATCGAGGCCGCCGGTGGTCGCGTGCTGCGGGAGAACGCGGCGGTCAGCGCACTCGTCGTGGAGGCCGCGCCCGCGGGTTTCGTGGAGCGGGTGGCGGGGATCGAGGGGGTCTTCGGCGCCACGAGCGCGCACGTGGTGGGCGCCACCCGGTCGGCACCGGGTGGCGGCGCAGCGGTCCCCGGCCCGCCCGCTGCCCCGGCTCCGGCCGGGCCGGCGAACCTCGACCCGCTCGACACCCGGCTGTGGGGGCTGTCCATGGTCCGGGCGGACGCCGCGCGCACTGCGCAGGCGGGGGACCGGCGGGTGCTGGTCGGCATCCTCGACACCGGCGTCGACGGGACCCACCCCGACATCGCCCCCGGCTTCGACGCGAACCTCTCGCGCAACTTCGTCACCGACGTCCCGAACGACCCGGCCGGGAACGTGCTGGACGGCCCGTGCGAGTTCGACGGCTGCGTGGACCCGCCCGACCACGACGGCGGTGGCCACGGCACGCACGTCGCGGGCACGGTGGCGGCGGCGGCGAACGGGTCCGGGGTGTCCGGCGTGCGCCCGGGGTGACGCTGGTGAACATCCGCGCCGGGCAGGACGCGGGACTGTTCTTCCTCCAGCCCGTCCTCGACGCGCTGACCTACGGCGCCGACATCGGCCTCGACGTCATCAACATGTCGTTCTACGTGGACCCGTGGCGCTACAACTGCCTCGACAACCCCGCCGACCCGCCCGCGGCGCGCATCGAGCAGCGCACCACCGTGGAGGCGATGAACCGCGCGCTGGAGTACGCGCACGCCAAGGGCGTCACCCTGGTCGGGTCGCTCGGCAACGAGAGCGAGGACCTCGGCAGGCCGCCGCAGGACACGTCGAGCCCGAACTTCCCGCCCGGCTCCGAGTACCCGCGCGCGATCGACAACGCCACCTGCACGGACCTGCCGGTGGAGGGGCCGCACGTCATCGGGGTTGTCCGCGGTGGGGCCGCAGGGGGGAGCGGGCGTCCTACTCGAACTACGGTGTCGAGCAGGTCTCGCTGGCCGCGCCGGGCGGCAACAGTGGCATCGGCGGCACCGAGGACATGATCCTCTCGGCGTACCCGCGCAGCGTGCTGCAGCAGGACGGTGACGTCGACCCCGCGGGCGAGATCACCCCGTCGGGTGCGGCGGGCGGGGTGCAGAAGGCCTGCACCGCCGCGGGCTGCGGCTACTACAGCTACCTGCAGGGCACGTCGATGGCCGCGCCGCACGTCGCAGGCGTCGCCGCGCTGGTGGTGAGCCGCCACGGCCGGCCCGACCCGCTGCACCCCGGCGGGCTCACGATGGACCCGGCCGCCGTGGAGCGCGCGCTCGTCGGGTCGGCGCGCGAGACGGCCTGCCCGGTCGCGCCCGCCCCGACGGCCCCGTGCGAGGGCTCGGCGGGGTTCAACGGGTACTACGGCAGCGGCATCGTCGACGCCGCTGCCGCGCTCGAACAGCCAGTGGGGTAGGGCCGGCTCCTGCCGCTGGTGGCGCCGCGCATCGTGCGGGGCGATTGCGGGCGGGCCGTCGCCGCCGCCGTTGCGTGTGGTCATCCGGATGCCGGGGGCACGATCTGGCGCACCACCGACGACGCCATGCGCAGCGACCCGATCCCGGTGGGGTGGAAGGGGAACGGGTCGGCCATGCCCTGCAGGTCCGGGCCCAGCCCGTCGGTGCCCTTCTCGCACAGCATGGCGAGCCGGGGGTCGGCCACGGCGAACCCGTACTTCTGCGCCCCCGCCGCGAGGACGTCGTTGAGCTGCTGGTTCCGGTCGTTCAACAGCCCGATCTTGACGGGGTCCAGGCCGGGGTAGCCCTCGGCACGGGTATCGGCGCAGTCGGCGCCGGGCGGGAACGCGCCGTAGGACGTCATGATGATCACTTGGGGGCGGCCGGGCAGCTCGTTGAGGTCGATGAGCAGGTCGCCGTACACGCGGTCGAACGCGGCGAGCCGGTAGTCGAACTCGCCCTGCGTGAGCCGGTCGGAGCAGTCGGGGACGCCGTAGCAGTACTGCAGGAAGTCGATCCAGCCCACGTCGTTCGGGCCGATCGCGACGACGACGTAGCGCAGGTCCTGCGCCTGCTTGAGCACGCCGACCTGGGCGGGCACCGAGCGGCCGCCCGCGTCCTGCGGGCCGCGCAGGCCGCTGGTGACGGTGGCGTTCGGGCAGGCGAGGTTCAGCACGGGCCCCGATGTCAGGTGGCCGATCTCGGCCGCGAGGGAGTCGGTGCTGCGCTGGCAGGCCACGTCGTCGGCGGTGCCGTCGGGCACCGGCGGCCCGCCCAGCCGCGACGCGCGGGAGTCGCCGATGACGGCGCCGTCGAAGCCGGTGATCGGCGGGCCGACCGGGTCGGGGGTGAGGTGGTAGGCGCCCACGAGCTGGGCCAGTGTGGTGACGCCGCGCAGGCCCTGCAGGGACCCGCCGACGGCGAGGCGCCCGAGACGAGCCACGCGAGCACCGCCGCGACCAACGCGATGACCGTCATCCGGCGTGCGGCACGCACGCAGTAGGAGACGATCTCGTGGAGCGGGTCGTGCTCGCCGCCGTGGGCGCGGCTCTGGCGGCGCAGCACCACGAGGGTGCGGATGCCCGCGGCGCCACCGGCCGACGCGAGCGTGAACGCGAGGAGGCCGAGCCCGCCCAGCACGTACCAGGTGAGGAACCCGCGGGTGACGGTCGAGATCGCGTCGTTCTGCGCCTGCGGCCCGGAGACGGGGTCGAAGACGGCGGCCGCCGCGGCGTTGCGCTGCACCGGTCCCATGGTGAGCTCGGGGCGCAGCGGCCCGTAGACGTGCATCTGGTCGATGTCGAGTGCGGTGTTCCCGACCTGCACGAGCCGGGCGGGTCCGGCGATGGACAGGTCCGGGGGCCGGGCGCGACGGAGATGTGCTGGCCGAAGACCACGAGGTCCTGTGCGGGGGTGACGGCGACCGTGGCCGGGATGCCGACGCCCAGGCAGAACAGGACCAGGACGATCGTCGGCCACGAACGCAGCTCCCTGAGGACCGACCGGCGACTGCGCTCCGCGTCCAGTGTTCCACCTCCGTAGGTCCTCGGGAGCGGGTCTCGCCTCCACTATGCGTCGGCTCGGTGGCTGAGGGTACGACCGACCGGCCCATCCGGGCCGTGCTTCAGTCGATGGGGTACCCGGTGGAGCGCATCGGAGTGATGCCTCGGACGGTGATGCGTCAGGGGGCGGCGCGGACGGCGAGCAACGCGACGTCGTCGTCGAGGGGCTCGGTGGAGAAGCGCTCCACGGCCTCCCGGACGGCGCCCACGACCTGCACGGCGGGACGTCCTGCCGCCCGGGCCGCCACCGTGAGGAGCCGTTCGGAACCGAACTGCTCGCGGCCCCGGCGGCGCTCGGTGACGCCGTCGGTGTAGACGAGCAGGGTGTCGCCGGGCGCACCCGGTGTTCGGTGCGGGTCAGGCGCACGGTCGGCACGAGGCCCACCGCGGTGCCGAACGTGCCGATCAGCTCCGCGGTGCCGTCGGCCCGCACGAGCACCGGCTGGACGTGGCCCGCGAGCACGAGCTGGACGTCGAGCCCGCCGCGTGCCCCGCCCGGGCCGCTGCCGTCGCGGTGCCTGCGCACCATCGCGGCGGCGAGGGTGCAGAACTGCAGCGGGTCGGCGGCCTCGATCATGACGTCGTTGAGGCGTTCGATGGCCCGCGGCAGTGAACGGTCGCCGCGCACGAGTACCCGCAGCACGTCGCGCACCAGCCCGGTGCGGGCGGCGGCCCGAGCGCCCTTGCCGCACACGTCGCCGATCGACACGAGCCAGTTGTGCGGGTCGACGGTGAGCACGTCGTAGAAGTCGCCGCCGACGTCGCTGCCGGTGCTCGCCGGCAGGTACTCGGCCGCGAAGTCGAGCCCGGGCACGACGGGCAGCGCCCGCGGGAGGAGCGCCTGCTGCAGCGCCTGGGACACGGCGACGTGCGCCCCGGTGCTCTGCGCGTTGTGGATCGCCAGCGCGGCGCGGCGGGCGACGTCGCCCGCGAGCACGACGTCCTCCGGGTTGTGGGGCCGGTGCGGGGGCCTGCCGACGAGCAGCGTGCCGAGCGCGCGTCCGCGGGCCTGCAGCGGCAACGCGATCCCGTCGGTGGGGACGGCGAACCGCACGGCGGAGGAGTCGCCGCGCACCACCTCGGCGAGCCGGGCGCGCAGCTCGTCGGGCAGGCCGGGCCTGCCGTCGGGGTCGAGCACGGCGCGCAGTTCGGGCAGTGCGTCCTCGTCGGCGTGGGTGAGCGCCGCCAGCCGCAGCGCGCCGGAGGGCTCGACGAGGTGCACGGCGCACCAGCGGCCCAGCCGGGGCACGACGACCTGGGGCACCACCGCCACCGCGAGGTCGACGTCGAGCGACTGCCCGAGCAGCTCGCTGGTCTCGGCGAGGTAGGTCATCCAGGACCGTCTGCGCTGGTCGACGGCGCGCAGCCACTCCGACTCCACCGCCATGGCCACCCGGTAGGCGATGAGCTCGGTGAGGTCGCGGGTGCGCTCGGGGTCGGTGGTGGCGGTGCCGCCGGCGCGGTGGGTCACGCGCAGCACCCCGCGCAGCGGCGCGGTGGTGGGCAGGCGGACCTCGACGCGCCGGTCGGACACCGCCCCGACGCCGGTGATGATCTCGCCGCCGGTGGAGAGCCCGGGGTCCGGGTTGCCGTCCCGGGTGACCTCGCGGGCACCGGTGCCGTCGCCTTCGTCGACCTCCACGCTCACCGACTCGGCGTCGAGGAGCTCCCGCAACCTGCGCACCAGCTCGGCCACGAGCTCGGAGGGTTCGAGGCGGTCGACGAGGCCCGGCGGCACGTGCAGCAGCCACCTCGCCTGCTCGGCGGTGGTCCAGACCCGCTCCGCGTCGGGCGGGGCGGCCGGGGCGGGCGGCGCCGTGGGCCGGTCGCTGCGGGCGAGGGAGAACCAGATGACGTGGCGGCCGTCGGCCTCGTGGCGGGTGCCCCATGCCGTGGACAGGCGCTGCACGAGCGCGAGCCCCCGCCCGTGGCTGGCCGCGCGGCCGTAACGCTGGCGGGGCTGGGCGAGGTGCAGCTCGAGCGGGCCGGGGCCGCGGTCGGTGACGGCGACGGCGATCTCCGCCTCGGTGACGGTGAGGGCCACCTCGAACTCGGTGCCCGCGTGCAGGACCGCGTTCTCGCACAGTTCGCTGGCCAGCAGGACGACGGTGTCGACGACGTCGGGTCGACCCCATGGCCGGCGTCCGGCGAGTCGCCCGATTCCTCCAGTTCGCGTAACGCGTCCTGGAGCATCCGTCGGGCTCGACCGGCCGATCGCGGGTCCGGCGGCAGCCTGGTCCGCCGCTCGAGCTGAACGGGCACGGCGTGCAGTCTGCACCCCCCGCCCGGAGGGTGCTCACTGCACCGGTCCACCGGCGGTCCGCCGGGCGCACGGGGCGGGGCCGGATCCGCCCCGGATCCACTAGGGTCGGGTGCTGCGGCGGCCGCGCCGGTGCCTCGACGCGCGTGGAGACGGCGCGTGCCCGTGCCCGTACCCGGCCGCCGGTCCGAGCAGTGGAGGGACGGCCGAGATGACCACGACCCCGCGCCAGAGCACCGGGTCGACGGGCGCTGTGCCCGCCGCCGGTGCGCAGGCAGCGGCCCAGGACGCGGCCCACGAGACCGCGCTCCTGGACGAGATCGCCGACATCCTGCACCAGGTGCGGCGTGGCCGGTTCGACGTCCGGATGACCAGGCGCGCCGGTGCTCCCGGCGAGCTGGTCGACCAGGTGAACGACCTGGTGGCGCTGCTGGAGCGGCGCAACCGCGACATCCTGCGGATCAGCCGGACGGTCGGCCGGGAGGGCCGGATGTCCGAGCGGCTCAACGAGGAGGCCTACGACGGCGCATGGGCCCACGGCGTGCAGGCCGTCAACGCGCTGATCGACGACCTGGCCGCGCCCACCGCCGAGATCGCCCGCGTGATCGAGGCGGTCGCGGAGGGCGATCTGTCCCAGCACATGGCGCTGGAGATCGAGGGCAGGCCGCTGCGCGGCGAGTTCCGCAGGATCGGCCGCACCGTGAACACGATGGTGGACCAGCTGTCGTCGTTCGCCGACGAGGTCACGCGCGTGGCGCGCGAGGTGGGCACCGAGGGCATGCTCGGCGGGCAGGCCGACGTCCGTGGCGTCGCGGGCACGTGGCGCGCGCTCACCGACTCGGTGAACACGATGGCGAGCAACCTGACCAACCAGGTGCGTTCGATCTCCACTGCGGCCACCGCGATCGCGAAGGGCGACCTCTCCCGCAAGATCACGGTGAGCGCCCGCGGCGAGATCGCCGAGCTCGCCGACACGATCAACTCCCTCACCGACACGCTGCGCCTGTTCGCCGACGAGGTCACGCGGGTCGCGGTCGAGGTGGGCACGGACGGCCGCCTCGGCGGGCAGGCCGCCGTGCCGAACGTCGCCGGCACGTGGAAGAACCTCACCGACGCGGTGAACCTGATGGCGGCCAATCTCACCGACCAGGTGCGCGGCATCGCCCAGGTGGCCACGGCCGTGGCCCAGGGCGACCTGTCCCAGAAGATCGCCGTGGACGCGCGGGGTGAGATCCTCGAGCTCAAGTCGACCGTGAACACGATGGTCGACCAGCTGTCGTCGTTCGCCGACGAGGTCACGCGCGTGGCGCGCGAGGTCGGTATCGAGGGCAAGCTCGGAGGGCAGGCCGCGGTGCCCAACGTCTCGGGTACGTGGCGTCACCTCACCGAGAACGTGAACGAGCTGGCGGGCAACCTCACCGCGCAGGTGCGCAACATCGCGCAGGTCACCACGGCGGTCGCGCGCGGCGACCTGTCGCAGAAGATCACGGTCGACGCGCAGGGCGAGATCCTCGAGGTCAAGTCGACCGTGAACACGATGGTGGACCAGCTGTCGTCGTTCGCCGACGAGGTCACGCGGGTGGCGCGCGAGGTGGGTACCGAGGGCAAGCTGGGTGGTCAGGCGGAGGTGAAGGGCGTCGCGGGCACGTGGCGCGACCTCACCGACAACGTCAACTACATGGCGTCCAACCTGACCGGCCAGGTGCGCAACATCGCGCAGGTCACCACGGCGGTGGCGCAGGGTGACCTGTCGCAGAAGATCACGGTCGACGCCCGCGGCGAGATCCTGGAGCTCAAGTCGACCGTGAACACGATGGTCGACCAGCTGTCGAGCTTCGCGGACGAGGTCACGCGGGTGGCGCGTGAGGTGGGTACGGAAGGCAAGCTCGGTGGTCAGGCGGAGGTGAAGGGTGTCGCGGGCACGTGGCGCGACCTCACGGAGAACGTGAACGAGCTGGCGGGCAACCTGACCGCGCAGGTGCGCAACATCGCGCAGGTCACCACGGCGGTCGCGCGCGGCGACCTGTCGCAGAAGATCACGGTCGACGCGCAGGGCGAGATCCTCGAGGTCAAGTCGACCGTGAACACGATGGTCGACCAGCTGTCGAGCTTCGCCGACGAGGTCACCCGCGTGGCCCGCGAGGTGGGCACCGAGGGCAAGCTGGGCGGCCAGGCCACGGTGAAGGGCGTCGCGGGCACGTGGCGCGACCTCACGGAGAACGTGAACCAGCTGGCGGGCAACCTGACCGCGCAGGTGCGCAACATCGCGCAGGTCACCACGGCGGTGGCCCGCGGCGACCTGTCGCAGAAGATCACGGTCGACGCGCAGGGCGAGATCCTCGACCTCAAGCTGACCGTCAACACGATGGTCGACCAGCTGTCGTCCTTCGCCGACGAGGTCTCGCGCGTGGCCCGCGACGTGGGCACGGAGGGAAAGCTGGGCGTGCTGGCGCAGGTGCGCGGCGTCTCGGGCACGTGGCGCGACCTCACGGAGAACGTGAACCAGCTGGCGGCCACCCTCACCACGCAGCTGCGGGCGATCTCGGCCGTCTCCACCTCGGTGGCGAGCGGCGACCTGACGCAGCAGATCACAGTGGCGGCCCGCGGCGAGATCGCCGACCTCAAGGACACGATCAACCAGATGATCGCCACCCTGCGCGAGACCACGCTGCAGAACGCGGAGCAGGGCTGGCTCGACTCGAACCTCGTGCGCATCGGCGGGCTCCTGCAGGGGCAGCGCGACCTCAACGAGGTCTGCCAGATGATCATGAATGAGATCACGCCGCTGGTGAACGCCCAGGTCGGGGCGTTCTTCCTGGCAGCGGAGCCATCGATCATCTCCGGTGGCGACCCGGACCGCTGGGTGATGACGGGCGGCTACGCCATGACGGCGGGCGATCCACCGCTGTCCTTCGGGCCGGGGGAGGGGCTCGTCGGCCAGGCGGCCGCCACCCGCCAGGTCGTGCTCGTCGAAGGGGTGCCCGCGGACTACCTGCCGATCCGGTCGGCCGTCGGGGCCGCGCCACCGCACTCGGTGGTGGTGCTGCCGGTGCAGTTCGAGGGCGAGTGCCTCGGCGTGATCGAGCTCGGCTCGGTGGGCCGGTTCACCCAGCTGCACCTCACCTTCCTGGAGCGGCTCGTCGCCACGATCGGTGTCGCGATCACGACGATCCGGGCCAACCGGCGCACCGAGGAGCTGCTGTCGCAGTCCCAGGTGCTCGCCATGGAGCTGCAGGACCAGTCCGCCGAGCTGCAGCGGGCCAACTCGGAGCTGGAGGAGAAGGCCGAGCAGCTGTCCCAGCAGAACCGCAACGTCGAGATCAAGAACATGGAGATCGACGCCGCGCGCCGAGGCGTCGAGGAGAAGGCGCAGCAGCTGGCGCTCGCCAGCCAGTACAAGTCGGAGTTCCTGGCCAACATGAGCCACGAGCTGCGCACGCCGCTCAACTCGCTGCTGCTGCTCGCCCGGCTGCTCGCCGACAACCCGAACAACAACCTCACCGACAAGCAGATCGAGTTCGCCGCCACGATCCACAGCGCGGGCTCGGACCTGTTGCGGCTCATCGACGACATCCTGGACCTGTCCAAGATCGAGGCGGGCCGGGTGGACGTCGACCCCGCGCCGGTGGACCTCGCCGGCGTGCGGGCCTCTGTCGAGCAGGCGTTCCGCCCGCAGGCCGAGGAGAAGGGCCTCGAGCTGCGGGTCGACGCCGCGGACGACCTGCCGGACACGATCACCACCGACGACCAGCGGCTGCAGCAGGTGCTGCGCAACCTGCTCGCGAACGCGGTGAAGTTCACCGACAGCGGGCACGTCGGATTCGGTGTCTCGGTGGTCCCGTCGGGCACGCTGCACGGTGTCCCCGCGCTGGATTCGGCGCGCACCGTGATCGCGTTCACGGTCGGCGACACGGGTATCGGCATCCCGCACGACAAGCTGGAGATGATCTTCGAGGCGTTCCAGCAGGCCGACGGCACCACGAGCCGCAAGTACGGCGGCACCGGCCTGGGGCTGTCGATCTCCAAGGAGCTGGCCGCGATGCTGGGCGGCAAGATCGAGGTGACGTCGCAGCCCGGGGAGGGCTCGGTCTTCACCCTCCTGCTGCCCGACGAGCTCCCGCCGGTCACGGCCGCGGCCGCCCGGATGACCCCGCGGCCACCGATCCCGGCCCTCGCGCTGCCGGAGCGCTCCCCGGAGCCGCCGCGCCCGGCGGCGTCGGCCAACCCGATCCTGCGCACCGGCCCGGGCTCGTCCGGCGTGCGTCCCGCGCCGGAGCTGGCCGGAGTGACGGTCCTGATCGTCGACGACGACGTGCGGAACGTGTTCGCGCTGACCAGCGCGCTCGAGCTGCACGGGCTCACGGTGATCTACTCCGACAACGGTGCCGAGGGCATCCGCCTGCTCACCGAGCACCCGGAGATCGACGTCGTGCTGATGGACGCGATGATGCCCGACCTGGACGGCAACGAGACCACCCGGCGGATCCGGCGCCTCCCGCAGGGCCGCGACCTGCCGATCGTGTTCCTCACCGCGAAGGCGATGCCGGGGGACCGGGAGTCCAGCCTCGCCGCCGGGGCCACCGACTACGTCACGAAACCGGTGGACCTCGACGAGCTGCTCGCGCTGATGGCGTCGTGGGTCATACCGCGCCGCGGCCGGGCCAGCTCCTCCGACGTCGCCGGTATCGGCGGGTTCGGCACCGAGATCAGGGCTCTGGGCGGTGGCCGGTGATCCGCCAGACCCCGCGGGTGCTCGCGGTCGACGACCGCAGGGAGAACCTGCTCGCGCTGCAGGCCATCCTGGAAGGCCTGCCGATCGAGCTGGTGGCCGTCACGAGCGGCGAGGACGCGCTGAAGCGGCTGCTCGTCGAGGACTACGCGGTGATCCTGCTCGCGCGCACATGCCGGGCATGGACGGCTTCGAGACCGCAGGGCACGTCAAGCAGCGCGAGCGCACCCGCCACATCCCGATCCTGTTCCTCACGGCCGTCGACTACGACCCGCACCTCGCCTTCCGCGGCTACCAGGCGGGCGCCGTGGACTACATCACCAAGCCGTTCGACCCGTGGGTGCTGCGTTCCAAGGTGGCGGTGTTCGTCGACCTGTGGACCACCCACACCCAGCTGGCCGACCGGGCCGGTGAGGTCGTGGTGCTGCGCGGCGCCATCGACGAGGCGCTGGAGCTCCTGGAGGGCGGCGACCCGGCCGACGTCGCGCGGGCCCGCGCCCGGCTCGCCGCCGTCCGGGGTGCGCGGCTCGGGTCGGGCTGACCGCACCCACCGCGGCACGGGTCAGGGGTCGGGGCGGGTGGCGATCCGGGCGATCGCGGGCGTCACCAGCAGCATCACGATCACCCGCAGCACCTGCACCGCCATGACGAACGTGACGTCCGTACCGGCGGAGACCGCCGTGGCCAGCACGGCGTAGACCCCGCCGGGGGTGGTGGCGAGGTAGCCGTCCAGGGCGCTGGTGCCGGTGGCGGCCGACAGCACGAGGCCCAGCCCCGCGCAGGCGACGATGACGGCCACGACCAGCGCGGCGGCCGGGACGAGCGCGCCGAGCACCGTGCGCAGGCTCTCCCGCGTGAAACGGGAGCCTGCCTGCCACCCGATCACGGCGTACGCGATCTCGACGAGGACCGCGGGCGGGGAGGCGCCGAAGGACCAGCCCGAGAGGTTCACCGCGATCGCCACGGTCATCGGCCCCAGGAGGGCGGGGGTCGGGATCCGCGCGAGCCGCGCGAGCGCGGTGCCGGCCGCCGCGCACACCACGAGATAGGCGAGGTCGACGACGACCGGCGCGCTGTCCGACTCGGGGGCCGCGCCCGCGACCGCGCCGAAGCAGACGGCGGCCACGACCGGCATGGTGGCCGTGACCATCCCGACGCGCAGGTACTGGACGGCGGCGACGGTGCGGTCGTCGCCGCCGAGCTCGCGGGTCACCGCCACCAGCCCGGACGCGCCGCCCGCGGTGAGCGCGAGCATCCCGGTGAGCGGCGAGACGCCGCGCCGCAACCCCAGCAGCAGCCCCGCGGCCATGCTGACCGCGAGCGTCGCGAGGCAGACGAGCAGCACCGGCACCCACTGGCCCGCCAGACCCGCGAGCGTGCCCGGCTGGGCGAGCACACCGATGACCACGCCGATGACGGCCTGCCCCGCGCGGTCAGCGGCCGCGACACCACCACGGGCATCCCGCCGAGCGCGAGGACGGTGGCGACCAGCAGCCCGGCGAAGAGCGCGGGCGACGGCACGTCGAACGCCGCCATGGCCGCGCTGCCCCCGACGGTGAGCACGACGAGCAGCGCCCAGCGCGCCCAGGCCGGTGTCCCGGGCGCTCTCATGGGGTTCGTGGTCCCGCCGCCGACCGCGGTGCCGATCCCGTCGCAGATCCCGTCGCCCGTCCCATTGCCGCTGATTCTCACCGCATGCCCGTGCGGGTGCCCGGGTAGGCCCCTGACGTGGACCTGCGATTCCTGAACGAGCTGACCACGCACGTCGGTCCGTTCGCCACCGTGTACCTGGACACGTCGCACGACACGGTCGACGCGGCCCGCGCCATCGGACTGCGCTGGGCGGACGCCCGGGAGCGGCTGGCCTCGGCGGGCGCCGACGCCGCGACACTCGACGCGCTGGCGGCGGCCGTCGAGAACGCGCCGCCCGCGGTGGGCCGCGCGGGCCGGGTGCTCGTGGCCCGTGGTTCCCGGGTGGTGCTCGACCGTGCGCTGCCCGAGCCGCCGGTGTCACCCGACGCCCACTGGGGCCCGCTGCCCGACCTGCTGCCGGCCCTCGCCGACCAGCCGGAGCCGGTGACGGCGGTGGTCGTGCGCGTCGACGAGACCGGTGGGGAGATCCTGCTCGCCGGGCCGGACGCGCGCCCCGTGGTCACGGAGCACGTCGAGGGCGGCGAGCACCCCGTGCACAAGGTGCGCCGCGGTGGGTGGTCGCACCTCGCGATGCAGGAGCGCGTCGAGGAGAGCTGGCGGCGCAACACGGCCCAGGTCGCCGAGCGCGTCGACCGGCACGTGGCCGACGCCGGGGCGAGCGTGCTGCTCGTCGCGGGGGACCCGCGGGCACGCTCACGCCTGATCGACGCCCTGGCGGAGCGCAGCGCGTCGATCGCCGTGCAGCTGGAGGGCGGCGCCACCGGCGGGGAGGACCTCGCCGCCGCCGTGGCCGAGGCCTGCGCGACGTCGTCACCTCCAGCCGGCTCGCCGTGATCGACCGCTACGAGAAGGCGGCCGGCCGCGGGGACGGCCTCGCCGTACAGGGCGTCGGGCCGGTGCTGGCCGCCTGCGTGCCGGGGCCGTGGACACACTCCTGCTCGACGTCGGGGTCCACCGCGACGGCACCGCGTGGATCTCGGGGGAGCCCGCCCAGGTGGCGAGCGCTGCCGGACTGGCGGCCGCGAGCGCGGACCACCGCGGAGGCCCGTCGACGACGCCATGCTGCGTGGCGCCGGCGGGCGTCGGGGCGGGCTTCGTGCCGAGTCGGGGCGGGCGGACCGGGCTCGTCGGGCGCCCCCTCGACGACGGCGTCGGCGCCCTGCTGCGCTACCCCGTCCCGGCGGGCGCCTGACCACCGGCCCCGCCCGCCGTCCGGTCGGAGATCGACCCGTCCGGGTGTGACCTCCTTGCGAGGCGGGTCGCCCGGGTGCAGGCTGGGCGCCCGGGCCGGCTCGCCCCGACCGCCCGGATCCCTCTCGGAGAGCGGAACGGGATGACCCACGGATCCGAGCAGACCGGAGGCGCCGAGCAGACGAAGGTCGCTCCGCGCGGGGACCTGCTGCGGGTCGAGACGCGCGAGTCGCGGCCGGGTGTGCTCGTGCTGTCGCCCCGCGGCGAGGTCGACGTCTCCAGCGCCGACGTGCTGCGGGACGCCGCGCGTGGCGCGCTCGCGGCCTCCCCGCGCTGCCTCGTGGTGAACCTGACGGGGCTGACCTTCTGCGGGTCCACCGGGCTGGTCGTGCTCATGGACGCGTGCCGGGACGCCGAGACCGCGGGGGTGCGGTTCTGCACGGCGGGCGGGCAGGCGATCGTGCGCCGGGTCCTCGAGATCACCCAGCTCGGGCCCGTGCTGCGCCACCGCGACTCGCTCGATGACGCGCTGCAGGAACTGGACGGTGAGGAAGGTCCTGAACAACCCCCGGCTGTCGCGCAGTAGGCCCGAGCTGTTCAGGGCGGTCGGGGAGCGCCGCGGTCCCGGCCGATGCACTCGGCACCGTCGTGATCGTTGCGAGATCATGCCGCCCGCCGCGGCGAGGGCGATTTGGCCCCAGTCGGATCGATCATGCGGCCGCCCGATCACTCACACCGCGGTGCCCGACCGGTGGGCCGTCCGGCCGGATCAGCCGTCGAGCACGTCGAGCAGCGCGTCCACGCCGCTCAGGCTCAGCGCCCTGCGGACGACGTCGCCCGCGGCCACGCGCAGCCGCAGCTTCCCGCCGGCCGAGCGCACCCGGCGGTCGGCCTCCACGAGGAGGGCGACCCCCGCGCTGGCGAGGTAGGTGGTGGCGCGCAGGTCCACGGTGAGCGTGCCGCCCGCGTCGGTGCGGGCCAGCAGTTCGTCGCTGACGGCCCGCACGCCCGCGAGGTCGAGCTCGCCGCGGACCTCGACGGTGCGGGCGCCGTCCTCGCCGTCACCGGTGATCCGCAACGTGGCGGGCCCGGGCCGGGGCGGCGTGCGATCGGCGGTGTCGGAGGCGGTGTCGGTCCCGGTGGTCTCGGTCCCGGTGGTCTCGGTCCCGGTGGTGTCGGTGGCCGGGGCAGGGGCAGGGGCAGCCGCGGAGCCGGAGAGCGCCACCCGGAACCGCACCTCGGTGCCCTGCGGGCCGTGGTGCAGCCGCATCCCCCCGCTGACGTCGCGGATCAGTTCCAGGCCCCGGCCCCGGTACCCCTTGTCGTCCGGGATGGGCCGCCAGCTGCCCTCGTCGCGGACGCGGGCCTCGATCACGCCGTCCGGATCCCGGGTGAGCTCCACGGACATCGGGCCCGGCGCGCGGTCGCGGTAGGCGTGCTCGACCGCGTTGGCGGCGGCCTCGCCGACGGCGAGCTGCAGGTCGTAGACGTCGTCGTCGTCGATGGCGCCCGCCGCCGCCCACGCGAGCACGGCGGCCCGCAGCTCACGCAGGACCTGGGCCTCGGCCGGCAGCACCAGCCGCAGCGGGGCCGGGACCAGGCGCGCCACGATGAGGGCGACGTCGTCGACCGGATCGGCCCCGCCGCCCGCGGCCGTGCCGTTCAGCGCGCCGGACAGCAGCACGTCGGTGAGCGCTTCGGGCGCGAGGGCGTGGTGGCGTGCGGCGACGGCGGCCAGGCGCGCGATGCCGTCGTCGACGAGCTCACCGCGCCGTTCGACGAGCCCGTCGGTGTAGAGCAGGATGTTCTCGCCCGGCGTGATCGTCGCCGTGCCTGCGGTGAACGGGGGCCGGCCACGCACCCCGAGCACGGTGCCGCCCGCGTCCTCGAGGGGCCGGCAGCCGTTCGGGCCGGCCACGAGCGGTGGCGGGTGGCCTGCCCGTGCCCAGACGAGGTGGCCGGTCTCCGGGTCGAGCACCAGGCACGCGACCGTGCTGCCGGTGGCATCGGGCACGCGGCCCGCGAAGCGGTCGAGCCGTTCGAGCGCCTGCACCGGGTCGTGGCCCTCGAGCAGGTAGCCCGACAGCGCGCTGCGCAGCTGCCCCATGATCGCGGCGGCCGTGCGCCTGGCCCACGACGTCGCCGACGGCGATCGCGACGCGACCCTCGTCGAGCGGCAGCACGTCGTACCAGTCGCCGCCCGCCTGGCTGCCGCGCGCGCCGGGCAGGTAGCGGGATGCCAGCGGGAGGCGGTCCAGCCGGGGGAGGTCGGCGGCAGGAGGCTCTTCTGCAGGGTCTCGGCGATCAGCGGCGTTCGTCGGCGGCGGCGGCGCGTTCGAACGCGGGCGCGGCCTGGGCGACGAGCGCGAGCACGAAGTCGCGTTCGTCGGCGGGGAAGATCCGCTCGGTCGGGAAGGAGAGGCCGATCGCGCCGACGATCCGGCCGACCGCCGCGAGGGGCAGCGCGGCGGCCGCGTGCAGGCCCGACGCCGCGGCGTGCTCGAGCCGCGCCGGCCACTCGCGCGCCCACTCGGACCGGTCGTGGATCCACACCGGCTCGCCGGTGCGCACCGCGGTGGCGAGCGGCGCCTTGTCGTCGAGGCGCATCGTGGCGGCCGCACCGGCCGCGGGCACGGCGGGCCCGCCCGCGTGCACGAGCCGCAGGCCGCGCTCGGGCTCGGCGAGGTACACGCTCGCCGTCGCCGCGCCGAGGAAGTCGGGCAGCCGCGCGACGAGCAGCCGCGCGGCCTCCAGGACGCTCCCCGCGGAGGCGAGGTCGGCGCTGACCTGCTGCAACCGCCGCTCCCGGGCGCGCCTGCGGCCGGAGGCCAGCATCATCGACGCCCGCCTGCCGAGCTCGGCGGCGAGGTCGAGCTCCGTGCTGTGGTAGTAGCGGCCCGGCCCGAAGTTGACGAAGGCGAGCACGCCCGCCACCCCGTCCCCGACGACGAGCGGCACGACGAGTGCGTTGCCCGCTCGCAGCGCGACCCGGCGCGCGTCGTCGTCGGGCACCGCGGACCGGATGAGCTCCTCGGTGATCGGCACGACCACGGGAAGGCCCGGCGCCAGTGCCTCGGCGAGCGACGGCGGCAGCCGGGTGGAGGTCAGCGCGCGCAGCACCTTGGCGACGGCCGGGTGGTCGTGGGCGACCGCGGCGCGGTGCAGCAGGCCGTCCGGGCCCACGAGCGCCGCGACGGCCGCGTCGGCGAGCTCGTGCACGACCAGCCGCACGAGGTCGCCGAGCCGCTCCTCGGTGCTGCCCTCCTGCGTGACGAGCCTGCCGGTCTCGGCGAGGAGTGCCACCGAGCGTTCGGCGCGCTTCTGCTCGGTGACGTCCACGGTGAGGCCCTGCGCTGCCACCGGCACGCCGTCCGGCCCGGTGACCACGTGGACGACCTGGTGCAGCCACAGCACCCGGCCGTCGATCGCGACGGCCCGGTAGGTGAGGTCGTGGTCGACCCCGGCGGCAGTGCGGTCGCCGGTGAAGGCGAGCGCCTCGTCCCGGTCGTCCGGATGGATCATGGCAGGCCAGAAGTCGGGGTCGTCGCACCAGCGGGCCGCGGGGTGTCCCAGAAGCTCCTCTGCCCGGTCGGAGACGAAGGTGAAGCGCAGGCAGCCGCCACCGTCCGGGCCGCCGTCCGGCCGCCAGTCGGCCTCCCACACGATCGCCGCGAGCCCCTGCACCATCGCCCGCAGCCGGGCGGCCGCCGACTCCGACGCCTTGCGCGCCGCGTGCTCGGTGGCGACGTCGCGCCGGACCTGTTCGGCGCGCCGCTCCTCGGTGATGTCGGCCGTGGTGGCGAGGAACCCGGTGATCTCGCCCGCGGGGTCGCGCAGCGGGCGGGCCGACGTCCGGACCTCGTGCACCCCGCCGTCGGCGGCGACGATGCGGTAGGTCGCGTCCCACACCGTGCCGGCCCGCACCGCGGCGGCCCACCCGGCCGCGGCCACCTCGCGGTCGTCGGGGTGCAGCTGGTCGGTCCAGCCCGTGCCCGTCAGCTCGGAGGGCCGCCTGCCCCACAGGTGGGCGATCTGGTCGTTGACGAACGTGGTGGTGCCGCGCCGGTCGGCGACCCAGATCCCCACCGGGGCCTGCGTGACCAGCGCCCGGTAGCGCTCCCGCTCCTGGAACAGCGCGCTGCTGAGCGCCTCGTCCGGCGGTGAGTCCCCGTCACGCCGGGCCGCGTCGAGCGCGCGGTCCAGTGCGCTCGCGTCGGTGAGCGCCGTGGACACGTGCGCGGCGACGGCGTGCAGGAACGCGAACTGGTCGTCGTCGAGCGGGCGGTAGGGGTTGACGCCGAGCACGAGCACGCCCGCCGGGGCGCCCAGGCCCAGCGGCAGCACCACGGCCGAGTCCGGGGAGAGCGGCCCGAGCGCGTGGGCGGCCGGGAAACCGGCGGGGAAGCGGTCCCGGAGCCCGCGGACGACGACCGGCTGCCCGGTGCGCAGCGCCTGCGCCGGCGCCGGCCCCGACCCGTCCGGCGCCGGGAGCGGAGGCAACCCGTCCGGGAGGCCGTGGGCGGCCGCCACCTGCAGGCCCGGCACACCATCGCCGTCCGGCCCCGGGCGCAGGACGGCGGCGAACGGTACGTCCTGCGGGTTGCGCGCGAGCGCGTCGACTGCGGCGACGGCGACCTGGTCGACCGCGTGACCCGCGGGCGCGATGCGCACGGGGGACAGGTCGCCCAGCGCGCGCAGCGTCTCGCGCCTGCGCTCCTCGACCACGCGGGCGGTGGTCTCGGTGGTGGCCGTGAGGACGGCGAGGCGCTCGCCGTCCTCGCCGCGCACAGCGGAGTGCGTGAACGCCCAGTGGGTCTCCTCCTGGTCGTCCCCGCGACGCAGGACCATCGGCTCGTCGTCGACGCGGACCGCCGCCCCGCCCGACAGCACCCGGGTGAGCGCGGGGCCGATCGCCTCCCACGCGTCGGCGAACCCGGTGGCGCCCGGCCTGCCGAGCGCCGCGGGGTGGGCGCGCCCGACGAGCGCGGCGAACGCGTCGTTGTAGAGCGCGACGAGCTCGGGCCCGATCCACAGCACCATCGGCTGCGGGGACTCCAGCACGATCCCCGCGGCCGCGCGGAGCGGCCCGGGCCACGACGCGAGCGGCCCGAGCGGGCCCGCCGCCCAGTCGTGCTCGCCGACCAGCGCGCCGAGCTCGCCACCTGCGGCGAGGAAGGGGAACGCGCGGGCAGCGGCCACCCGGAAAGTCTAGGTCCGGACGGGGTGGCATCGCCCGATGAGCGGGCGGCGCGCCGGGTGCTCGCGGGGGAATCCTGCGTCCGGGTCGCGCTCGCCCGGGCACACGCTCGGACGCGCGAATCGCGCACACGAGGGAGACCCGGGCACCGGACGCGCCGCGTTCGCCCAGGTGGCTGCGGGTGTGCACCTCGCTCCCGGACCCCGCCAGTGCACCGAAGCCGCCCATTACCCTGCGTAGTTCCTGCTCCGCAGAGTAGCGGTTCGGCGAAGAGCGGTTGGACCGTCGACGATCGGCCAAACCGAAGGGGGTGAACATCCTCGTATGGCACGTGCACGGCTCGTGGACGACAGCCTTCGTCCAGGGCCCGCACCGCTACCTGCTCCCGACGCTCCCCGAGCGCGGGCCGTTCGGCGGTGGGCGCCCGGCGGCGTGGGACTGGCCGCCGTCGGCGATCGAGACATCGCCCGGCGAGCTGGCCGACGCCGACGTCGACGTCGTCGTCCTGCAGCGGCCCGAGGAGTTCGAGCTCGCGCAGCGGTGGCTGGGTAGGACACCCGGCCGCGACCTGCCCGCCGTGTACCTGGAGCACAACACCCCGCGCGGGCCCGCGGTCACCAGCCGGCACCCGGTCGCCGACCGCGACGACGTCCTGCTGGTCCACGTCACGCACTTCAACCGGCTGATGTGGGACGCGGGCAGCACGCGCACCGCCGTGGTGGAGCACGGCGTCGTCGACCCCGGCCACCGCTACACCGGTGAGCTGCCGGCCGCCGCCGTCGCGGTGAACGAGCCGCTGCGGCGCGGGCGGATCACCGGCACCGACCTGCTGGCGCGGTTCGCCCACACGCTGGCGCTGCACGTGTTCGGGATCGGCACCGCGGGGCTGGACGCCGCACTCGGCACCGGTGGCCGCGTCCGCGAATGCGGTGACCTCCCGCAGCACCGGATGCACGCCGAGATGGCCCGCAGGCGGGTCTACCTGCACACGCCGCGGTGGACGTCGCTGGGGCTGTCGCTCATCGAGGCCATGCACCTCGGAATGCCCGTGGTGGCGCTCGGCACGACGGAGGCCGCCGAAGCGGTGCCGCCGCAAGCGGGCTGCTGCTCCACCGACCCCGACCAGCTCGACCGGGCGCTGCGCGCGCTCGTGTCCGAGCCCGAGCTCGCCCGCCGCCTGGGCGCCGGCGCCCGCGCCCACGCGCTGGCCCGGTACGGGCTCGACCGTTTCCTCTCCCGCTGGGACGCGCTGCTCGCGGACGTGGCCGAACGTCCGGCGGCCCGGGTCGCGGCCGTGGCCGTCACGAACGGAAGGAGCTGATCCGCATGCGCATCGCGATGGTCTCCGAACACGCGAGCCCGCTCGCGGCGCTCGGGGGCGCCGACGCCGGCGGGCAGAACGTCCACGTCCTGGAGCTGAGCTCCGCGCTCGCGGAGAGGGGACACGAGATCACCGTGTGGACCCGCCGCGACGACGACGCCGCACCCGACGCCGTGACCGTGCGGCCCGGCGTGGTGGTGCGCCACGTCGCCGCGGGCCCGGCCCGGTTCGTGCCGAAGGACGAGATGGTGCCGCACCTGCCCGCGTTCACCCGGGTGCTCGAGGACGCCTGGACCGCGGACCCGCCGGACATCGTGCACGGCCACTTCTGGATGTCGGGGATGGTCGCCCTCGCCGCCGCGCGCGAGCGGTTCCCCGCGGTGCAGACCTTCCACGCGCTGGGCAGCGTGAAGCGCCGCCACCAGGCGCCGACGACACGAGCCCGGACGGGCGGGTCCGCGCCGAGCTCGCCGTGGCCCGCCGGGCCGACCGCGTGCTCGCCACCTGCACCGACGAGGTGTTCGAGCTGGTCCGGATGGGTGCACCCGCCGCCGGATGACGGTCGTCCCCTGCGGGGTCGACACGGCGCGGTTCACCCCCGAGGGCCCGGTCGCCCCCCGCGGCGACCGCCCCCGGCTGCTGTCGCTGGGCCGCCTCGTGCGCCGCAAGGGCATCGACGAGGTGATCGACGCGCTGCGCCGCATCCCCGCCGCCGAGCTCGTGATCGCCGGTGGCGAGGGGGAGGGCGACCCCGACGCCGCCCGGCTGCAGGAGTGCGCGCGGCGCGCCGGGGTCTCCGACCGGGTGCGGCTGGTCGGGCCGGTGGCCCGCGGCGACGTGCCCGCGCTGCTGCGCTCGGCCGACGCCGTCGTGTGCGTGCCGTGGTACGAACCGTTCGGCATCGTGCCCCTGGAAGCGATGGCGTGCGGGCGGCCGGTGGTGGCGAGTTCCGTCGGCGGCATCCAGGACACCGTCGTCGACCAGGTCACCGGCCTGCTCGTGCCGCCCCGCCGGCCCGACGCCCTCGCCGCCGCCCTGCGCGACGTGCTCGCCTCGCCGACCATGGGTGCCGCGTACGGGATCGCGGGCCGCGACCGCGTTCTCGCCCGCTACGACTGGGAACGCGTGGCCACGGCCACCGCGCACGTGTACGGCGAGGTCCTCGCCGCCCGTGCCCGGCACGCGCGGCTGTCGGCCGTGCCGGAGCCCGCGGCGGCGCAGTCATGAGCCCGCAGGCGACGGCGTCCCCCCTGCGCACCACGAACCCGGGCACCACGAACCCGGGCACCACGAACCCGGGCACCACGAACCCGGGCACCACCCGCCGAGGCAGGTGGCGGAGCCTGCTCGGCGCCCACGTCGACCGGCTCGCCGCCGCGTTGCCCGCTCTGCGCGCCGCCGCCCCGATCATCAGCGGGTGGGGCACCGACCTCGCGGGACGCCTGCTGGCAGGCAGCCGGCTCCTGGCCGCCGGGAACGGGGGCAGCGCCGCGGAGGCCCAGCACCTCACCGCCGAGCTCGTCGGCCGGTTCGACGGGGACCGCTGCCCGCTCGCCGCGATCGCGCTGCACGCCGACACCTCGAGCGTCACCGCGATCGGCAACGACTACGGCTTCGAGCAGGTCTACGCGCGGCAGGTGCGGGCACACGCCCGCCCGGGCGACGTCGTGCTGCTGTTCTCGACCAGCGGGCGCAGCCCGAACCTCCTCGCCGCGGCCGCCGCGGCGACCGGCGCAGGCGCGACGCGCTGGGCCGTCACGGGGCCGGGCCCGAACCCACTCGCAGACGCCTGCGACTCCGCCGTGTGCCTGCCCGGCGACACCGCCACCGCCCAGGAGTGCCACCTCGCGGCCCTGCACATGCTGTGCCGGGCGGTCGACGCCGCCGTCCACGCCGTCCGCGAGCCCACCGCCGCCTGACGGCCGGCCCGGTGGGTCCTCTCGCCGGGCCCGTCTCTCGCCGGGATCAGTCGCGGACGCGCTCGGACCGCGCCAGCCGGTCGGGCACCAGGCGCCCCTCGTCCTCGGTGACCGAGCGCAGCGCCGTGAGCGTCGGATGGCCGGCGGCGAGCAGTGCGCCGTCGGTGCCCTCCTCGGGCGCGGTGCCCACCTCGACCTCGCCCAGGCGCAGCCCGCCTGTCCCCACCTCGTCGACGTGCGCCCGGACGGCACCGAACTCGGCGAGCCGGGCGTGGCGCAGCTCCCGGTGCGCGGCAGCGGGCCGGTCGGGCACGTTCAGCGAGAGCGAGGTGCCCGGCGGGGCGTCGAGCAGGAGGTCCAGCACGCGGGGGAACTGGTCGTCGGCGGCGCCCCAGCTGCGCTCGCCGGTGGGGCGCAGGGCGACGTCGAGGCTCACGGCGAGGCCGCGCACACCGTGCAGGGCGGCGGTGAGGATCGCGCCGACGGTGCCGGAGTGCAGCACGGCCCGCCCGACGTTGGCGCCGTGGTTGATGCCCGAGAGCACGAGGCCGGGCACCGGGTCCAGCCAGCCGGTGAGCGCCGCCACCACGATGTGGCCCGGCTGCGCGCGCACCGCCCACGCGGGCACCCCGGGGTGCTCGGGCAGCTCGCGGCGTTCCACGACGGTGCGGCCGTCGTCGCGCACGGCCGTGATCGCGGCGCTCGCGCCGCTGGACTGCTCGGCGGGCGCGGTCACCACGACGTCGAGCCCGGCGCCGACGGCCAGGCGGGTCAACGCGGCGAGGCCCGGGGAGTCGATGCCGTCGTCGTTCGTCACCAGCGCGCGCACCGCTCATCCCCTCCGTTCGACCAGTTCGACCCGCTCGGCCAGTGTGCGGACGCGTCCGCGCCGCCGGTGCCGAGGCCCCGGTGGACGACGTTCAGCGCGCCACAGGCGGCGCCGGTCCGCAGCGCCTCCCGCATCGGCAGGCCGCGCACCAGCGAGGCGACCACGCCCGCCGTCATGGAGTCGCCCGCGCCCCGCGGCTCCGCGGCCTGCAGCGGTGGCATGTGGATCTCCAGTACGTCGGAGTCGGTGTCGGCGGGGAGCGCGAGCGCAGGCTCCGCCGCCCGGGAGACGATCACGGTGCCCGCACCGCGGTCCCGCAGCCGTCTCATGGCGTCCACCAGGCGGCCGGGTCGTCGCTGTCCGCCCGCCCGTCGGCGATGAGCTCCTCGTGGCTCACCTTCAGCACCACCGGCTTCCCGTCGAGGACCGCGTCCAGCCGCTCCCCGGACAGGTCTGCGGCCACCCGGCACCCGTTGGCGTCGAGGTCGGTGGCGAGCCGCCGGTACAGCGACACCGGGATCACCTCGTCGGAGTTGGGTCCGGCGAGGATCACCGTGCCGTGCCGCAGCCCCTCCCGGAGCACCAGCTCGTAGAGCTCGTCCTGCTCGTGGCGGTCCAGCGGCCCGCCCGGTGCCTCGGCGATCGACTCCCGGTCCCCGGCCCGCCGGTCGTGCACGTACCCGCCGTTGCGCGTCTGCACCCGCACCGCGTGCAGTTGCACGCCCTCGCCCGGCAGCAGGTGCGCGAGCACGTCGCCCGGCTCGCCGCCGAGCGCGGCGCACAGCACCACCGGCACGTCGAACGCCGAGATCATCCGCGCCTGCCACACCCCCTGCCCGCCGGCGTGGACGTGGATGTCGGGGCGGCCCGCGCGGTCCTCGATCGTGACGGTGAGCAGGGGCGAGGGGGCGAACACGACGACGGCGGGCGGCATGTCCGGTTCGTACCCGGTGCCGGGCAGGTGTACCCGGGCTCGCGGCTCGGAGGCCGGTGCCGCCACCTCCGTCCGCGGCCGGGTGGGTTCAGGAGAGGTTGACGATCTCGCCATTCGCGTCCAGATCGATGCGGTGCGCCGCCGGGTCGGCCCCCAGACCGGGCATGGTGCGCATGTCGCCGCAGATCGGGTAGATGAACCCGGCGCCGACGGAGGCCCGCACCTCCCGCACCGGCAGGCGCCATCCGGTGGGCGCGCCCTTCAGCGAGGCGTCCGAGGAGATCGACAGGTGGGTCTTCGCGATGCAGACGGGCAGGTTGCCGAACCCGTTGCGCTCGTAGGAGTCGAGCTGGCGGGCGGCGGCGGGGTCGTAGTCGACGCCGTCGGCGCCGTAGACGCGCCGTGCGACGGTCTCGATCTTCTCCCGGAGCGGGGCGTCGTCGGGGTAGAGGAACCGGAAGTCCGACGGCTCCTCCGCGGCCTCGGCCACGGCCTCGGCGAGCTCGGCCGCGCCGCGCCCACCGTCGGCGAAATGGGTGCAGACGGCCGAACGGGCACCGACCGACGTGGCGATCTCGGCGATGGCGGCGTGCTCGCTCGGGTGGTCGTCGGGGAACGCGTTGATCGCCACGACCGGGGAGACACCGTGGAGCCGGATGTTCTCGATCTGCTTGCGCAGGTTGGCGGCACCGGCGTGCACGTCGTCGGGGTTCTCCGCGAGCAGCTCGGCGGGCAGCGGCTTGCCCGCCACGATCCGGAACCGCCCGGAATGCGCCTTGAGCGCCCGCACGGTGGCGACGACGACGGCGGCGTCCGGACGCAGGCCCGACGCGCGGCACTTGATGTTGAAGAACCGCTCGGCGCCCATGTCGGCGCCGAACCCGGCCTCGGTGATCAGGAACTCGCCCGCGTGGATCCCGATCAGGTCGGCCACCACCGACGAGTTGCCGTGCGCGATGTTGCCGAACGGGCCGGCGTGCACCAGCACGGGGGTGTTCTCGAGCGTCTGGAGGAGGTTGGGGCGCAGCGCGTCGCGCATGATCACCGCCATCGCGCCGGCACCGCCGATGTCCTCGGCCGTGACCGGCTTGCCGTCACGGGTGTAGGCCACCACGATCCGGCCGAGCCGCTCGCGCAGCTCCGGCACCGAGCGGGCCAGCGCGAAGATCGCCATCACCTCGGACGCCGCGGTGATGTCGAACCCGGTCTGGCGGGGAACGCCGTCCGCCTTCGACCCGAGCCCGACGATCACGTTCCGCAGCACGCGGTCGTTGACGTCCAGCACCCTGCGCCAGGTGATGTTGTGCTGGTCGATGCCCAGCGCGTTGCCCTGGAACACGTGGTTGTCCAGGAGTGCGGACAGCATGTTGTGCGCCTCGGTGACGGCGTGGAAGTCGCCGGTGAGGTGCAGGTTCAGCGTCTCCATCGGCACCACCTGCGAGTAGCCGCCACCGGCCGCGCCGCCCTTGATGCCGAAGGTCGGGCCCATCGAGGGCTGGCGGATCGCGACGGTGGCGCGCCTGCCGATGTGCCGCATCGCCTGGCCGAGACCCACGGTGGTGGTGGTCTTGCCCTCGCCGAGCGGGGTCGGCGTGATGGCCGAGACCACCACGTACTTGGCCTTCGGCCGGTCCGCCAGCTCGTCGATCGCGGCGAGCTCGATCTTCGCGACCTCCCGGCCGTACGGCGTGACCAGGTGCGGCCCTATCCCCATCCCCGCGGCGACGTCCTCCAGCGGCTGCAGCGTGGCGCTCTTCGCGATCGCCAGGTCGGACGGGAATACCCCCATCGTGCCCCCTCCCTCATGGCCCCGGATCCGAGGCCGCCGATACCCCGCGCGCCCACGGTAACCGTGGAGTGGGCCCGCTCACAGGAGATGATCGCCGGGCGGCGTGCTCCTGACCAGAGGGGGACTACGACGAGTAGTAGCTGCTACGGGCAGTAGCAGCGCGGCCCACGGCGGTTTACCGGCAGCAGGGCCGGACAGTCCTGCGGCGTGCTCCTCACCTGCGCGACCACCCGCGACGTGCCCGAGGCCGTCCTGTTCGACCGGGACGGCACCCTCGTCGTCGACGTGCCCTACAACGGGGACCCGGCCCAGGTGCGGCCCGCGGCGGTCGCCACAGCGGCCCTGCAGCTGCTGCGCGCCGCGGGGACACCCCTCGGCGTCGTCACCAACCAGTCCGGCATCGCCCGCGGGCTCATCACCGCCGAACAGGCGGACGCGGTGAACCGCAGGGTGGACGCCCTGCTCGGGCCGTTCGACGTCTGGCGGGTCTGCCCGCACGCGCCGGAGGAGGGCTGCGCCTGCCGCAAGCCCCGGCCCGGCATGGTGCTGGCAGCCGCGCAGGAGCTCGGCGTCGCACCGGAGCGGGTGGTCGTGATCGGCGACATCGGCGCCGACGTCGAGGCCGCCGCCGCGGCCGGGGCGGGCTCGGTCCTCGTGCCGACCCCGGTGACCCGGCCCGAGGAGGTGGCCGCCGCGCCCGTCGTGCGGCCCGACCTGGTGGCCGCCGTGCGGCACGTCCTGGGCGGGCACGTCCTCGGCGGGCGGGTGCCGGGGGTGGCCCGATGACCCGCCGGGTGCTGGTGGTCCGCCTCGACGCGGTGGGTGACGTGCTGCTCGCAGGCCCCGCCGTGCGCGCCGTGGCCGCCGACGCCGAGGTGTCCATGCTGTGCGGGCCGCGGGCGCCCGGCCGCCCGGCTCCTGCCCGGCGTGCGGCGGGTGCTGGAGTGGGCGAGCCCGTGGATCGTGGACCCGCCGCCGCCGGTGACGCGCGGGGACGTGGCCGGGATCGTCGCGGCCCTCGCCGGCCACGGGGGCGACGGCCACGGGTTCGACGAAGCCGTCGTGCTCACGTCGTTCCACCAGTCGCCGCTGCCGACCGCGCTGCTGCTGCGGCTGGCCGGGGTCGGTCGGATCACCGGGGCGTCGGTCGACTACCCGGGCACGCTGCTCGACGTCCGGTTGCGCCCCGGTGACGGCCCGCGCGGCGACCTGCCCGAGGACATCCCGGAGCCCGACCGCGCCCTCGCGATCGCCGCGGCGGCCGGGTTCCGGCTCCCGGCGGGCGACGACGGGCGGCTCGCGGTGCGCCGCCCGCCCGCGTCCGCGCCTGCTGCGACCCGCTGCACCCCCGCCCTCGTCGTGCTCCACCCCGGTGCCACCGTCCCCGCCCGTCGCTGGCCCGTCGAGCTGCACCGGCGTGCGGCGCGGCTGCTCACCGACGCCGGCACGCCCGTCGTCGTCACGGGCGGACCGGGGGAGCGCGACCTCACCGCCGCGGTCGCCGACGGCCACCGCCCGGGCCACTGCCTTGACCTGGGCGGGCGCCCTTGACCTGGGCGGGCGCACCGACCTCGCCCGGCTCTCCGGCGTGCTCGCCGGCGCATCGGCGCTCGTGGCGGGCAACACCGGCGCGGCCCACCTCGCCGCAGCCGTCGGGACCCCGGTCGTCTCGCTGTTCGCCCCGGTCGTGCCCCCCGTGCGGTGGCGGCCCCACCGGGTCCCGCACGTGCTGCTCGGCGACCAGGACGCTCCGTGCCGCGGCTCGCGCGCCCGGGAGTGCCCGGTGCCGGGCCACCCCTGCCTGTCGCGCGTG
This sequence comes from Pseudonocardia sp. CNS-004, assembly GCA_001942185.1. Taxonomy (GTDB): domain Bacteria; phylum Actinomycetota; class Actinomycetes; order Mycobacteriales; family Pseudonocardiaceae; genus Pseudonocardia. The sequence goes on from MKJV01000108.1 coordinate 34,761, forward strand.
GCACCCGAGGAGGTCGTCGCCGCGCTGAACCGGCTGGTGGCGGCGGCGTCCGCGCCCGCCCCGGCCGCGCCCCACGTCCTCGTCCCCGCCGGGCAGCCGGCGATGCACTCGAAGGAAGGATCTCCGTGACCAGCACCCTCCCCGCTCCCGCCACCGCCCGCGCCCCGCGCCCGGTCGGCACCGTCCTCGTCACCGGCGCCGCCTCCGGCCTCGGCCGTGCGATCGCCCGCGCCGTCGCCGCGGCGGGGGGCAGGCCGCTGCTGCTGGACCGGGTGCCGGTCGAGCCGGGCCCGGAGCTCGGTGACGCCCCGTCCACCGCCGTCGACCTCGCCGACGGGCGGGGCAGCGAGGCCGCGATCGGCGAGCTCCTCGCCGCCTCGGGCGCCTCGACGCCGTCGTCACCGCGGCCGGAACGGACCGCTGCGGCACCCTCGCCGACGTCCCCGCCGAGGAGTGGGAGCGCGTGGTCCGCGTGAACCTGCTCGGCACCGCCGCCGTCATCCGGGCGGCGCTCCCGGCGCTCCGGGCGAACCGCGGCCGCGTCGTCACCGTCGCCTCCACCCTCGGCATCCGCGCCCTCCCGGACGCCTCGGCCTACTGCGCATCGAAGTTCGGCGTGGTCGGGATGACCCGGGCCCTCGCGGCCGAGCTGGCAGGCGAGGTCGGTGTCACGCTGCTCGTGCCGGGCGGAATGGACACGGCGTTCTTCGACGGCCGCCCCGAGCAGTACAAGCCCGGGCCGGACGCACAGCTGAACGATCCCGCCGAGGTGGCCGACGCCGTGCTCTACGCGCTCACCCGCCCCGACGGCTGCGAGGTGCGGGAGCTGGTGGTGTGCGCCTCCACGGAGCCGTCATGGCCCTGAACGGCACGGCCCTGAACGGCACGGCCCTGAACGGCACGGCCCTGAACGGCACGGGCCCGGCACCGGGACACCACCCCGGTGCGACCGCGGCGGGCCGGTGGACGTGGCCGCGGCCCGGCGCGTCCTCGTGGTGCGCGCCGACAACATCGGCGACGTCGTCACGACCACGCCGGCCCTGCGGGCGCTGCGCGCGGCCGCGCCGGACGCGCGGGTCGAGCTGCTCGCGTCCCCGGCCGGTGCCGCGGTGGCGGCGATGATCCCCGAGCTGGACGGCGTGGTGGCGGTCTCCGCGTCGTGGCAGCAGCTGCCCGGCGCCGGGGACGACCCCGCGGCGGAGCGGGAGCTGCTGGAGCGGCTGACCGCACGCCGCTACGACCTGCTGCTCGTGTTCACCTCGTTCTCCCAGTCGCCGTGGCCGGTGGCCCACCTGGGGCTGCTCGCCGGGATCGGCACGCGGGTCGTGCACTCGCGGGAGTTCGGCGGCGCGGTGGCCACGCACTGGGTGACGCCGCCGCCCGACACCACCCACCAGGTCGACCGCGCGCTGCACCTGCTCGCCGCGATCGGGGTGCCGCACCGGGGGCGCGAGACGTCGCTGCGGGTGCCTGCCGACGCGGCCCGGGCGGCGACCGAGCTGGCGGCGGAGCGGACATCCGGGGCCCGGTTCGCGGTGCTCGCACCCGGTGCGTCGTGCGCGGCGCGGCGCTACCCCGCCGAACGCTTCGCCGCGGCGGCGGCCCAGCTCGCGCGGGCCGGGCTGCCGGTGCTGGTGGCGGGTTCCGCCGCGGAGGCGCCGCTCGTGGAGCGGGTCGTCGCCACGGCCGCCCACCCGGGTGTCACGCCCGTGCCGCCGGTGCCCCTGCCCGTCTTCACCGCCCTGCTCGCCGGTGCCTCCGTGGCGGTCACCAACAACTCCGGTGGCATGCACCTCGCCGACGCGGTGCGCACCCCGGTGGCGGTCACCCACGCCGGCACCGAGCGCCCCACCGACCTGCGGCCGCGCAGCACGCGGGCCGCGCTGCTGGGCCGCGACGTCGCGTGCGCCCCGTGCCGGCAGCTGCAGTGCCCGTTCGACCACGAGTGCCTCGACGTGCCCGCGGGTGATGTCGCCGCGGTGGCACTCGGCCTCGTGTCCCGACACCCGTCGCCGGGGCCCCGCTCGCCACCGAGAGGAGGACCGATGGCGCCGCGTTCCGTCGACCACCCGTGCGCTCCCCTGATCGACCTGTCCACCGCGGCCCCCGTACCGGCCGCGCTCGCCGGTCGCATCACCGAACGCGCCCCGCGCGTCGTCGTCGTGGGTGACGCGCTCCTCGACGGCTGGCTCTGCGGCCCGGCGCGCCGCCTCGGCCGGGACGGCCCGGTGCCGGTGGTCGAGCTCGCCGAGACGCTCGTCGCCGCGGGTGGGGCCGGCAACGCCGCGGCCAACCTCGCGGCGCTCGGCGCGCGCGTCGACCTCGTGGCCGTGCTCGGAGACGACGCCGACGCGGCGCCGTTGCGCGGCCTCCTGCACGAGGCCGGGGTGCGCACGGCGCACTGCGTCACCGAGGAGGGGCGGGCCACCGCCGTGAAGCGCAGGCTGGTGTCGGGCGGCCAGCCGCTCGCACGCTACGACGCCGGGCCGCAGCACCCGCCCCGGCCGGAGACGGCGGACGCGCTGGTGGCGGCGCTGGAGGCGGCGCTCGGCCCCGGCGCCGGCCCGGTCGCCGCCGGCCCGGTCGATGCCGTGCTCGTCGCCGACTACGGCCTCGGGGCCGTCGGTGCCGAGGTGCGCGACGCGGTGCGGCGGCTGCGTACGCGGATTCCGCTGCTCGTGGTGGACACCCGGGCCGGCGACGGCTGGGCGGCGGTGCACCCCGACGTCGTGACGCCGAACGCGGCGGAGGCCGCCACCCTGGTCGGGGGTGAGGAGCCGGTCGGCGCGGGGCGCAGGCTCGCGTGGGTGCTGAACCGCCGCGCCGACCTGGTGGCGGCCGCGGGGGGCGGCGACGGTCGTCGTCACGCTCGACGTGGACGGCGCCGTCCACGCTCGACGTGGACGGCGCCGTCCGGCTGCCGGCCGACCCGGCGGCACCCGCGCAGCGCACCACCACCGCGCGCCCCGGCCCGGAGTCCCGGCGTGCGGCGCGGGCGACACCTTCACCGCGGCACTGACGGCCGCGCTCGCCGCGGCACCGGCGCCGAGCAGGCACTGGTGCTCGCCCAGTGCGCGGCGACGTGGTGGTGGGGCAGGACGGCACCGCGGTCTGCTCGGCCGGCGCCCTGACCGCGCGGCTGGCGGCGCGCGACCGCGGCGGCCTGCTCGGGCACCGGGACCTGCTCGCGATCGTGGCCGAGCACCGGCGCCGGGGCAGCCGGATCGTGTTCACCAACGGCTGCTTCGACGTGCTGCACCGCGGCCACGTCGCGTACCTGCGGCAGGCCCGCGCGCTCGGCGACGTGCTGGTCGTCGCGCTCAACGACGACGACAGCGTGGCGCGGCTCAAGGGCCCGGAGCGGCCGGTGAACCCGCTGGAGGACCGGGCGGGCGTGGTGGGCGCGATCGACTGCGTCGACCTGGTGACCTCGTTCTCCGAGGACACACCCGCCGAGCTGATCGAGGCCCTGCACCCGGACGTCTACACGAAGGGCGGCGACTACACGCCGCAGATGCTGGCCGAGACCCCGATCGTCGAGCGCCTCGGCGGGGAGGTGCGGGTGCTCGACTACCTGTCGGACCACTCGACGACCGCGATCATGGGCCGGATCAAGGCGGGTCGGCGATGAGTGCGGCGACGCCGGAGCTGGATGTGCTGGTCCCCACCGGCGACCGCCCCGTCCGGGGGCGGCGGGATCCTGCCGTCGGGGCCTACCACCTGGAGTCGCCGGCCACCGCGAGGGACCGGACCCTGCAGGCCCGCGACGTCGTCGGGAGCGCGTCGTGAGCCCCGGTCGGCGGAACCGGCGGGTCGTGGTGGTCGGGGACACCCTGCTCGACATCGACGTGGACGGCAGCGTCGACCGGCTGTGCCCGGACGCCCCGGCCCCGGTGCTCGCCGTGGCGGGGGAGCAGGCCCGGCCGGGCGGCGCCGGCCTCGCGGCCGCCTTGGTGGCCGGGCGCGGCATCCCGGTGCGCCTGGTCACGACGCTTCAGGACGACGAGCCGGGACGGCGGCTGCGCGGGCTGCTCGACGGCGCCGTCGACGTGGTGGCCGGGCCGGCCACGGGCGGCACCACCGTCAAGTGCCGGCTGCGCTGCGGCGGGCGGTCGATGCTGCGCACCGACCGCGGGCGGGGCGAGCCGGAACCCGGATTCGCCGCGGACCTCGACCTGGACGCCGCGTTCGCCGACGCCGGCGCCGTGCTCGTGTCCGACTACGGCCGCGGCGTCACGGGCGACCCGGACGTGCGGGCGGCGCTCGCGCGGGCGATCGCCCGGCACGTACCGGTCGTGTGGGACCCGCACCCGCGCGGGCCGGACCCGGTGCCCGGCGCCGCCGTCGTGACGCCGAACCTCGCCGAGGCGCGCGGCGCGGCGGGCGGCGAACCGGTGGCGGGATCGGGCGCCCGGGCGGCGCTGGAGCTGGCCGCCCGGCTGCTCGGCCGGTGGGACGCGCGCGCCGTCGCGGTCACGATGGCAGCGGCGGGGCCGTCGTGCGGCACCGGCACGGCGCCTGCTCCGCCGCGCCCGCCCCCGCGGTCGAGGGAGGCCGACCCGTGCGGCGCGGGTGACCACTTCGCGGGCGGTGTCGCCGCTGCGCTCGCCGCCGGGGCGACCATCGACGAGGCGGTCACCGACGCCGTGCTGGGCGCGGCCGGGTTCGTGGCGCGCGGGGGCGGCGCGCCGTCCGGCGGGCGGGTGACCGCTGGATGCAGCCCGTCGACGCGGACGTGCCGCGCCCGGCCGCGCCCAGCGGTCTGGACGCCGCGGCCCGGCTGGCGCGGCGGGTCCACGGGCGCGGCGGCACGGTGGTGGCGGCGGGCGGGTCGTTCGACGAGCTCCACACCGGTCACACCGCCACCCTCGAGGCCGCTCGTGCCCTCGGCGACTGCCTGCTGGTGCTCGTCAACTCCGACGATTCGGTGCGCCGCCGGACGGGCGGCCCGGGCCCGGGCGTGCCGCTCCCGGAGCGCATCGCCGCGCTGGCCGCGCTGGACTGCGTGGACGCCGTCGCCGTGTTCGACGCCGACGACCCGCGCCGGGTCCTGGACGCCTGCGCCCGGACCTGTGGGTGAAGGGCGGTGACCACGATCCCGCCGAACTGCCGGAGACCCCGCTGGTCCGCTCGTGGGGCGGCGAGGTCGTCGCGGTGCCCTACCGGCCCACCCGGACGGTGGTGGTGGCGACCACCCGTCCCTGAGAACGCGGCTCCCTGAGAAGGCGGCCCGGGGAGCCGCCCCTCGGGCGATCAGCGCTGCGCGACGGTGCGGGAGGCGACCGGGACGGGCGGGGCGGCGGCCGCCTTCCTGCGCAGCCGGGCCGCCGCGCGCAGGACGTCACCGACACCGACCGCGAGCAGGGCCGGGTCCGGGTCGTCGGCGAACGGGTCGCCGCGGCGCACGCTCGCGTCGCCGAGCGCGATGTGCGGGCCATCGGCGGGAGGTCCCCACCGGGCCGGGTCGACCGGGCCGAACAGGGTCACCGACGGGGTGCCGAAGGCCGCGGCCAGGTGGGCGATGCCGGTGTCGCCGCTCACGACGAGCGAGGCGCCCGCCACGAGCGCGCTGAGCTGTTCCAGGTCGGTCCGCCCGGCGAGCACGCGCGACGCGCCGAGGCCCGCGGCACCCGCCACCGCGTGGGCCAGCTCCTGCTCGTCCGCACCGCCGGTGATCACGACCGGAGTGAGCGGGCAGTTCAGCGAGGCGGCGAGCTCGGCGAAGCGCCCCACCGGCCACCGCTTGGCGCCGTGGCGCGCCCCCGGGTGCACGATCACGGGCGCGCAGACCCGGCTGCTCGACACCCCGGCCGGGGCGGTGAGCCGCAGATCGCGCGGGTCGGCAGCGATGCCGTGCCATTCGAGCATCGCGCACCAGCGCTCGCGCTCGTGCGCGTGGTGCGCGGCGACCTCGTCCACGTGCGGGCCAGGCCAGCCGGGCGAGGCGAAACCGATGCGCCGGTTCGGTTCGAGCGCGTCGAGGGCCCGGTGGCTCTGCGGCCCGCGGCCGTGCAGGTTGACCGCGACGTCCGGGGCGGCCCGCGACCACTCCAGCGCCTCGGGGGCGGCGGTGGGCAGCAGCTCGTCGACCGCGTCGACGAGCGCCACCAACGGCTCGAGCGCGGCGGTGGTGGCGAGCACGATCCGGTGTCCGGGCAGCGCCCTGCGCAGCGCACGCAGCGCGGGCACCGCCACGAGGAGGTCCCCGAGGTGCAGTGCTCGCAGCACGAGCGCGGTCGGCCGGGCGATGTGCTCCACCTCTGCTGCGTACCCCCGGCCGGGGCGGGTGAATCCGCGCCCGTGGCCGCCGCCGCGCAACCGATCACCCGCGCAGGGCACCTACTCGGCGAGGTGGTGGACGAACCGGTCGCCGGCCAGTGCGGCGACCCGGCCAGCGCGCCGGGTTCCTCGAATCGGTGGGCCTGACGCCCCACGTGCAGGCCACCGGCGGCCGCGGCGTCCACGTCGTCGCCGCACTCGACGGTTCCGCGGATTTCGACCAGATCCGGAGCATCGCGCAGGATCTGGCCGACCGCTTCGTCGCACGGGACCCGGACCGGCTGACCACGGCCGCGCGCAAGGAACGCCGAGGCGGGCGCGTCTACCTCGACGTGAACCGCAACGCCTACGACCAGGCGTTCCTCGCGCCGTACTCCCTGCGGGCCCGGCCAGGGGCTCCGGTCGCCACCCCGCTGGAGTGGTCCGAGCTGGGCCGGGTCGCCCCGACCGCTACCGTCCGCCCGGGATCCGCCGGCGCCTGGCCCGCAAGGTCGATCCCAGGCCCGGCATCGGCGACCACGCCGCCGCGCCCGCCGATGTGCGCAGGCGACTCGACTCGTTGCGGTAGCAGCCCGGCCCGAGCCGGTGCTCGCCCGGCGGACGAACGACGACCTGTGAACGGCGGCCTCGACCGAACTCGTGCCGTGGGGTACTCGGCCGGCGGTCAGGGCTCGATGGTGAGCCCGCTGATGCGCCCGTCGCGGAGCGTGAACCGGAACCGGAGGTCGACGATGCCGCCGGGGAAGTCGCCTTCGAGCCGGTGGGTTGCGGTGTAGTGCTCGTCGTCGACCTTCCGGGCGCCGGTGAGTGTGGTCGTGTAGGTGTACTCGCCTGCGGAGCGCTGCAGCCAGTCGCGGATCCGGCCGGGCCCGCGGTAGGTGTTCCCCTCGTCGACGACGGTGGCGTCGTCGGTGTAGTGGCCGACGGCTGTGTCGATGTCGCGGGCTCGGTGCGCGGCGAGGTAGGTGGTGATCGCCTCCGGGAGCCGTTGCGGGGAGATCTCGTATCCGGGATCCGATGTGGTCATGAGTGCCTCCTTCGTCAGCCGACGGTCGGCACGGTGCCGCCGTCGATGGTGTGTTCGGCGCCGGTGATCGCCGCGGCCCGGTCGGAGACGAGGAAGGCGACGAGCTCTGCGACCTCGCGGGGCTGCGCCGCACGGCCGAGGGGGATGCCGCCGAGGGAGTCCATGATCTGCATCAGCGCGTCGTCGCGGGAGACGGCGCCCGTGGCGGCGATCCGATCGACCAGGGCCTCGGCGCCTGCGGTCCGGATGAAGCCGGGAGAAACGACGTTCACCCGGACGCCGCGCGGCCCGAGCTCGTTCGCCAGGCCCTTGCTGTAGGTGGTGAGCGCCGCCTTCGCCGCGGCGTACCCGAGGGTCGCCTCGTGCAGCGGCATGCGCCGCTGGATGGACGAGACGTGCACGACCGCGCCGCGGCCGGCGTCGGCCATGGCCGGGATCAGGGCTCGGTCCAGCCGGACCGCCGCGAGCAGGTTGAGCCGCAGCTCGTCGTCCCAGTGCCGGTCGGTCAGGGCGGCGAACCCGCCGGGTGCGGCGCTGGAACCACCGAGCGTGTGCACGAGGACCTCCAGCGTGCCGAACCGCTCCCGGACGTGGTCGACCACCGTGTCGATGCCCTCGGTGGCGGTCAGGTCGGCGGCGACGAACGGCTCCGGTCCGGGCAGGTCCGCCGGCCTCGTCCGGGCGGTTCCCAGCACTCTCGCGCCGGCTTCGCGCAGCAGCTCGGCGATCGCCGCGCCCGTGCCCCTTCCGGCGCCGGTCACCAGGGCCGTGCGACCGTCCAGTCGATCACTGATGCTCATGCCGCACACGGTCGGCTCTCCCCCGGGGAGAGGGTCAAGCCCATGGTCCGGGGCGGCGCGGCGTCGACCCTCCCGCAAGGGGAGGGTGCACAGTGCAGGAATGCGGTCGGGTCTGAGCATCGGGGAGTTCGCGCGGCTCTCGCACCTGAGCGTGCGCACCCTGCGCCGCTACCACGAAGCCGGCCTGCTCGAGCCGGCCTCCGTCGACCCGGCCAGCGGTTACCGCTACTACGCTGCCGAGCAGATCCCGACGGCCCAGGTGATCCACCGGCTCCGCGAGCTGGACATGCCGCTCGCCGAGGTGAGCAGGATCCTCGTCACGGACGATCCCGAGACCCGTGCCGCCTTGATCGCCGGTCACCTGGAGCGCCTGGAGACCGAGCTGGACCGCACCCGGGCCGCTGTCGTCTCCCTGCGGCAGCTGCTGCAACCGGATGTCGAGCAGCTGGACGTGCAGCTGCGGACGCTGCCGGCCAGAACCGTCGCCGCGGTCAGCGGTGTCGTCGACGTCGACGAGGTGCTGGGCTGGTACGACGGCGCGATGCGCGAGCTGGACGCCGCCGTCGCAGGGAAGGAGCGGCTCGGCCCGCCCGGAGGCCGGTACGCCAACGAACTGTTCACCGCGGGCCGTGGCGCCGTAGTGGCCTACCGGCCGGTCGCCGACCCGCCGACGGCCGGTCGGGTCGCGCCGTTGACCCTGCCCGCGACCGAACTCGCCGTCACCGTCCACCACGGCGCCCACGACGACATCGACGTCACCTACGGCCGACTGGGCGCCTGGGTCGTCGACCACGCCTTGGCCGTCGACGGTCCGGTCCACGAGACCTACCTCCGCGGCCCGAGGGACGACCCGGCCGCCGCGTCGTGGAGAACCGAGATCGGCTGGCCGATCTTCCGCCTCTCACCGGCATGAGCACCGGCCGGACGGGGCCGACGACGAGGAGCGACGCGCCCGCCTCCGGGCGCCGCCGTGCTGCTCAGGACGAGACCGCCCTCGACGAGCCGCTCGGACTCGAGCAGGGCGTGACGGCCGACCGGCTGCGGACCTCCGCGAAGGGCCACCAGCTGGCGACGGGAACGTTGGTCGGCGTCTTCGCGCGCTGACGCACCGCCGAGTCGGTGACCGGTCGACGTTGGAGCCGTGGGACGACCGGGTAGCTCCCTGGGGTGACGACCGTGTCCGACCTCCCCGACCTGGACGAGCTGCGCCGCGAGGCTGCCGGCTGCACCCGCTGCGAGCTGCACGAGCCGGCCACGCAGACCGTGTTCGGGGACGGCCCGCCCAGCGCGTGGCTGATGATGGTCGGAGAGCAGCCCGGCGACCGGGAGGACGTCGAGGGTGCGCCGTTCGTGGGCCCGGCAGGCCGGGTGCTCGACAAGGCCCTGGACCGGGCGGGCATCGACCGCTCGGAGGTCTACCTCACCAACGCGGTCAAGCACTTCCGCTTCGAGCGGCAGGGCAAGCGGCGCATCCACAAGACCCCGGGCGTCACCCACATCCGCGCCTGCCGGCACTGGCTCGACGGCGAGCTGGCCGCGGTGCGGCCCGCGGCGCTCACGACCCTGGGTGCGGTGGCCGGGAAAGCCCTGATGGGGTCCGGCTTCGCGATCACGAAGGAGCGCGGGAAGGTGCTGGAGTGGGAGGGCCACCGGCTTGTGCCCACCGTGCACCCCAGCTCGATCCTGCGGGGGCCGCCGGAGGCCCGCGACGACGCCCTCGACGCGCTGGTGGCGGACCTGCAGGTGGCGGGGCGCCTGCGGCCGTGAGCGCGCTGCTGGGCAGGTGACAGCAGGTGCGGTCAGATGGCGAGCAGGCGGTCGAAGAAGCTGCGGTAGCGGCGCAGCGCGAGGCGCAGGTCCTCGGTGGAGGCCTCGTCGCTGTCGAGCCCTGCTCGATCTGGTGTCGCTGCTCGCGGAACAGCGTCTCCAGCTCGTCCAGCACCTCTCCGACCAGAGCGTCGGCCCGGGCGACCGCCTGGCGCGGTTCGTCGACGAACATGCCCTTCACCTCGTCCCACCGCGACCCGTACGAGGCGGCGTGGTCCGCGGGCATGAGGCGCTCGCGCGGCTCGCCCGCGCTGCCGGGCCCGCCGTCGGATCCGGCGGATCCGGTGGGCGCGGTGTGGTGCCCGCTGTCGGATCCGTTGCGAGGGCCGCCGTCGTCGGGCCCGCTCGGGGCCCGGGGTGCGCGCCGGGGTGGGTGCCCGTGTGGGCGCCGCTGTCGTTGCGCGTGTCACCGCGGGTCCTGTGGCCGGGGCCTGCTGGTCGACGGGTTCGGCAGCCCGCTGGTCGCGTTCGGGAACCACCTGGTTCTGTTCGGGCCTCATCGGGTTGTCCACTCCTCGCTGGTCCGGTCGGTCCTGGTCCGGTCGTTCCTGGCGCGGTCGTCGCTGGTGCCCTCGCCGCTGGACCGGTTGTCGCCGGTCCGGTTGTCGCCGGTCCGGTCGTCGCCGGTCCGGTCGTCGCGGTTCGGGTTGTCGCCGCGGTCGCCGTGGAGCAGCGCGTCGACCAGCGACCGGTACGACGTCACCGCGGAGCGCTGCTGCTCGGTGTCGACGTCCCCGCTCGGGGTGGCGTCGCGCACCGCGTGGGCGTCCCGGTAGCGCTGCACGACCTCGGGGTGCTCGACCGAGATGTCCTCGGCGCGGCGCTCGAAGTCGCCGCCGTCGTCACCGACCGGGTACCCGCGGGTGCGCATGATGTCGAGGACCAGCACATCCGCGTCGTGGACGGCGCGCTTCGGGTCGTCGACGAACTCGCGCTGGATCCCCTCCCACGACGTCGCGAACCGGTCGCGCTCCTCGGGGCGCAGGTCGCGGATGTCGAGCTTGCGGTGCCGCTTCTCGCGTTCGGTCAGCCGGGCCTCTGCCTCTCGCCGGTTCCCCGTCTGGTCGAGGCTCCGCTCGTACTCCGGTCCGTAGTGCTCCTGCAGCCGCTCGGTGCGGCGCCGCCGGTACAGCAGGACGGCTGCGGCGGCGAGTGCGAGCACCAGCAGCACGATGACGACGACGAGGACGGTCACGGTGCTGTCCACCGGACTCTCCTTCTCTGCGATGGGACGGTTCACCCGTCCGGGTGGTCTGATGTGGACCGGATACCTGGCAGCGCGGTCGGCAAACATCTCGGGCCCGCTCAGCCGACGGCGGTCGCGTCTCCATGTCCAGCCGGCCGCCCACGTCGTCCACCCGTACGTGGCTGCCGGCCGGGAGCTTCCCGGCGAGCAGGAGCCCGGAGAGGGGGTTGTCGACCTCCCGCTGGATCGTGCGGCGGAGCGGGCGGGCGCGAACTCGGGCTGGTGGCCGAGCGCGGCGATCCGGCGCACGGCGGCGGGGGTGAACTCGACGGTGACGTCCTGCGCGGCGAGGCGCTTGCGGGTGTCGGCCAGCAGCAGGTCGGTGATCGTGGCGAGCTGGTCGGGGTCGAGCCTGCGGAAGACGATGATCTCGTCGATCCGGTTGAGGAACTCCGGCCGGAACACGTCCCGCAGCCGCGGCATGATCTTGTCGCGGAGCTCGGCGGAGTCGGCGTCGGTGCCGGCGTCGCGGCTGCTGCCGAAGCCGAGGGTGGTGCCGTGGTTGGTGATCAGTTCCGACCCGACGTTGCTGGTCATGATCACGACGGTGTTGCGGAAGTCGACGGTGCGGCCCTGCCCGTCGGTGAGCCTGCCGTCGTCGAGCACCTGCAGCAGCACGTTGAACACGTCGGGGTGCGCCTTCTCGACCTCGTCGAGCAGCAGCACCGAGTACGGGCGACGCCGCACGGCCTCGGTGAGCTGGCCGGCCTCCCCGTACCCGACGTAGCCGGGCGGGGCCCCGACCATCCGCGCGACCGTGTGCCGCTCGCCGTACTCGCTCATGTCGAGGCGCACCATGCGGTCCTCCTCGCCGAAGAGCGCCACGGCGAGGGCGCGGGCGAGCTCGGTCTTGCCGACGCCGGTGGGGCCGAGGAACAGGAAGCTGCCGACCGGGCGGTCCTCGTCGCCGAGGCCGGCGCGGGAGCGGCGGATCGCCTCGGCGACGGCGGACACGGCTTCGTCCTGCCCGACGACCCGCGAGTGCAGCTCCTCCTCGAGGCGCAGCAGCCGGTCGCGCTCGGCCTCGGTGAGCTGGGCGACGGGGATCCCGGTGGAGCGCGAGACGATGTCCGCGATGTCGGCGACGCCGACCTCGGGCACTCCGTCCTCGGCCGGCCGGATCTCGGCGAGGCTCCCGCGCAGCCGGGAGATCTCGTCGCGCAGCTCGGAGGCCCGCTCGTACTGCTCGTCGGCGACGGCCTGGTCCTTGTCGCGCTCGAGCTGCTCGAGGCGCTGCTCGATGCCCCGCCGGTCGGTCGAGGGGGTGCGGGTGCGCAGCCGGACGCGCGCGCCCGCCTGGTCCATCAGGTCGATCGCCTTGTCCGGCAGGAAGCGGTCGGTGAGGTAGCGGTCCGACAGCTCCACGGCGGCCCGCAGCGCGTCCTCGGTGTAGCGCACCTGGTGGTGGGCCTCGTAGCGGTCGCGCAGCCCGCGCATGATCTCGATCGCGTCCTCGCAGCTGGGCTCGGGCACCATCACGGGCTGGAAGCGGCGGGCGAGCGCGGCGTCGGACTCGATGTGCTTGCGGTACTCGTCCAGCGTGGTCGCGCCGATGACGTGCAGCTCGCCGCGGGCCAGTGCGGGCTTGAGCATGTTGCCCGCGTCCATGGACCCGCCGCCCTCGCCGCCGCCCCCGCCGCCCGCGCCGACCATCGTGTGCAGCTCGTCGATGAAGACGATCAGCTGGTCCCCGCCTCCGCGGATCTCGTCGATGAGGGTGCGCAGCCGCTCCTCGAAGTCGCCGCGGTACCGGGTGCCGGCCACCACGCCGGAGAGCTGCAGTTCCACGACGCGGCGCCCGGCGAGCGTGTCGGGCACGTCGCCGTCGACGATCCGCTGCGCGATCCCCTCGACGATGGCGGTCTTGCCGACGCCTGCCTCACCGATGAGCACCGGGTTGTTCTTGGTGCGCCGGGAGAGCACCTCGATGGTCTGCTCGATCTCGTCGGCGCGTCCGACGACCGGGTCGAGGCGACCCTCGCGCGCGGCGGCGGTGAGGTCCTGCCCGAACTGGTCGAGCGTCGGCGTGGCGGCCGGGCCGCCCCTCCGGCCGGCCGCGCCCGCGGGTGCCGGGCCCGCGCCCCGGGGACCCGGCTGCTCGCGGGGGGCGAAGCTGGCCTCGGTCAGCAGCCTGCCCGCGGCCGACTCCTCGTTCGCGGCGATGGCGAGCAGCACGTGCTCGGGGCCGATGTAGGTGGATCCGAGCGAACGCGACACCTGGTGGCCGTCCAGCAGGGCGCGCTTCGCCGCCGGCGTGAGCACGGGCGCGCGGCCCGTCGGCTCGGCCCGCGTGAGCCGCTCGTCGAGCATCCGGGCGATCCGGTCCGGGTCGGCGCCTGCCCGGTCGAGCCACTGGCGGGTGGGTTCGAGCCGGGTGGCCGCGAGCAGCAGGTGCTGGGCGTCGAGGTCGGTGTCGCCGCGGTCGATCGCGAGCTGGGCGGCCGTCGCGACGAGTTCCCGCGCGCCGGTGCTCATCAGCCGGGTCAGGTCGATCCGGCGCACCGGGCCGCGGGTGCCGGGCCCGAAGAAGCGGGCGAGGAACTCGTCGAACGAGCCGGGGTCGCCCGACCCGAGGAAGCCGGTCATGGCACGCATCTCCTCCGAGAGGTTCAGATCGGGGTCGCCGGAGGCGTTCCCGGGCTGCGCTGTTCGAAACGGTCGCCCGGTGGTGGCGCCGACGATCACGGGGTGGCGTGCCCGTGCGCGTTGTCCCAGACTCCGGGGAGGATGTCGGAGCCGACATCGGAGTAGAGGACGGGAGTGCAGGACATGACCCAGAGCCCGCAGCGCGTGGCGATCGTGACCGGGGCCGCGCGCGGGATCGGAGCGGCCACCGCGCAGCGGCTGGCCGCCGACGGCCTCGCGGTGGCGGTGGTCGACCTCGAGGAGGCGGCCGCTGCGGGCACCGTCGAGGCGATCCAGGCCGCGGGCGGGCAGGCGCTGGCCGTCGGTGCGGACGTCTCCGACTCCGCGCAGGTGGAGGCGGCCGTCACGCGGGTGGCCGCCGAGCTGGGCCCGCCGGTCGTGCTGGTGAACAACGCCGGTGTCACGCGGGACAACCTGCTGTTCAAGATGTCCGAGCTGGACTGGGACACCGTGATGGGTGTGCACCTGCGCGGCTCGTTCCTGATGACCCGTGCTGCCCAGAAGTACATGGTGGAGCAGCGCTTCGGCCGCGTCGTCAACCTCTCCAGCACGTCGGCGCTGGCAACCGCGGGCAGACCAACTACTCCACCGCGAAGGCCGGGCTGCAGGGCTTCACGAAGACGCTCGCGATCGAGCTGGGCAAGTTCGGCATCACGGCCAACTGCATCGCGCCCGGGTTCATCGTGAGCGACATGACGAAGGCGACGGCCGAGCGGATCGGGCAGGACTGGGACACCTACCTGGCCGCGCGGGCGTCGGAGATCCCGGTGGCCAGGGCCGGGCAGCCCGACGACATCGCGAACGCCGTGTCGTTCTTCGCGAGCGAGCGCTCCGGGTTCGTCAACGGTCAGGTGCTCTACGTCGCGGGCGGCCCGAAGGCCTGACCGCATACTGGTCACGTGCGCTTCATCTTCCGCCCCCCGGCCGAGCACGCGGCCGGGCTGCTGTCGCTGCCGTGGGACCAGCCGCTCGAGGACTGGACGGACGAGCGGCTCCTGGAGGTGGCCCACCGCGGCATCTCGCGCCACGTCGTGCGGTTCGTCGAGGCCGACGGCCACGTCTACGCGCTGAAGGAGATCGACGAGCGGCTCGCCCGGCGGGAGTACCGGCTGCTGGGACGCCTGGAGGAGCTGGGCATGCCGGCGGTGTCGGCCCTCGGTGTCTGCGTCGAGCGGCCGACGGTCGCGGGCGAGGACGGGGGTGGCACGCCCCAGGACGCCGTGCTCGTCACCCGGTTCCTGGACTACTCGATGTCCTACCGGTACGTGTTCTCCCACGGCCACACGCAGCGGCCCACCGTGCAGCTGATCGACGCCATGGTGGAGCTGCTGGTGCGGCTGCACCTCGCGGGGCTGTTCTGGGGCGACTGCTCGTTGTCGAACACGCTGTTCCGGCCGGACGCGGGCGGCATCGCGGCCTACCTGGTGGACGCCGAGACCGCGGAGCTGCACCCCTCGCTCACGGCGGGGCAGCGCGGTTTCGACATCGACTATGCGGCCGAGCGCGTCGGTGGGGAGCTGTTCGACCTGCAGGCGGGCGGTCTGCTGCCCGACGACGTCGACCCCGTGGAGGTCGCGGGCGAGCTGCCGCGGCGCTACCAGGCACTGTGGGAGGAGCTCACCCGCGAGGAGCTGCTGCAGCCCGACGAGCAGCGCTACCGGGTGGCCGAGCGGGTGGACCGGATCAACGAGCTGGGCTTCGACGTCGACGAGATCGAGCTGAAGACCACCGACGACGGGGTCCGGCTGCGGGTACGCACGCAGGTCGCCGAGACCGGACGGCACCGCAACAGGCTCTACGCCCTCACCGGCCTGGAGGTCACCGAGAACCAGGCGCGCAGGCTGCTCAACGACCTCACGAGCTACCGCGGGTACCTGGAGCAGAAGGAGGGGCGGTCGGTGCCGGAGACCGTGGCCGGGCACCGGTGGCGGGCCGAGGTCTACGACAAGGTGATGGCCCGCATCCCGGAGTCGCTCGCCGACCGGCTGGAGCCCGCGGAGATCTTCCACGAGGTGCTGGAGCACCGCTGGTTCCTGTCCGAGCGGGCGGGCAAGGACGTGGGCACCACCGCGGCGGCGAAGGCCTACATCGACTCGGTCCTGCCCCACACGCCGAGCACCCTCACGCTGCCCGGCGGTGACCCGCTTCCCCGCTGAGGAGGCGCGGCCGGGGGACCCGGTGGCGCGAAACCCGGTCCGCGCAGGTCACCGATGGCCTCCGCACCCGGTGGGGGATGACCCCGCTCGGGCGGGCCCGATACGGTACGGCCCGTGACCTCCGGCCGGCCGATCGATCCCGACGACCCACCTCTGCCTCCGTCGCGCATGATCGACATGTCGAGGCCGAACATCGCCCGCGTGTACGACGGCTTCCTCGGCGGCAAGGACAACTATGCCGCCGACCGCGCTGTCGTCCGGGAGATCCACGAGGCCGCGCCAGAGCTCACCCGGGTCGTGCAGGAGGAGCGGGCCTGGTTGGGCCGGGTCACCCGGTTCCTCGTGAAGTCGGCGGGCATGGAGCAGATCCTGCACGTCGGTGCGGGTATGCCCACCGTGGAGAACACCCACCAGGTGGCCCAGCGCTTCAACTCCGACACCCGCGTCATCTACGTCGTCGAGGATCCCGTGGTGCTGGCCCACGGCCGGGCGATCCTCGAGGAGAACGACCTCACCCACCTGGTCGACGGCGACTTCTCCCGGCCCGAGGACGTGCTGGGCCACGACACGGTGAAGAAGTTCCTCGAGCCGGCGCGCCGGTCGCGCTCATCCACAGCCGCACCATGCACCACGTGTCCGGCACCGCCCGCCCGCACGAGATCGTGCGGCGCTACCTCGACCTGCTGCCGTCCGGTTCGTACCTGGTGCTCTCCCAGTTCTGCGACCCGCAGGACGACGGCCAGGGCAGCCAGCTCGCCCGCTTCGTGGAGGGCGTGTTCGCCCGCAGCGGGCTGGGCCCGGTGGTCTTCCGGCCGCGCGCGGAGATCGAGGCGTTCTTCGAGGGCACCGACCTCGTGGAGCCCGGCGTCACCCGGGTGCGGGACTGGTGGCCCGACGGGCCGTTGATCGCGCAGGCGGGCCCGGTGGACGACATGATCATCGGTGGGGTGGCCCGCAAACCCTGATCCCCGGGCGGGCCCGGGGACCAGGTGCCGGGATCAGGAGTTGCGGGGCACCACGTGATCGACCACGGCCCCACCGGCGCGGTGCCCGAGCCCACGTCGACCGGGTCGCCGCTCGCGTTCACCACCACCGCGCCGTCGGTGGCGCGGAACACCACCATCGGCGACGTGGGGGAGCGCCCGATCTCGACGTCGCCCCGTGCCAGCCGCGGCACCAGCCACTGCCACGCCGCGGTGAGCGGGGTCGGCTGCCCGCCGTCGTCCTTGGTGCTGTCGGTCCACAGCGCGGCGTACTCCAGCTCGGGGTCGCCCTGCGGGCCCCACAGGAGCGCGCCGGATGCCCCGGACTGCGCGTACGCCGCCACCGTGGCCAGGGTGGTGGCGGCGCTGGCCGGGCTGGCGGCGCCCGCCTGCGCGTCCGCGGGGACGTCGGGGTAGAACTCGGCCCACCAGATCGGCAGGTCGGTGCGCTCGCGGATCCACCGGTCCAGGTCGGCGAACTTCTGGGCGCCGTCGAGCACCGGGGGGATCGTGTCGTTCCTGGTCTGGTGGACGCGTCCACGGCGACGAAGTCGCCACCCACCTTGTGCTGCAGCCAGTAGTCGACGACGTCGAGCGCGCGCTGGTCGGCCGCCCCCCACACGCCGGCGACCTGGTCGGACGCGTCGGTGGTGCCGGGGTCGAGGCTGGTGAGCACGACGTAGGGGCCGCCGACCTGGATGTCGGGGCGCACCGCCTTCACCGCGGTGTAGACCTGGTTGTAGAAGTCGGTGTAGCCCTCGTAGTCCCAGCGGTTGGCCGCCTGGTTGTAGAAGCCCTTGAGCTCGTTCCACACCAGCACGCGCTCGACCTGCGGGTAGCGCTTCACCGCCTCGGCGGCGAGCTCGGCGAAGTCGCCGTAGTGCTCGGGCAGCGGGTTGTCCTCCAGGGTCGACCAGTCGGTCTCGTCCTCCTCGCCGCCCTTCATCCAGTCCGGCGCGCAGCACAGCGTGAGCATGGCCTTGCCACCGGTGGCCTCGGTGAGCTCCATGCGCTTGTCGAGGGTGTCCCAGTCGTAGTCGCCGGGGGACGGCTCCGGGTTGCCCGTGCCGAAGCCCATGATGTGGTGGTTCTGCCAGATCGCGCCGTCGTCCTCGAGGATCTTCATGCCCCGCTCGGTGGCCTCGTCGGCGTGGTGGGAGTCGAGGCTGTTCTGGGTGTGGGTCACCCCGAGCTCGAGCGGCGTCGGCTGCTTCTCCCAGGCGAACCCGGAGTCGTCCTCGATGGCGGCCAGCTCCTGCTCGGAGATCGACGTCGGCTCGCTCGGCCCGGCGGAGCAGGCCGCGAGCGCCGTGAGGAGCACCGTGACGAGCGCCGTGACGAGCGTCGGGAGCAGCGCGGCGCGGGAGCGGAATGGCGGCACGACGAGAACCTCACTATCAAATGATCTTGGGCCCGCGGAACCCTACCGCTGGGCGCCGACAGATGAGATAGTGGCAGGTCGCCCCTGAACCGGTGCCGAGGGGTGCCGGTCCCCGAGGGTGCGGAACCAGCCCGGACGTTCCCGCAGCTCGGCGGGCGTGCCGCGCTGCAGCACCCGCCCGCCGGCGAGCACCACGACCTCGTCCATGCGGTCGATCGCGGCGAGGTCGTGGGTGATGAGCAGGAGCGAGCGCCCGGCCGTCGCGGAGAGCAGGTCGTCGAGCACGTCGTCGCGGGTGCCGGGGTCGAGGTGGGCGGTCGGTTCGTCGAGCACGAGCAGCGTGCCGGTCCGCCCGGCGGGCGGCACCAGCAGGGCGCGGGCGAGCGCGATGCGCCTGCGCATCCCCCCGGACAGCCGCGTGCCGTGGATGCCGGCCTCGGTGTCGAGCAGCGCCGGGTCCAGCCCCACGCGCGTGAGGACGGCGCGCAGCTCGGCGTCGCTCGCCCCGGGCCGGGCGAGGCGCAGGTTCTCGCGCACCGTGCTGGCGAACACGTGCGGGTCCTGGGGCATGCCGGTCACCTGGGTGCGCACGGTGTCGGCGGGCAGCGCCGCGACGTCGGCGCCGTCCAGGTGCACGGTGCCGGCGTCGGGGTCGCGGAAGCGGAACAGCACCGCGGCGAGCGTGCTCTTGCCCGAGCCGCTCGGGCCCACCACGGCGACGCGGCGGCCCGGGGGCACGTCGAGGTCGACGCCGTCGAGCGCCCACGGCTCGGCGGGGCCGTAGCGCACGCGCAGCCCGCGCACGCGCAGCCCGTCGCCGCGGGTGCGGGGGTGGCCGTGAGGCGGGGCGTGAGCGCGGGCGGGGTGTCCAGGACGTCGAACAGCCGGGCCCCCGCGGCACGCACCGTCCCGAGCCGGGCCGCCGCGCCCGGCAGCGGCGCGACGATCTCGAACGCGGCGAGCGCGGTGAGCACGAGCACGGCGAGCGGCACCGGGGCGAGCACGCCGTCCTGCACGGCAGCCACGCCGAGCAGCAGCGTGCGCAGCGTGAGCCCGGCGAGCAGTGCGGACGCCGAGCAGCAGCGTGCCCACAGCGTGAGCCCGGCGAGCAGTGCGGACGCGCCGGCTCCCGTGCCGAGCAGTGCGGCGTCGCGGCGCTCCACCGCGGTGAGCTCGGCGTCGGCGTCGGCGAACCGGGCGAGCGCGGCCGGCATGGCGCCGTAGGCGACGAGGTCGGGCGCGCCGTGCAGCATGTCGACCAGCGCGGTGGACAGCGCCGCCCGGCCCGCGGCCCGCCGCCTGCCCGGACCCCGCCCGGCGGCCGCGGCGGCGACGCGGCACGGCCACCCCGCCCAGCACGAGCCCGGCGGCGAGCAGCAGCCCGCCCGGCACGAACAGCGCGGTGCTCACCACCACCACTCCGGCGCCGGTGACGAGCGCGGCCGCGGGTGGCGTGAGCCCGCGCACGAGCAGGTCCTGCGTGGCGTCGGTGTCGCTGACCAGGCGCGTGACGAGGTCGCCCGCGCGGAACCGGTGCACCGGCTCGGCGCGCGCGAGCCGCTCGTACACGCGGGCCCGCGCGTCGGCGAGCGTCCGCAGCGCCGCGTCGTGGGTGACGAGCCGCTCGAGGTAGCGGGCCACCCCGCGGGTGACCCCCAGGGCCCGGGTGGCGACGACCGCCACCGACAGCGCCGTGAGCGGCGGCGACGTGGCGGCGGTGGCGATGAGCCAGGCCGCGACGACGAGCAGCGCCACCCCGGAGCCGGTCGCGGTGGCCCCGGCGAGCACTCCGAGCGCGAACCGCGGCCCTCGCGGCCGCGCGAGCCCGATCATCCGCAGCAGTGGCCGGGTGGACGTCCGAAGGTCAGGCATCGAGGTCTCCTGCGGGTAGCGGTCGATGCCCGGTCGTGAGTGGATACGAGTGCTGGAGCACTCGTATCCGCTCACGGGTCGGGATCAGCACGCGGCCCGCCTCCAGGTGCACGACCTCGTCGGCCAGGTCGGACCAGCCCTCGTCGTGGGCGACGATGACGCCGGTGCGGCCCTCGAGGAGCCGGGCCACCGCTGCGCGGACGGCCGTGGCGTGCTCGGGGTCGAGGTGCGCGGTGGGCTCGTCGAGCAGCACGATCGGCGCGTCGAGGGCTTCCTGGCGCAGGAACGCCCTGGCCAGGGCGATCCGCTGGCGCTGCCCCGACGACAGCCGGTGGCCGCGCTCGCCCAGCGGCGTGGCGTAGCCGCGGGGGAGCGCGGCGATCACGTCCTCGGCCTCCGCGCGGCGGGCGGCGCGGTGCACGGCCTCGTCGGGGGCGTCGGGCAGGCCGAGGCGGATGTTGTCCGACACCGACGCGTCGAACAGGTAGGGGTCCTGCGGGAGCCAGGCGATGCGCCGTCGCCACGTGTCCGGGTCGATCTGCGCGAGCGTGGTCTCGCCGCCGTCGGCGGCGGTGACGAGCACCTGGCCCGCCGTCGGCTCCGCGAACCGCAGGAGCAACGCGACGAGGCTGCTCTTGCCCGCACCGCTGCGCCCGGCGACGAGCGTGGTGGTGCCCTGGCGCAGCACGAGGTCCACACCGTCGAGCGCGGGCGCGTCGCGCCCCGGGTAGGTGAGCCCGACACCGCTGAACCGGACGGCCGGGCGCGCCGCCGGTGCCACGGTGGCCTCCGGAGAGGGAGCGGCGGTGCGCCGCTCCAGCACGGCGAAGACCCGTTCGGCTGCCGTGACGCCCTCCATGCTCGCGTGGAACCGGGCGCCCACCTCACGCAACGGCAGGTACGCCTCGGGTGCGAGCACGAGCACCAGCAGCGCGGTCTCCAGGTCGAGGCGGCCGTAGAGCAGGCGCAGCCCGACCTCCACCGCCACCAGCGCGACCGCCAGCGTCGCGAGCAGTTCCAGCACGAACGCCGACAGGAACGCCACCCGCAGCGTGCGCATCGTCGCCTCGCGGTGGGCGTCGGTCACCCGGCGGATGAGGGCCGCCTCGGACCTCGCGCGGCGGAAGACCGCCAGCGTCGGCAGGCCCTCGACGACGTCGAGGAAATGGCCACCGAGCCGCTGCAGCAGTTGCCACTGCCGCCGCGTCCGGTCCTGGGTGTGCATGCCGACGAGCGCCATGAACACCGGGATCAGCGGCAGAGTGAGCGCGATGACGAGCCCGGAGATCCAGTCGGCCCGGAACACGACGACGAGCACGGCCACCGGCACGAGCGTGGCGAGCACGAGCTGGGGCAGGTAGCGCGCGACGTAGTCGTCGAGCGCGTCGAGGCCCCGGGTCGCGAGGGTGGCCAGCTCGCCCGCGTCGGTGGCGGCGGGGTCCGCGGTGGCGACGTGCCGCACGAGGCGGCGCCGGAGGTCGGACTTGACGCGTGCGGCGCTGCGCAGCGCCGCGGTCTCCGCGCCGTAGGTGAGCGCGGCGCGGGCGAGCGCGACGGCCCCGACGGCGGCGACCGTCGCGCCGAGCGCCGCGGCCGTTCCCGACGTCGCCCCGGCGATCGCGTGCGCGACCAGCCAGGCCTGCACCAGGATCAGTGCCGTCGCCGCGAACCCGCACGCCACCGTCACGGCCAGGTGCACCCGCACCGCCGCGGTGGTGCGGACCAGGCGTGGGTCGAGCGGTCTCATGACACGTGCGCCCTGGTCACCCGGCGGCGGAACACCCAGTAGCTCCACGACTGGTAGAGCACCACCAGCGGCAGGAACACCACGCCGATCCAGGACAGGAGCCCCAGCGTGTAGGGCGCCGAGGCCGCGCCGGCCACGGTGAGGTCGAACGCCGGGTCCACGAGCGAGGGGAGCACCGCGGGGTGGAGCGCCCCGAACAGCACCGCGGTGGACGCCCCGATCGCGAGCGCGGTGGCGACGAACGCCCAGCCCTCGCGCTGCGGGTGAGCAGCGCCGCCCGGCGCACGAGCGCGGCGACCGCCCCGGCCGCGAGCGCCGCGGTGCCGGCG
>MKJV01000109.1 GCA_001942185.1 Pseudonocardia sp. CNS-004
GCGGTCGTCGAACTCGGCCAGGAGTTGGAGGAAGCGGCATTCGGCGGCGGCGATGTGCCCGGCCATGGTCAGCAGTTCGGATTCGAGGTCATCGGTGCTCATGCGCTGCAACAGGACCGCCGTGGAGCCGGGCAACTCATGAGACGCCGATGTGGGCAGCCGCGTGGGTGCCGATGTGGGCTGCGGGGTGGGTCGGGAAATCACGGCGGTGGACATGAGGGCCTCCTGATGGCGGGCTGGTGTTCGCTTTCAGGATGGCAGTGGGGTCTGACATTTTCGGGTTGTTCGGTGCGTTCCGCGGAACGCGGAAACTCGGTGCTCCACAGTTTTCTCTTGGCGGATGTCCGGGCGGTGGATCGGGACCACCGGACAGTGGCGTGGGCACCCGGCGGTGACGGTCTCGTCGAAATACGGCGTGCGCCCACGTCGGGAACGGCCGCCAACGCCACCACGGTATTCGGTAGTGAATCCAACCCGGCCACACCGACACGCAAGGTGAGGATGTGGAGGAGGCGACTGCACCCGAGAACCCCAGCGCGGAGGCAGGGCGCAGGGGCGGCGAGGGTGACCAAGGCGCGCCCACGAGAGACGGGCTACGAGGCAGCGCCAGCCGGGAACAGTGCCGCTGCGTTCCGCGGAACGCGGGTCACGGTCTTCTCTTCGCGGGTGTCCGGGATGGACCGCAGGATAGTGGCGTGGGCGCCGGCAGCGTCCGTCTCGCCGACATGCGGGTGTGCCACCGCGCCGGGGACGGCCGCCAATGCAACCGGTGTTCGGTGGTGATCCCCACCCTGCCACGCGGCCCTCGCCGGAACCGAGCCGCCGCGTCCGCTGGGACGCACCGTCCACGGCCGGATCCGGCCCGCGCGGACGAGCGCGTCCCGTACCGCCGGTGCGCTGTGCCTCGCCGCCCCGTCGAAGACGATCACGAGGGGTTGTGCTGCCGCAGGGGCGCCGCGTCGGGAGCACCGCCACCGCGTCTTGCAGGCGCGGGTCGGTGAGCCGCGGTGGCGGGTTGAACGGGTCCCGGACCAGTTCCGGCGCGCCCGCCGGGCGACGTCGCGCGGAGGCGTAGGAGAAGCGCAGGTCCGAGCGCATCCGCAGGGTGTCCGGAACGGTGTGCCGGCGACCGGCTCGAGCTCCGGTTCGATGGTGTTGTAGCCGATGAACAGCCGTAGGTGGACGGAGCTGTCGGCGTCCGCGGGCTCGTCGACGAACGTCACCGCCACCTCGCCGGGGCAGGTCCGCTCGACGAGCGGCGTGCCCGTCTGCCGGAGGTGGTGCCGGAACTCGCCGGGGCCCCATTCCCCGACCGCCGGCTCGCGCAGGTGCCGGTGCATCCGCGTGGCGCCCACCTCTCGGAGCCGTGTCGACGTCGATCGCGAGCCTGGGATCACCTGATCCGACCCGGTTGCGGCCGGTGTCACCGGGAACCGGCCCGTGCTGGTGCACCGGATCGCGGATTGACGGACCGGGCATCGGGTGGATGATCGGACGATGATGACCGGCGACGAGATCGTGCTCGGCCCGCTGCCCAAGGGCATCACCCTCGCGGGGGAGGGGGTGCGCAAGAAGGTCTGGAACATCCTCGGTCACACCTACTGGCCGAAGGCCGTCAGCGACTCCAGCTTCGCGTTCGAGACCTACGACCCGCCGGGCACTGGCGTCCCTCCGCACGTGCACCCCCTGCAGGACGAACACATCTACATCCTGGAGGGCGTGTTCACGCTCTACCTGGACGGCGAGTGGACCACGGCCGGACCGGGCGACACCGTGCTCATGCCGCGCAACCTGCCGCACGCCTACTACAACCGGAGCGAGGCGCCCACCCGCGGCCTGTTCTGGGTGAGCCCCGCCGGGAAGCTCGCGGCGCTGTTCGACCAGCTGCACGATCTGACGACCCGGAGGAGGTCGTGCGCCGCTCCGCCGAGCACGACGTCAACTTCCTGCCGCCCGGCGCGGTGGAGGGCGCCTGAGCCGTCCACCCCCGGGGCGTCGCGAACGTCCCATGGCTGCGTGATCTGCGCAACGGAGCGATCGACTCGCGCGGACCGCGCAATTAGCGCATGATGGACCCAGCCCGGGAGGGGAGGAACGGTGCCGACCGAGTTGTTCGTCATCGCCGACGACCTGTCCGGCGCCGCGGAGACCGCTGCCGTGCTGGCCCGGCCCGGTGAGTCGGCGCGCGTCGTGCTCGGGGGTGGCGGGCGGCTGCTGCCCGCTGCGCCGGGCCTCACCGTGGTGGACCTCGACAGTCGCACCGCGGCGCCGCGGACGCGGCGGCCGCCGTGCGGGCCGCCCTGGACGCGGCGCCGCCGTCGGCGCGGATCGTCAAGAAGATCGACTCGCTCCTCCGCGGGAACCTCGCGGCCGAGATCGGGGTGCTGGCCGCCGCGGCGCCGGTCGTGCTCGACCCCGGCCTGCCGGTGGCCGGGCGCACCGTGCGGGACGGGGTCGTGCAGCTGTCCGGGGTCCCGCTGCACGAGACCGATGCGTGGCGGGTGGAGCCCGGCCCGGCGCCGTCGAGCGTCGGCGCAGCGCTCGGGTCGCTGCGCACCACCGTGCTCGGCGTCGACGCGGTACGAGGCGACACCGCAGCCGCGCTGGCCGCCGCCCTGGACCGGGCGCCTGTCGTGATCTGCGACGCCCTCACCGACGACGACCTCGACGCGGTGGCCGCCGCCGCGCTCGCCCGGCCCGACGTCGTGCTCGCCGGGTCGGGTGGGTTCGCCGCCGCCATCGGCAGGTCAGAACCCGTGAGTGGATACGAGTGCTCCGGCACTCGTATCCACTCACGGCCGTCCGTGGTGCTCGTCGTGGTCGGGTCGGCCGCGGAGATCGCGGCGCGGCAGGTGGAGCGGCTGCTCGCCGACGGGGCCCGAGAGATCCGCCTGCCGTCGGCGGGGGAGACCCTCGGTCCGGGCGTCACCGTCCTGCGGCCCGGCGCGGTCACCGGCGCGACCCGCGGGCCGTCGTCGCGGCGCTCGCCCGCGCGGTCGCCGACCTCGATCCGGGACCGGCCACCGCCGACCTCGTGCTCACCGGCGGGGAGACCGCCCGGCGCGTGCTCGACGAGCTCGGGATCGACCAGCTCGAACCGCTCGCCCAGATCGGGCACGGCGCCGTCCGCAGCCGCACGGCGGACGGGCGCCACATCGTCACCCGGCCGGGCAGCTTCGGCGGGGTCGACTCGTTGCGCGACATCGTCGCGGCGCTCACGCACCACGTTCCGAGATCGGAAGGCACCATGACCGCAGCTCACCCCACATCGAACGACGTCCTGCCGCTCGTCGCGGTCACCATGGGCGACGGAGCGGGCGTCGGACCGGAGGTGATCGTCCCGGCCGTCCTGCACCCCGACACGCTCGCCCGCTGCCGGCCGGTGGTGATCGGCGACGCGGCCCGGCTCCGGCTGGCCGCAGGCATCCTCGGCCTGGACGTCGAGGTCGCCACGATCGAGGAGCCCGCCCAGGCGGCGTTCGGCGGCAACCGGATCAACGTGATCGACCTCGGGTTGCTGCCCACCGACCTGCCGTGGGGCGCCGTGTCGCCCGTCGCGGGCGAGGCCGCCTACCAGTACGTGCGGGTGGCGGCGGAGCTCGCGGTGGCCGGTGCCGTGCAGGGGATCTGCACGGCACCGCTCAACAAGGAGGCGTTGCACGCCGCCGGTCACCGCTTCCCCGGCCACACCGAGCTGCTCGCCCACCTCACCGGCACCGAGGAGGTGTCGATGATGCTCACGACGCCCAAGGTGAAGGTCGTGCACGTCACCACGCACATCGGCCTGATCGACGCGGTGGCGCGGATCGAGCCGGGTCTCGTCGAGCGCACGGTGCGGCGCGGGCACGAGGCGCTCGTGCGTGCCGGGGTGGCCAATCCGAGGATCGGGGTCTGCGGCATCAACCCGCACGCAGGCGAGAACGGCCTCTTCGGGCACGGCGAGGAGGAGGAGAAGATCGTCCCCGCGCTGCAGGTGCTGCAGGCCGACGGCATCGACGCCCGCGGCCCGCTGCCGGCCGACACGGCGTTCTTCCTGGCCGGTCGCGGCGACTACGACCTGATCGTCGCGATGTACCACGACCAGGGCCACGCCCCGGTCAAGGTGCTGGGCATCGAGGACGGCGTCAACATCACCGTCGGCCTGCCGGTCATCCGCACGTCGGTCGACCACGGCACGGCGTTCGACATCGCGGGCAAGGGGACGGCCGAGCCGGGCAGCATGGTCGAGGCGCTGCGCCAGGCGGCTGCGCTGGCGTCGCGGCCGACGGTCTGACGCCCGTGCCGGCGCGCGGATCGCAGCGGCGGCGCGACGAGATCGTCCGGCTCGCCACGACCTCCGGCCTGGCGAGCGTCGACGAGCTGTCGCAGACGTTGGGGTCGACGGCGTCGACGATCCGGCGCGACCTCGCCGTGCTGACCGCCGAGGGGCGGCTCGCGCGCACGTACGGGGGCGCGATGGCGCTCTCCGCGCATCCCGAGGCGCCGCTGCGGCAGCGGGTCGGTGAGGCGTTCGCGGCGAAGCGGGCGATCGCGCGGGCGGCGGCCGCCGAGATCCGCCCGGGCGAGACGGTGCTCCTGGACGCGGGCTCCACGGTGGGCGCGCTCGCCCACGAGCTGCGGTCGTCCCCGGGGCTGACGGCCGTCACCGTCGGGCTCACCGCGCTGCAGGAGCTCGCCGAGGCCGAGGGCGTCACCGTCCACTGCCTCGGTGGCACCCTGCGCCCGCTCAGCGAGGGGTTCGTCGGCCCGCTGGCCGAGGCGAGCCTGGAGCGGGTGACGTTCGACCGGGCGTTCCTCGGCGCCGACGGCGTCGACGTCGAAGGGCTGTGCGAGGCCGACCACGTGCAGACGCGGCTCAAGGAGCTCATGGCCCGGCGGGCCACGGACGTCTACGTGCTGGCCCACGGTGCCAAGCTGGGGCGCCGCCCGTTCCACGCGTGGGCCCGGCTCGAACCCGGCTGGACGCTGATCACCGACGCGAGCGCGGACCCGGCGCAGATCGAGCGGCTCCGCGGCTCGGGCGTCACGGTGATGGTCGCCGACGCGGCCGAGGGCGTCGGGTCGTCGGCCTGAGCCGGTCATCCGACCAGGAGCACGCCCATCCCCGTGGCCATCATCGCGGGCAGCAGCAGGACGAAGTAGAGGACCACGGCCGGGTAGGCGATGGCGCGCGCCACGCCCTTCCCCGCACCCTGGCGCCGTAGATCGCGGTAGGATGTCACCGGCAGGGGCGCCGCGCCGCCCGCCGGGGCGAACAGCCACAGGAACGGTGCGGCGACGGTCAGGCCGACGAGCAGCACGAGGATCGTCAGCGCCGGCAGTCCGGCCTCGTGGGCGATCGCCGCGACCAGGCCGCAGAGCGCGAGCACCGCGACGATCGCCAGGTAGCCCCGGTGACCACGGCGAGGGCCCGCCAGACGCTCCCGCGTGCGGCACGGGCGAGGCGGCGCAGCAGTCGATCCTCCCGGCGGATGGCGATGTAGAGGCTCCACCCGGCGATGGCGATCAGCAGCGTGATGCGCAGCCACATCGGCAACCTGATCACCCGCCCCCCGTCGGTATCAGGTGAGGTGGTCGAAGTCGCCGCGCACCCAGCCGATGTAGCGGTCGGCCGACCGGCGCGTGGCCGCGCGGGCGTCGGTGTCGACGGTCTTGCCGAAGTTGTCGTAGAGGCGGTCGAACTCGAGCACTTCGACCGCGCGCGTGATCCGTTCCACCACCGCGGCCGAGAGCGGGATGCGGTTCGGGTAGCTGCGCATGAACGTCATCGTGGTGCGGTCCGGGTTGGCCTGGATCGTGTCGCCGCCCAGGAGCACGCCCTTGCCGCCCGCTCCCGCGCCCCACAGGGCCACCGCGCTCCCCGGGAAGTGCCCGCCGAGCTGCAGCAGCGTGACCCCGGGCACGACCTCGAGGGTGCCCGACCACGTGCGGATCGCCGGGTCGGGCCGCGCCACCCACTTCTGGTCCGCCTCGGAGACCAGCACCGGGGCGTCGCCCAGCGCCCGGCTCCACTCCACCTGCACCCCGTACATGTGCGGGTGGCTGGCCACGATCGCTGCCACCTCGCCCAGCTCCCGGACGCGGCGCACCGCGTCCTCGTCGAGGTAGCCGACCATGTCCCAGATGACGTTGCCCGCAGGGGTGCGCACGAGGTGGGCCTGTTGGCCGATCCCGAGCTTCGGCTCGATGGTGATGCCGTACAGGTCCGGTTCGAGCTCCCGCAGGCGCACCCCGTGGCCTGCCGCGGCGAGCTCGTCCAGCGTGGTCCACTGTTGCCCGTCGGCGGGCACCCACTGCCGCTCGTCGGAGCAGATGGCGCACACGTCGACCTTCTCGGCATGCTCCACCGCGCACGTGTTGCAGATGTACACCCGAACCCCCGCGATCTTGTACTAACGTTTGTACGCGCCTCTTGGGACCACTGAACAACAGCGCGTGCTGTCGCGTCAAGGGACGAGGCATTGTGCTGCCCCCGCCGCGCTGTTACGCAGGGACTCGTTCCGGAACCGCCACATCGGCCGGGTTCGCCCGACCGTCGGTCACCATGGTCAGAGGAGCCCACCATGAGCCAGCCGACCGTCGACCCCACGTTCTACCGCTCTGCGTCCGAGGCCGCCGCCGCCCCACCCGAGGAACTGGCGTACGTCGTCGCGTTCGACCGGGCCGCGCAGCAGCACGACGCCATGACCGTCGTCGACGTCAACCCGGCGTCCGGCAGCTACGGGCAGGTGGTCGGCTGGACCGACGTCCCGGGCGTCGGCCACGAACTGCACCACTTCGGCTGGAACGCGTGCTCGAGCGCGCTGCAGCACGAGGGGCACGACATGTCCGGCTTGTCCCGGCGGTACCTGCTCGTGCCGGGCCTGCGCTCGTCGGACATCCACATCCTCGACACCCAACCGGACCCGCGGTCCCCTCGACTGGTCCGGACGATCAGCGGCAAGGAACTGTCGGACAAGGCCGGCTACTCCCGGCCGCACACCATGCACTGCGGCCCCGACGGCGTGTTCCTGACCTGCATCGGCGGTCCGGAGGGCAACGACGACGGCCCCGGCGGGATCGCCCTGCTCGACCACAGCACGTTCGACGTCGTGCGTGCCTGGGAGACCGACCGCGGCCCGCAGCACTTCGCCTACGACGCCTGGTGGCACCTCAACCAGAACACGCTGATCTCCAGCGAGTGGGGCAGCCCCTCGATGATCGAGGATGGCGTCGTACCCGAGCTGCTGCTCGGCGGGAAGTACGGCCACGCGCTCCACTTCTGGGACCTCGCCGAGGGCCGGCACCTGCAGTCCGTCGACCTGGGGGTGCAGCACCAGATGGTGCTGGAGGTCCGCCCCTCCCACGACCCGGAGGCGACGTGGGGCTTCGTCGGCGTGGTGATCTCCACGGAGGACCTTTCCGGGTCGATCTGGCGGTGGTTCCGCGACGGTGCCGACTGGAAGGTCGAGAAGGTCATCACCGTCCCCGCCGAGCCCGCCGACCCGGACCGGCTGCCTCCCGCGCTGAAGCCGTTCGGTGCCGTGCCACCGCTCATCACCGACATCGACCTGTCGGTGGACGACCGGTTCCTCTACGTCTCCTGCTGGGGTACCGGCGAGATGAAGCAGTTCGACGTCACCGACCCCGCGCACCCCCGCCAGACCGGTTCGGTCCGGCTCGGCGGCATCGTCGACCGTGCCCCGCACCCCGCCCGGCCGGACCTGTCGCTCGCGGGCGGGCCGCAGATGGTGGAGGTCAGCCGCGACGGGCGCCGCGTCTACTTCACCAACTCGCTCTACGGCGCGTGGGACGACCAGTTCTACCCCGACGGCGTCGGCGCCTGGATGGCGATGCTCGACGCCGACCCCGCGGGCGGGCTCGGCGTCAACGAACGCTTCTTCCCCCACGGCGACGACTTCCGCGGCCTGCGGCCCCACCAGATCCGGCTGCAGGGAGGCGACGCGTCCTCGGACTCCTACTGCTACCGCTGACGAGCCGCTCACACACGAACTTCGGCGCTCGCACACCAACTGCAGTTCGTGTGTCAGCGCAGCACTCCGTGTGTGACTGCCCCGGCAGCCGTCGCCGGGCCGCTACGTGATCGGGCGATCCCCTGGGCCGATCGGGCACGGCAGCACGTCCCGCCGCGTGAGGTACCTGTCGACGCCCGCTGCGGCGGCACGGCCCTCGGCGATCGCCCACACGATGAGGGACTGACCGCGGCCCATGTCGCCCGCGACGAAGGCGCCCTCGACGCTGGACATGAAGTTGCCGTCCCGCGCGACGTTGCCGTGCTGGTCGAGCTCGACGCCGAGGTCCGTGATGAGCCTGCCGCGCTCGGGGCCGAGGAACCCCAATGCGATCAGGGCGAGCTGCGCCGGGATGACATCCGGTGCTTCGGTCGTCGGGTGGAACGCCTTGCTCTCGTCGCGGAACCCCTCGGTGACCGTGATCGCCTCGATCCGGCCCTTCTCGTCGCCGAGGAACTCGAGCGTGTCCATGCTGAACAGGCGCGTTCCGCCCTCTTCGTGCGCCGGGGCAGTCCGATAGATCGCCGGGTAGGTCGGCCACGGCATGTCCGGGGTGCGCCCGTCGGGTGGGCGGGGCCGGATGTCGAGGTGGACGACCGATCGGGCGCTTGGCGGTGCGCCGTGCCGAAACAGTCGGTCCCGGTGTCCCCGCCTCCGATGATCGCGACGTCCTTCCCCTCGGCGGTGATGGGTGAGCGCTCGACGTCCCCTTCCTGGACGCGGTTGGCCCAGGACAGGTAGTCCATCGCGGGGTGGACCCCGGCGAGCTCGCGACCCGGCACGGGAAGCTCGCGCCGGTCGGTGGCGCCGCAGGCGAGCACGACGCGTCGACCTCTGCTCGCAGCTCCTCGACCGTGGGGTCGACGCCGACGTCCGCCCCGGTTCGGAAGGTCGTGCCCTCTGCCTGCATCTGCTCGATGCGGCGGTCGAGGCGCCACTTCTCCATCTTGAACGCGGGGATCCCGTAGCGCAGCAGGCCGCCCGGGCGGTCGGCGCGTTCGTAGACGGTCACGGTGTGGCCGACCCTCGTGAGCTGCTGCGCGGCGGCGAGTCCCGCTGGGCCGGAGCCGACGACGGCCACGGTCCGGTTCGTCTGCGACTCCGGGCGGAGCGGTGTCACCCATCCGTGCTCCCACGCGTGGTCGATGATCTGCAACTCGATCTGCTTGATCGTGACCGCGTCGGAGTTGATCGCCAGCACGCACGCCGACTCGCAGGGTGCCGGGCACAGCACGCCGGTGAACTCCGGGAAGTTGTTCGTGGCGTGCAGCCGTTCGATCGCCCCGTGCCACTCGCCCTGGCGGACGAGATCGTTCCACTCCGGGATGAGGTTGCCGAGTGGGCAGCCCTCGTGGCAGAACGGGACGCCGCAGTCCATGCACCGACTTGCCTGCCGGCGCAGCCGGTCCGCCGGCATCGGCTCGTGGACCTCGCGCCAGTCGCGCAGACGCAGGTCGATCGGCCGCCGCCGCGGGTACTCCCGGGCGGTGCGCAGAAAGCCCCAAGGATCAGGCACGGCCGCCCCCGATCGGCCTCGACTGCCGTCAGCGGTCGGACAAAGGTGCACCTTCGTGCGCCGCATCGCAAGCGTTGTGGTCGACGTCCCGACCGTTCGGCACTGCGGTCGGGTAGAACCTGCCCGGCCGCGTGGCGCGGGGTGATTGTTCCTGCCCCTCCGCGAACCAGGCGATCGGATGCCACGTACCCAGCTCGCCGATGGTGAACCGGGTGACGGACGTGGCGCGCACTCGCCAGTCGGTCGATCGGTCCCTCGCGTAGGCAACGGCTTCGCGCTCGGTCCGGAACACGATCTCCACTGCTCCGATGTCGTCCGGGCGCGTCGCGTGAACCGCGTAGACCGCATCCCTCATACGGTCAGTCTTTCGAAAAACCGAAAGACTTGCAACCTAGCGTCGCCGAGTGGCCGATGATCTCGACGACCTGGCGCGGCTCCTCGCCGTGCCGGTCGACGGGCTCTCCGACGCGGAGCTGCTGGCGGCCGTTCGCCAGGCCGAACGGATCCGCGCCGTCAGCCGCGAGCGCACCGGGCGGTTGCTCGCGGAGATGCACGCGCGGGGCAGGTCGTGGCCGCAGATCGCACGCGAGACGGGAATCCGCCAGACGACGGCGTACGGGTGGGCGCAGCCGTACCTCGCGGCAGACGGCGACGACGAGCGGTAGGAGCCGATCTGCACGAGCGCTTCTCGCCTGGGAACCCCGGCTGGAGTCACCCGCCGTTCGAGGACGACGTGCGTGCCACCGACGGCGGCTGGGAGTGGCCGAGGGACCCGGCGGCCTGTTCAGCCGGCCGATCGGGCGCTGGTACCCGACCGTCCAACGGTTCGACGGGGCCGGCTTCGCCGACTACCTCCGCTCGCTCTCGCCCTACCCGGAAGCTCGACCGCGATGTCCCGGAGCCCCTGCTCGACGCGATCGCCGAGCGCATCCGCATGCAGACGGGCGACTGGGTATCTCGCCGCTACCTCAGCGTCCTCCGGGTCGGAGGGCGCTCCAGGTGAGCACGCGTCACGAAAGCAGCTGCAGCAGCCGTCCCGCTTGTGCGTCGACACTCCCCGGCGGATTCCGCCGGTCGGCCGGTGCGCCCGGGAGCAACATGAGCAACCAGTGCAGCGCCATGAGCCGCCGGGCCGGGAGGAGGCGTCGTTGCTCGTGGCCGTCGAGGGCGAGGTGGTGAAGCAGCACGTCCGCATCGACCGCTCCGGTCAGCGACCCCGACACGTGCTCGACGAGATCGGCGACTTCGAAGGCACGGTCGCTGGTGCCGGAATCCTCGAAGTCGACGACGGCGCACCCCACGCCGTCCCACAGGAAGTTGGCGATGTTGCCGTCCGCACCGCCGAAGACCGGTCGGACGTCCTCCTCGCGCAGGCGCGAGGCATCCGCCGACTCCACCCAGGCCGCCCCGGCCGCCAGCGCCCGGCCGACGTCGCCGGACAGCCCACGGGGCCTGCGACGGGCGCGGCGACGGACGTCCGCCAGCGCCTGCCCGACGTCCCAGATGCGCCGGGGGAGCCGGTCGAGTGCGTTCCGCGGAACGCAGGTGTGCAGCCGCGTGAGCGCACGGGCCACCTGCGTCGCCTGCTCGTCGTCGAGCGGCGCCCCGCCGAGTGATGTGCCGCCCACCCGCGTCATGGCGACGGCGGGCCGGCCACCTCGGTGGAACCGGCGCAGTGGCCGGGGCGCTACGCCTGGGGTGTAGGTGTCGAGGAGCCGCAGGCCCTGCCATTCCCGCTCCGGCTCTCCCCGCGCCCAGGTCCGGTAGCGCTTGACGACCTCCGTCTCGCCGACGTCCACGTCATGGGTCGTCGCGATACGCACACGCGTCCTCGATCGGCGGACAGGGCTGCGCCGGCGGGCAATACAGCACAGCTGTTGCCACGACAGTAATGCGCTGATCGGATCGGTCACAGCCGGGATGAGCGCGACGAACAGCACGTGACGGCAGTCGCCGCCACGATGGTGTTCTGCTGATCACCGCCGCAGTCGGCGATGTGCGCCATCCGTGGTATCGGTTGTCCATGGCTGTTCGAGCAGCCATGTGCACCCGATACGAGTCGTCAACGGATCGCTCACCCGGAGAACGCGGCGACGGCGCGGGCCGTGTCGATGTATTCGCGGGCTGCGACGATCTTGCCGTCCTCCAGGTCGAATGCGAAGTGGTAAACCTGGTTGAGGCTCTTCCCGTTGGCGAGGAGCGCGTTCGACGTCGCCTCCACCGACGCATGGGCTTCATCGGCGATCACGCTGGTCACCGAGATGTGAATGCCGCTGGGAAGCGAGGCGTGGAACCTCTTCATGTGTTCGACGAACTCGGTCTTCGACATGTCGCCGGACACCGGGAAGGTGGCCGGGTCGGTCATGACGGTCCACACCGCGTTCTCGTGAAGAAGGTCGAAGGCGTCGGGACTGCCGTTCGTTCCCAGCCTTCGACCAGCTTCTCGGCGGCGGCCTTGTTCTGGTCGATCGTCATGCGTGTTCCATTCGTCGTCGGCGAGCACCCTCAGGAGATCGCGCGCCGCAGCCACTCCGCCACCCCGTCGATGTGCACCGTCGCCTGAGCGGCCACGAGCGTGGCGTCGCCGCGGGCGAGCGCATCGATGATCATCCGGTGTTCGGTGAGGCTACGCTCCGTCGAACCCTCCTCGGAGAGGCCGCGCCAGATCCGCGCCCGCAGCGTGCTGCTGGAGAGGGTGTCGAGCAGGCTCGTCAGGTAGGCGTTGCCCGCGAGCTCGGCGATGCGGCGGTGGAACACCTGGTCGTGCGCCACGAGCTCGTCGACCGTGGGGGAGTCGCCGAGCGCGGCGAGCAGGGCGCGCAGCTCTTCGATGTCCGGCTCCGCGACGCGGGTGGTGGCCATCGCGGCCGCGGCGGGCTCCAGGATGCGGCGCACCTCGAACAGCTCGAGCAGCGACGAGTCCTGGTGGATGTCCACCACGAAGGACATGGCATCGAGCAGCGTGTCGGGTGTCAGACTGGTGACGTAGGTGCCGTCGCCGCGGCGGACGTCGAGCACCCGGATGATCTCCAGCGCCTTCACGGCCTCGCGCAGCGAGCTGCGGGACAGGCCCAGCGCCTCGGACAGCTCCTTCTCGGGGGGCAGCCGGTCGCCCGGGCCCAGCTCGCCGGCACGGATCATCTCCTTGATCTTGAGGATGGCCTCGTCGGTGACCGCCATCAGCGCACGTCGAACCGGACCGCCACCGGCGCGTTCCGGGACGGCAGCTCCACCGCGACGCCGTCCGCGTCGGCCCGCGCCGGGACCGGGGTGCCGTCGGCGAGTGCGGCCGAGTCGAGGTCGAGCCGGTCGGCGCGGGCCTGCAGGACGACGGGGCCGCGTGCGTCGGCGACGGCCACGCGCGGTCGCCGGTGCGGGTCCAGCGCACCCACGGCTCGTCCGATGCGTGGGCGATGGCGGCGTCCAGCGGTCGGGAGCCGTGGACGACACCCGGGTTCGCCGCCATCCACCCCGCCAGCTCCTCCAGGGTGCGGCGCTGCCCTCGGGGATCTGGCCCGCCGCGGTCGGACCGACGTTGAGCAGCAGGTTCCCGCCACGGGACACCACATCGACGAGGTGGCGCGTGAGCTGCGGCCCGCTCAGCAGGTGCTGGGAGTCCTCCACCTGGTTGTAGCCGAACGACAGCCCGATGCCCCGGTTGTTCTCCCAGGCGGGGGCGGCCTCCGCCTCCAGGGCGTGCTGGTACTCGCTCGTGCGGTAGTCCCAGTGGGTGTCGCCCCACCGGTCGTTGACGACGCCGTCGGGCACCGTCGCGTAGAAGTGCCGGAACAGCTCGGCGAGCCCGAGCGGCCCGTCGTG
Organism: Pseudonocardia sp. CNS-004; assembly: GCA_001942185.1. Classification (GTDB taxonomy): domain Bacteria; phylum Actinomycetota; class Actinomycetes; order Mycobacteriales; family Pseudonocardiaceae; genus Pseudonocardia. The sequence continues at coordinate 13,348 of MKJV01000109.1, forward strand.
CTTGCCGGCGTCGGGCCACTCGATGTCGTTCCACAGCATGTCGGGGCGGTACTTCTCGACCAGGTCGCGGACGTGCAGGTACGCGTAGGCGGCGTACGCCGCATCGTTCGGACGCAGGGCGCGCACGTTCGCGAACGTGTCGATCACCGGGAGGTGCTCGGTGACGCTCCAGTCGAGCCCGCCGGAGTAGTACACGCCGAACCGCATCCCGGCCGCCCGCGCGGCACTCGCCAGGTCGCCGACGAGGTCGCGCCGCGGGCCGCGGTGCACGGTGTTGCGCGCGGCGGTGCCCGGGGCGTCCCAGAGCGCGATGCCGTCGTGGTGCTTCGTCGTCGGCACGACGTAGCGCGCACCGGCTCGGGCGAAGAGATCGCACCAGGTGCCCGGGTCGAACTCCTCGGCCTTCCAGGCGTCGAGGAAGTCGTCGTAGGGCGCGTCGCCCCAGGCGTGGCCGTGGTGCTCGCGCGCCGGGCCGTCGTCGAACCGGATCGTGTTCCAGTACCACTCGGCGTAGGCGTTGTGGCGGAACCACGTGCGCTCGTCGACGGTGCCCAGCTCGCCGGTCGGCTCCGCCCACGCGGGCACCGAGTAGGCGCCCCAGTGGACGAAGATCCCGAACTTTGCGTCGGCGTACCACTGCGGCAGCGGCCGCGCCAGCCGGCTCCAGTCGACGGTCAAGAGATCCTCCCGGGAGTTCACCGGCCACCGAGGCCGGACAGTGCGATGCCGCGGACGAGGTGGCGCTGCAGCAGCACGACCATGACGACGGTCGGCAGCATCGAGATCGCGGCGGCGGCCATGAGCAGGTGCCACTGGTTGCCGTTCTGGGACAGGAACAGGTTCAGCCCGAGCGGCACGGTCGACATGTCGCGGCTGTTCACGACGATCAGCGGCCACAGGAAGCTGTTCCAGTAGTTGATGAAGGTGAAGGCGGCGAGCACCGCGACGGCGGGCTTCGCGATCGGCACGACGACCTGCAGCAGGATCCGGACGCGGCTCGCGCCGTCGATCGTGGCGGCCTCCTCCAGCTCCCGCGGGATGGTCAGGAAGAACTGGCGCAGCAGGAACGTGCCGAATGCGGTGAACGCCCACGGCAGGATGAGTGCGGCATAGCTGTCCACCCAGCCGAACTGCTGCATGAGGATGAACATCGGGACCACCGTGACCTCCTGCGGCACCATCAGCGTGCCCAGGTAGAGCAGGAAGATCCGGTCGCGGAAGCGGAAGCGCAGCCGGGCGAACGCGTACGCCGAGAGCACCGACGTCACGCACACCACGACGGTGCCCGCCACGGCGACGAACAGCCCGTTGATCATGAAGCGTCCGAACGGTAGGTAGCCCCACGCCTCGGCGAAGTTGGACCAGCGGATCTCCGAGCCGACGAGACCGTTGCCGGCGCCGAATACCTCGGCGGGCGGCTTGAGCGCCGTGGCGATCATCCAGACGAACGGCATGAGGAACAGCAGGAGCACGGCCGTGAGCAGCACTTGCGACACGACGCCACGTGGGGTGGCACGGCGCGTGCGTACGGTCGCGGTCTGCGTGGTTGCCGGTCGGGAGAGCGTCTCAGTCGTCATAGTGGACCCACCGCTTCTGGCCGAGGAACTGCAACGCGGTGACCAGCATGATGATCATGAAGAGGAACCAGCCGATCGTCGATGCGGTGCCGAGGTCGAACTGCACGAAGCCCTCGCGGTAGAGGTGGAGCACCATCGTCTCGGTGGCGACGCCCGGCCCGCCCGCGGTGAGGGCGTAGGGCTGGACGAACACCTGGAACGAGGTGATCAGCGTCATGATCATCGCGAAGAACATCGACGGCGAGAGCATCGGCAGCGTGACGCTCCAGAACCGGCGCAGCGGCCCGGCCCCGTCGATGGACGCGGCCTCGTGCAGGCTCTGCGGGATCGCGTCGAGCCCCGCCGAGAAGACGAGCATGTTGTAGCCGAACCCCTGCCAGACCGACATGAGGATCACCGCGGCCATCGCCCACCGGTTGTCGCCGAGGAAGTTGGGCGATGGCATGCCGAACACCGCCTGGAAGCCCTGGTCGATCGGACCGCCCGGCTGGTAGAGCAGCCGCCACACCAGCGCGTTCGCGATCATCGGCGTGACCGTCGGGATGAAGAACAGCAGGCGGTAGAGCCCGCGGCCGCGGATGCGGGGCGAGATCCACAGCGCCAGCCCGAGCGACACGACGACGTTGAGCGGCACGTAGACCAGCACGAACACCAGCGTGTTCAGCATGACCCGGTGGAAGATCGGGTCGGTCAGCAGCTCGACGAAGTTGTCGAGCCCGACGAACCGCCGCCGCCCGAGCACCGGCCAGGCGAAGAAGCTGATCACGAGCGACCCGACGAGCGGGATGAGCGTGAACAGCAGGAACCCGCTGGTGCTCGGCGCGAGGAACCCGAGCGCGGCGCGGCCGTCGCGCCGGTGCCCGCTGCCGCCGGGCTCGGCGACCGGGGTGGTGGGTGGTGCGGGAGCCGACACGGTCACGACGCCGTCACCCCGCCTGCTGCTGCACCGTGTTCAGGAAGTCCGGCACGCTCTGCTGGCCGTTCACCGCTTCCACGCCGTACTGCTGGAACAGCTGCGAGACCTGGGTGTAGTTCTCGGTGGCCGGTGCGGGCACCCCGTTCGCGATCGCCGCCTGCAGGCCTTCCTTCGCGCCCGCGAGCTCCGGGCCGAACCACGCTTCCTGCTGCGCGGTGCGGGCCGGGAACGCGCGCCCCTGCTCGGCGAGGTACTGGAGCCTTCGGGGCCGGTGAGCACCGCGATGGCGGCGAGGGCCTTGTCCGGGTCGGGGCAGGTCTGGGAGATGCCGAACCCGGAGCCGGCGACCTGGCTGTGGGACCCGGACGGCCCGGCCGGGATCGGCGCGACACCGACCTCGAACTGCGCCTGGTCCATCACGTTGACCAGCTGCCACGGCCCGTCGACGACCATCGCGGCGTCGCCCGCGATGAACGAGTTCAGCGCCGGGGTCGCGTCGCTCGTGGCCACCACCTGCGGTGCCACCCCCAGCTTCGTGACGAGGTCGGCGTACCACTGCACGGCCTTGACGAAGCCCTCCTGGGTGAGGTCCAGCTCCCCGTCGGGGCCCAGCGGTGTGGTGTCCTCCAGCGAGAGCGACCACGGGATGACGCTGTCGATCGTGGGATAGGCCGCGAAGCCGTGCTTCCCGCCGGTCGTGAGCGACTGGGCCGCGGACAGGAAGTCCTGCACCGTCCAGCTCGTCGTCGGCACCGGCACGCCGGCCTCGCGGAAGCGGTCGGCGTTGTAGAACATGATCAGCGGCCCGAAGTCGTACGGCACGGCGAGCTGCTGGCCGTCCACCTGCAGGGCCTGCCAGATCGACGGGTCGAAGTCGGCCGCGTCGATGCCCGCGCCGGTCAGCATGTCGTCGAGCGGCACCAGCAGCTCGCTGATGCTGGGTGCCCGGTAGGACTGCACGCCGAGGATGCAGCCCGCGTCCCCGCCGCTGGCCTGTGCGGCCAGCTTGGTCCAGTAGTCGTTGAAGCTGCTGGTCTGGAACTCGAGCGCGAGATCGGGATGCTTCGCCGTCACCATCCCGGAGAGGTGGTTCCAGGCGTCGACCTCCGCGGTGGAGCCGCTCCACATGTTCCAGACGAGCGTGGTCTTCCCGTCGACCGTGGTGCTGCCCCCACCGCCGCCCGAACCGCATGCGGCCACCGTCAGGGCGAGAACGGCGGCGGCCGCGCTCGCGAGCACCCGCTTCCGAATGGTCGTGATCGCCATGCTGCTCCTCGACATTGAGTGAGAGACATCCGATGTTTTGAGCACCCTGCCGGTCGTTGCGAAAGTCAAGCCACGGATCCGACTATAGATCGGATGTATTTACCAGCTTCTCGAAGAAGAACTCGTGCTTGAGGAACGAGACGTCGTACTCGTGGCCCGGCTGCGGCGGGAGGAGCTGGGACGCTGGAAGAGCCGCCAGCCATCCGCCAGTGCGTCGAGCCCGGTCTCGTACGGGGGGACGTCGCTGTCGCCGGTGGTCGGAGTGGACCGACCGGTGCCGTCGTAGCTCGACCAGCCCACGACCTTCGCGTCGAGGGCGGACGACGCGAGGTAGAGCACGAGTACCTGCTGCCGGGTGGTCATGCCGTCTCCTGGGTCGGGGCGGGGGCGTGGGGGTTGAGGCTGCGGCCGGCGATCACGCGGGTGGGTCGGTTGGTCACGCGGGTGACCCAGTAGTCGGGGTCGTAGCTCTCGTCGCCGATGAGCGCGCGCCACAGCAGCACCCGGTTGTAGATCTCCAGCCGCCCGGTGGCGTGCTCGTACCACGGGAAGCGGGTGCCGAGCTCCGCGGCGACGGCCGGGTCGTACAGGTCGTCGGTGTTCCACAGCCGAAGCTGGCGGACCGTCGGGTTGAAGCGGATCTTGAACATGTAGCGGTCGACGTCGCTGTCGTTGCGCCGCCCGCCGTGCCAGATCCCGTGGTGCAGGAACACCACCGTGCCGGCCGGGCAGACGAGCCGGGTCTGGCCGAGCAGGTTCTGGTACCGGCCGGTGTCGGACTCGTTGGTGCGCCGCAGGTGGCTGCCCGGCACCGACAGGTGCCGCCCATCTCGAGGGTGACCTCCTGCGGGTAGTACATGAGCTGCACGTCGAACGCGTCCGGCCGTACGTCGATGATCGCGTCGCCGTGCAGGTTCTGGGCCTCGCCCTCGCGCGCCCGCCGGATGTGCACCGCGTGGTGGTCGACGGCCGGGTCGGGGCCGACGAAGCTGTGGATCGCCCCGGCGACCTCGGGCAGCTGCACGAGCCGCTGGGCGAACGAGCCCTCGGCGAACGTCGCCGACAGCGGGGTGCCGTAGGGCACCGCCGGGATGCCGGCGCGGAGCGCGTCGATCGCCTCGGCGTTCATGTCGTCCGGGACGACGCCGTCGATGCGGTGCGAGCCGTGGGCGACGAACCGGGCCATCTGCACGGACGTCAGCAGGTGTTTGCGGTGCACGTTCCTCCCTTGCCTGGAGTGGTTCTCGCACACCGAGGCTATGGCGGAGAACGGGCTGGGCGCGTGGGTCTGACTTCGCCACTGGTGGTAATTTTTCACCATGGGTGTGGAACGCGTGCCCCTGCGGATCGGGCAGCCGCCGGTCGTCGCGAACGCCGGTGTGGGCGTGCACGGCGTGCACAGCCCGTACGACGTCTTCCGGCTGCCGACCTGTGGCAGCTGCACCTCTACGGCTACTCCGCCGGGCTCACCATCGGCGGGCGCGCCTACTCGGTGGCGCCCGGCTGGGTGAGCCTCGTGCCCGCGGGTGTCGAGGTCCGGTTCGACTACACCGGCCGCTCGGAGCACCTGTTCGCCCACTTCCGGCCGGAGCCGTCCGGCGACGCGCTGACGGTGCCCGTCGTGCGCGACGCCGGCGCGGCCGCGGCCGGGATCTCCGACCTCATGCGCGCGGCGATCGCGGCGTCGCCCGGTGGCTCGGCGCGCCCGGCCGCCGAGGTGTGGGCGGCGCTGTGGCGGGTCGCCCAGCTCCCGGAACCCGTGGCCGGCCGCGTCCACCACAGCGCGGTGTCGTCCGCGATCGCCCACATCGAGGCCAACCTGGCTCGTCCGATCGCCGTCCCGGACGTCGCGCGGGCGGCCGGGGTGTCGCACAACCACCTGACGCGGCTCTTCCGCGCCGAGACCGGCACGTCCGTCGTCGGCTGGATCCGGCAGCGGCGGATGGCGCGGGCCCGCCACCTGCTCACGGCCACGACGATGCGGATCCCGGCGGTCGCGGCCACCGTCGGGTTCACCGACCTGCAGGCGTTCAACAAGGCCTGCCGGCGCGAGCTGGGCTCGTCGCCGCGGGCGATCCGGGCGGGTGCCTGACGCCAGTACTCTCGGCCGGGGCACTCTCGGCGGGGCCGGTGGAAGGGGCGGGCGATCGACGTCAACACGCACCTCGCCGCCGCGCTGGTGCTCGCCACGGGGTTCCTCGCCATGGGTGTGGTGGCGTGGCGCAAGCACCCCTACAGCCGGGTCGGCCCGCTTGCGGGCCTCATCGGCGTGCTCGCGCTGGTGGAGCCGCTGATCGCCGGCCCGGGCCGGGTGCTGGCGGCCTGCTGGGTCACGGTGCTGATCCACCTGGTGGCGGCCCTGCCCAGCGGCCGGCTGAGGACACCCGCGATGCGCGTGGTCGTCGGGCTGGCCTACCTCAACACCGTCGCGTTGGCGACGCCGCTGCTGCCCGCTGACCTCGGCAAGGAGTTCGGCACCCTCGTCGAGGTGCTGCTCGGGGCGGCCGTGCTGGGCGTGCAGTGGACGCGGTGGCGGCGCACGAGCGTGCCGAGCCGCCGGTCGCTCACGCCGGTGCTCGCCGCGGCAGCGGTGATGGCCGGGCTGCTGCTGGCCGCCAACCCGATGTGGACGCCCGACGCGTCGCTGCTGGACATGAGCGCGCTGAAGGTCGGGCTGGTGGCGGTGCCGCTGGCCTACCTGGCCACGGAGCTGCGCAGCCGGATCGAGCGCGGGGGTGTCGCCGACCTGGTCGTCCAGCTGGGCGGCGATCCCGAGCCCGCGAGCCTGCAGGCGGCGCTGGCGAAGGCGCTGCACGACCCCACGCTCACGGTGGGCCACTGGATGGCGCAGGCGCGCCGGTACGTCGACGCCGACGGCCACCCGGTCACGGCGGAGGGCACGGGCCGGGTGGCCACCAGGGTCGACCGCGGGGGCGAGCCGGTCGCCCTGCTGGTGCACGACCCCGCGCTGCTGGAGCAGCCCCGGCTGATCGAGGCGGCCTGCACCGCCGCCGCGCTCGCGCTGCACAACGCGCGCCTGACGGCCGACCTGCAGGTCCGCGTCGTCCAGCTCGCCGAGTCCCGGCGGCACGTCGTGCAGGCCGCGGAGGCCGAGCGGCGGCGGCTCGAACGCGACCTGCACGACGGCGTGCAGCAACGCCTGCTCTCGATCCCCATGACGCTGAGCGTCGCCGAGACCGCGCTCGCGTCCGACGCCGGCCGGGCGCGTGCGCTCATCGCCGAGGCGAAGGACATGTCGCTCGCCGTGCTGGACGAGCTGCGCGCCCTGTCCCAGGGCATCCACCCCACGATCCTCACCGAGCGCGGGCTGGAGGGCGCGGTGCGGGAGCTGACGCTCGTGGCGCCCGTCCCGGTGCGGCTCGTCGTGGACCTGCCGGGCCGGTTGTCGGCCGAGATCGAGACCACCGCGTACTACGTGGTGGCGGAGGCGCTGGCGAACGTCACCAAGCACGCCGACGCGGGCAGCGCCGAGATCCGGATCGAACGGGCGGGTGACCGGCTGGTCGTCGAGGTCGTCGACGACGGGTGCGGTGGCGCCGACCCGGACGGCTCCGGGCTGCGCGGCCTCGCGACCCGGGCCGCCGACAACGGTGGGCTGCTGCACGTCGAGAGCCCGGCGGGCCACGGCACCCGGGTGCGGGCGGAGCTGCCGTGCGGGTAGTGCTCGCCGAGGACAACGTGCTGCTGCGGGAGGGCCTCGTCCGGCTCCTCGCCGAGGCGGGGCTCTCGGTCCTGTCGGGTGTGGAGGACGCCACCGCACTGCTCGCCGACGTGGGCCGCCACCGCCCCGACGTGGCGATCGTCGACATCCGGCTGCCGCCGACCCGCACCGACGAGGGCCTGCGGGCGGCCCGGGAGATCCGCAGGCGGCACCCCGGCACCGGCGTGCTGGTGCTGTCGCAGTACGTGCGGGTGAGCTACACCGTCGAACTGCTGGACGGCGGTGCGGACGGGGTCGGCTACCTGCTGAAGGACCGCGTCACGGACATCGCCGAGTTCACCGAGGCCGTGCGCCGAGTCGGCGGTGGCGGGTCCGCCTTCGACCCCATCGTGATCAACCAGCTCGTGCAGCGGCACGCGGGCGACGACGACCCGCTGCACACGCTCAGCGACCGGGAACGCGAGGTGCTGGCGCTGATGGCGGAGGGCCGCACCAACCAGGCCATCGCCGACCGCCTGGACATCGCCGAGCGCACCGTCGAGAAGCACTGCACGAGCATCTTCACGAAGCTGGGCCTGACGGCGAGCCCCGACGACCACCGCCGTGTCCTCGCGGTCCTGCGCTACCTGAACGCCTGAGCCAGGTGCGGGTAGCCGCACCTGCCCAGCGCGGCTGACCGTCCCGCCGGTGCGTGCCGTCTCGCTGTTGCCGCGCCCGGCGCGCCAGCAGGGTGGGAGCCGTGAGATCGATTCGACGCGCGCTGCTCCTGGTGGTCGCGGTCGCTGCAGGGCTGCTGGCGGGCGCGGGGCCCGCGCTCGCACACGGCGGTGTCGTCGGCGAGGACCTGCGCTTCGCCGCGTCGCTCGGCGATCGGGAACTGACGGTGATCATCCGCCGGGTGGGGTCGGTGCCGGGGCCGCTGCGCGTCGACGTCGTCAACCACGCCGGCAGCCCCGGCGGCACGCTCCGGGTAGCCGCGGCGCCGCAGAACACCGTGCCGGGCACCCCGAGCGACCTGCCGCTCACCGACGGCGGCGGCTCCGCGGGCACCGATCTGCACGTCGATCGGGTCGGCGCGTGGGAGCTCTGGGTGGACGACGGCCGGGAGGTGGCCCGCTTCCCGTTCGTCGTGCCCGACCGCGTGGTGCCCGTCCTGGAGCGGGTGGTGATCGGCGGCTACACCGCGGCGGGCGCGCTCCTGCTCGCGGCGCTGGGCACTGCGGCGTTCGGCCGGTGGGCGTGGCCGCCGTACGTGCTCGGCGGGGGCGCGGCCACCGCGGTCGTCGTCGCCGTCACCGCGGGGGCGCTCGCGTCGAGCCTGCCGGTGGACGAGGAGATCGATCCGACGACCGGGCGGCCACCGGCCGTCCGCCCGGCGCCGGACGCAGGTTCGCCGCCCCACGTCGACCTGCTGGCGGACGCGGCGCTGACCGCGGGGCAGCGTTCCCCGGTCGACCTGCGGCTCGTCGACGGCGGCACGGGCCGGGCCGTCGATGACCTGGTGGTGCACCACGACGCGCTCGTGCACCTGGTGGTGATCGGCCCGGGCGGCCAGTTCGCCCACCTGCACCCGGTGCGGACGGCGCCGGGTGAGTTCCGGGTGTGGTTCCGGGCGGCGTCGGGCGGCGAGCACCGGGTGTACGCGGAGCTGGAGCGGCGGGGCGGGGGAGTGCAGCTGGCGGCCACGACGGTGCCCGCCGTGGGCCCCGGCGTCGCCGAACCCGTCGCCTCCGGGCCGGGTGACCGGGACGTGGGCGGGATGACCGCGCGGATCACAGCGGGGGACGGACGGGCCGACGGAGGAGGCCCGGGGCGGGTGGGCGAGGCGTCGGGCCTCGTGGCCGGTGAGCCCTCCGTGCTCGCCGCGGAGTTCACCGACGGCGACGGCCCGGTCCGGGACCTGCAGCCCTGGCTGGGCATGGCGGGACACCTGATCACGGCGGGCCCCACCGGCACGGTCGGCACGTCCACGCGATGGCGGCCCCGGCGGCCGCGGCCCCGGACGAGACCGTCGCCACGGGGGGACCGCGGGTCGAGTTCGTCTACACCTTCCCGACGCCCGGCCGCCACCGGCTGTGGTTCCAGGTCGAGCGCGACTACCGGGTCGTCACGGTGCCGGTCGAGGTCGATGTCGCGGCGCCGGAGGCCGGGTCGTGACGGTCCGGGGCCGGTGGGCCGTCACGGCCTGCGCAGTGGCCGTGGTCGCGGTGCTGGCGTTCCTGTTCTGGCCACGGCCTGCGCAACCCGTGGAGGTGACGGGGCAGGCGGGCGACCACCGGGTCCGGCTGCTGGTCGGGTCGCCCGCCGTCGGGCTCCAGGACCTCACGCTGGAGGTCACCGGCGCGGCCGACCGGCTGATCGTCGCCCCGACGATGGTCGAGATGGGCCACGCGAGCGCGCCCGTGACGGCCACACCCGTCGCGCCCGGCCGGTTCGCGGCGCGGGGCGTCGAGTTCTTCATGCCGGGCCGGTGGGACGTGACGGTCACCGTGTACGGCCCCGAGGGAGTGACGACGTCGTCCTCCCCGTACTCATCGCTGCGAGAGGAAGAGAGTCATGATCGATACGGGCGTGCTGGCCCGGCCGTGGGTTCCGGCGTGGATCCTGCTGCTCGGGTCGTTGTCGACGCTGGTCGGCCTCGCGTGGGACCTGCAGTGGCACGGCGACGTGGGGCCCGACACCTTCTACACGCTGCCCCACCTGTTCATCTACGCGGGCGCGGCCGTGTCCGGGATGGTGAGTCTCGCCGTCGTGCTCGCGGCGTCCGGCGCGACCCGCTCCGGCCGCACCGTCGACACCGCCGTGGGCGGGCGGCGGGTGGCGGTGTTCGGCGTCTTCCAGGCCCCCGTCGGCTACCTCGTGTCCGGGGTGGGTGCGGCGCTGTTCCTGCTCTACGGCCTGTGGGACGAGTGGTGGCACGGCCTGTACGGGTTCGACGCCGTGATCGCCTCGCCGCCGCACGTCGGGCTGCTGACCGCGGCGATGCTCGCCATGCTCGGGTCGGTGATGACGTGCGCGGCCGCGTCGGGCGAGCCGTGGGCCGGGCCGGCGCTCGTCGTCAGCCTCGCGGTGCTCCTCGGCTTCTCGATGGTCGTGCTGCTCGCGCTCCCGGAGACCGGTGCGGTCGACGGCGCACGGTCACCGTCGCGCTGATGTCGATGGCGGCGCTGGCGTGCGTGGCGTCGTTCACCCGCGGCCTGCGCTCCGCGTTCGCCACCGCCGCCACCCTGCTCGCACTGCAGGTCGCGTTCGCGCTCTTCAGCCCGTGGGCCACCCGCGTCTACGCGGCGTCGGAAGGGCTGCCGTTGCGCGACTACACCAGCGGTGTGCCCCGGATGGCGATGCTCATCCCCGCCACGCTCCTGCTCGGCGTCGCGGCACTCGGCCTGGCCGTGGCCGTGTCCCGCCGGGCCACCTACGCGGTGGGCGGGGCACTGGGCGGCGCCGCCATCGCCGCCACCTTCCCGTGGCAGGCGGTCCTGCTCGGCACCGCACCGCTACCGGCCGTCGAGCTCGCCGCGACGATCGCGGCCGGTGCGCTCCTCGGCGCGGCGGGCGGCCTGCTGGGGGAGCGCCTCGGCGGCGCGCTGCACCGGCTCGTCCCCGCCCCCGCGCGGGAGGTGGTCTGAGTGCGCCGCGCCGGACTCGCCCTCGCCGTGATCGGCCTGTTGCTCGGCGTCGCCGCCCCGGCTCACGCCGCAACCTCCCAGAGCTACCCGCCCGTCGACGTCGTCCACTCCGAACGCGTCGCCGTCGGCCCCTACGAACTGACAGTCGGGTTCAGCGAATGGCCCGTGCGCGCACGGCAGTCACTCGACTTCACCTTCGAGCCCACCGGGGGCATCGACCAGGCCGACGGCACCCTCGTTGCCGTCTCGCCCACCGGCGAGGAGGAACCCCTCCGCCGCCCCGACGGCGTCCACGGGCTGCCCCGCCACCCCCGCCAACCCGACGTCTGGGGTCTCGACGTCCTCGCACTCGACGAGCCCGGCGACTGGACCCTCACCTTCGGGATCGACGGCGCCCACGGCACCGGCACCGCCACGATGACCCTCCCCGTCCTCGAACAGCCCGGCCCCCCGCTCGGGCTGAGCTGGCTGGTGAGCACCGGACCGCTCATCGTCATCCTCGGGATACTCGTCGCCGCAGCCCGCCGCGGACGCCCCCGAACTCACTCGTGAGGGTTGCCCGCCTGCCGCCGACCGAGTGAACCGACCCACTTCGGCGACGCGCTTCGTAATGGGTGCCCCTGATCGGGCGATGGCAGAAGAGGGGGTCGGGTCACGAGTGGGGCTCGCGAGCCACCCCCACGCCGGACCCACCATCCACGGCCGGCGCCGAACGGGGGAGGACGACGCATGACCACCACCGGTCCACCAGGACCCGGCAGCGCCGGGATCCTGCGGCTGCACACCGTGGCCTGGGGCGCGCTGTGGTTCGTCGTGGTCGTCGCCTTCACCGCGGGCGTGGGAGTCATCCAGGCGGCGGGCGCCGCGGGGGCGATGCCCCCGCTCACCTCCAACGTCGAGTCCGTCGTCCGTCCGGCCGACCCGCCGAGCTCCGCACCCGAACCGCCGAGGCTCATCGACGTCGCCAACCCCGGCTGAGCCACCGACCGATCACCGTGACGCGGCCGGCCACCCGGACGGCCGCGTCGAGCACCCGGATGCTCCACTGGCGGGCATGAGTACCCCCGCCCCCGTCAGCGGGCTGAGCCTCCTCCGGTCCTGCGCCCGGCCGCACCGGGGCACACTGGCGCTCGGCCTCGTGCTGGCCCTCGCCGGCTCGGCGACGAGCCTCGCCACGCCGCTCGTCACCAAATGGGTGCTCGACTCCCTCGGGGCGTCGGCGTCGCCCGCCGCCCCGATCGGCACGCTGCTGGCGCTGCTCGGGGCCGGGGCCGTCATCTGGATCGCCCAGTCGACAGTGCTGGGCTCGCTGGGCGAGCGGGTCGTGCTCGATGCCAGGGAGTCGATGGTCCGCCGGATCCTGCGGGCCACGGTGCCGGGGCTCGCCCGCAGGCCCGCCGGTGAACTGGTCTCCGGTGTCACCTCCGACACCGTGCTGCTGCGCGAGGCGGTCGCGTCCAGCCCGGTCGGGATCGTCAACGGCGTCGTGATGCCCGTCGGCACGCTCGTCCTCATGGCGGTGCTCGACCTGGCGCTGCTGGCCACCGCCGTCGCGGCCGTGGCCGTGGCCGTCGTGCTGTTCGCGGTGATCTCGGCGGGGATCGCGAAGGCGCAGGAACGCGTGCAGGAGCACGTCGGGCGGCTCGGCGGTGCACTGGAGACCGCGCTGCGGGCGATCCGGACGGTGAAGGCGAGCCGCGCCGAGGAGCGCGCGGCCGCCGGCATCCTGGAACACGCGGCCGACGCGAAGCGCGACGGCGTCCGCGGGGTCCGCCGCGAGGCGGTGGCGTGGACGATCGCCTGGTCGGGGATCCAGCTGGCGATCATCGTGATCCTCGGGGTGGGCGCATGGCGGGTGGGCCTCGGGCTGCTCGAGCTGTCCACCCTGATCGCGTTCCTGCTGTACGCGTTCGGGCTGATCGAGCCGATCGCGGAGCTCGGCCAGAACCTCACGGCGCTGCAGGCCGGCGTTGCGGCGGCCACGCGGATCCAGCAGGTCGAGGAGCTCGAGCAGGAGGCCGCCGGGGCCACGGCCACACAGGCCACGCCGCCGGCGGGCGACGGGCCCGTGCTCCGGCTGCGCGGCGTCACCGCCGCGTACGGGCCCGGCCGCCCGCCCGCCGTGCAGGACGTCGACCTCGTGATCCCCGCCCGCGGCCACACCGCGATCGTCGGCCCGCCGGGCGCGGGCAAGTCCACGCTGTTCTCGCTGCTCCTGCGCTTCCTCGAACCGCGGGACGGCGAGATCCTGCTCGCGGGGCGCCCGTACCCGGAGCTGACGCCCGCCGAGGTGCGCGCCCGCCTCGCCTACGTCGAGCAGGAGACGCCCGTCGTCCCCGGGACCGTCGCCGACAACCTGCGCTTCACCCACCCCGACGCCACCGACGACGAGCTGTGGGCCGCACTGGACCGGGTGCGGCTGCGCGAGACGGTGGACGCACTCGACGGCGGGCTCGACGCGGCGCTGACCCCGACCTCGCTCCCGGAGGGCGGGTGCCTGCGCATCGCACTCGCCCGCGCGCTCGTGCGCACCCCGGAGGTGCTCCTGCTGGACGAGGCCGCCGCCCGGGTCGACGGGCTCACCGAGACCGCGGTGCACGACGCGATCCTCGAACAGGCCCGCCTCGGCGCCGTGGTCACCGTGGCGCACCGCCTGTCCACCGTGCTCGACGCCGACACGGTCGTCGTGATGGACGGCGCCCGCATTCGCGCCCGCGGCACCCACGACGAGCTGCTGGCCACCGACGACCTGTACCGCGGCCTCGTCGCCGCCCTGCGCGTCGAGCGGCAGCTCGCGACCGCCGGGTAGCTCGGGAGCACCCCTCACCGGATCGGCTGTCATCCGGAACTCCCGTGGGTGACCACGCCGTGCCGTGCGGCCTCCCGCGCGGACGCCCATGGTCCCATCCGCCCCAGTTGATGATCGTCGATCTGGGGGGTGACCTGCGATGTCGGCAGCGGCACTCGTCACCGGATCGGGCGGGCTGGCCGCCGGCTCCGCCGGGTACCTGATGTTGACGAGGGGTGGAGGTGAACGAAGGTGTCCATGGGAGTGTCGGGCCGCACCGAGGTGGGCCGGTCCATCGGAATGACCTGGCAACGGTCCCGGGCGCGCTCGGACGACCGCATCGCGCGGCTGCTGGAGTCGGCCGAGCGCGATGCCGAGGCCGCCGCCGCGCGCTACCGGGCGCTGAAAGAGGACGCGGTCGTCCCGGGGTCGGCGAACGGTGACGTGGTCCGGCCGCCGTTGCCCAGCTGGCAGCAGATGCTGCTGTTCATCCTCGGCGGCGGCGTGCTGGTCGGGCTGCTCGCCATCTGGCTGCTCGCCACGGCCTACCTCGGACCGCTCGCGCTGCTCACCCTCCCCGGCGCCGCCGGGTGCGCGGCCGGCATCGTCGCGTGGCGCCGCAGGCACCCCCGGCCCCCGGCCCCGCGTCCCCGACCGCTCGTGGCCGACCTGGTGCGTGCCGCGCAGGAGATGCACGAGGCCGAAGCGGCACTGCAACGGCTGCGTGAGGAGTGCGCCGAGCGGTAGCACTGGACGGGGACTGGACACGATGCGTTAGATTCACCCCGCACGAATGCCCCGTTCAGTCCCTGACCTTCACCCGGTCAGGCGTCTCAGCTCCCCGGGAGTGTGCTGCGTGAACACGCACGGTGACGACTCGAGTACGTCCGGCCGCTTCCGGTCCGAACGTGCCCGCCGGGGCGGGCTCAGTGTCGACTCGCTGCTGAGCCGCGAGTCCGCCAGATCCACATCCCGGCCCGAGGGCACCCACCGACGGGCTCCCGCGCGCGGCGTCCCACCGGCCCCCCTGCTCGCCGCCACGGCCGTGGCCGGTGCCGCCGCGGCCAGCGTGTCGTCCGTCGTGGTGCTGTCGACCGGTGGCGCAGCCGTCGACCTCGTGTACGGCGACGTGCAGGCGGCCGGGAACGTCACCGACGACCGCAACCCGCGCCTGTTCGCCGACGGAGCGGGCGGCACCGCATCGGGCGAGGACCACCCGCAGGCGGACGGCAGCCAGATCGCCGCCCTCGCGCAGCTCGCGGCCGACGCCCCGACCGTGCTCGCCACCGCGGCGTTCCCGCAGCTCCTCCCCGGAGCGCCACCCCTGCTCCCCGGCGGCCCCGCCCCGCGCACCCGCACCGCTCCTCCCGTCCGCCCCCGCGACGGTCGCCCCGACGACCGCACCGCCGACCACGGCCGCCGACGAGCACCGGTCCTCGTCCGGCTCGGGCGACTCCGACCGGGACCACTCCGACCGGGGCAACTCCGGCGGAAACCACTCCGACCGGGACCACTCCGGCTCGGACCACGGCTCGGACCACGACTCGGGCCACGACTCGGACAACGACTCGGACCACTCGAACTCCCCGAGCCCGGACCCGACGCCGTCGCCGGACCCCGACCCCACTCCTTCCCCGGATCCTGACCCGACGCCGGACCCCGACCCGACACCCTCGCCCGACCCGAGCGACCCGCCCACGGATGACCCCGGGGACGACGAGCCGATCCCGGATGACGGGGGCGGCTCCGACGGCGGTGGCTCCGACGGCAGCGGCACGGGTGGTGGCGGCCCCGACGACGGCGGCTCCGGCGATGGAGGTTCCGGCGGCGAGTCCGGCGGTGGCTCTGACGATGGCGGCTCCGGTGGAGGGGACTCCGACGGAGGCGACTCGGGCGGCGGTTCGGACTCCGGCAGTGGCGGTTCGGACTCGGGCGGCGGCTCGGGCAGCTCCGGCGGGAGCAACTAGGGCCAGCCCTCCCGCCCGCAGTCACCTTGCCGGCATCCGGTCTCGCCGGCGCGTCAGCTCGCCGGGCGGATCCGTGGGGCGGTCGCCGTGGCTGCGGCGGCCGTCAGCGCGTCGAGGCCCGCGGCGATGTGCGGCTGGCTGCGACTGCCCCGGCGGGTGCAGGTCAGGAGCCGGCGGTGGGGTGCGGCCCGGCCGGTGAGTGGCACCGCCATCACGGGTAGCTCGGACGGCACGCGCACGAGCCGCGGCTTGAGGCAGACGCCCAGCCCGGCGGCGATCATCGTGGCGACCGCGGGCCAGTCCATCGCCTCGTGGGCCACCTTCGGGGTGAAGCCCGCGGCGGCGCAGGCGGCCGCGCTGATCTCCTGGTGGTCGCAGGTGCCGGGCGCCGGGAGGATCCACGGCTCGCGTGCCACCTCCTCGAGCGCGACGCCGCCGGTGCCCGCCAGCGGGTGGTCGCGCCGCACGAGGAGGTCGAGCGGTTCGTCGAGCAGCGGTTCCTGCTCGAAGCGCGGGTCGTCGAGCGGGGGACCGCCCTGGTTCGGCAGCGTCACGGAGATGTCGATCTCCCCGGTCAGCAGCCTGCCGAACGCCACGGCCGTCTCGACCTCCATGACCCGGACGGTGAGGTCGGGCTCCCGCACGCGCAGCTGTTCCACGGCGGGCACGACCAGCGTCCGCAGGCTGCTGGTGAACCCCGAGAGGCGCAGGGTGGCGGCCGTCCGCCCACTCCCGGCCTGCAGCTCGCCGCGCGCGGCTTCCCAGCGGGCCGCGATCTCGTCGGCGTGGCGGAGCAGCGTGATCGCGGCCGGGGTGAGGCGGACCCGGCGGCCGTCGGGCTCGAGCAGCGGGACGTCGACCTCGTGGGCGAGCTGGCGCAGCTGCTGCGAGACCGCCGACGGCGTGAGGTGCAGCGACCCCGCTGCGGCGGTCACGGTGCCCAGCTGGTGGACGACGCGGAGGACGTGCAGGCGGCGCAGGTCGAACATGTAGCCGGATTGTACGGTCACCTGAACAAACGTGAAATGGACCTGACGGGTCGGTGGGGCGACGCTGGGTGCATGGATCGCCCTACCGACGAGATGTGCCCACGCTGCGGGTGGCCGGCAGCCGAGCCCTTCGAGGTGGTCTCGCGCCACGTCACGTCCGAGGGAGTGATCACCTGGAGCAGGTGCGCGTGCGGGCGCCTGCAGGTGCACCGGGGCAGCACCCTCGTGCTGCGCGCCACGGAGCCCGCCTGCTGGTCATGACGCCTTCTTCCGCTCGGGCGGTGCGGCGTCCGCAACGGCGTGCTGCAGCTCCTCCCTGGTCATCGACGAGCGGCCCTTGACGTCGAGCTCGCGGGCCATCGCGGCGAGCTCGGACTTGCTCAGCTCCGAGAGGTCCGGCGCCCCGTCGCCGGCCTGCGGCTTCCGCCCGCCGCGGGCCTCGGCCACGCTGCGCTCGAGCGCGGTGATCAGGTCGGACATCGCCGTGGGCTCCGGCGGCTCCGCCTCGGTCACGACCTCGCGGCCGCGGCGCTTGTCCTCGATCAGCTTCTCGACGCGCTCGGTGTACGTGTCGCGGAACTCGTCCGGCTTCCACGCCCCGCTCATCGCCTCGATCAGCCCCGTCGCCATGTCGAGCTCCTTGCCCTTCGGCTTCGTGCGGCCCGGGACGTCGAGCGTGGCGCGGTCCCGGATCTCGTCGGCGAAGAACAGCGTCTCCAGTGCGAGCACGTCGTCGTCGGCGCGCACCGCGGTGAGGTACTCCTTGCCGCGCATCACGAACGTGGCGATCCCCGCCCGGTTCGTGCGGGTCATCGCCTCGCGGAGCAACGCGTACGGGCGCGCGTACTGCTCGTCGGTCGGTGCGAGCCAGTAGGTCTTCTGGAAGAAGATCGGGTCGATCTCGTCGAGGTCGACGAACGTGGTGATGTCGATCGTGCGTGATCGGCCGGGTGCGATGTCGGCCAGCTCCTCCGGCTCGACGAGCACGTACTCGCCGTCACCGACGTCCCTGCCCTTCACGATGTCGGAGTACTCCACCTCCTTCCCGGTCCGTTCGTTGACCCGCTGGTAGCGGATGCGGTCGGACGTGTCGCGCTCGAACTGGTGGAAGTGGACCGTGTGGTCCGCGGTGGCGCTGAAGAGCCCCACGGGTATGGAAACCAACCCGAAGCTGATCGCGCCCGTCCAGATGGCCCGTGCCATGGGGTGGGGTACCCGCTGGTCAGATCCGCACCACACCGGCCGCGCCGTCGAGCGTGACCTCCTGGCCTGTGTCGATGCGCGTCGTCGCGTCCGCCACCCCGACCACCGCGGGGATGCCGTACTCGCGGGCGACCACGGCTCCGTGGGAGTTGGGGCCGCCCATCTCCATGACCAGCCCGCCCGCGGTGAGGAAGAGCGGGGTCCACCCCGGGTCGGTGGACGGGGCGACGAGGATCTCACCGGGTTCCAGGTGCGCTCCGGTCGGGTCGAGCACCACCCGCGCCTTCGCGGTGACGGTGCCGGCGGAAGCGGCGGTGCCGACGAGCGATCCGTCGTCCGCCGGGGCCGGGAGGGCCACCGCTTCCGGCTCGGTGCCGTCGGACAGCAGGATGCGGGGGACGCGACGGCGGCGCAGCTCGCGGTCGTACGCGGCGCGCCGGGTGGCGACGAGGTCGCGCAGGTCGGTGCCGTCCAGTGCGGTGCGGGCCTCGGCCAGGTCGAGGAAGAACACGTCGTCGGCGCGGTCGAGCAGCTCGCGGTCGGCCAGCTCGCGGCCGACGGCCGTCAGCTGCTCGCGCACGTGTGCGAACAGCCGGATGAGGTAGTCCTTGTGCTCTTCGCGCAGCCCGGCGAGGCGGCGCGTCCGCCGCAGCGCGAAGCCGACGATCGCCCCGCGGAGGCGGGAGCGGGTGCGCACCCGCTCGACGACGGCGGCGACCGCGGCGTCGGCGGCCGCGGCGCCGCGGGCGAACACGACGTCGGGCGCGAGCTCGGGGTCGTCGAGGCGCAGGTAGTTGGCCAGTACGCCGAGTACGTACGTCGGGTCCTCCGCCCAGCGGGGCATGCCGATGTCGATCTCGGCGATGGCGCGGTGGCCGTGTCGTAGGAGGAACGCCGCCAGCCCGCTCTGCAGCGCCGGTGGCAGGGTGCTGTCGCGGTGGCGCCGGGCCAGCTCACCCGGCGCGGTGCCGCGCAGCGCGGCCGATGACGCCGGGTCGGCGCGCAGCTTGCGCGCGAGCGCCCACAGCCGCAGGTCCATCTCCGTGGTGCTGTTGTGCGGCAGCGACCGCAGGACCTCGTGCACCGTGGCGGCGTCGAGATCAGGACCCGCGACCCGCCGCGCGAGCCCGAGCATGGCGAACCCGACGCCGGCGGCGGGTGTCGTCAGCGGCATCACCGGTAGCGCGCCACGCAGCACCCGGTCCGCGCGGTCGACCCGCTCCGCCGCGGTGAGCGCCGGGGGTGCGGTCGTGACCGCACGCACCCGGTCCCCGACGCGGACGACGCGCCGCTGCGCGGCGTCGGGCCGCACGAGCGCCAGCACGGCCAGCACCGGGATGCGGAAGCGGACCAGCACGTGCAGCAGCCGGCGGACGAACGGCACCCAGGAGGTCTGCCGCACGGCGAAGCGCGGGTCGTCGAACAGCCCGCGCAGCACGGCGGCGGACCGGGACTCCATCACGTCGAGGATCCGCGGGAGGAGCGCCCGGCCGGGTGTGCTGCGCAGGGCCGCGGTGATGTCGATGAACGCCCGCCCGCCCGCGGTGCCGAACGCGGGTGGCCCGGCGACCGGATCGGCGACCGGCACGCCGAACAGCAGTGCGGAGGCGGTGGACGCGAGCGTCCGGAACGCCGACAGGCCCATCGGGGTGATCGGCCGGGTGAGGCCTTGCGCGAGGCTCGCGCAGAACAGCACGCGCACACCGTCGCCCGTCTGCTGCGGCAGCGGGTGCAGTGTGGTGATCGGGCGGGCCTGCGTGAGCCACAGCTCGCCCGCGGCGTCGACGGCCCATTCGATGTCCTGCGGCGTCCCGAAGTGGGCCTCCACCCGGCGGCCGAGGTCGGCGAGCGCGGTGGCCTGCGCCTCGGTGAGACAGGCGCCGTCCCGGTCGGGGGCGGCCACCTGCGCGGTGCCGCCACCGGGCAGCGCCCGCACCTGCACCGTCCTGGTCCCGGGCGTGACGTGGACGCCGTCCGCGTCGACGACGATGCGGTCGGGGTTCACGGCACCGGAGACCACCGCCTCGCCGAGGCCGGGGCTCGCGTCGATGACGGTGCGGTCGCGGGTGCCGGTCACCGGGTCGGCGGTGAACAGCACGCCTGCCACCTGCGCGTCGACCATCCGCTGCACGACCACCGCGATGAGCACGGCGTGGTGGTCGATGCCCTGCGTCGCGCGGTAGCTCACGGCGCGGTCGGTCCACAGCGACGCCCAGCAGTGGCGCACGGCGTCCAGCACGGCGTCGGACCCGACCACGTTCAGGTAGGTGTCCTGCTGCCCGGCGAAGCTCGCCCACGGCAGGTCCTCGGCGGTGGCCGACGAGCGCACGGCGACCGGGACGTCGGCGCCGAGCGCGAGGTAGGCCGTCCGCACCGCCGCGGCGACGTCGGCGGGCAGGTCGGCGTTCGCGAGCGCGTCGCGCGCCGGGCCGGGTCGTCGGGTCGCCGGACAGGTCGGGCCGGGCCGAGGCGCGCAGGTAGGCGGCGGTGGTGACGGCGAAGCCCTGCGGTACCGGGAACCCGCCCGCGATGAGCTCCCCGAGGTTGGCGGCCTTGCCACCCACCCGCGGGAGAGCGTGCGCGTCGAGTGTCTTCAGCTCGACGGCGAAGTCCACGCCTGCCATGCGAGGCACGGTAGACCGGATCGGCCAAAAACTCAACAGGCGGTGAATAATGCTCTTGGACCGTTCCTGCCAGCAGGAACTCGCGGAGAGTGACCGGGGCGCCGCACGTGTGGCCGCTGGTGACAGGCGGTGGTTGGGTGTCCACTGTGGGGATGCTCGCGCCGGCTCCCCTCGTCATCGGCCTCGATCCGCTCACCCCGCAGGAGGTCGTCGCGGTCGCCAGGGGCGGTGTCCCCGTCGCCCTCTCCGCGGAGGCGCTCGCGGAGATCGCCCTGAGCCGCAAGGTGGTCGAGGCGCTCGCCGAGGACGTGGAGCCGCACTACGGGGTGTCCACCGGCTTCGGGGCTCTCGCCGTGCGCCACATCCCCGTCGAGCGGCGGGTCCAGCTGCAGCGCAGCCTGGTGCGCTCGCACGCGGCGGGCAACGGTCCCGAGGTCGAGCGCGAGGTGGTGCGGGCCCTCATGCTGTTGCGCATCGCGACGCTCGCCACCGGCCGCACGGGGGTGCGCACCGAAACCGCGGTGGCGTACGCCGACATGCTCTCGGCCGGGATCACCCCCGTCGTGCGCGAGTACGGGTCGCTCGGTTGCTCGGGGGATCTCGCACCGCTGGCGCACTGCGCACTCGCGCTCATGGGGGAGGGCGATGTCCGGGACGCCGACGGGGTGCTGCTGCCGGCCGCGGAAGCATTCGCCGCCGCCGGGATCGCGCCCGTGGAGCTGGTCGAGAAGGAAGGGCTCGCGCTGATCAACGGCACGAGCGGCATGCTCGGCATGCTGGTGCTGGCCTCGGTGGACCTGCACCGGCTGTTCGCCACCGCCGACGTCGCCGCCGCGATGAGCGTGGAGGCGCTGCTGGGCACCGGCGCCGTGTTCGCCGCCGACCTGCAGGCGCTGCGCCCGCACCCGGGCCAGGCCGGCAGCGCGGCCAACCTGCGCGCGCTGCTCGCCGGGTCGGCGATCATGGCGGGTCACACCGCACACGCCAGCACCCGCGTGCAGGACGCGTACTCGCTGCGCTGCGCCCCGCAGGTGCACGGCGCGGCCCGCGACACGCTCGCGCACGCCGATGCGGTCGCCGGGCGGGAGCTGGCCGCCGCGGTCGACAACCCCGTCGTCACGGCCGACGGGAGGGTGGAGAGCAACGGCAACTTCCACGGCGCCCCGCTCGGGTACGTGCTCGACTTCCTCGCCATCGCGATCGCGGACGTCGCGTCGATCAGCGAGCGACGCACCGACCGGTTCCTCGACGTGGCGCGCAACCACGGGCTGCCGCCGTTCCTCGCCGACGACCCCGGCGTCGACTCCGGGCACATGATCGTCCAGTACACGCAGGCCGGGATCGTGGCGGAGCTGAAGCGGCTCGCCGCGCCTGCGTCGGTCGACTCGATCCCGTCCAGCGCGATGCAGGAGGACCACGTCGCCATGGGCTGGGCGGCGGCCCGCAAGCTGCGCCGGGCCGTCGACGGGCTCGCGAGGGTGGTCGCGATCGAGATCCTGACCGCGGCGCGGGCCCTCGACCTGCGCGCCCCGCTCGCCCCCGCCCCGGCCTCCGGTGCCGTCCGCGACCGCCTGCGTGCTGCCGTCGCCGGGCCCGGCCCGGACCGCCGGCTCGCCCCGGAGATCGAGGCCGCCGTCGGGATGGTGGTCTCGGGCGAGCTGCTGGCCGCGGCGGAGTCGGTCACGGGCCCCCTGCACTGAGCTACCCGTGCCGAAGGCGGGCCGTCACCAGCGCTGCCGTGATCGCCAGCAGTGCCGCCATCACCGTCGACGCCGTCGTGAAGCCGGACGTGAAGGCGCGCTGCGCGTCGATGACCAGCGCGTCGGCGAGCGCGGGCTGGAGAGCGCCCGCGGCGGCGACCGCGCCGCCGACGGTCTCGGTCGCGGCGGCCGGTAGCTCGCCGGGCGCGAACTCGCTCCGGTAGACCGCCGCCGCGATGCTGCCGAGGACGGCGATACCGAGTGCGCCCCCGAGCTCGCTGCCCGCCTCGCTCAGTCCGGCGGCGGCGCCTGCGCGGTGCGGCGGTGCCGTGCCGACGATCAGGTCGATGGCCAGCGGCACGAGCATCCCGGTGCCGAGGGTCACCACGGAGTAGGCGGCCATCATCGCCGCCGGCGCGGTGTCGAGGCCCACCTGCCCCACCAGGAGGAACCCGATCGCGGAGACGACGAGTGCGGAGCCTGCGAGCACCGCGGGACGCAGCCACCGGACCAGCGTCGTCGCGCACGCGATACCGACCCCGGTGGCCGCGACCGTCGGCAGCTGCCACAGGGCCGCCGCGAACGGCCGGATCTCCAGCACCACCTGCAGGTACTGCACGGCGAGGAAGCCCAGGCCGGCACTGCCCAGGATCATCATGACGTAGCCGCCGAACGCGGCGCTGAACGCGCCGTCCCGGAACAGTCGGACGTCGACGAGCGGGTCGGGCAGCCGCAGCTGCCGCCGGACGAACAGCGCGCCGACCGCGAGGGCGGCGAGGACCGCGGCGATCGGCGACCACTCGCCCGGTGCGTGCACGAGCTCCTTCACCCCGTGGACGAGCAGCAGCACCGCGGCGATCGACAGCACCGCGCTGGACAGGTCGAAGCGGCCCCGGCCGGGATCGCGGGCCTCGGGCAGGAGTACCGGTCCCACCGCCAGCAGCAGCACCATGACCGGCACGTTGATCAGGAAGACCGAGCCCCACCAGAACCGCTCGAGCAGCAGCCCGCCGACGATCGGCCCGACGGCGATGCCACCGGTGAAGGCCCCGGTCCAGATCCCGATCGCGGTGCGGCGTTGCCCCGGATCGACGAACATCCCGCGCAGCAGGGCGAGGGTGGAGGGGGCAAGCGTCGCCCCGGCGACCCCGAGCAGCCCCCTCGCCGGCACGAGCAGCCCGGCGCTCGGTGCGTAGGCGGCGACGACGGAGGCGGCGCCGAACGCCGTCGCGCCGATGAGCAACAGCCTGCGCCGCCCGATGCGGTCGCCGAGCGCACCCATCGTCAGCAGCATGCCGGCCATCAGGAAGCCGTAGACATCCATGATCCACAGCAGCTGCGTGCCGGTGGGTGCGAGATCTGCGGCGAGCCACGGGGCGGCCATGAACAGCACGGACAGGTCCATCGAGGCCAGCAGCGCCGGGAGGGTGAGCACGGCGAGGCCGATCCACTCCCGGCGCCGGCCCGGGGATCGGTTCGGGTCACGTGGCCGAATGGTACGGATGTATAGGACACTCGTCTAGGACGCTCGTACATGGATGGCCTACGCTGAGCGCATGGGGAATCGGGAGGCGCTCCTTGCCGGGGCGAAGCGCTGCATCGTCGAGAAGGGGTACGCCCACACGACGGCGCGCGACATCGTGGCGGCGTCCGGCACCAACCTGGCGTCCATCGGCTACCACTTCGGCTCCAAGGACGCCCTGCTCGACGCGGCGATCCTCGACTCGTTCGACGACTGGGACGAGGACATCGAGGCGGCGCTGGGCGAGCACCCCGACGGCCCAGCCGTCGATCGCCTCGCCGCGTTCCTCGACGTCCTGATCGGCAAGGTGCGCACCGACCGCGCGGTGGTGGCGGCGAGCCTGCAATGGGTGGCCCAGGTCGAGTTCTCCACCACGGTGCGCAGTGAGCTCGCGCAGGCCTACGGCCGCGCGCGGCGGGGGTTCGCGGCGATGCTGCTGTACGTCGCCGATGACGAGGTCGACGACGACACCGCCCGCCGGGTCGGCTCCCTCGGGCTGGCGCTGGTCAACGGCTGGTGCTGCAGGCGCTCGTCGACGCCGAGGCGGCGCCGTCGGGGCCGGACATCGCGGCGGCGCTGCGCGCGGTCGTCGCAGCAGACACCCACCGCCGTGCTCGCACATGAACTCTGGTGCTCGCACACGAACTGACGTTTGTGTGCGAGCGCCGAAGTTGGTGTGCGAGCCAGCTGGCGGTGGCCTTGGGGTTGGTGTGTGAGCGGGTCAGCCGGCCAGTGAGCGCGCGATCACCAGTCGCTGGATCTGATTGGTGCCCTCGAAGATCTGCATGACCTTGGCCTCCCGCATGTACCGCTCCACGGGGAAGTCGCGGGTGTAGCCGTAGCCGCCCAACACCTGCACCGCGTCGGTGGTGACCTTCATCGCCGCGTCGGTGGCCACCAGCTTCGCCACGCTCGCCGCGCGCCCGTACTCGCGGCCCGCGTCGCGGCGGCGGGCGGCGTCGAGGTAGGTGGCGCGAGCGGAGTCGACGGCGGCGGCCATGTCGGCGAGCAGGAAACCGAGGCCCTGGTGGTCGATGATCCGGCGGCCGAAGGCGGTGCGCTCGTTCGCGTACGCGGTGGCGGTGTCGAGGGCGGCCTGTGCGAGGCCGGTGGCGACGGCCGCGATCCCGAGGCGCCCGGAGTCGAGCGCGGAGAACGCGATCTGCAGGCCCTGGCCCTCTGCGCCGATGAGCCGGTCGGCGTCGAGCACCGCGCCGTCCCACTGCGCCGCGGTGGTGGGGATCGCGTGCAGACCCATCTTCTCCTCCGGCCGTCCGAAGGAGAGCCCCTCGGCCTGCCCCGGCGCGAGGAAGCAGGACACGCCGCCGCTGCCCGGCCCGGTGCGTGCGAACAGCGCGTAGCAGTCCGCGCGGCCGCCGTGGGTGATCCAGGCCTTGGTGCCGGTGATGCGGTAGCCGTCGGGGACGCGTTCGGCCTTGCAGGCGAGCGCCGCGGCATCCGAGCCCGCCTGTGGTTCGGAGAGGCTGTAGGCGCCGATCAGCTCCCCGGCGAGCAGGGCCGGCAGCCAGCGCTCCTGCTGCTGGGGCGTGCCGAACGCGGCGAGCGGGTGGCAGGCGAGGCCGTGGACGCTCACCGCGACGGCCACCGCGGCCCAGCGTGCCCCGAGCTCCTCGAGCACCTGCAGGTACACCTCGTAGGGCTGGGCCCCACCGCCGAGCTCCTCCGGGTAGGGGAGGCCGAGGAGGCCGGCTTCGCCGAGCGTGGCGAAGAGTCCGTCCGGGTAGGTCTCGGCCCGCTCGTGCTCCTCGACGCGCGGGGCGAGCTCCTTGTCGGCGATCTCGCGGGCGAGCGCGAGCAGGTCGGCGGCTTCGGTGGTGGGCAGCAGGCGCTCGACGGCCATGACCGCTCCTATCGGTACTGAGATCAATACGTCAGTACCGGCTAGAATAGCCGATATGGGTGTGGTGCGTCGGGGTTCTGTTCGTCGGGAGGAGCTCTTCGACGCACTGGTCGCGCTCCTGCTCGCCGAGGGGTTCGCCCACCTCACCCTCGACGACGTCGCCGCGCGCCTGCACTGCTCCAAGCGCACGCTATACTCGCTGGCCGGCAGCAAGGAACAGCTGGTCCGCGCCGCGGTGGTGCACTTCTTCCGGGGGGCGACCGAACGGGTCGAGGCGGCCGTCGCCGCCGACGCCGGCGCCGGCGCCGCCGAGCAGGTCGGGGCGTACCTGCACGCCGTCGCCACCGAGCTCGCGCCCGCGTCCGCGCGGTTCTTCGACGACGTCGCCGCCTTCCCACCCGCCGCCGAGGTGTACGAGCGCAACACCCGCGCCGCTGCGGCCCGCGTGCAGCAACTCGTGGCGGGCGGGGTCGCCTCCGGCGCGTTCCGCGAGGTGCACACCGCCTTCGTCGCGGACGTCGTGACGGCGACGATGGTGCGCATCCAGCAGCGGCAGGTCGCCACCTCGACGGGGCTGGACGACGCGCAGGCCTACGCCCACCTGGCGGAGCTGCTCCTGCGCGGGCTCGCCCCGTGCGCCCGAGATGGTGCGTGAAGACCTGCCGAACCGCCCGCTCGCCGGGCGACCACCAGCTCGGAGCGCGGGTCGTGCGGGACGTCCGGTGCACCGGAGACGATCAGCCGTGCCCGCTCCCACGGCCGCTGGTCCGCCTGGAACGGATCCTCTGCCGCCTGCCACTCGGCCCAGAAGCCCGCCGCGTCGGCGCCGTCGCGCAGGAGGCCACGCCGGCGCGCCTCGTCCTCGTCGGTCTGCACCCAGACCAGCGCGTCGACGTACGCGGAGAGCTCGCGGCGCCCGATGCCGACGCCCTCGACGATGACCAGCGGGCTCCCCGCCGGTGCCGTGATCGCGCCTGCGCGGCCGCGCTCGTCCCACGCAGGCGGGCGGTACGCGACGTCGCGGCCTGCCGCCACGGACCCGCCGGGAACTCGCCCGGGTACAGGCGCGTCACACCAGGAAGCGGTACGCCGTGGTGCCCGGGGCGATGTGCTGGATCTTCAGCGGGCTGGCCTCCATGCGCTTCCACAGCGGCTCGTAGCCGTCGCGGTGGGCCAGCTCGACGCCGACCAGCGCGGCGCCGGTCTCGCGGTTGTCGCGCTTGACGTACTCGAACAGCACGATGTCGTCGTCCGGGCCGAGCACCTCGTCGAGGAACCGCCGCAGCGCGCCCGGCTCCTGCGGGAACTCCACGAGGAAGTAGTGCTTCAGCCCGCGGTGCACGAGCGAGCGCTCGACCACCTCGGCGTAGCGGCTCACGTCGTTGTTGCCGCCCGAGAGCAGGCACACGACGGTGGCGCCGGGCTCCAGGTCGATGTCGTCGAGCGCGGCGGCGGCGAGCGCTCCCGCAGGCTCGGCGATGATCCCGTCGACCTGGTAGAGGTCGAGCATCTCGGTGCAGATGCGGCCCTCCGCCACCGTGACGAGCTCCGCGCCGCAGTCGCGCACCAGCGGGAAGCTCACGTCGCCGACCCGGCGCACGGCGGCCCCGTCCACGAACGTGTCCAGCTCGGGGAGCGCCACCGGTTCGCCCGCGGCGAGCGCCGCCGTCATGCTCGCCGCGCCGGCGGGCTCGACCCCGACGATGCGCACCTGCGGGTGCCGGGCGGCGAGGAAACCCCCGACCCCGGCGAGCAGGCCGCCGCCGCCCACGGGCACCACGACGACGTCGGGCGGCCCCTCCAGCTGCGCCACGATCTCCGCCGCGACCGTGCCCTGCCCGGCGATCGTGCGCAGGTCGTCGAACGCCGGGACGACGGTGGCGCCGGTGCGGGCGGCGTGCTCGGCCGCGGCCGCGGCGGCCTCGTCGTAGGTGTCGCCGCCGACCACCAGCTCCACGGCGTCGCCGCCGAGGGCGATGATCCGCTCCCGCTTCTGCCGCGGCGTCGTGCTCGGCACGTGCACACGGCCGCGGATGCCCAGCCGGCGGCAGGCGTAGGCGACACCCTGGCCGTGGTTGCCCGCGCTCGCGCACACCGCCCCGGCCGCCCGCTCCTGCGGACCGAGCTGCGCGAGCAGGTTGTACGCGCCGCGCAGCTTGTAGGACCGCCCGACCTGCAGGTCCTCCCGCTTCAGCCAGACCTGCGCACCTGTGGTCGCCGACAGCCGCTCGCTCTGCTGCAGCGGGGTGGGGAGGGCGACGCCTTCGAGCCTCGCGGCGGCGGCGCCGACGGCGTCGGCGAGGGAGTGGGCGGGCGGTGCCGTGCGGGAGACCACCCACCGAATCCTGCACCTGCCGCGCGACGTCGCCCGATCCGGGCCTGCCGTGGGGTGCGCGGCCGGCGCGGGCGTCAGCCCACCGGGGCCGTCCGCGGGCGCAGGTCGAAGCCGGCGGCGCGGTAGCAGTCGTCGAGCAGCTCGGCGGTGGCGACCGCGTCGTCGCGCCGGTCGGCACCGGCCCGCCGTCGCGCACCGCGGCGGCGAACGCCTCCAGCTGGTAGGCGTACGACGGGCGCTGCCCGGGCCGCTCCTCCCGCTCGATGCCGTCCGCGGTGACCCACACCCGGTCGTCGCGGTGGGGGAGCACGAAGTTCGCGGCGCGCACCTCGCCTGCGTCGCCGACGATGCGGGCCGTCATCCGCACCTCGTCGGCCGCCATCGAGCTGTGCAGGATGCCGGTGGCGCCGCCGGGGAACGCGAGGTCGGCGCGCACCCACTCGTCCACGCCCGGGTGCCCGGCGCGTTCGCGTCCCTCGGCGCCGGTGACGCGCGGGGCGCCGCCCGCGAACCGGCCCAGCATCCGGTACAGGTGGATGCCGTAGCAGCCGACGTCCATCAGCCCACCGCCGGCGAGCGGGAGCGACCAGCGCAGGTCGCGTCCGGCGGGGGCGGGATCTCCATGTGCACCTCGACGTTGCGCAGCTCGCCGATCTCGCCGGACTCCACGACGTCGAGCAGCCGGCGGGCCACGGGGTGGTAGAGGTAGTGGAAGGCCTCCATGAACACCACGCCGGCGCGGGCGGCGGCGTCGCGGACCTCGCGGGCCTCCGCCGCGTCGCTCGCCGACGGCTTCTCGGTGAGCACGTGCTTGCCCGCCGCCATGGCGGCGAGGTTCCACGGGCCGTGCAGCCCGTTGGCGAGCGGGTTGTAGATCGCCTCCACCTCGCGTCGGCGAGCACGTCGGCGTAGGTGTCCAGCACCCGTTCGACCCCGTTGTCGGCGGCGAAGGTCTCCGCCCGGCCGCGGTCCCGCGCGGCGACGGCGACGAGCCGGGCCCCGGTGAGCTGCGCGGGGGCGACGATGGCGTTGACGGCGATGCGCGAGGCGCCCAGGACGCCGATCCGAAGAGGTTCCACGAGGTGATCCTCTCCGGTCGACGTCGGCGAGGCCACCGGGGGAGTGCCGTCAGTGGATGTGTGCGCGCCAATCCCGCGGCACCCGGCCCGCGGGGCCCGGGACCGGCTGGTCCACCGGGCGGTGCTGGGGTTCCGGCAGGTCCGGGCCCTCCGCGATGGTCTCGGTGCGGTAGTCCCAGTACCAGCTCTCGCCCGGTTCGAAGCTGCGGACGAGCGGGTGCCCGGTGGTGCGGAAATGTGCGGTGGCGTGCTGCGCGGGTGAGGTGTCACAACAGCCGACGTGCCCGCACTCCGCGCAGCGGCGCAGGTGCACCCACCAGCCTCCGGCCTCGTCGCACTCGCGGCAGCCCGAGCCGCTGGGCGCGGCCGTGGTGTCGATCCCGTCCGTCATGCGCCCATCATCGCGCGGTCGGGCGGCGCGGTGGCGACCCGCCAGGCCGAGAACGCCAGTGCGAGCAGCAGCACGCCGGCGAACACGGACAGCGCGGCCGTCACCGGGAGGCTCTGCACGGCGAGCCCGAGCCCGAGCACCGGCACCGTGAGGCCGACGTACGCGGCGAGGAAGAGGGCCGCGCTCATCTCGCCGCGCCGGTTCGCCGCCGCGGTGGCGAGCACGGTGGACATGCTGCCCTTGAACGCGATCCCGGCCCCGGCCCCGGCGATGGCGCCTCCGGCCAGGAAGAGCACGAGCCCGCCGACGTGCACCGCGACGACGAGGACGAGGACGCCCGCGGCGATGACGGCGAGGCCGGTCAGCAGCTGCGGGCGGGCCGCCACGCGGTGCATGGGGATCTGGGCGGCTGCGCCGGACCCGAAGGCCAACAGCGCGGCGAGGCCGCTCAGCACCGGGCTCCCGCTGTGGAACAGCGTGCTCATGACGATCGCGGCGAGCGAGCTGAACAGGCCGAAGACCGCGAAGGCCACGATGGAGGCCGTCGCCGCCCCGACGAACGTGCTCCGGTGTTCTGGCGCCACTGCGGTGCGCTGCGGGCGGTACGCGGGGAGCGGGTCGGGCCGCCGCACGGTCTCGGGGACCACCGCGAGCGCGGCCAGCCCGATCGCCAGCAGCAGGACGGACACCGCGTACGGCACGCGCAGCGGGGCGGTCGTGTACTCGGCGAGCAGGCCGGAGAGGAGCGGGCCGAGGCCGAGCCCGCCCATGTTGGCGGCCGTGGCGACGGCCTCGGCGCGTCGCAGGCCGCCGCCCGGACGGGCCCGCGCGTTCAGGTCGGCGAGGTGTGCGGTGGCGGTCGCGGTGACGAGGCCGACGCTCAGGCCGGACAGCACGCGCCTGCGACGAGGGCGGGCAGGGCCGCGGAGGCGGCGAACGTCGCGCTGGACGCGATGCCGAGCACGAGCCCCAGCGCGAGCACCCGCCTGCGGCCGATCCAGTCCGAGACGTGGCCGCCGAGGAAGAGCGCCGCCAGCACCCCGAGCGCGTAGACGGCGAAGACCATCGTGACCACGAGCGCTCCGAAGCCGTCCTCGCGCTGGTAGAGCGGGTACAGCGGGGTCGGGAGCGTCGATGAGGCCATCGTCACCGTGAACAGGTAGGCGACCAGCCAGAAGCCGCGGTCGTGGCGGCGGGTCGAGCTCTGCGCGGGCGCAGCGGCGGATGAGGTGTGCACCCCGTTTCCAACCCGTCGCGACAGGGCCGGACTTCCTTGGTCCGTGCGATGATCCGAGATGTCAGCTATCTCGATCGGAGATGGATGCAGTGGAGCTCAGGCAGATGCAGGTGATCGTCGCCGTCGCCGAGGCGGGCGGGTTCTCGGCGGCCGGCAGGCGGCTGCGGCTGGTGCAGTCGGCGGTGTCGGCCACCGTGCGCGCGGTCGAGCGGGAGCTCGACGTGCCGCTGTTCGACCGGTCGACGCGCCGCGTCGTGCCGACGGCGGCCGGCGAGGCGTTCGTGGCGGCGGCACGCACCGCGCTGTCGGCGGCCGACCAGGTGCAGGCCGCGGTCGACGCGGCGCGGGGGGTGCTGCGCGGGCGGGTCACGCTGGGCGTCATGCAGGGGTTGCTGGGCGGGCTCCCGCCGGCGATCGGGGCGCTGCGCCGCGCGCATCCCGGGGTGGTGGTGCGGCTTCGCCAGGCGCCGGCCGAGGAGATCGTCGACGCGGTCCGGGATGCAACGGTCGACCTGGCCGTGATCGCGCTGACCGGGCGGCTGCGCGGCTTGGTCGGCGTCGAGCTGATGCGGGACCGGATGGTCGCGCTCGTCGGCCCACGGTCGGGACTGCCGGACTCGCGGGTGACGCTGGCCGAGCTGGCGCGTCACCCCTTCGTCGACATCGCTCCCGGCTGGGCGATCCGCCACGTGGTCGACCGCGCCTTCCGCGCCGCCGGGGTGGAGCGGTCAGGCGTGTTCGAGACGAACGACATCCTGGCCGCGGTCGAACTGGTCCGGGCCGATCTCGGGGTCACGATCTTCCCGGCCACGATGGCGGCGATGTTCCCGGACCTGCGCACCGTCGCCCTCCGGCGGGCCCCGACCTGGACCGCGGGTGTCCTGCACCGCAGGGGTCCGCTCGTGCCCGCGGCGGCCGCGCTGCTCGAGCACCTGGTGTCCCGAGTCGGATCACGCGGGTAGCGCGGCCCCGGGGATCGCGGCGAGCAGCGCGCGGGTGTACTCGGCCCGGGGGGCGTCGAACACCTCGCCCGCGCTGCCGTGCTCGACGATCCGGCCGCGCCGCATCACGAGTACGTCGTGCGCGACGAGCCGCACCACCGCGAGGTCGTGGGTGATGAACAGGTAGGACAGGCCCAGGTCGCGCTGCAGCCGGGTGAGCAGTTCGAGGATCTGGTCCTGGACGAGCACGTCGAGCGCGGACACGGCCTCGTCGCAGATCACCAGCTTGGGGCGCAGCGCGAGGGCGCGGGCGATCGCCACGCGCTGGCGCTGCCCGCCGGAGAGCTCCACGGGGTGGCGCTGGGCGGCCGCGCGGGGGAGTGCGACGTGGTCGAGCAGCTCCGCCACCCGCTGCCGCCGCGTCGCGGTGTCGCCGATCCCGAACACGCGCAGCGGCTCGTCGATCAGCCGCTCCACGGGCAGCACGGGGTCGAGGGAGCCGTACGGGTCCTGGAACACCGGCTGCATCTCGCGCGGATCGCCCGCCTGCCCGACCTGTCGGCCCCGCGGAACGTGCGCCCGGCGATGGTGATGTGCCCGGACGTCGGCTGCTCCAGCCCCAGCACGAGCCGCGCGATCGTCGTCTTGCCGGAGCCCGACTCGCCGACGAGCGCGGTGGTGGTGCCCTCCGGCACGGTGAACGACACCTCGTCGACCGCGCGCAGCGGCTCCCGCTGGCCGCGTACCCGGTAGGTCTTGACGACGTCGGTGACGGCCAGTGCGGGCACCGGGTCGGCCGCGGGCGGCGGCGCGGGGGCGGCCCGCGACCGCGCGGCCACCGACGGGGCCGCCGCAACAAGCCGCCGGGTGTACTCGTGCTGCGGATCGCGCAGGATCTGCGCGGCCGGGCCGGTCTCGACCACCCGGCCCTGCCACATCACGACGACGTCGTCGGCGCGTTCCGCGGCGAGGCCCAGGTCGTGGGTGATGAGCAGCATCGCCGTGCCGTGTGCCGCGGTGAGCCGCTCCAGGTGGTCGAGGATCTGCCGCTGCACCGTGACGTCCAGCGCGGACGTCGGCTCGTCCGCGATCAGCAGCTGCGGCTCGCAGGCCAGGGCGATGGCGATGAGCACCCGCTGGCGCATGCCGCCGGAGAACTCGTGGGGGTACTGGCGGGCGCGGCGCGCGGCGTCGGGGATGCCCGCCTCGGTCATCAGCTCGACGGCCCGCTCCCGCGCTGCGCGCCCGCGCGCCACGCCGTGCATCACGAGCGTCTCGGCGATCTGGCGCCCCACCCGGGCCACCGGGTTGAGGTTCGACATCGGGTCCTGCGGGACGAGGCCGATCCGGCGCCCGCGCAGCCCGCGCATCTGCCGCTCGCCCGCCGTGGTGATGTCCTCGCCGTCGAACTCGATCGTGCCGCCGGTGACCCGGCCGGTGCCCGGCAGCAGGCCGATCGCGGCTGCCGCGGTGGTCGACTTCCCCGAGCCCGACTCGCCGACGACCGCCACCCGTTGCCCCCGGCGCACCGTGAGGTCCACGCCGTGCACCACGGGGGAGTCGTAGGAGACCTCGAGGTCGCGGATGCGCAGGAGCGGCGAGTCGGACATCAGCGGCCTGCCGCGTATCCCTGCGCGCCGCGCGGGTTGGCGGCCGCGGACAGCAGACCGGTCTCCGGGTCGCGGCCGACGCTGGACAGCCTGCCGAGCTCCCATTCCCCCGCCCGGGTGATCCGGTGCCCGCGCCGTTCCAGCTCGGTGATGACGTCGTCGCCGAGCCGGTCCTCCACCACGCGCCGCCGGGGGTCCAGGTGCGCGGCCAGAACGAGCCGGGCATCGAGGTGGTGTGCAGGGCCGGGGCGTCGATGGCCTGCTGCGGCGAGTAGCCGCCCACGAGCGTGCGCAGCAGGTAGAGCAGCTGCCACTGGTCCTGCTGGTCGCCGCCGGGGGAGCCGAGCGCGCCCACCGGCTTCCCGTCGCGCAGCAGCAGGGTGGGGGTGAGCGTGGTGCGCGGCCGCTCGCCCGGGGTGAGCGAGGACGGGGTGCCGTCGGTCAGCCAGGTCATCTGCAGCCGCGAGCCGAGGCAGAACCCGAGCTCGGGGATCGTCGGCGAGGACTGCAGCCAGCCGCCGGACGGCGTGATGGCGACGATGTTGCCCCACCGGTCGACGACGTCGACGTGGCAGGTGTCGCCGCGGGTCTCCCCGGAGAGCACGACCGTCGGCTCGCCGACACCCGCGGTCTCGCCGTCGGCGGGCTCGATCACGAGCGGGGGCAGGAACGGCTCCCGCCCGCCGGGGCGGCCGGGCCGGAACTCGTGCGAGGCGTCCTTGCCGATCAGCTCTCGGCGCTCGCTCGCGTACTCGGGGGAGAGCAGGATGTCGAGCACGCCGTCGGCGATGGCGTCGCCGTAGTGGGCGTCGCGGTCGGCGAGGGCGAGCTTGAGCGCTTCGAGGACGTGGTGCGCGCCGTCGGCGGTGGACGGGTCGATGGCCTCGTCCGGCAGCCCGTCGAGGATCATGAGTGCCTGCAGCAGCACCGGGCCCTGGCCCCACGCGCCGGTCTTGGCCACCGTCGTGCGGCGGAAGTCGGCCGTGACGGCCGGTTCGAACGAGGCCGAGAACGCCGCGAAGTCGGCCTCCTGGATCACCGCGGCGTGGTCGGTGCCGGACGAGTGGCGGTGCGGGGTGCGCAGGAACGCGGTGGCCTCCCGCGCGACGAACCCCTCCTTCCACTCCCGGCGGGCGGCCTCGATGCGCGCGATCCGGTCGGCGGCCCCGGACCCGGCTTGGACCAGCCGTTCGAGGGTGCGGGCGTACGCCGGGAGGCGGATGATCTCGCCGGCCCGCGGTGCGCGCCCGTGCGGCATCCACAGCTGCGCCGACGTCGTCCAGTGCTCGGTGAACAGCTGCGCGACGGTCTCGATGGTGGTGCCCACGCGGCCCACGACGGGGTGGCCGTCGCGGGCGTAGCCGATGGCGAACGACACGACGTCGGCGAGCTCCCACGTGCCGTGTTCGGCGAGCAGCAGGAGCCAGGCGTCCACCGATCCGGGCACGGCGGCGGCGAGCCCGCCCGCGCCGGGTACGAGGTCGAGCCCCTCGCCCTTGTAGTGCGCGATCGTGGCGCCCGCCGGGGCCGGGCCCTGGCCCATGAGGACCGTCGGGGTCGGGTCGTCCGCCGTGGCGAAGACGCCGGTGAGATCGCCGCCGGGGCCGTTGAGGTGCGGTTCGACGACGTGCAGCACGAACCCCGCCGCCGTGGCGGCGTCGAACGCGTTGCCGCCGCGCTCCAGCACGGCCTGCGCGGTGGCGGTGGCCAGCCAGTGCGTGGTGGCGGACATGCCGAACGTGCCCGCCAGCGTGGGGCGGGTCGTGAACGCGGGAGCCGGGACGAAGGTCACGGATGTCCTTTCCTACAGGCGGCGCGAGCCGGGGCTCAGCACATCACGCAGTGCGTCGCCGAACAGGTTGAAGGCCAGGCAGATCACGACGATCGCGAGGCCGGGGAAGAACGCCGCGTACGGCGCGCGGACGATGTACTGCTGGGCGTCGGACAGCATGATGCCCAGGCTGGGGCTGGGCGGCTGGATCCCGAGCCCGAGGAACGACAGGAGCGCTTCGCCGATCACCGCGACCGGCATGATCACCGTGGCCTGCACGATGATCGACGAGAAGGCGTTGGGCAGCACGTGGGGGCGAGGATCCGCACGCCGGACGCGTCCATCGCGGCGGCCGCGAGCACGAACTCGTGGCCCTTGAGCCGCAGCGTCTCGGCGCGCACCACGCGGATCATGGTCGGCACCTGGGCGAGGCCGAGCGCGATGGCGGCGTTCGTGAGGCTGGCACCGTTGATCGCGGCGAGCCCCACGGCGACGATGAGGAACGGGAACGCGAGCAGCAGGTCCGTCACCCGCGACACCAGCGCGTCGAGCCGGCGCCAGTACCCGGCGAGCAGCCCCAGCGGGGTGCCCACCACGATCGCGAGCGCCACGGCGAGCACACCGACCTGCAGCGACGCGCGCGTGCCGTGCAGGATGCGGGACAGGATGTCGCGGCCGAGGTCGTCGGTGCCCAGCGGGAACCGATCGTCCGGGGCAGCTGGAACGGCGTCTCGAAGTGCACCTCGTCGGGCGGGTGGGGCGCGATCCACGGGGCGAGCAGCGCGGCCAGCACCACGACGAGGAGCAGCCCGCCGCCCACGACGCCGAGCCGGTGGCGCAGCAGGCCGGTGAGCAGCCGGCCGCGGCGGGAGCCGAGCTCGTCGTCGGCGCCGATCTCCGGGGTCACCAGTGCCATCAGGCGTTCCCTTCCCCGGCCACCCGGATCCGTGGGTCGATCACCGAGTACAGGACGTCGACGGCGAGGTTGATGAGGATGTAGGCGAGCGTCACCACCAGCACGACGCCCTGGATCACCGGGTAGTCGCGGGTGAACACGCTGTCGAGCGTGAGCTTCCCGAACCCGGGTAGCGCGAAGATCCGCTCCGTCACGACGCGCCCGAGATCAGCCCGCCCAGCTGCAGCCCGACGATCGTCACGACGACGACCAGGCTGTTGCGCATCGCGTAGCGGACGAGAACGGTGCCGCGCGACGCGCCCTTCGCGCGTGCGGTGCGGACGTAGTCGGCGGCCAGCGCATCGATCATCGAGGCGCGGGCCTGGCGCATCACGATCGCGGCGAGCCCGGTGCCGAGGATCAGCGCCGGCAGGGTCAGGTGCCACAGCGCGCGTAGCGGCTCCTCGGTGACGGCCACGTAGCCCGACGCCGGGAACCAGCCCAGCCCGACCGCGAGGTAGAGGATGGCGAGCAGCCCGAGCCAGAAGTTCGGCACCGACAGCGACAGCAGCGACACCCCGCCCACGGCCAGGTCCGGCCAGCGGCCCCGGTTCGCCGCGGCGAGCGCGCCCGCGGCCATTCCGACCACGACCGCGATCACGATCGCGTAGAGCGAGAGCCACGCCGTGACCGGCAGGGTGGTGGCGATCAGCTCGGTGACCGGGGTGCCGGTGCGCACCGAGTCGCCGAAGTCGCCGGTGAGCGCGTTGCCCAGGAATCGGAGGTACTGCACCACGAGCGGTTCGTCGAGCCCGAGCTGCGCGCGCAGCGCCGCCACCGTCTCGGGAGAGGCCTCCTCGCCGGCCAGGGCGCGGGCGGGGTCGCCCGGCAGGGCGCGCACGCCGAAGAACACCACGATCGAGGCCAGCACCAGGGTGATCAGGCCGTGGCCGAGGCGGGTCAGCAGGTAGCGGGGCACTCTAATCGCCCTCCCCGGCGAGGAAGGCCGCCCGACCGAGCCGGACGACGCCATCGGCGTAGGTCGCGATGCCGGCGACGTCCGTCGTGTACGCGGTGAGGTTGCGCTGCCGGTAGAGGTACAGGATCGGTAGATCGCGCTGGATGATCTCCACGACCCGGCCGTAGAGCGCGGAGCGGGCTGCCTGGTCGTTCACCTGCGTGGCCTCGTCGAGCAGCCGGTCCACCTCGGGGTCGCTGTAGCCTGCGACGTTGTCGGCGGAGCCGGTGGACAGGAAGTTGGCCGTGTTCCCGTGCGGGTCGATGCGCCCGGACCAGCCGAGCTGCAGCAGTTCGAAGTCACCGCGGTCCTGGGTGTCGAGCAGTGTGGAGTACTCCACCGGCTGGATCGTGATCTCGAAGCCACTGTCGCGGACGCTCGCCTGCAGGGCCTGCGCCAGCCGGAGCGTGTCCGGGCTGTTGCTCACCAGCATCGTGAGCGGGTACGGCGTGGCGACGCCCGCCTCCGCGAGCAGCTGCCGCGCGCGGGCCGGGTCGTGCGGCGGGCAGGCCTCGCTCGCGGGCGTCGAGAACGGGCTCGCCGGTGAGATCGGCGAGCAGGCAGGCTCGAACCAGTTGTTGAACACCGCGTTGACCAGGGTCGTGCGGTTCACCGCCAGCGCGAACGCCTGGCGCACGCGTGGGTCGGACGCCAGCGGGGTGTCGATCGGCTGCGGCGGCTCCCCGACGCCGTCGACGTTGCCGAGGTTGAACGTGATGCCCTGGTAGCCCAGCGAGCCGATCTGCAGCACGCCGATCCCGCGCTCCTGCTGCAGCGCGTCGACGTCCTGGGGCGAGATCGTGTCGGCCACCTGGACGTCGCCGGAGCGCAGGTTCGCGGCGCGGATGTTCGCGTCCGTCATGATCCGGTAGGTGATCGAGTCGAGGTGGACATGGTCGGCGTCGTAGTAGTTCGGGTCGCGCACCACCGTGATCGACGTCTGCGGCACGCGTTCGGCGAACCGGAACGGTCCGACGCACACCGGCGCGCTGCTGAAGTCCGCACCCAGCTCGGCGAGCGCTTTCGGCGACATGATCATCCCGGCCCGGTCGGCGAGCGAGGCGGTGAGCGGCGCGAAGGGCTGCTCGTAGCGCACCACCACGGTGCCGGGGTCGGTCGCCTCGACAGCGCTGATCGGCCCCAGCTCACCCTTGCGCTTGGAGCCCTCGAACGTGAGGTTGCGCTCGAGCGTGGTGGCCACCGCGGCCGCGTCGAACGGCGTGCCGTCGCCGAAGGAGATCCCCGTGCGCACCGGATCGTGATCGTCAGCCCGTCGGCGGAGACGGTCGGCAGCGCCGTGGCCAGCTGCGGGACGAGCTCGCCCTCGGCGTCGATGTCGTAGAGCTTCTCGCACATCGCGTTCATGACGTAGCGCGTGTAGAGCGACGACGACGTGGTCGGGTCGAGCTTGTCCGGCTCGTTGGACAGGGCCATCACCAGGTGGCCGCCCTCGCGGACCGGGCGGCCGTCGAACGCCACACCGGGGACGTCGGTGCGCGGCGGGGCGGGCAGGACCGGCTGCACCGGGATGCAGGCGGCGAGCGCGATCGCCAGCACGCCGCCGACGGCCGCGGTTGCCGCGCGCTGGAGGGGGTGGGGCACGTGGCGGTCCCTTCAGCGGCAGGAGCTTGGGCCGTTGCGAGTATCGCGGCGTGCACAGCCGCACGTCCAAGACATCTGTGACACCAATCCGATAGCTTCCGGCTATGGTTCCGCGATGGAGCGCCGGCAGTTGGAGTACTTCGTCGCGATCGTCGAGAACGGCGGGTTCACCCACGCCGCCCGCGCGCTGCGGGTCGCACAGCCCTCACTGTCGCGGGCCATCGGACGCCTGGAGCGCGAGCTGGGGGTGGCGCTGTTCCACCGGGTCGGCCGCAACGCGGTGCTGAGCAGCGCCGGTGAGCTGGTGGCCGAGCGGGCCCGGCTGGTGCTGCGCGACCTGGACGCGTTGCGCGCCGCGGCCCGCACCGTCGGCAGCGGCGCCGCGGGCCGGGTGGACGTCGCCGCCACCTCGTCGTCCGCGCTGGAACCGGTGATCAGCACGATCGCCGCACTGCGCGAGCACAGCCCGGGGGTACTGGTCAGCACGTCGTCGGCGTTGTCGGCCACCGAGGTGGTCGCGATGGTGCTCCAGGGCCGGTGCGAGGTCGGCGTGTGCGGCAACGCGGAGCGGCCCGCCGGGCCGGGGCTGATCGCACACCACCTGCGCGACGAGGAGTTCCTGCTCGTCGCCCCGCCCGGCACCGTCCTGGGCGCCGACGGCACCGTGACCCGCGACGACCTGCGCGGCATGCGTTTCGTGGTGACCAAACAGGCCACCGCCGCCCGTGCGCTCTTCGACCGGATCGCCGAGGAGGTCGGCGGCCTCCAGATGGCCACCGAGGTCGGCGACCGCAGCGTGGTGCTGCCGATGGTGCTGCGCGGCATCGGGGTGAGCCTGGTGCCCGACGGCTGGACGGAGCTCGCGCAGCTGCGGGCGCCGCCGTCCACCGGTTCGTGCCGCGGGAGCGGCTCCCGCAGTGCTGGTCCACCGTTCCGGCCCGATCACACCGGCGACCCAGGCGTTCGTGGACACGACGCTCGGACGCACCGATGAGTGGCGGCGACGGGCGGAGTCGTACCAGGTGTGAACCGCACACTCGTGATCGCCCAGAACGGGCGCTGAAGGAGTCACGGCGCGGCGCGGGCAGCGCCCGGTCACCGGGCTCTTGATGCTTGAGATCTTCGGGTGCATGATCCGGTGTTTCGGGTGCTCACGGTCCTCGGAACAGCCATGAGCAACCGATACTTCAGATCATGCCCGTCCGGCGCCGTCGTGCGGGACCCGGTCGCCGCCGGTGAGGTCCGGCGGCCATCCGGTTGGGCCTCAGACGTCCAGCGGGTCCAGTAGGCCGGCGCGCCCGGCCAGCGCGGCGGCCTCGGTCCGGTTCGCGACGCCGAGGGTGCGCAGCAGGCCGGCGGTGAGGCGTTTCACCGTGCGTTCGGAGACGTGCAGTGTCCGCGCGATCTGCGCGGTGCTGGCGCCGCCCGCGATGAGCATCCAGAGGTGGCGTTCCTTGCCGGTCAGCTGGGGGCCGGTGCCGGCCGTGTTCGGCCGGTCCGTGGCGTCGGCGGCGGCGAGCAGCGACGCGCGAGCCCCGTGGAGGGCCGGTTGCGCAGCAGCACACCTGCCGCGCCCGCGCCGAGGAACCCGAGGACGTCCTGCACGGTGGGGACGTGCCGGCTGAGCGCCAGCACCGGCAGGTGCGGCAGCACCTGGCGCATGTCGGCGAGCGCGGTGAGCGGACCGGGCTCGGCGATCCCGAGGTCGACGAGCGCGACGTCCGGTTGGTGGCGCCGCGCCAGCAGCGCGGCGGAGGCGGCCCGGTCGGTGCCGGCGACGACGCGCACACCGTCGTCGCCCGCCCCGGGTAGCGCCTCCTCGAGGCGGCGGCGGAGCATCGGCTGCCGATCGACGACCAGCACGCGGACGACCATGGCCCGGGAGTTCCCGGCCGCTGCGGTTCCTACCGTGGAGCCGACCGATCGGAGGACGGAGCACGCCCGCTCGTGGTACCGACGCGCAGCGTCACCGGCAGCATCACGCGCGCCGGGTCGGCCCCGTCCACCAGGTCCATCGCGGCGCGGGCCGCGGTCCGCCCCTTCTCGGCGCTCGGCTGGACGACGGTGGTGAGCCGGACGGGGTCGAGCCAGTGCAGCTCGGCCCCGTCGAAGCCGCCGACGGACAGGTCATCGGGCACCCGGAGGCCGAGCTCGCCCGCGGCCTGCAGCACGCCCGCGGCGAGCACGTCGCTCTGGGCGATGATCGCGGTGGGCCGTCGTTCCGGGGCGACGTCGAGCAGGATCCGGCCCGCTACGGCACCCTCGTCGACGGCGTTGCTCGGGGTCTCGTACACCGGTACCGGTCCGAAGACGTCCTCCACACCCGTGATGCGGTGCCGCACGTCGCGGTAGTGCGCCATGGCGCGGCGCTGCGCGGTGACCGGCCCGCTGGTGCCGTCGAGCCGCAGCGGCATCGCGACGATCTCCACGCGGCGGTGTCCCAGGTCGTGCAGGTGCCGGGCGAGGTCGCGGGTGCCGAGGCGGTCGTCGATGTCGATGAGCGCGACACCCTCGACGTTCGGCCCCTCGACCGCGACGATCGGCACCCCGCGAGCGCGCAGCTGGTCGAGCGCCGGGTCGTCCTCCAGCCCGCAGGTGGCGAAGATGGCCGCGTCGAGCGGGATGCGGGCGATCTGGTGGCTCGAGGGGCGGCCGACGTCGCCCGCGAGGAGCAGCAGCCCCACGTCGTGGCGCTGAGCACCTCGCTGATCCCGTCGAGCAGCTGCAGCGCGACCGGGTCGCGGAACGCGTAGAGCAGCCGCTCGCCGATGAACGCGCCGACGACGCCGCTGCGCCCGCGGCGCAGGGAGGCTGCCAGGGGGTCGGGGCCGGCGTAACCGAGCTCGGCGGCGGCCGCGAGAACGCGCTCCCGGGTGGCGGACGCGACCCGGGGGCTGTCGGCGAACGCGAGCGAGGCCGTCGACGGGGACACGCCTGCGCGTGCCGCGACGGCGGCGAGCGTCGGACGGCTGGACACGCCCGAACCCTAGACGAGCAAGTCCGAATTGATCTGTGGTCGTAGGCGATCAGGGGTCAGGGTGACGGGCCGGCCGGTGGCCCGGTGGTGCCGACGGCGCAGCCGGATCCGAAGAGGTGCTCCAGTCCGTTCGGCGACCGCATGATCGTCCCGACATGCGCCGCAGCGCCCTCGCGGCGGCGAACGGTGCGATCTCGCAACGATCAAGGCGCAACGATCAAGGTGTTGCCGGGTGCGCCGGCCGGGGCACCACCCGGCGCCCGGCCCGCCACCGGGCTGCCGGCCAACCGGGGGGCACGATCACCGGAAGTGGTCCGAGAGCGCCGGATGTGTCGCTCTGGCACCACTCCCGCTGGTCATGTGCGCGTCGATCGTCGGCAGTGGTGGCGGGACGAACAGATCGGTCGTCCCGGCACCATTCCCGGCGATCACGGGCCACCGGTCGGCCCCGCACTCCGTCCCTGATCGCCTACGCGACACCGGCCGAGTTCGGCACTGCTCATCCGGTGCGGTGTGAGCAGAACCCGGTTGAGGCCGCCGTCCGGCTCCCGTACCTCGTATCGAATCGATTCGACACCTGGCAAGGAGCCGATGTGACCACGACAGGGGCGCTGCCCGCCGCCCAGCTGCTCCGGGCGCGCACGGCCGTCGTCGTCGCCTTCATCACCGCGGGCCTCGCGTTCTCGTCGTTCATCGCGCGCGCCCCCGCGCTGCGCGACTCGCTCGGCCTGTCCACCGCGCAGCTCGGCCTGCTGCTGCTGTGCATGTCGGGCGGGGCCGTCGCGGGCCTGCCGCTGTCGGGTCCGATCGTGCACCGCCTCGGCCCCGGCCGCGCGGTGCTCTCCGGTGCGCTGTCGATGACCGTGGGCCTCGCGCTGCTGTCCGTCGGCATGTTCGCCGAGTTCGTCCCGATCGCCGCGCTCGGTCTGTTCGCCACCGGTCTCGGCACCGGCGTCTGGGACGTCGCGATGAACGTCGAGGGCGCCGACGTCGAGCGCAGGCTCGGCCGCTCGCTCATGCCCCGGCTGCACGCCGCGTTCAGCCTCGGCACGGTGGCGGGCGCGGGGGTCGGTGCGGCCTGCGCCGCGCTCGGCGTGCCGCTCCCGGCGCAGCTGGTCGGCATCGTCGTGCTGCTCCCGATCGTCGTCATGCCCGCCGTGCGGCGGTTCCTCCCGGTGCAGGAGGCCGCGCCGGACGAGCCGCGGTCGGGTTCGGGCGTGCTCGCCGCGTGGCGGGAGCCACGCACGATCGTCGTCGGGCTGATGGTGCTCGCCTTCGCGTTCACCGAGGGCTCGGCCAACGACTGGATCGCCATCGCGATGGTCGACGGGCACGGCACCAGCGAGACGCTCGGTGCCGTCGCCTTCGGGTTCTTCGTCGCGGCGATGACCGCGGGCCGGATGGCGGGCGGTGCGGCGCTGGAGCGCTTCGGGCGGGTCGTCGTGGTGCGCACCACCGCCGTCATCGCCCTCGCGGGCCTCCTGCTGATGCTGCTCGGCGGGTCCGTCCCCGTCGCGTCGCCGGCGCGCTGCTGTGGGGGGTGGGGGCGGTCGCGTCGG
>MKJV01000110.1 GCA_001942185.1 Pseudonocardia sp. CNS-004
CACCGGCCCGCGCGAGCTCCAGCGCGATGGCCCGTCCGATGCCGCGACCGGCACCAGTGACGACAGCGGCCGTGCGCCCGGGCGACGCGCTCATCGCGCCCCACCGCTGTTCTCCAGACACGCGTTCACCATGGACGGGCTGCCGTTCGAGAAGAGGACGGTCTCGTGCCTGCGGCGGCCAATACCTCCAATCCCGGGATGACGTCGGGGAATGGATCCAGCGCGTCGTAGCGGGCCAACGCCTCGGTTCTCTCAGACGCGCTCATGGTGAGAGCGCATTCGAGGAGAGCGAACTCGAGCGAGTGCTCGGTGACCCAGCCGAAGTCCTGGTAGCGCTGCATGACGGTCAGGCGGAACGAGTACTCGAGCTGCTTGGCCCGCCACGCCCTGGCGAGGCGGGTCAGGCGGAACGAGTACTCGAGCTGCTTGGCCCGCCACGCCCTGGCGAGGCGCTGCGCGTCGTCGTGGGGCAGCACGCGCTCGAGCTGAGCGGAGATCGCGAGCGGGTCGACAAGCGTCCCGTAGAGGTCGAAGAGCAGGACCTCGCGGCGCGGACCGGCGGCGCCCGGTTGCGTGGGAGGCCGGGTCACCACCGCCGGTGTCCGGTAGATGCGCCCGGTCGTGACGAGCGCGTCAGCGGCGCACTCGCCGCCGGCGGCGTACTAGCGATCGTTGACGGCGGGCGGCTGGTCGAACACTCCCAGCCTGCACCCGAGGGAGTCGACCAGTCGTTGCTTGACGGTGCGGATTGCGTG
The DNA here is from genome assembly GCA_001942185.1 of Pseudonocardia sp. CNS-004. GTDB lineage: Bacteria > Actinomycetota > Actinomycetes > Mycobacteriales > Pseudonocardiaceae > Pseudonocardia. The sequence continues at coordinate 756 of MKJV01000110.1, forward strand.
GTCGCTGAGGTCGTCGAAGGTCAGGCCGGTGGCGTAGCGCGCGATGTCGTCGACGAGTGGCACGGGAGTCTCCTCGGAGGTCAGGTCGACGAAAGTGGGGGCCTGAAGGGGCTGCGCGAACCGCGATACGCGAGACGTGCTCTGCACGGGCCTCTGGCAATATTCATCCGGCTATCTCCCCGGCCGGCCAGCCCAGCACCTCGCAGATGCCTCGGCCCATGATCCACTCGAGCTCGTCAGGCGTGAAATCCCAGTGCCGAGTGAACTGCTCGATGGTGTCGGTGTAGCTGACGCCATGCCCCATCAGACGGGTGATGTCGGTCCCGTAGAAGCAGCGCTCGGGCCCCATCTGATCGACCATCTCGCGCACGTACTTCTCGATGTTGTTGTTGGGGAACGGCTGAGTCGAGAAGCTGGGCAGCCCGGACAGTTTGACCATGACGTTCGGGTACACGTGCAGGTCTGCGGTCGCTCGGACCCAGTCGCCGATCGCATCGTCGAAGCAGCGGGCCATGATTCCCAAGTGGTCTACGATGATCGTCAGTCCGGGTAGCCGTCCGGCGATCTCGCCGAGCTCCCGATTCCAGATCGGCGCGTAGACCATGGTCGGGATGCCGAGCTCCTCGGCGACCGGCCAGTACCAGTCGCTGGTGCCGTCTATCATCCAATTTCGATCCTGCGGCCGGTGGAACGTCAGCCGGACACCCTTGATGTGCGGGTTCTGCGCGAAGTCTCGGAGTTGCGCGGTGCCCTCGACCGGGTCGTCCTGGGGGACCCGGGCCATGATCCCGAAGCGGTCGGGATACGCCTCGCACGCCTCGAGTGAATAGTCGATGCGGTTACCTTCCCAGGAGGGCGGCACGATGAGGCGCGGTCGACGCCCGCCTCGTCCATGAGCTCGATGGCCTCCTGGTAGGAGAACGGGTCCTCGCGATGGCCGCTGAGCCGCATGCGTTCACGTGCTCCCGGTACCCATGGCCGGTCAGGGACCTCTTCCTTCCAGACATGGATCTGGCTGTCCACGACGAACATGGCGACTCCTGGTCTTCGATGCGCGGTTGGTCGACAAGTGGGTCCGCAGCGAGCCGAGCGGGCAGCCTCGACAGCCGAGTTCGGCGACCTGGACAGGTCCCGGGTCAGCCACCGGTCGGAATTCCGAAGGCGCGGTTCCAGCTGGTGAGGATCTCGTCGCGGCGGGCCTGTTGGTCGGCGGTGGTGAGGATCTGCAACTGGGGTGTGCCTACCGCCGGAAGCACCGGCTGTCCTGCCTCTTCGACCCGTGCGAGGTCGCTCCGGGCCGGAATGGTGCCGAAACCTGCCATGAACTGCTGAGTCGACTTCGAGAGCAGCCAGTTGGCGAAGACCTCTGCCGCGGGGTTGTCGGCGCCCGCCGTGGTGAGCCCGATGGACACCGGGAAGGCAGCCACACCGACGTCCTCGGGGATCACGAGCTGAATCGGTGCGCCCTGCTCGGCGGCGACGAACGCCGAGCTGATCGGGAACACCGAGACGGCGATCTCGCCTCTGGCCAGCGCTTCGGACTGCACCGAGACACTGTCGAACACGCGCGGGGAGCTGGCGGCCACCTGCGGCCAGAAGTCTGGCCCGAAGGTTCGCAGGCCGAGTTCTACCCAGGCTGCGCCCGACGCTGAGGGGCGGGCGAGCCCGATCTTCCCCCCTGCCCACTTCGCGTCGAGCAGGTCGGTCCAGGTCGTGGGAGCGTCCTGCGGTGCGACGACACGGTTGTTGAACGCGAGGGCGTATGCGCCATACATGCTGGTGATCGCGGGATCGCCCGGGCGCATCGCACCGGACCGCGTGAGCTCATCGGCCGAGGGTGGCGCCCACGGGACGAGAGCTTGCTGTTCTGCGAGCTCGACGGCGAAGAGCGGGTCGGTGGTGCGTAGCACGTCGGCACCGAACCGGCCCGCCCCGACCTCGCTGCGGACCCGCTCCTCCATCTTCGCCGACGTCAGCCGGGTCAGCGTGACGGTGATCCCGGTCTGCTCGGTGAAGCGGTCGATGATCAGCTCCTCGGTCGCGGCGTCGCTGGTGGAGTAGAAGGAGACCGAGCCGCCCTCGGCCGCGTCGAACAGGGCTTTGTCAGCGATCAGCTCGCCGTCGATCACCAGGCCGTCGTCGGTGGAGACGGCGGCGTCGGAGCCCGGGGATCCGGTGGCGCCCCCGCCCCCGCCCCCGCAGCCGGTGACGGCGACCATCGCGCTCAGGACGGCGCCGAGGAGGGTCCTCGTCCGGAATCGGGGGAGCGACGTTGCTCGGTCAGACATCGGGAGTGCCTCCGAATCGGCGGGGGAGGTAGGAGAGGACGAACATGATCAGGACGTAGACGACGCTGAGGACCGCGGCCTCCCGCAGCGCGCCGCCGTTCTCGAACTGGTCGAAGATGGTGATCGAGAGGATCTGGGTGTTCGAGGTGTAGAGGAACAGCGGCACGGTGAGCTCGCGCATGCTGAGCATGAGCAGCAGGAGCAGGGTCGAGGACAGGGCGACGCGCATCAGTGGGAGCGTCACCAGGGCCACGGCCCGCCCGCGCGGGGCACCGTGGACGACCGCGCCGTCCTCGAGGTCCCGGTCCGTGGCGCGGATCGCCGAGGCCACGCTGCGCAGGCCCTGCGGCATCTGCGCAGCGACGAAGGCGATCATCAGCACGCCGAGCGTGCCGTACAGCGGGATCGGCGACTGGATCCACGTCCACAGCAGCCCAATGCCGAGCACGATGGCCGGGATCGCGATGGGCATCATGGAGATGCCCTCCAGCAGCCCGCCACCGCGGGCGGTGGTCCGGTAGGTCGTGTAGGCCACGAGGAAGGCGATCACCGTGCCCACCACCGCCGCGACGACGCTGACCACGACGCTGTTGAGGGTCACCGTCGCGAAGAGCCGCGACTGGAGGACGTCGGCGTAGGCGTCGAACCGCAGCGCTCCGGGCTGGAGGAGCTCGGCGAAGGAGTCCATGTAGGGCGAGCGGCGGATGGAGGTCAGCAGCAGCGCGAGCACGGGCGCCACGATCGACAGCGCGAAGTAGAGGCAGGCGAGGGCGAAACAGATCGCGCGTCCGCGGCCCAGTGCCACCCGCCGCGCCCGGACGCCCTTGCCGGTCACCGTCGTGAAGGAGCGCTTGGCCAGGGCCCGGCGCTGCAGCAGCGTGACGACCGACACGATGACGACCAGCGCGATGGCGATCGCGGACGCCTCGTTGCCACGAGCCGGCGAGGCCGTCATCAGCTGGAACAGGAAGGTCGGAAGGGTGACGACGCCGCCGGGGGTGGCCAGGACCTGGGCGACCGGGAAGTTCTCCAGGGTCAGGATGAACACCAGCAGCCCGGAGCCCAGCAGCGCGGGCAGCGCGAGCGGGAAGGTGATCCGGCCAAGGATCTTGCGGACCGACGCGCCGTGGGTCGCCGCCGCGTCCTCGTGCTCGGGATTCATCAGCGACAGCGAGCTGTGGATCATGAGGAAGGGGTACGGGGCGTAGAACAGGGCGAGGACGAACACCATCCCGCCCACCCCGTACAGATCCACGACCGGCGGCAGCCCCAGGTCGCGCAGCGCGATGTTGAGCAGGCCGGCCTGCGGGCTGCCCAGCATGGACCAGGCCAGCGCCCCGACGTAGGACGGCAGGACCAGCGGCGCGACGCCGACGAGGAACACGAACCGCCGGCCGAACACGTCGCTGCGGGCGGCGAGGAAGGCGAGCCCGCCGCCGATGACCAGCGCCAGCACGGTGCCGAACACGGCGATGAGGACGGAGTTGAGCAGCCCGCCGGTGAACCCGGGATCGCGGAGGATCGCGAAGTTCGACCAGGTGAAGCTGCCGAGCGAGGCGCCGGGGCGCGGCGACTCCGTGGTGAACGCCGCGACGACGACGAACGCGGCCGGGGCCAGGATCAGGATCGCCAGCACGACGAGCAGCGGTCCGCTGAGGATCCACCGCCGCCATCCGCGCCGACGCGGGCGCCGCCTCCCGGTGCTCACCGGGCGCTCCTCGGTAGCGCGCGCACGGCGGGACTCCATGAGGGTCATGCCGCGTTCCGCTCGGTCTCGGCGCCGACCTCGGGCTCAGCGACCTCCGGCGGCAGGATGCGGACGTCCGCGGGGTCGATGGACACCGTGGCGGGCGACCCGATGGCGAGGTCGGCGACCGTGGCCGAGGGGACGACGGCGTCCAGCCGCACCCGCTCGTCGACCGAGATCGACAGCCGTGTGGTGAAGCCTGGTAGCTCAACGCGCGCACGCGCCCCGCCAGCACGTTGGCCCCCGGCGCACCGGGTTCGACCACCCGCACGGCCTCGGGCCGGATGCAGGCCACGGCGTCCGTCGGCGCGGTGTCCCCCGTCGTCTTCAGGGCGATCCCGCCCTCGGCGAGGCGGACGGTGTCGCCGTCGGCCACGTCGACCGGGAACACGTTCGTCACGCCGAGGAACGTCGCGATCGACGCGCTGGCCGGGTGCGAGTACAGCTGGGGCGGCGTGCTGAGCTGGGTGATCCGGCCGTTCTGCATGATGGCGATCCGGTCCGCCAGCGCCAGCGCCTCGGCCTGGTCATGGGTGACGTACACGCTGGTCAGCTCGTTCTCGACCTGGATCCGGCGCAGCTCGATGCGCAGATCGTCGCGCAGCCGGGCGTCCAGGTTGGACAGCGGTTCGTCGAGCAGCATGACGGCGGGGCGCATCGCCATGCTCCGGGCCAGCGCGACCCGCTGCATCTGGCCACCGCTGAGCTTGCTGGCGCCGCGGTCGGCGAGGTGCGCCATCCCGACAAGGGCGAGCACCTCCAGCGCGGCCTTGCGGGCCTCCGCCTTGGGCCTCTTCGCCATCCGCAGCGGGAAGGCGACGTTCTCCACCACGGTGCGGTGCGGCCACACCGCGTAGGACTGGAACACCATGCCCACGTTGCGGCGGTGGGCGGGGACCGCGACGCCGGCGCGGGCGTCGAAGACGTCCGCTCGCCGATCGTGATGGTCCCGTCGGACGGTTCCTCCAGGCCGGCGATGCAGCGCATCGTGCTGGTCTTGCCGCACCCGGACTGTCCCAGCAGGACGATCGACTCCCCGGCCGCGACGTCCAGGTCGAGCCGGTGGACGGCGGTGACACCGCCGTAGTCCAGGGTCAGGCCTCGAACGATGACCTCCATCGGGCTTCCTCCTTGAAGCGGGTGGGCCACGCACCGGCCACGGGCCGCGAGACGTCGCACCAGGACATAGGGCGCAAAGAACGTCGACCGGCGTGCAGTGTGCTAGTCGCCATAGCAAATTGCAAGAGGCGCCTTCCTCGGCGCAAACCCGACACCGGCCACCGTGTGGACGCGTTCCGAGGCTCGCCATAGCATGTAGCAGTTCAGCCGTGCCGTCGACGATCGCGGCGCCGTGCCACGAGGAGCCACCGTGACCGACCCTGCCGGGAACCCCCTGTCATCGCTCGACCGACCCGAGTCGCTCGCCGAGCAGGCGTACCAGCGGATCCGCGAGACCATCGCCAGCGGCGGCCTCGCCCCCGGACAGAAGATCACCGAGCGCAACCTGGCCTTCCTGCTCGGCGTGAGCCCCACGCCGGTGCGCGAGGCGTTGCGCCGGCTCGAGCAGGAGCATCTGATCGAACGACTCTCGGCGCGCTCGCTCGCCGTCGCGAAGCACTCGAGCGAGACGATCCAGGAGTTGCTCTACGCCGAGGCCCTGCTCCGCGGCGCACTGGCGCGCTTCGCCACCGGGAAGATCACCGACGAGCAGATCGAGGAGCTCGCACAGATCGTCGAGGACATGGGCAGCGACGAGGCGATGTCCGACAACGAGGTGGCCCAGCAGACCGCGGACCGGTTCGACGCCCTGCTGCGTCGGGTCGCGGACAACGCCTCCCTCGACTCCCTGACCTCGAGCGCCGGCGTGTTCGGGCGGGCCCGGCGCATCCGGCTGATCGAGCAGTGGTCCCCCGAGGAGCGGCTGGCCCGGCTGCAGATCCATCGGGAGGTCGTCGAGGCCTTGCGCGCCGGGACGCCGATCGTGTCGAGCGACTGACGCGCGATCAGGTCAGCACCTCCCGGCAACTCCTGTTGGACAACGGCCTCGACTGACGATCGCCCGGGGAGCCGGCCCTTGACACCCGTCCCCCCTCGGTGTCTATTTGCTATAGCAACTCGCAGATATCACGACGCAAGGAGGCGACTGTGACGTACTCCGTTCCGTTCAGCAAGGACGTGGCCTGGTTGCCGGCGGACCTCGAGGACGAGAACCGCTGGATCTACCAGCTCACCCCCGCGGACGTCGCCGACATCGAGAACGCCCTCGCAGCCTCGAAGGCCGCCGGCGCGACGATCGAGACGCTGACCCGGGAGACGTTCCCCCTCGACACGTTCACCGATGCGCTGACCCTCACCCTCGACCGCCTCGAGAACGACATGGGCCTGTTCGTGCTCCGCGGCCTGCCGGTCGAACGGTTCACCAAGGACGAGATGCGGCTGATCTACTGGGGCATCGGCCTGCACATGGGCGTCGCCCGCTCGCAGAGCTTCAAGGGCGACATGCTCGGTGACGTCCGCGACGCCGGCCAGTCCGCCGTCACCCAGAAGGGCCGCGGCTACATGTCGCGCGAAGGGCTGGGCTTCCACACCGACAGCGCCGACATCGTCGCCCTGTTCGTGCTGCGGACCGCGAAGAGCGGCGGGCGGAGCCTGTTCTGCAGCTCCGTCGCCGTCGCCGACGAGATCGCCCGCACCCGTCCGGACCTGTTCGAGGTGCTGCAGCAGCCCTTCTACCACTCCTGGAAGGGCAGCGAGAAGCCCGGCGAGAAGCCGTACTTCCAGCAGCCGATCTTCAGCATCGAGGACGGCCGCTTCTCCTCCCGCTGGCTGGCCCCGCACATCTGGACCGCCCAGGAGTTCGACGGCGTGCCCCCGCTGACCGAGGCGCAGACCGAGGCGATGAACCTGCTCATCTCCCTCAACGACGACCCGCGCTTCCACACGTCGATGATGTTCGAGCCCGGCGACTTCCAGTTCATCAACAACCACGTGGTTTACCACGCCCGCACGGAGTTCGAGGACTGGGAGGAGGAGGACCGCAAGCGGCACCTGCTGCGGCTGTGGCTCGCCCCCACCAACTCGCGCCGGCTCCACGAGGGCATGAAGGAGTTCTACGGCGACGTCCGGCCCGGCGTCGCGCGTGGCGGCTTCCCCGCCCCCACCGGCCAGCGCGTGTTCGTCAGCCGCAACACGGGGGCCTAGCGTGACGACCACCGCCGCGACGCAGGCGCCGCCCGAGGCGCCCGTCGCGATCCTCTCCGCGCTGGCCGAGCGGACCTCCCGAATCCGGTTCGAGGACCTGGACGACCACGCCCGCCGGCTGGTCCGTACGGCGTTCGTCGACACCGTGGGCGTCGCGCTCGCCGGCTCGGACTTCGCCGGGATCACCGCCATCCGCACCGCCACCGGCATCACGCCGGCCGCGACGGGCAGCCTGGTCCTCGGCACGGCCGAGCGCGTCCCCGCCCTGGACGCCGGGCTGCTCAACGGGGTGGCCGCGCACGCCCTCGACCTCGACGACGGCAACTCCGCCATGGGCGGGCACCCGTCGGCCATGCTCGTCCCCGCACTGCTCGCCCTCGGCGAGGAGACCGACGCGTCCGACACGGACGTCGCGGTCGCCTACGCGGCCGGGTACGAGGTGATGGTCCGGCTGGCCTACGGCATGAACCCGGGCCACTACCAGCGCGGCTGGCACCCGACCGCCACCCTCGGCGTCATCGGCGTCGCGGCGGCCGCTGCCCGCCTGCTCGGGCTCTCCGCCGAGCGCACCGCGACGGCCATGGCGGTCGCGGTGTCCCACGCCTCGGGCGTGAAGGCGAACTTCGGCACGATGACGAAGTCCCTGCACGTCGGCCAAGCAGTCCGAAACGGCGCGTTCGCCGCCCGGCTCGCCGAGGCGGGCTTCACGGCGAACCCCGGCGCGCTCGACCACGACCAGGGCTTCCTCCGGCTGTACCAGGGCGCCGCGGGCTACGACGCCTCGCGGATCGTCGCCGGGCTGGACGGGCCCCCGCTGGCGTGCTCCGAGCGCAACCCGATCAAGATCTACGCCTGCTGCCACAGCACGCACGGCGCGATCGAGGCCGCGCGGTGATCCGCGGAACCGACGGGTTCGACGCCGGGCACGTCGAGGACATCGAGATCGTCGTCGACCCGAACCGCATGCCGCACACGGACCGCCCGGTACTGACCGAGGCCCTGTCGGGCAAGTTCAGCCTGCAGTACGTGGCCTCGCGCGCCCTGCTGTCCGGGACGGTCGCGCTGTCGGACTTCGACGGGGACGCCCACCGCGATCCCGCCACGATCGCGCTGATGAGCAGGGTGCGCGTGCTACCCGCCCCGCCCGGCGGAACGCCGAACTCCTTCTCCGCCACCGTCCGGGTCACCCAGACCGACGGGAGCGAGTTCACGGCCACGAGCGACCCGCACCTCTCGGACAACGAAACCACGGTCGATCCGCCCGTGCTCTGGGAGAAGTTCGCCGACTGCGCCGGCCGTGTGCTCCCCGCCGAGCGGGTGGCCGCCCTGAGCGACGCCCTGCGCGGGTTCCCCGCCGCCGGTACCTCCGTGCGCGAGCTCGTCCGGCTCGCCGAGGTCGACACCCAGACCCACGGCACGGAAGTGACGTCATGACCGACGCGATCCGGGTGCTGTTCCCGGTAGGCATGCTGGGCGGCGGCTTCCCGCCCGAGACCGTGGCCCGCGGCATCGAACTCGGCGCCGACATCATCGCCGTCGACGGCGGCTCCACCGACTCCGGACCCCACTACCTGGGCACCGCTACGGCGAAGACCGCCAGCGCCGCCGTCGAGCGGGACCTGCGGGTACTCGTCCCCGCAGCACACGACGCCGGCATACCCCTCGTCGTCGGTTCCTGCGGCACCTCCGGGTGCGACGCGGGCGTGGACTGGGTCTACGACATCGTCGAAGGGCTCTGCACCGAGCTCGGGATCACCCGCAAGGTCACCCGGATCTACGCCGAGCAGGACCCGCGCACCTCGTGCAGTTGCTCGCCCAGGGCCGGATCCACCCGCTCGGCACCGCCGACGAGCTGAAGCCGGAGACGCTGGAGCGGTGCCGGCACATCGTCGGGCTGATGGGCGCAGAGCCTTTCGCCGACGCCCTGCGCGACGGTGCCGAGATCGTCCTGGCCGGCCGGTCGACGGACACCGCGCTCGCCGCGGTGTTGCCGCTGCTGCGCGGCCTGCCCGCGGGTCCAGCCTGGCACGCCGCCAAGATCGCCGAGTGCGGCGGGCTCTGCACCGAGAACCCGAGGTCGGGCGGGGTCCTGCTGACCATCGACGACACCGGCTTCACCGTGGAGCCCCTCGCCGTCGACGTCCGCTGCACCACACGCAGCGTCGCCGCGCACATGCTCTACGAGAACGCGGACCCGTTCCGGCTCCGCGAACCCGCGGGCACGCTGGACGCCGGCGGCGCCGTGTACACCGCGCTCGACGAGCGCCGGGTGCGGGTGGAGGGCTCCCGCTTCGAGCCCGCCGCCCAGCAGACGATCAAGCTGGAGGGGGCGGCCTCGGTCGGCTTCCAGTCCCAGCTGATCACCGGCATCCGGGACGCGAAGATCCTCGGCCGGCTCGACCAGTGGTGCGGCCGGCTGATCGCCTACCTCGACAAGCACGTCCCGTCGACCTTCGGGCTCACCCCGGACGAGTACCACTACTCGATGCGCCGTTTCGGCCACGACGCCGTCCTGGGCGAGGCCGAGCCCGAACGTGACACTCCGCCCCGCGAGGTCGGCATCGTGCTCACCGTGACCGCGCCGGACCAGACAACGGCCGGTGACCTGGCGAAGTTCGCCAACCCACTGATGCTGCACCTGCCGATCGACGACGACAGTCCGTTGCCGACGTTCGCCTTCATCAGTTCGCCCGCGGAGACCGCGCTCGGCGAGGCGTTCGAGTTCGTCCTCCAGCACGCGGTGGACGTGGCCGACGAGCGAGACCTGTTCCGCACCGTCTCGACGGTGGTGGGACAGTGACCACGCTGCGCGACGTGACCAAGCAACGCGACCTGACCACACTCCGCGACGTCGCCACCTACGTCCGCTCCAAGAACGCCGGCCCGTTCTGGCTCACGATCGACGTCTTCCTGCCCGACCGGCCCTCCTTCGAGCGGGTCGTGGCCTCCGGGCTCACGGACCCGACGGTGGTGGGCACGACCTACGCGGTCCCCCCGGCGAGCGTGCTCGTCTTCCCGATCCCCGAGCTGCACGTCGTCAAGGTCTCGTTCCCGCGGCCCGCCACACAGCTCCCGCGCGGACCGGGACATGCACGGCGGCCAACAGTTCGTGCCGCTGCTCGACCTGCCGGTCTGAGCCCCGGCGGGCGCGGCCCGCCTCAGCACCGTGCTCCCCCAGCCGCTCGACGGGGGGCCATTCCTCAGCGAGGAGGACCTCGTGGACGTTCCCACCCGTACCGTGGTGTCCCCATCACGCGGCGACGAGCTCATCGCGCGACTCGACCGGCTCCCCCGCATGAGCCGCGCGCACTGGGGCTGGTTGCCCCTGCTCGGCCTGCTGTCCCTCGGCGACACCGCCGACAACAGCGTCCTCTCCTACGCCGCGCCCGCGATGCGGGCGGAGTGGGGGCTGTCGATCACCCAGATCGGCCACCTCACGTCTCTGACGCTGCTGGGCATGTTCATCGGGGCCCTCGTCGGGGGCCGGCTGGCCGACCGGTTCGGCCGCAAGCGGCTCATCCTCGGCGGAACGCTGCTCTACTCGGTGTCCTCGATCCTCTGCGGCCTCGCCCCGACCTTCCCGCTGCTGGGCCTGTTCCGGACCCTGTCCGGCATCGGGATCGTGGGCGTCGTCGGCGTCCTGAGCGTCTACGTGGCCGAGATGTACCCCGCCCACGTCCGGGGCCGCAGCCAGGCAGCCGTGCTGGGCACCGGGCTCCTGGGAGTACCGTTCGCCGCCGTCGCCGCCAAGCTGATCATCCCGCTCGACCCGCAGGCCTGGCGCTGGGTGTTCGTCGTCGGCGCGGTGGGCATCATTCCCGCGATCCTCAGCCAGTTCCTGCTGCCCGAGTCGGTCCGCTGGTTGATCGTCAACGGCCGCCACGAGGAGGCCACCGGGATCGTCACCCGCCTGGAGTCGAGCTATGCCGACCAGCTGCCGCCGCCGGTTCTCGTCGCGCCGTCGGGTCCGCCTGCGAAGGGTCGGATGGCGGAGCTCTTCGCCGGATCCCAGCGAAAGATCACGATCGTCACCGCCCTGACGATGGTGTTCGGCATCGTCGCGTTCTACGGCTTCAACTCCTGGGTGCCGACCCTGCTCGTCGAGCGGGGCTACACGACCGACACCGCCCTGACCATCACGACCGTCCTCTCGGTCGCGCCGCCCATCGGTGCGTTGGCCGCCATGCTGGTGGCGACCGGTGGCAGCGACGCCACGTCCTCGCCGGCATCTCGCTGGTGGTAGCCGCGCTGATGCTGGTCTTCGCGCTCACCAACACCTTGTGGCTCACCATCGTCGTCGGGTTCCTGATCACGATGTTCCTGCAGTCCAACGCGGTCGCGATCTACGCCTACCTCCCCGAGGTCTTCCCGACCAAGCTGCGCGGATTCGGAGCGGGTCTGTCGAACGGTGCCGGGCGCCTCGCGGGCGTCGGTGGCGCCGCGCTCATCGCCGTGGTCTACGGCGTGGCGGGGTTCGAGGGCGTCTTCCTCACGACCGCGGCGTTCTCCCTGGTCACGGCGGTGGTCATCGGCTTCTTCGGCGAGAACACCCGCGACCGCTCGCTTCGCTGACCCCCTCGGAGGGACATCCCAATGGCCAGCCTCGCCTCGAACCTCGTCAGGACCGCGCTGATCGCGGGCGACCGCCCCGCGCTCCGGCTGGACGACCAGGTCCTGACCTACCGCGAGTTCCACCTCCGCGCGGCCGCGGTCGCAGGCGACCTGAACGCGCGCGGGATCCGCCCCGGGGACCGGGTCGCCATCAGCTTGCCCAACCTGCCCGTGTTCCCCGTGCTGTTCTACGGCGCGCTCCTCGCGGGCGCGTCGTCGTGCCGATGAACCCGCTGCTCAGCGCACGCGAGGTCGAGTTCCAGCTCAGGGACGCACAGGCCGCGCGCTTCTACAGCTGGGAGGACGCGGGGGCCGCCCCCGCGACGGCGGCGCGCGCTGCCGATGTCCCGCACCTCACGGTGCCCACCGACGGCGCGCTCGAACTCGTGGGTGTCCCGCTGCCCGAGCCCGTCGATCGGGCCGACTCGGACACCGCCGTCATCCTCTACACCTCCGGCACCACCGGAACACCCAAGGGCGCCGAGCTGACCCACCGCAACCTGGCGTCCAACGCCGCCGTCACCGCCGAGACGCTCCTGCAGGTCGGCCCGGACGACGTCATCATGGGGTGCCTGCCGCTGTTCCACGTCTTCGGCCTGACCTGTGGCCTCAACGCCGCCGTCCGCGCGGGAGCCGCGCTCACCCTGCTCCCCCGCTTCGACCCCGCGAAGGCCCTCGCGATGATCGCCCGGGACCGGGTGACGATCTTCCAGGGCGTGCCCACCATGTACGCGGCGATACTGCACTCCCCCGACGCCGCCGACGCCGACGTGACGTCGCTGCGCCTCTGCGCGACCGGTGGGTCGGCCATGCCGGTCGAGGTGCTGCGCACCTTCGAGGAGCGGTTCGGGTGCGAGGTCTACGAGGGCTACGGGCTGTCGGAGACCTCGCCGGTCGCCGCCTTCAACCATCCCGGGCACGAGCGCAAGCCCGGCACGATCGGGTTCCCCGTGCGCAGGTGCGAGATGCGCCTCGTCGACGACCACGGCCACGACACCCCACCCGGCGAGCCGGGCGAGATCGTGATCCGTGGGGAGAACGTGATGAAGGGCTACTGGGGCCGCCCCGACGCGACCGCCGACGCGATCCGCGACGGCTGGTTCCACACCGGCGACATCGGCATCCGGGACGCCGACGGCTACTACACGATCGTCGACCGGAAGAAGGACCTGATCATCCGGGGCGGGTACAACGTGTACCCCCGTGAGGTGGAAGAGGTGCTCTACCTGCACCCCGCGGTCGCCGAGGCCGCCGTGGTCGGCGTCGCACATCCCACCCTCGGGGAAGAGGTCGCCGCCGTCGTCGCGCTCAAGCCCGGGGAGACCACCACCCCCGAGGACCTGCGGACCTTCGCCCGGTCGATGCTGGCCGCCTACAAGTACCCGCGGTCGGTCCGGATCGTCGAGAGCCTCCCGAAGGCCCCACGGGGAAGATCCTTCGTCGGGAGGTCAGGGCGAGTGGCGCCGACGACATCGGCGCCACCGCGTCGGGTTCCGTAATCCGTACGCCGGGTTACCGACGACGGCGCCCGGCGCTTCCGCCGAGGCCCGAGCCGACGCGGTAGCCGGCGGTCTCATAAATGGCCGCCACCGGTTCGTCCTCCTACTCGACGTCATTGTCTCAATCCCCCTCCGGCGACGCGACGATCGGAGCAGGCCGACCACCACATCCTCACCGAGGAGGACACATCGTGGAACGACAACCGCCGGACCCGATCACGGCTCCGCCTGCAGCAGGCCTCATCGAGCGCGACGTCGACGGCAACGTCAGCACTCCGAGCCCCGTCAAGGCCGTGCGCAAGGTTCCGATCACCACCCTCGTGTTGCTGATGCTGGCCACCTACGGCCAGAACATCACCTGGAACTTCTACGACGCCCAGGTCCCCATCGAGCTCAGCAAGTACCTGTCGAGCGCTGCGCTGATCGGGCTCGCGATGGGCCTTGACAACATCCTGGGCATCTTCGTTCAGCCCTGGATGGGCGCGGTGTCGGACCGCAGGCGCGCTCGCACCGGAAACCGGCTGGTCTACATCGGGATCGGTGCCCCCATCGCAGCCGTCCCCTTCGCCTTCATCCCACACGCAGGCAACCTCTGGGTGCTGCTGGCCTGCATCGTGGCGTTCGCACTTGTCGCCAACGCGTTCAAACCGCTCATCGACGTACTCCTCGCTGACTACGTCAGCCCGCCTAAGCGCATCCGGGCCAACGGATTCCTCAAGCTGGTGCTCGGCATCACCGTGGCCTCGTCGTCGTTCATCAGCATTCTGCTCGTCGACAGCGACCTCGGTCTCGCCTTCCTGCTGCCCGCGGTACTCATGGTGGCTACGTTGTGGATCGCGGTCGTCCCGCTGCGCCGCCACGAATCCTGGGAGCGGCAGAGCGGTGCCCCGGTCACGAGGGCAGAGTCGAAGCCGCCCGTGTCCGTCAGAGCGGTTTATCGGGACCTCGTCTCCCGCGCCGGCCGGATCCGACTCCTGCTCATCCTGGGCGTGCTGGGGTTCAACGCCGTGTGGCAGGGCCAACGTTCGTTGTTCAGCGTCTACGGCGTCGAGGAGCTCGGCCTGGCCCGCGGCCTCGCCGGTGGCCTCAATGTCGTGGGTGCGGTCCTCTTCTTCGTGGCCTGCATTCCCGTGGCGCGCGTCAGCGACCGTTTCGGCCGGATTCGCATGATCCGTTTTGGGGCAGTCCTGTTCGTCGTGGGGATGCTGATCAACTCGTTCCTCCCCTACCTCATCCCGACGATGCTCGGCATAGGAGTCTCGACGGTGGCTTCGCGTTCTTCGCCATCAACGGCCTGCCGGCCTTCTGGGACATGGCTCCCTCGCCCAGTGAGGTGGGTGCCTACACCGGTGTCTACGGCGTCGCCTATGCGATCGGGGCGACACTCGGCCCGGCCGTGGTCGGCGGTCTCATCGACCTGACCGCCTGGCGGTACATGATGCCCCACCTGGCCCTGCTCGGGGCGCTGGTCCTGGTCGCGTTGATCTTCGTCGAACGACGGCAACGCCGGGAGTCGGTCGCCCCGGAGCCCACCCCATGATCGAGTCGACAGGCACAGCGGGCCGAGGCGCGGTCCACGACGTTGTCGTGATCGGCTCCGGACCGGCGGATACACAGCAGCGATCTACCTTCTGAAGGAGACCACGAAATGAGACTGGAGATCCTCGACCCGCGGCCCACGCGGACCGCGTCCACCTCGACCGACGAGGTCGTCGTGGACAGCCTGGCCGGTCTGCCGATCGCCATCATCGACAACAGCAAGCCGCGTTTCGACGTCTTCGTCGATACGCTCGCCGGAGAGATTCGTGGGCGCCACGGCGCACTGGAAGGACTGCGGTTCCGCAAACCGGACGCCGCACACGTCGCTCCGGCAGAGTGGTTGGACCAGATCGCGGCCACGGGCAGTGTCGCCATCGTCGGCTGGGGGGACTGCGGCTCCTGCTCCACCTGCACCTTCCTCGATGCGGCGCACCTCATCTCCCGAGGGGTTCCGGCGGTGGCCGTGATCAGCGAGGCATTCAGGGAGCTGACCTCGACTCTCGCCCGCAGCCGCGGCCTCGACAGTGTGCCCCGTCTGGTCCTGCCACACCCGCCGAGCATGCTGTCCGACGAGGAGCTCGCCGCCCTCGCTCAGGACCGAGTGGCCGAGGCCGTGGCCCTGCTCAGCAGCGACGTGGCCGGCGGCGTGCTCCCCGCATCCGCCGATGAGGCCACCCGCTGATGGACACGACTGCCAGCATCGTCATCAGCGCGGACGACGAACTCGAGGCCTGCCTCGCCCGCTCGGTAGCCGAGCAGTGGGGCGACGGTCTGCCGATCATCCCGCCCACCCGGGAGCGGGTGGACCGGGCCCTCGACGCGTTCGACCTGGACCCCGAACTCGTCCTGGGGCACGTGGCGCCCCTCGATGCCCCGGCGACGGTCCGCGCGGTCACCGTCAACGCGGTCATGGCGGGATGCCGCGTCGAGGATCTCCCGCTGGTGTTCGCTGCGACCGAGGCCATGTGCCGACCCGAGTTCAACCTCCTCGGCGGGCAACCCACCACCCATCCGGTAGGGGTCGCGGCCTTCGTCTCCGGTCCCCTGACCAGCGCGTCCGGAGTGAACTGCGGCTCGAACGCCTTCGGGCCGGGCAACCGCACGAACGCCACGGTCGGACGTGCCCTGCGCCTCGTCCTGCTCAACATCGGCGGTGGTATCCCCGGCGAGGTCGACCACGCCACCTTCGGCCACCCCGGCAAGTACACGTGGTTCTTCGGCGAGAACCAGACAGCGAGCCCATGGAGCAGCTGGGCCGAGCGCTCCGGAGTGGCGAAGTCGGACGAGACCGTGGTCACGGCCGTCGGTGCAGGTGGCTTTCTCAACATGCTGGAGACCACGTCCTCGGCCGAGGAGCTGTTGCGGGTTTTCGCCCGCACCGTCGCGCTTCCGACCAGCAACGATCTTCTGCTCAACGGCGAACCGCTGATCGTGATGTCGCCTGAGCACGCCGCGGTCTTCGCGAACGCCGGGTTCGATGTCACCGACGTGCAACACAGGCTGTGGACAAGTGCGCGTCTCGCGGTCCAGGAGTTCTCCGACAGCGCCCAGCGCTACCGCCTGGTCCCGAACTGGGGGCCGGTCCTCGGCGAGCTCGCGCCCGACACGCTCATCCCACTGTGCGAGAGGCCCGAGCTGTTTCGCGTCGTGGTGAGCGGCGGGACGGGACGTCACTCGGTCTTCGTGCCCAGTCCCGGGGCCGGCCAGTCCTGCACG
This sequence comes from Pseudonocardia sp. CNS-004, assembly GCA_001942185.1. Classification (GTDB taxonomy): domain Bacteria; phylum Actinomycetota; class Actinomycetes; order Mycobacteriales; family Pseudonocardiaceae; genus Pseudonocardia. Next base: position 17,357 of record MKJV01000110.1, read on the forward strand.
GCGGTCCTGGACCCCTACGTCCGAGCGCTCAAAGACACCGGCGCGGATCGTCGCGCACGGTAGACCGAGGGGATGCGATGAGCTCGAACGCAGATGTCTGCGTCGTAGGCGGTGGTGCTGCCGGCCTGTCGGCCGCCACGACCCTTTCCGAGGCCGGCCTGCGCGTCACCGTGCTGGACGGGCTCGGCGGAGGAGGGGAACTGCTCAACTTCACCCGGCTCCGGCTGGACCCGGTGGGGGTGGGTTGCTCCGGTCCCGATCTCGCCTCCCGGCTGCTGGATCGCGCGCTGACCTCCGGCGTCGAGCTCGAGTTCTCGCAGGCGCAGGAACTTCGCGCCGGGCCCGACCAGCACACCGTCGTCCACGACGGAGGGGCGATCGCGGCCTCGGCGGTGCTGATCGCCAGCGGACTGCGGCGTGCGGCACCACCGGTTCCGAACGCGACGCTCTGGTCGGCCGAGGGATCTCGTTCTGCGGCGCGTGTGACGGTCCCCTCTACAAGGGTCGCCCGGTCGCGGTCGTCGGCATCGGCCGTAACGCCGCCTACGAGGCGCTCGAGATCGGGACCTACGCGGAGCGGGTCCTGTTCGTCACGCGGACCGACCTGCTCGGCGGAGCATCGCGACGAGCACTGGACGACGTTCCACACATCACCACCGTCGACGGCACGCTCACGGCCATCCACGCCGCCGGCGACGGTCCGGTCTCCGGCATCGACGTCCTCACCAAGGCGGGCCCTGACGAGTACCCGATCGCGGGGGTGCTCTCCGCGATCGACGTGCCGAACACCAACTGGTGCTCGGCGCTCGTCGAACGAGACGAGACCGGGCACGTCGTCGTCGACGCCGCGCTACGCACGAGCGTGCCGAGGGTGCTGGCGGCCGGCGATGTCCGCGTCGGATCCGCACACTCCGCGTTCGCCTCCGTGGCGGACGGGCTTACAGCGGCGACGACCATTCTGGGCTCCGCACTCCGACGGCTCTGAAGGGTGCGACCCGCCCTCTCTCGGCCGCCCGTCATGGCCGGCGATCTGCCCAGGTTCGCGTCGGGGGTGAATAGGCAAGCGCTCAGAATGCGGTCAGTCGCTCCGACGCGTCACCGGGGCCCGGTTCGCACCTACGGCGCGGGTCGCAGGGTCGCCTCGTCCGTTCCGCTGTTCGCCCTGATCACGAGCGCGAAGGAGTTCTGAGCAGTGCTCCTGCCCGAGGTGGTGCTCGCCCTCTTCTCGGCCCCGGTTCTGAGGATCGGCGTTGCGATCATCGTCGCGCTCGTCGCGGGTCGACACCACGATCTTATCGTCTCGTTCAGCATGGCTCTCGGTGTGTACCATTTTCGGCGGCTTCGAGCCGTACATCTGCACGTGGCTGATCACGTCACCGGCCAGCCGCTGTCCATCTGCTCTGAGTGGTCGCGGTGACGCGCGTCTCCGCGTTCTTCGTCCCGCGCGACCTAAACACGCGCGAGCTGGGCGCCTAGGCCCGTCATACCGGACACAGGGAAAGAGAGAGTTTTGCATGGCGAGAAGCAGCGCACGCGACCGCGCCGAGCGGATGTTCCGGGACAATCTCCCCGCTGGCAGCACCGGGATCGGGGAGCGCCGGCGCGGGTTCGAGACGATGATGGCTACCTTCAGGCCACCGGCGGACGCGCCATCGACGAGGTCGTCGCAGGCGGCGTGCGCTGCGTCCGCGTGGCCGCCCCCGGCGCTCATTCGTCGCGCGTGCTGCTGTACGCCCACGGCGGCGGCTATACGATGGGGTCGCCCGACGGGTACCGCGACTTCGGGTTCTCGCTCTCCTCGGCGACGGGGGCCACAGTCCACCTGATCGACTATCGGCTGGCGCCGGAGCATCCCTTTCCCGCCGCCGTCGACGACGTTCTGGCCGTCTATCGGGCGGTGCTAGCCAACACGGGCGTCCGGGATGTCTTCCTCGGCGGCGATTCGGCGGGCGGGGGGCTCGTGCTGGGCAGTGCGATGGCGATCCGAGACCTCGGGATGCCGATTCCCCATGGGGTGGTGGGCATCTCCCCGCTCACGGACATCACCGCCAGCGGAGAGTCGATGGACCGCAATCGCGCCCACGATGCCGTCATCACGCGCGAAGCCGTCCTGGGCGGTCCGCGGCGCCTATACCTCTGCGACCGCCCGGCGGCGGAGCATCCCTATGCGTCGCCGCACCACGGGCTCAAGACCGGTCTACCCCCGCTGCTGCTAATGGCGGGTAGCACGGAAGCGCTGCTCGACGACTCGGTCCGGTTTCACGAATCCGTGCTGGCTGTTGGGGGCTGCTCTCAGCTCGTGGTCGCCCCCGACATGGTGCACATCTGGCCCGTCTTCTCGTCCTTCCTACCGGAGGGGCGAGCGGCGATAACGACGATCGGCGAGTTCGTCAGGCGCCGAACGGGGTCGCCTGCGTGACGACGCGCTCGCGTCAGCCCCGGGAAGGCGATGACAGCGCGACGACGTCGCCGAGCGTCGTGGAGCTGTTCACCCACTCCCATGATCAGTAGCATCGCCGGTTCACCGGATCCGCCGAACGTCTCGGGCGCTTGAAGAGGCAGCCCGGAAGCACCGTCTACGCCGCGAGCAAAGCCGCTCCGCGGTCATTCGCCCACACGTGGCAGACCGGCCTCAGGGAACGGCGCGTTCGCCTCAACGTCTTCAGCCCCGGCGCGATCCGTACTTCCTTGTTCGAGACGCTGCTACCGGAGGTCAAGTTTCAGGCCCTCGCGACGATTCCCCGCGGCCACCCGAGCACCGAAGCCGACGTCGCAATCACGGCACCGTTCCTCGCATCGGCAGACTCCAGTTACGTCAGCGGCGCCGAACTTCCCGTCGACGGCGCTCTCACCCACGTCTCGCGACAGCCGCGAAGGAACACGACGCGCTTCGGCGGGCCAACCCACACGCTCTCGCCCCGAGAGGTCTCACTGGCCGGACAAGGCCAGCAAGCGCAGGTCCAGCCTCCGGCACACCCTCACTTGACACATCGTTAGCTACCTAGCTATATTTGCTAGGTGGCTAACGAACAGGTCGATCCCGAACACCAGTCCGCGGGGGCCTGGGCGAAGAAGTACTACTTCGCGACCCGGGTCGTGATGGAAGCCGTCCTGCGCCCGTACGACATCGGGCCCACGCAGTGGTACGTCATGCACCAACTCATGACCCTGGGGCCGACCTCGCAACGCGACCTCGCCCGCATGCTCCAGATCGAGCGCGCGACGCTCACGGGCGTCGTGGCCGCCCTGGTCCGCAAGGGCCTGGTCGAACAGAATCCCGATGCCACCGATCAGCGCCAGAAGGTGCTGACCGCCACCCCCGCCGGTGCCGCACTGTGGCAAGAGCTGCCCGACCCGATCGCCCTCATCCTCGAGACGGCTTTCGACGGCGTCGCTCAAGCCGACATCGACACGACCGCCCGCGTGCTACGCGAGGCGACCGGCAAGCTCACCAGCCTCTTCCCGAAGGGAAAGGAATCATGACCGTCCTCATCACCGGCGGAACCGGCCTCGTCGGCACACGCCTACTCCGACGTCTCGTGGACGCGGGCGTCGAATGCCGCGCGATCGTCCGCCCCGGCAAGGAACTTCCAGCGGGCGTGACACCCGTCGAGGGTGACCTGCTCGACCCGGCGACACTGCCGAAGGCGTCGACGGCGTCTCCGCGGTCATCCACCTCGCCGCAGTCCTGCGCACCCCCGACCCCGCTCTGATCGAACAGGTGAACGTCGGGGGCACGAAGAACCTCATCGAAGCACTCCTGACCCACGCTCCCGAAGCGCGCATCATCATGGCCAGCACCAACCTCGTATACAACGACGACCTGTCGCGACCGGCCCGCGAAGAGGACCCGGCCAACGCGCAGCAGCCCTACCCCGCGACCAAGATCATCGCGGAAGGCCTCCTGCGCGAAAGCGGACTGACCTGGACCGTCCTGCGATTCCCGTTCGTCTACGGCGACCGCGACGGCCACCTGGAGTCCGCACCGCAACTGCTGAGCTCCTGGGGCTGGCACCCCGCGGCGACGATGAGCCTCATCCACCACCGCGACATCGCAACCGCGATGCAGATCGCCCTGACCGGCACCATGGACAACCAGGTCGTCAACCTCTCCGACGACGCTCCGACCTCGGTCTACGAGATCGCCCGGATCGTCGGAGCGGAGTACAAGGAGTCCGCCGAGCCCCTGGAGAACCCGTGGAAGGGGCACGTCGACGCGACCCTCGCCCGTGAGCTCGGATTCAGGCCGGTCGTGCGAAGCGTCTACCAGGCGGCCGCCGAAGACGCGCTGTAACGACGCGCTGCAACGACGTGGCGTGCTCCCGGGTCGTACCGCGATCCCGCCTCGCTCGCGAGCACACGCCAAGAATTCCTCAAACACTCCCGAGGCGTACAGCCCGGTGAAGCCGGGTGCGAGGCTGGTCGGCCGACGCGGTGCGACCGCGAATCCCGCGTGGCCATACCTCATCACCTTCGTCTCCGAAGGTCTGTAACGCAGCCGCGCACCCGTCCACCATCGGCGCCTCGCTCGCGCCGCCGAGATCCCGGTAGGCGTGACGGTCCATCCCCCGGCCATCCGTGCCCTGCCAACGGTTTGCCCGTTGCCGGTAGGTGATGAGCCGAGTCTCCACGCTTTCGCATTCATCAATTCGGATTACCCCGGCCCGGCATGTGCCCCTGGCCGGTGGGCACCTTCACTGCTTCGAGCCGGCCATTCGCCGAAACAGGACAACATGCACATGAATTCACCGAGTGATCCCCGTGACCGCTCGTCGGGAAGTGCCCCGACCACGACCGGCCTGAAGTCGCTGGATCCGGCCCGATGGTCGGAGCGGATCTGGGTGGACGGGCAATGGCGGAGCAGAGCCGGTGGCCACCACTCGCTCGTGTCCCCCCCGCCACCGGGGAGCAACTCGGAAAGATCGGCTTCGCGTCACCTGCAGACGTCGATGCGGCCGCGGAGACCGCCGTGACCGCCCAACGGGAGTGGGCAGCGCGAAGCTAGGAAGACCGGGCCGCTGTGCTCAGGCGGGCAGGAGACATCTGGACCGCCCACTCCGCCGAGATCATCGGGTGGCTCGAGCGTGAATCCGGCTCCGCGACGGCAAAAGCGGAGCACGAGTCGCCACCGCGGCGCAGGAATGCTACGAGGCCGCCGCGCTGGCCGCGGTGCCCAACGTCGACGTCCTGCGAAGCACCCAGCCCCGATTGAGCCTCAGCCGCCGGCTCCCGGTAGGGCTCGTCGCGGTCATCGCACCACCTCAAGCGCGCCCACCTCGAACTGGACGGCAACAACGCGCTGATCGTCCTCGAGGAGGCCGACCTCTCCCACGCCCCGAGCGTGGGAGCGATGGGGTCCTTCCTCCACCAGGGCCAGATCTGCATGGCCACCGGCAGGCAGCTCGCGGCCAGGCGTGCTGAGCGGGCACAGGCGCTCGCCGTAGGTGACCCGGCCGGGCCGCGACCGGTCCAGCTCGGGCCGCTCATCGATCAGAAGCAACGCGACAGCGTCGACTCATCGTGCGTGTCACTGTTTCGGCCGGCGCGGAGCTGAAGGCAGGCGGCACGTTCGACGGGCTCTTCTACCGGCCGACCGTGCTCGACCACGTCACGCCGGAGTCCCGCCCGATTCTGGATGGACCTGAACGACTGCTGGCGGGTCGCGAGATCTTCGATGTGCCATGGGAATTCAACGAGATGATGCTGCCCAAGAGCCAGGAGGAGCTGACCCTGCTCCGCTGGGCCGGAAGTGCGGCTGAGGCGGCCGGTCAGGCCATGTTGGACGTCGTCGCTCCCGGTGTGCCGGAGACCGAGATCTACGCCGAGATCCTGTCCGCGCTGCAGGTCATCGCGCAGTGCGCGGCCGTGGCACGAGCCTCCTACGAGGCGGGCCTGTCCGTGCTGCGGGCCGGCACCACCTTCAGCGAGCTCGTCCACGCGATGGAGCAGCCCGTGTCGGAGAACGACTGCTGGGCGCTGACGCCGTTGGTGCACAGTCTCAACCCCCAGGCATTTCTTGGCTTCACACGTGCGAACCACCAGGACTCACCCACTCTGGCATCGCTTCCGGCCCTTCCTGCGCGCAACCTGTCGCGACTTCAGGGAACGGACTTTGTCCTCCCGGCGGGCACGACGCTTGCTCTCGAGCCGAACGCCTGCATCGGACGCACCCGCGTCGTCGTCGGTGGAACCGTCCTCGTCACCGACGATGGCTACGAGAAGGTCAACAGCCTCTCCTCCCGGATGCACGAAAAGACATCCAGCGTCGTGTCGTTCGTCTGTTGCCCCGAAGCGCTCCTCAGTCTTGCTGCCGCGCGTCGGCGTAGCCGGCGAGGCGTCCGGCCAGTGCTCGCACGAGGTCGCGGAGGCTTCGGGCTGTTCGACGACGAACGGCCGATCGAGGGCGGCGAGCAAGGGTGGTATCCATTCGAGCCGCTGCGCTCGTATCCGGGCCCGTGTCCAAGCAGCGCCGGAGCCGGCATCCTCCAGCACGGCAACGGACGGCGGCAAGACGGTGCGGATATGCTCGGGCGTCGAGTGGATCCGCACCGAAATCTGATGCCGGTGCGGCGCTTCGGCGATGGCGGCCAGCACCCGCTGAACGGGGTCGAATCCGGCCGGTACGTCGAACGTCCCGGCACCGATCTCGACGTTCGTGATCCTGTCGACGCGGAACGTGCGCACCTGTCCGCTGACGGAGTCGAGGCCGGTCAGGTACCACCGCCCGGTCCGGCGCCGGTAGGCGATCAGGTCCGAGACCGACACCAACGCCAGCCCGTGGCTCTCGGCGAACGCCTGCAGCTGTGGCAGCCGGGCGACCGACCCGTCGTCGTCGACGATCTCGCACAGCACGGCAGCCGGGCACATCCCGGCCAGGCCGACGAGGTCCAGTGCGGCCTCGGTGTGCCCGGGTCGCTCCAGCACGCCGCCGGGTCGGGCCCGCAGCGGGAAGACGTGCCCTGGGCGGGACAGGTCGCCGGCGGTGGTCGCCGGATCGGCGAGCGTGCGGATCGTGCGGGCCCGCTCGCGGCCGAGATCCCGGTGCTGATCCCGGTGCGGGCGTCCACCGAGACCGTGAACGCCGTGTGCTTGTGGTCCTGGTTCACCACGTGCATCGGGGGCAGCGCCAACCTCTCGCACGCCTCGGCGGGCAACGACACGCAGATCACGCCCGACGAGTGCCGCACGGTGAAGCCGACCAGCTGCGGGTTCGCGAGCTCGGCGGCGAACACGAGGTCGCCCTCGTTCTCACGGTCCTCCTGGTCGACCACGACGACGGGCCGGCCGGCGGCGAGATCGGTGATCGCGCGCTCGATCGGGTCGAACGGACTTTCCGCCGCGAGGGCACGCGTGCCCGGCCGCGCCTGGGCCAGCAGGCCGTCGGTCACGCGGGCTCCCCGACGGGCCGGTGTCCGCACAGGCGTCGGTACCGCCCGCGGAAGTAGAGCAGCGGTTCCCGGACGTGCCAGCCTGGCGGGCTCATCTCGTTGACGCTGCCAACGACGATGTAGTGGTCGCCGGCGGCGTGCTCGGCGGCCAGGTCGCAATCGAGCCACATGAGCGTGCCGGCGATGATCGGATTGCGGTTGCGGCTGGCAGTCCAGTCGACGCCCGCCCATTTGTCGGTGCCCCGCCGCGCGAACTGGTCGGCGATCGGGTCCTGGTCGTGGGCCAGCACGTTCACCGAGAACCGGCCGATGTCGCGGATGTTCGGGTAGGTGGTGGAGTCGACCTTCACGCTGAACGAGACGAGCGGGGGCTCAACCGAGACGCTGTAGAACGACTGGCAGGTGAACCCGGTCGGGGTGTCGCCCACGAGGCCGCCGATCACCGTGATCCCGGAGGCGAACTGGCCGAGTGTGTCGCGGAACGCGCGGGGGGTCGATCCCGGGCGCACGGTCGTCGGAGAGCGTCATATCTGCCGCACCCCCTCGTACAGGCGGGCCGTGCGCCCGATGACCGCGGCGTAGCGGTCCGCCGCCTCCTCCGTGATCTTCTCGAGCTGGTCCATGCACGACATGACGAAGTACAACCCGCGGCCTGGCACGGTCGCCCCGAGCTCCATGAGCAGCGGCGCGAGGTGCACGTCGGCGCCCATCGAGTGGGTGAGGTCGGCGCCGGTGAGAACCGGGATGGCGGTGACCCCCGCCAGCCCGTTCGCCGGGTACCGGTCGAGGAAGGCCTTCAGCAGGCCGGTGTAGGTCGCCTTGTACGTCGGGCTGGCGAGCACCACCAAGTCGCTCTCCGCGACCCGAGCGTCGAGCGCCGCCATCGTCTCCGACGGCCACGCGAAGACTTCCTGTGTGTGGTCCGCGAGTTCGATCACCTCGAGATCACAGGGCGGAGTAACGAGCTTCTGTACGAGGGACTCCGCCACTGCACGCGTACGCGACTGCGGCTTCGGGTTGCCGACAACGATGCTCGCCTTCATCGCCTCCACCTCTGTTGGGTGCTTCTGGTCGGGGCGAAGCGGGCACTCACATGCGAGGCGGCCAGAGACCATGAGCCGCCAGGCGGTGAGGCGCTTCGCGCCATGCTGCGCCGAGATCTTGTGGCCCGGCGAGCCCGCAACGGCTCACGTTGCCCCTTCATCCTCAGCCGTGACTATCACAAACAGGTTACGGCGCCGAAGATCGTCGGTGAACCACGCCAACCCGACGGCAGCCTAGGTCGGTAGCGGATGCACCGTCGGGGTGTGGTCGTGGATGTCGAAGTCGAGGAACGGGACGACGTCGGCGCCGAACCGGTCGAGGCCCTCGTGGTAGTCGTCGAAGCTCATCAGGATGCCGCCGGTTCCCGGCACCGCGGCCAGCTCGTTGAGCCGAGCGGCGACGGTCTTCGGTGAGCCGATCAGCGCACCCGCGGTCTCCTTCGCCTTGAGCCGCCGGGCACCCTGAGCCGACGACGCCCCGGTGTAGTCGCGGGCGTACTCGGCACGGCGGTTCTCCGCCGCCACGAGGTCGGTGCCCGCGTTGTAGAGCTCGACCTTCTTGTGTGCCAGCTCGTCGGTGTCGTCCAGCACCACGGAGGTCAGCAGGATCGACTGGACGGTGCGCCCGGTGACCGCTGAGGCCGCCGCGAGCTCGGCATTGGCCCGGTGCAGGCCTTCGACGCCGTCCGGCACGCTCGTGAAGTTGAAGTCCGCGAACTCGGCGGCGAACCTACGCCCGCGCCCCGACGCACCCGCGGCGAGGATGTCGACGTGCGCCGAGGGCTGCGGTCCCAGCCGGCAGTCCTGCAGCTGGAAGAACCGCCCGGTGAAGTCGGACTGCCCCCGTTCCCACAGCTCCTTCATGACCGTGACGTACTCGCTGGAGTAGTCGTAGCGGTATTCGTAGTAGTCGTCACCGGGCCACAGGCCCATCTGGGCGTACTCCTGGCGGTTCCAGCCGGAGACGATGTTTATGCCGAACCGCCCCGGCGCAACGGAGTCGATCGTCGAGGCCATCCTGGCGACCATCGCCGGGTGCAGGCTGAGCACGCCAACCGAACAGTAGATCTTGATCCGATCCGTGACGGCCGCAAGGGCCGACATGAGCGTGAAAGTCTCGAGCGTGTAGTCCCAGAACCTCGTCTCGCCGCCGAAGCCGCGGAACTTCACCATGCACAGCGAGAAGTCGAAGCCGTAGGACTCGGCCCGCTGTGTCACGGATCTGTTCAGCTCGAAAGTCGGCAGATACTGGGGTGACGTCGCCGAAGCGATCCACCCGTTGTTCCCGGTCGGGGTGAAGACACCCAGTCGCATGGTCGCGCACACCTCCGATTGATCGAGTGGTCGCCTGGCGTCAGCTCGGGTCCGAGCCGCCGGAGCGCAGCGTCCAGAACCGCATGCCGATCTCCGGCGTGAACGACGCGCTGGTCAGGCCGGGTGTCAGTACTACCGTCCGCCCGGTCCGCACCAGCGGGATGAACCCGGCGTCATCGGCGACGATCTCCTGGATCCGCCGGTACGCGTTCGCCCGGTCCTCCGTCAGCTCGGCGAACTGGTAGGTGTCGGCCAGCCCGTCGACCTCTGCGTTGGAGAACCGCTGGTAATTCGAGTTCTCCCCGGTCTTCGTATAGAACGAAACCGGCGACTTCGGGTCGTCGATGTAGATGCTGAGGTTGTTCATGACCATGGCGTCCTCGGTGGTCGCCCCGGCCGGCGCCAGCGCACGTTCCCGGATGTTCGCAGTCAGCTGGGCCTTCAACATCGGCACCAGCGTGACGTTGATGCCCAACTCTCGCAGGGACGACTGGATCAAGATGGCCATGTCCTCGTAGGCCGGTTCGGCGTTGCTGTACCGGAACGCCACGTCGATGGTCGGGTTGCCGGCCTGCGCCATCAGCTCCTTGGCCTTCGCCATGTCGGTCCGGTATCTCGACCAGGCCGGCTCGTAGCCGGGGGCCTTGACGTTGACGTAGGACTCGGCGCGTTCGGCGAGGCCGAAGTAGACGTCGTTCACCAGGTCGTCGTAGGGGATGGCGTAGGCGATCGCCTGCCGTACCAGCTTGTCCGCGAACGGCCCGGTGTTCTCCGCGAGCTGCAGGAACACGAAGTCGGGCGTCGGGATGTGGATCAGCTGGAAACCGGCCTCGCCCAGGTCCGTCAGATCCTTCGGAGTGAGGCCGAACATCGCCTCGTTGATCTGGCCGCCGCGGATCAGCGACGCCGCGTTGCCGTTCTGCAGGATCCGGATGGTGACGCTGGTGATGGCCGGCGGCGGCTGCCAGGAGTCGGGCACCGGCGCCAGCACGATCTCCTGCCCGACCGCCCGGCTCTGGATGTGGTACGGCCCCGTGCCTGCGGTGTTCGAGGTCAACCAGGTCGCCGCGTACGGGTCGTCGGGAGTGGCGTGTTTCTTCGCCTCGACCGAGTCGACGATGCCCGAGGCCGGCATGCGGAACGTGGCGAGCAACGTGTCCGACACCGGCGCCGGGTTGCCGGCCGCGTCGGTGAAGCTGAACGTGACCGTGTGGTCGTCCACCACGCTCACCTGGGACGCGTCGCGGATGCCGCCATTGCGGTGGTCACCACCCGCCAGCGTCAGCACCCGCTCGGTGCTCCACCGCACGTCCTCGGCGGTCAGCGGGTTGCCGCTGGGGTAGAACTTCACCCCCTCGCGCAGGTGGAAGGTCACGGTCGAGCCCTCGATGTCCCACGACTCGGCGAGCGCTCCCTCCGAGGCCAGGCCGTCCCAGACGAGGTTGCCGTCGGCGTCCTCGGTCATCTTGTATTCGAGCAGCCGCTGGTAGACGTTGAGCGTCAGCTCCTTGTCCTGGTCGTTACTGGCCGTGGCGGGGTCCATCGTCGCCACGTCGATGGGCCAGCCGGTGACGATCGACGAGGTCGGCTCGCCGTCGCTGCCACCGGGCCCCGGTCCGCCGCCGCAGGCGGCGACCACCAGCAGTGCGGCGGCCGTGCACAGTGCGATCAGCACTCGCGTGCGCAGCGCGACCAGGACTCTGCCGGTACGGGGAAAGAGCCATTTCATGAGGGTGCTCCTGGTTCCTGCGCGACGTGCGGCAAGCGAGGTGTGGTCTGGGCATCGGGCCCGCCGGCCGGTGCGGCCGGGGCGGCGCGCCGCCATCCGCCGCTCATCGGCGGGCAGGCGACGAGGTGGTGGCGTTCGACGACCGTCAGCGGTGGCGCGTCCGTCCGGCACCGTTCCTCGGCGATCGGGCACCGGCCGGCGAGCCGGCAGCCTGCCGGCAGGTCGATCGGGCTGGGCGGCTCCCCGGACAGCCGGAACCGCTCGCGCCGGACGCCGTACTCGGCGGTGGGCGCGGCGGTGAGCAGCGCCTTCGTGTAGGGGTGAGTCGGGTGGGCGAACACCTGCTCCGTCTGCCCCTGCTCGACGATCGTGCCGAGGTACATCACCACGACGCGGTGCGCGATGCGCTGCACCACCTGCAGATCGTGGGTGATGAACAGGTAGGCGATCCCGCGTTCCTGCTGCACCTGCTGCAGGAGCTCGATGACCTGCCCGCGTACCGAGACGTCCAGCGAGGCAGTCGGCTCGTCGAGCAGGATCAGTTCCGGGTCGACAGCGAGCGCACGCGCGATTCCCACCCGCTGGCGCTGCCCGCCGCTGAGCTGGTGCGGCCACCGGTCCAGATGCTCGGCAGCGAGGCCGACAGCCTCGAGCAGCTCCCGTACTCGGGTCTCCCGGTCGGCGCGCGACATCCGCAGGTGCAGCACCAATGGTTCGTCCAGGATCGCCCGCACCGTCATCCGCGGATTCAGCGACGAGTTGGGGTCCTGGAAGACCATCTGGAGCTTGCCGTAGAGCCGCGACAGCTTCCGGCGCCGCAACCCGCCCAGCGCCCGGCCGCCCAGCCACGCGCCGCCCGAGGTCGGCTCCACCAGCCGCGCGATGCAGCGCGCGACGGTCGACTTCCCCGACCCGCTCTCCCCGACCAGCGCGACGGTCTCGCCGCGGCGCACCTCGAGGTCGATCCCGTCGATCGCGGTGAGGCGTGCCGTGCGGCCCGCGTTGCGTACATGGAACTCCTTGCGGAGATCCTGCACGTCCAGCAGCACGTCGGAGCTCATCCGCGGCCCTCCCCCATGCGACTGGCCGCGATCAGCCTGCGGGTGTATGGGTCGACCGCCGCGGTAAAGATCTGCTCGCACGTCCCGGTCTCGCGGACCACTCCGTCGCGCATCACGACCACGTTGTCGCAGCTCTGCGCGACGACACCGAGGTCGTGGGTGATGAGGCAGGTGGTAAGGGTGCGGGAGCGGGCGAGCTCCACGATGAGCTCCATGATGTCGGCCTGGATGGTCACGTCCAGGCCGGTGGTCGGCTCGTCGAGGATCAGCAGGGCAGGGTCGTTGATCATCGCCATGGCGAGCATGGCGCGCTGCGCCATGCCGCCGGAGAACTCGTGGGGGTACTGCTTCATCCGCCGGCCAGGCTCGGGGATCTTGACGCGCTCCAGCGCCTCTGTGGCGATCCGCCAGGCCTCCTGCCTGCTCGACCGGTGGTGGGCGCGCCAGACGTCCGCCAACTGCCGGCCGATGGTGAACACCGGGTTCAGCGCGCGCGGGCGTCCTGGAAGACCATGCCGATGCGATCCCCCCGGAGCGCACGCAGCTGCGCCGGGGCCAGCGTCAGCAGGTCGTGTCCCTCGAAGTGCACGGCACCCGCGGTGCGGTGGAAGCCCTTGGGCAGCAACCCGATGACGGCCAGCGCGGTCATCGACTTGCCGCTACCGGTCTCGCCGACGACTGCCGTGATCGTGCCGGTCTCGATCGAGAACGACACCGACTTCAGGATCTCGGTGAAGCCGCCCTCGGCGGAGCGGAACCCGCCACTGAGGCCCTCGACCCGCAACGTCTCGCCGCGCACCGCCGGCGTGGTGGAGGTGGCTTCCGCCTGCACGCTCATGACACGGCCTCGATAAGGTTCGGCCGGCGCTTCGCGCTGGCGCTGCGCTGATGATTCGCTCGCTGACGCTCGCTCATCGCCCGTCCCCTTTCTGCGTGATGCCGTCGCCGATGAGGTAGAACGCCGCGGCGAGAACGAAGATCGCCAGGCCCGGGAAGAACGCGATCCACCATTCACCCGACACGATCGAGTCCTCCCCGCGGGCGATCATGGCGCCCCATTCGGCACTGCCGGGCTCGATCCCCAGCCCCACGAATCCCAAGGAGGCGACGAGCGCCGTCACCCACGACGCGTTGATCGACGAGTACGCGACGAGCGGCAGCACGCTGTTCGGGACCAGATGTCGGCGCAGCAGCCGCACCGGCGAGTTGCCGACCATCCGGCCCGCCTCGGTGAACTGCCAGGTCTTCTTGGACAGGATCTCGGCGCGGGCAAGGCGCAGATAGTCCGGAATCCCGACGATCGCAACGACAATGATCACGTTCCAGACGCCGGGTCCGACCGCGGCGACGATCAGCATCGCCAGCAACAGCGTCGGGAAGGCCTGCATGATCTCGGTCAGCCGGGACACCACGGCGTCCACCCAGCCGCCGTAGAAACCGGCCAGCGCGCCCAGGGTGGTGCCGACCACGAACGCGATGCCCACCGCGGCGATCGTGATGCCGACGTCGATGCGGGTGCCCGCCATCGTGAGCGAGAAGATGTCGGCGCCGACCCGGTCGGTGCCGAACCAGTGGCTCGCACTCGGCGCGTCGTACACCGGCCCGACCTTGGTCGCCGCCGGGTCGTACGGCGTCCAGAACAACGAGACGACGGCGACCAGCGTGAGGATCCCGACCACGACGAGTCCCAGCCGCATCGTCGGCGTACCGCGGAACCGGTGACGGCAGAGCGTCCGCAGGAACGCCACCAGGGACGGCGATCCGACGGCAATGGTCCGCACGTTCATATCCGCACCCTCGGATCGGCCTGCTGGTAGGCGAGATCGACCAGGAAGTAGATCACTACGTAGACGATCGCGGCGTACATGACGAATCCCTGGACCGCCGGGAAATCCGGCTGCTGGACGGCCTGCAACGCGTACTGCCCCATTCCGGGCCAGGCGAAGACGCCCTCGACGAGAACCGCGCCCGAGAACGTGAACCCGACCGCACCGGACAGCATCGTCAGGACCGGGAGCAACACGTTCTTCAGCGCGTACCGGCCGTAGATTCGGGCCGGCGTGATGCCCATCGCATAGGCGGTCCGGATGTAGTCGGCGCCCAATGTGTAGATCATGGTGGAGCGCACCGTGCGGGCGATCGGAGCGAAGACCCCGATACCGAGCGTCAGCACTGGCAGCGCCAGCTGCTGGAACGCCGCTGTCGCGGTGTCGAGGCGGCCGGTGAGCACCGAGTCGATCACGAGGAAGCCGCTGATCTGCTCGGGCGGCGACGTACCGATGGGCAGCCGGCCGACCGGCCCTGGCGCGGTGCCGAGCGTCACGAAGAAGATCCAGATGAGCATCAGGCCGACCCAGAAGTGCGGCATGGCCAGCCCGCTGATGGTGAGGAAGCGCAAGAACCGGTCCAGCAGACTGCCCTGCCGGACCGCGGCGACGATGCCGAGGGCGATGCCGACGAGCGCGCCGCAGACGATTGCGTACGTCGCCAGCTCCAGGGTCGCGGGCAACTTGCGCAACAGGTCTTCGGCGACCGGCTGGCCCGTCGAGAAGCTCGTGCCCAGATCGCCCCGCGCCAGCTGCCCGACGAAAGTCAGATATTGCTCCGGGATCGACGTGTCGAGACCGAGGCGGGCCCGCACCACGTCACGGGTCGACTCATCGGCGTCCGAGGCGACGTACAGGTTCGTGGGGTCCGGCGAGACCACGCGGGCCAGCAGGAACGTCACCGTGACCACCCCGAAGATCACGGCGAGGCTGCTGAGCAGGCGCACCGCGATCTTCCGGATCAGCATGCCGTGGCTGCGCATCAGCCCAGGACCGTGCCCTTGGCCACCGCCGGGTCCAGCGTGCGGCGCACCAGCTTCCCGGCCATGACGTCGTCGACCATCGTGTCCCGCTCGACGGCCAGCCTGCCGCCCAGCACCACGTGCGACGCCCAGCCGGACACCGTGCGGCCGGTCCATGGGCTGAAGTTGCCCTCGTGCATCTTCGCCGGGTCGATCACCCGGGTGTCCTCGGGGTCGAGGATGACGTAGTCGGCGTCGGACCCGACCGCGACCGCGCCCTTCTTCGGGTACAGCCCGAAGATTTTGGCGCAGTTCTCGGAGGTGACCTCGGCGAGGCGTTTCAGCCCGATCCGACGGTTGTGGACCATCTCGGTGTAGAGGATCGGCATCTTGGGCTCAACACCGGTCACGCCCCCGTAGGCGTCGGTGATGGTCCGGAAGCCCATCTTGTCCTCCCATGTCGGGCAGGCTCCGTCAGTCCCGAAGGTGTGGATGGCCCCGTCCTCGATGCCCTGCCACAGCCCTTCGACGTCCTCCTCCCACTTCAGCGAGGGGTAGAGGTGGTAGCGCTCGCCGTCGGGCTCCGCGTAGGACTTGGCCGTCACGAGCGCCAGTGGCAGGAGCGTCTCGCCGTAGACCGGGAACCCGTCGGTCCGGTAGTTGCGGATCGCCTCGACGCCGACCTTCGCTGTCACGTGGTGGAAGTAGATCGGCGTATTCGGGACGTATGTTGACATCCGCAGCACGCGGTTGAACGACAGATCCTCCGACAGCACACTGTGCACGTCCGGCATGTAGACCAGATCGGTCTTGCCGGCCTCGATGTGCTTGCGGTACTCGTGCATCACGAGCTCGTTGTCCTCGCCGTGCACGTCGACGATTCCGCCGTGCTCGGATGCAAGTTTCATAATGTCGTGCAGCGTGCCGCCGGTGGTCATGTGCCCTTCCCGACCGGGCTTGATGTCGGTGGTGAACACCTTGAAGCTGGGAAAGCCCATCTCGATGAGCTGCGGGATCTGGGCGATCGCATCGTCGGGCATGCTGTCGTTGAGATGCTGGTGGAACGCGTAGTTCGTGTAGCAGGTCCCGTCCCACTCCTCGACGGTGGCCTGCATGTTCTCCACCGGCCGCGGACCCGGCCTCGCGAAGTCGATCATCGTCGTCATGCCGCCGTGCAGCGCGGCCCGGGAGATGGCCTCGCGGCCCTGACCCTCCCAGCCCTCCGGCCGAATGGTGTGGATGTGCGGGTCGATCCCGCCGGGGAGCAGGATCAGGGCGCTCGCGTCGATCGTCCGCGCGGCGTCGGGGAGACCACCCGGCCGGGCGAGCACGGCCGTCACCTCGCCCTGCACGCCGACATCGAGCAACTGCGGCCCGTCGGGCGTCACCACGGTCGCCCCGGTGATGGCCAGATCAAGCATGTGCCGAGCCTCCTTCGTCCGCCAATCCGATCCGGATGAACGCATTACAGATCCGCCGCGCGTCGATTCCGTGCACGCCGACTTCTACGCACACCCTTTCCACGCAGCAATGCGCTGGGCACGCCGACTCCGGAGTCGATCGTCCGGTTCATCCCGGGCCGCGGTGCCGACCACCCAATAAAAGTCGATCCGCCGCGTCATCGGGTGAGGACGATGTTTCCGTCCGGTAAGCAAATCGGCAGTGAGATTTACGATGCGCGACAGCGGAAATTCCGCTCCGCCCTCGAAAGGATGGAACGTCGCCTTGTGACGCGATGGTTACGCCACCATGTTTCGGCTACTTCGGCCTGGGGTCGCGAACGGTCGGAAGCTCCGCCATCGAGGCGATCTCCGACGAGTAGAGGTACATCTGGCTGGGCGAGAAGATGTAGGACTGCAGGTCCTCGAGGTGCTCCCGCATCTGGCGTTCGGCGCGGTCGACGTCCCGCTCCATCACTGCTTGCAGGATCGCGTGGTGCTGGGCGCGCTGGCTATCGCGGGCCCCGGGCAGCCGCAACGCCTGCTCGTTGATCAGCCGCCATAGCGGGTGCTGCTCGATGTTGACCAGCTGGCTCACCACGGAGCTGAGCATCGCGTTGCCACTGCAGGCCGCGAGCTCGGCGTGGAAGTTGAGCCCACCGTGGAGGCTGATCTGCTGCACGCCGTCGTCGGTGTATCGCAACAGCTCCTGCAGGCCGGCGATCTGGTCATCGGTCGCCCGCTCCGCGGCCATGCGGGTGGTGAGCGGCTCGAGCATCCGGCGGCTCTCGATCAGCTCCCGCGGATCGCCTCGCAGCACCGCGTCCTTGGCGTCGATGACCGGCGACGTCGGCTCCGCCACGTAGATGCCGTCACCGTGCCGGATCGAGACCGCCCCGATCAGCTCCAGAACCAGCAACGCCTCCCGGACGGTCTGCCGCGAGACACCCTTGGCCAGCGCCAGGTCGCGCTCGGCGGCAGCCGCTGACCGGCCGCGAGCTCGCCGGAGCCGATCGAGGTCAGGATGCCGTGGGCGACGTCGATGTAGCGCCGCTGCGACGCGCCGGATTGGTCCGACCTGGCCATGCCCAGATATTAGGCCACTGGTCGGACGATGGGAAGACAGCGGTCGGACCACTCTTGGATGGCCGGTCCGACCGTTCGGGAGTGGACTGGTGTCCTCGGTCAGGAACCCAACCGGCGGAGCACCGCCGGCGCCTCGCGCACGGCGTCCAGAGGCTCCTCGGCGTCGATCAGCAGGAGCGGCGCCGTGCTGCCCTCGGTGACTCCCCAGGGCCCGAGCCCCAGGATGTCGGCAGCCGCGCTGGTCACGGCGTCGAGCAGCGCCGCCTGGCCGGCCGGATCGCCCATGTGGCAGACGAGGCCGGCGAGCCAGGCGACCCGCAGCAGACCGCCCGAGCCGACCGGAGTGAAGGCGTTCTGGTGGTTGTTGCTGGCCAGTGCCACCCGCACGCCCGCGGACAGCAGCTGCGCCACCGGGGCGACGCCCCGCACCGCGGGATCGCCGCGCCCCGACAGCCACAGGTCGGTGGTCGGCAGCACGACCACCGACACGCCGTGGTCGGCCAGTGCCCGCACGCACTCGGACCGCCGCTGCGGCGACATCGCCGACAGCGCGGTCATGTGCCCGACGGTGACCCTGCCGCCCAACCCGGCCCGCGCGATCCGCGGGAGGACCAACTGCAGCAGCGACGCGTCCGGGTCGTCGGTGAGGTCCAGGTGCAGGTCCAGCGGCAGGCCCCGCTCGCGGGCCAGCCCCACGACGAGGTCGAGGTGCCTCCCCGGATCCGGATCGGCGTAGGGGCAGCCGCCGACCACCGCGCACCCGTCGTCGAGGGCGCGCGCCATCCGGCCCTCCATCACGGGCCGTTCGCTGGTGCCGTTCTGCGGGAAGGCCACCAGCTGCAGCCGCACGTCCGGGTGCGCGGAGCCGAGCTGCCGGTGCAGCTCCACGGTGGCGGGGTCGATGTCCGGGTCCACCTCGACCTGCACGCGGGCCGCCACGGTGCCGGTCCGGCGCATCGACCGCAGCAGCCGTTCCATCGAGGGCAGCAGGTCCGCTGGTCCCGTCTCGCTGCGCAGCCGGCGGGTGGCCTCGAGCGCCGTGGCCAGCCCGTCTCCCCCACCTGCGAACGCGCCGAGCGCTTCCAACCGGGGAAGCACGTATGCCTTGTCCAGGTGTACCTGTGCGTCCACCAGTCCGGGCAGCACCACGCGCCCGTCGACATCCTGGACCGATTCGGGTGCAGGTCCTGCAGCGACGGAGAGCCGCTCGGGACAGACGGGCGCACCGCGGCCACGGTGCCGTCCTGCACGTCGACGTCGAACAACCCGGTCCGCCCGGGGAGCCGCGCCCGCGTCACCCGCCACCGGGCGGACGTCACTGCGGACGGGTCGAGCGCCGGTGACCCGGTCATGGCCTGGTGACCGTGATCAGCTCGGCCACCGACAGCGAGCCGGGTGGCGGCGGCTGCGGGCAGGCCACGGCCAGGCGCAACAGGTCCACGTCGGAGCCCGGGGCGCCGACCAGGCACAGACCGGCCGGGTGGCCGGCCGAGGTGCGCAGCAGCGGGAGCGA
Source organism: Pseudonocardia sp. CNS-004 (assembly GCA_001942185.1). Lineage (GTDB taxonomy): Bacteria > Actinomycetota > Actinomycetes > Mycobacteriales > Pseudonocardiaceae > Pseudonocardia. The sequence goes on from MKJV01000110.1 coordinate 36,718, forward strand.
CAGCGCGGGAGCTCCGGCGAGCCCGGCGAGGCAGGTCAGTCGCAGCGTGCCGGCCCGCTCCGCCTCCACGGCCGCCGCACCCGCGTCCCTCCGCGGCGCACCGCCCGCACTGCTCGGCAGCACCACGACGGCGCCGGCGAACCAGTCGTGCAGGCACGCCCGCGCCTCGGCGGCGACCCCGCGGGCGTCCTCGGCCTGCCCCGCCGTCACCTGCGACGCGGTGGCGAAGCGCCCGCCGACGTCCGCCCCGAGCGCGCCCGGGTGCGTACTGATCCACGTGCCGTGTGCCTGCCACGCCTCGTAGCCCTGCACCGTGCGGAACGCGGCGAACCAGTCCTCCAGCGTCTCCGGCGACAGCTCGACGGACTCGACGGGCGGGATCGCGCCGGCGACGGCCAACTCCGACCGCACCTCGGCACACGCCGCGGCCACGTCCGGGGACGCGTGCGCCTCGACCGCGGGGACGATGACCGTGCGCGCCGGGGCCGCCACAGGTTCCGTCTCGGGCAGCAGCACCTCCGCCACCCGCAGCGCCGTCGCGACGTCGCGGGTGAGCCAGCCGACGGTGTCGAACGACGGTGCCAGCGGCAGCATCCCGGTGACGTCCACTGCGCCGTGCGTCGTCCGCAGCCCGACCAGCCCTTGGTAGGAGGCCGGAACACGGATCGAGCCCCCGGTGTCCGTCCCGAGCCCGATCGCGACCTGCCCGAGCCCGACGGCCGCGGCCGACCCGCTGGTCGACCCGCCGCTGATCGCGCCGGGCACCGCGGCATTCGGCGCGGCGCCGTAATGCGAATTCTGCCCGGCCAGGCTGTAGGCGAACTCGTCGGTGCGCGCGATCCCGGTGATCTCCGCGCCCGCGGCGAGCAGCGCGGCGACCGCGGAGGCGGTGCCAGGTTGCGGCCGCTGCTCGGCGAGCCAGGCCGGGTTGCCGGCCCCAACAGCATGCCCGGTCACGGCGAACAGGTCCTTGACCGCGACGGTCACCCCGTCCAGCGGACCCGACCCGGTCGGCCCGACCAGCGGCTCCCCCACTACTCGCCACACAGACCCGTCCGCCCGCCCACTCACAGCGCCCACCGCCTTCCTCCATCCCGTGCCGCCGAGCGCCTCGACGACCAGGACCACCGCGCCTGCGTCACGTCTCAGCCGTGGCAGGCCGTCAGCGGTCCTCGCCGGGCCGGGCCGCTTCGCGCACGTCGGCCGGGGTCCCGAGCCCGCGCCGGTGCCGTCGGTGTGCCGGACGTCCGCCTCCCACGGCACGCGGTATCGTCCGGCCACCAAGTCCTGCATGTACGTGTACGGGCAGTCGGTCGCGCCGCCCTCCACCGCGCTGTATCCGCGGTGTCCCAGCTGGTAGATGTTGTTCTCCACGCCCCAGCTGCGCCGGGCGTCGTCGGCTCGTGCGGGCACGACCTCCGCGGTGACGATGCGACCGGGCGCCCCGTCACCTTGCTCGAGCACGGTGCCGTCGATGTCGCACACCATGGCCTCACCCTGCGAGTGGATCCCCGCCGCGTCCGGCCCGGCCAGGCAGACCGATGCGGTGTACGCGAGGTTGCAGAACGCGTTGGCCTGGTTGGTGATGCGCCACGCCTCCCGGATCGGGTAGGTGTAGCCGGCGGTGCGCAGGATGACGTTCGCCCCGCGGTAGGCGGCTTCGCGCGCCACCTCGGGCAGCATTCCGTCGTGACAGATGATGAGCGCGAGCCGGGATCCGGCCGGACCGTCGCAGATCGGGATCCCGAGGTCTCCGGGGTGCCATGGCTCGGCGGGCACCCACGGGTGCAGTTTGCGGTAGTGCAGCCGCAGCTCGCCACGATCGTCGACCACGATGCCGGTGTTGTAGGGCGCCCCTCCGGGGTTGCGCTCCATGATCGAGAAGCACCCCCAGATCCGCGCTTCGGCGCACGCCGCGCGCAGCTTCCCGACTTCCGGGCCGTCGATGTCGCAGAGCAGCCGGTCGTCCAGCCACGTCGAGGGGTCCAGGCCGTGCAGGCTGTACTCCGGGAAGACCAGCAGGTCCGGCACCGGGAGCGCCCGGCGGGCGGCACGCACCGTGCCGGCGATGCGGTCCACCGCCGCGGCCAGGTCGACCGGCTGCGACACGACGGGAACCGCCGCCTGCACCAGGCCCAGCACCATGCCACCGGCCGACGGGTTCAGTCCACCCAGGCCACTCATCGCCCCACCACCCCGGCCGACTCCCCCAGCACGGCGGGCCGGCGCTCCGCCCATGGTCGTGCACGTTCGAAGGCCGCCGAGGCGCGCAACACCGAGGCGTCGCCGAGGTGGCGCCCCACGATCTGCAACCCGACGGGGAGCCCGGCTGCCGTCGTCCCGGCCGGGCAGCTCGCGGCGGGCTGGCCGGTCATGTTGATCGGGAACGTGAACCCCAGCCACGCCGACGACGACACCATCCGGCCCTCGACCTCCTCGGGTCCCTGCATGCCCACGGGGAACGGTGGCACCGTCAGCGTCGGAGTGACCAGCAGGTCGACGTCCGCCATGAAGCGCCACATCCGGTTGACCACCGCTTTGCGGGCCGCGGCGGCGTCGGTGAACTGCTCGGCGGTCCACGGCCGCGACACCAGGTCGACGAGGTGCGGCGACATCTCGCTGCCGTAGCGGGCCACGAGCTGCCGCATGCCGGTGAGGTCGGTGTCGGCCATGACCAGGCCCCAGAACGCGTCCTGCGGGTCCGACCAGCCCGGGTCTGCCTCGATCACCGTGGCGCCGAGATCGCGGAAGGCACCCACGGCCTCCGACACGATCGCGCGCACCTCCGGATCGACGGCCAGATAGCCGAGATCCGCGCTGAACGCGATGCGCATGCCGCGCACGCCGCCCGCGGTGGCCGTCGTCCATTCGACATCGCCCGCGGGGAGCGAGTGCCGGTCGCGCGGATCCGGGCCGGCCAGCACCGACATCAGGAGCGCCGCGTCGTCGACGGTGCGGGTCAGAGGGCCGATGCACTCCAACGACTCCCAGCTCGACATCCCCGGGTAGCGCTCGTCCCGGCAGCCCGGGTAGAGCGGCACCCGTCCCATCGACGCCTTGAACCCGTAGACGCCGCAATGCGCCGCGGGGATGCGGATCGACCCGCCGCCGTCGCTGCCCAACGCCAGCGGCGCCATCCCCGTCGCCACCGCGATCCCGGAACCGGCGCTGGAGCCACCCGGGGTGAGCGCAGGGTTCCACGGGTTGCGCGTGGTCGGTGAGATCGGGTTGTGCCCGACGCCGCTGTACCCGAACTCCGGGACCGTCGTCTTGCCGAGCACGACGGCACCGGCGGCCACGACCCGCTCGACGGCGATGTCGTCCTCGTCCGGGACGAAGTCGCGGTAGGCGGCGACCCGGAGCGCGTCGGCACGCCCGCAGTGGCGATGAGGTCCTTCACCGCGATCGGCACACCGGCGAGCGGGCCCGCGTCCGCACCGCGGGCCAGGGCGTCGGTGATCTCCCGCGCGCGTCGCCGGCCGCGTCGGGCTGCAGCTCCACGAATGCGTGCAGCTGCGGGTCCAGGCGGTCGATGCGTTCGAGCGCCGCGTCGGTCACCTCGACCGGCGACACCTCGCCGCTGCGCACCATGCGCGACAACTCGGTGGCCGGCAGCGAGCAGAGCTGGTTCACGTCCACGAGACCCTCCTCCGTGTCGGTGCGGTGTGCGGGGCCCGGTTCATGCGATCTGCGCGGGCGTGGGTTCCCCGGACCTGCGAGTGCTGAACGCCTCGATCACCGCGAACGCGATCCCGCCGAGGACGATCCCCGCGATGGCCTCGCTCAGCTGCGGCGCCCAGACGTGCACGGCGTAGGCGCCCGCCGACCCGATCGCCCATGCGACGAACGGCTGCGCGCGCCACGCCCGTACCGCGCGGGTGCGGGCCCGCCGCTGCAGCACCTGGTCGACGATCAGTACCGCCCCGATCGGCGGGACGAAGATGCCCAGCAGGTTCAGCCACTCGGCGAAGTGACTCCACACACCTGCCAACGCGGCGACGAGCCCGACGACGCCGAGTACGACCGTGAGCAGGCGCATGCGGCTGCCGGTGAGCTGGCTCCAGCCGACGGCCCCGTTGTAGAGGCAGTGCGTGCAGACCGAGCCGAGGTTGACGAACACGAACACAACGGCGATCGCGGACAGCACGGGCCCGTGGGCGGTGAGGATCGGCAGGAAGTCCCCGCCGTTCGCGGCGGGTCGGCGGCCTTCCCGGCGGCGACGACGAGCCCGCCGACGAGCAACGAGACGAGGTTGGCGACCGGGAATGCGGTGAAGGTCGCGATCACGGCTTCCCGCCCTGTGCGTGACCACCGGGTGAAGTCGGCCGTCATCGTCCCGGAGTCGGCGAACCCCGCGATCACGATGGTGATGGCGGCGCCGATGCTGAGCACCGTGGCATCCGGGCCTGCGCCGCCGTAGGTGGTGATGCCCGACAGGCCGCCGTCCTGTGCCGCGAGCACCAGTGCCACGACGGCGAGCACCACGAACATCGGCGCGGCGATGAGACCGATGATCGTGAGCGCGCGGATGCCCACGAAGGTGACCGCGATGTAGAGCACGCCGGCGAGCAGGATCGTCCCGGTCTGGTTCCACCCCAGCGCCGCGTTCAAGGTGGCGCCGGTGAGGCCGGTCTGGAACGCGAACCAGCCGATCACCACCGTGGACAGGAACCCGGCCGCGATCGTCGCACCCCGCTTCCCGAAGGTCTCGGCCGCGGTCAGCGCGAAGTTCTTGCCGGTGCGACCCGCGATGTGGCTCAGGGTGCCGACGTAGGCGAACAGGATGAGGTTGCGACGAGGATCGCCGTGATGCCGCGCCAGAAGCCGAGGCCGTAGACGATCGTGCCGCCGAACACGGCGTTCGTGATGATCATGGGGAAGCCGAACCAGACGGCCGAGACGGAGCCGAGTGACCGCCTCCGCCCCGGCGGTACCGGTTCGTGCTCGAACTCGGACTCGAGCCCGTGGTGCTCGGGGGCGGCAGGGTCCTTCTCACTCGTCGTGCTCACGGTGCAGTCCTTCCGACGGATCGAGAGTCCTCGTGCGATGGGGCGGGAGCGCTCACGGCACAGCCGTGCCGACGGAGCCGCTCACGTACGGCGTGCAGGAGTGCCGGTGCTCCGGCGGTGTCGCTGTGGACGCAGACGGTGCCGATCGAGTCGAACTCGGGATCGGCGAGCATGGCGCCGACGCGATCGCCCGCCGCCTCGGCCGGGCCCAGCTCATCGGGTGTCCAGCCGAACATGGTCACGGCCCCATCGCGGTAGGGGCGGTCGGCGAAGAACTCCTCGACGGCGGTGAGCCCGCTCGCCCGCGCGGCCGAGGCGAGGGCAGAGTCGGGCAGGGCGACCACGCGCAGGCCGGCGTCGAAGGCGAGCACCGCGCGGCAGACCGCCTCGGCCAGGTCGGCGTCGTCCATGGCCATCATGTAGAGAGCGCCGTGCAGCTTGAGGTGTGCCAGCGGCACACCCCGGGCCCGGGTGAAGGCGGCCAGCGCGCCCATCTGCGCGAGGCAGAGGTCGTGCACCTCGCTGGGGGTCACGGCGATGAACCGGCGTCCGAAGCCTTCCCGGTCGGGCAGGCCCACATGGGCTCCCACCGCGACGCCGTGCCGCATGGCGAGCTCGACGCTCGTACGCATGGTGCGCGGGTCCCCGCCGTGCGCCCCGCACGCGACGTTGGCCGACGTGATCAGCGGCATCACGGCCTCGTCGGCGCCGTACCGGTAGACGCCGAAGCTCTCGCCGAGGTCGCAGTTGAGGTCCAGCACGCGGGCCCGGGTCCGTTCCGTCGGTCCGGCCAGGCTCATCTGGCTGCTCCGGCCGCCACCGCAGGCAGGACCGGTGCCCGCCGCGGCTGCGCGTGCTCCTCCCAGGCGCGGGCGAACCGCAGCAGGTGCGTCTCGGCGAACGCGCGGCCGAGGATCTCCATGCCCACAGGCAGACCGTCCGGGGTCATCCCGGCGGGGACCGTCATCGCCGGCATCGCGCTCTGCGAGGCGATCACGGTGTTCGTCGGGAACGTCAATGCTGTCCAGCGCCGGTCCGCGAGCTCCTGCCGCGTGGGTGGCGGCACCTGCACGGTCGGGTAGACGAGCGCATCCACGTCGGCGCGGGCCATCACCTGGAGCAAGGCACGGCGGAACTCTTCCTGGCGCAGCCGCATCCGGTGATAGCCGGGCGCGTCGGCGGCTTCCCGCGGGCCCACTGCGATGTCGTGCACGAGGTCGGTCAGGGGATGGAAGACGCCGCTGGCGTAGATCTCGTCGAAGCTGTGGACCGGCGCGGCCGGGCGGGCCGCGAGGAAAGTGGTCAGGTCCTCCCTGGACTGCGTCGAGTACAGCGACGTCCCGCTGACCCACTCCGACAGGCCGCCGAGCTCGAGACCGTCCACGACCTCAGCACCCGCGGTACTCAGCTGTTCGACCGCCGCACGCACGACGTCGTTCACCACACCCGACTCCGGGTGGGCGCCGAACGCGTCCTCGAGCACACCGACCCGGGCTCCGGACAACGAGGCACCGTAAAGCGACTCGACATAGCTCCCGGGACCGGTCGCTCGCGCGGCCACCGCGGTGAACGGGTCCGCGGGGTCGTACCCGGCCATGACGTCCAGCAGCGCGGCCACGTCGGCGGCGGTGCGGCCCAACGGGCCTGGTGTGTCCTGGAAGTGCACGAGAGGCGAGAACCCGTTGCGGCTCACCAGTCCGGTCGTGGGACGCAGCCCGAACAGGTTCGCGAAGGAACCGGGGACGCGGACCGAGCCGCCCGTGTCCTCGGCGACACCGAGGAGGCCCAGATTCGCCGCCACGCCCGCCGCGGTGCCCGCGCTGGAGCCACCGATCTCACGGTCGAGCGCGTACGGGTTCTTCGTGTGGTCGCTGCGCGAGGAGAAGGAGAACCAGCCCGCCGCGAAGTCGCACATCGTCGTCTTGGCGAGGATGACGGCCCCGGCCGCTCGCAGGCGGGCCACGACCGTCGCGTCCGTCGCCGGCACGTAGTCGGCGAAGAGCGCCGACCCGAACGCCGTGGCGATGCCGGCCGTCTCGGCCTGGTCCTTGACCAGGACCGGGACGCCGTGCAGCGGGCCAGAGAACTCCCCCGTCGCGGCGAACGCGGCGTCGAGGGCCTCCGCATCGCCGAGTGCGTCGGGGTTCACCGTGACGACGGCCCCCAGCTGCGCCCCGCCCGTATCGATGTCGGTGATGCGCTGGAGGTACCAGCGCACGAGATCGGCGCTGGCCATGGTCCGCGCACGTACCTGCCGGTGGAACGCGGAGACTGTCAGCTCCTCGTAGGACATGTCGTTTCCTTCTCGTCCGGGCATGCCGAACTACGCCCGGAGGGGCCTCCGGGCGGCGGCAGTGGCGGATATGGTTCGGGTTCGGCTGTGGTGGCGGGCGGCCCCTACGGGCCGCCGATCAGATCGGTTCCGGTCCGGCTGCCACCTCGGGCGATTCCCCGAGGGCCTCCGTGACCGTGCGGCTGGTGTGTTCCAGATGCCAGGCCGTCTCCGCGAGCAAGCCCTGCAGGTCTCGTGCCTCGATGAGCTCGAGCATCCGCAGGTGCTGGCGGTGTGCCTCGGCGAAGTCCTCGACCGCCGAGGCGTAGACGGCCATCGAGGGCTCGACCCGATCCCAGACGTTGTGGATGAGGTCGAGCAGGTGCGGGCTCCGGGCACACTCGTAGAACCGCACGTGGAACAGACGGTTCAGCCGCCGCCAGTCGGCAGGCGCCATGGCGGGGTCGGCCATATCGTCGAGGATCGCCCGCAACTGCGCGATGTCGTCCTCGGTGAGGTGTTGCAGGGCCCACTCGGCCGCGAGCTGTTCGAGACGAAGGCGGATCTGGAACACCTGCACGACCTCGTCCGGGGTGAGCCGGACGACCGTGACGCTGCGACGCTCGAACTCGACGAGGCCTTGGGCCTGCAGGGTCCGCAGCGCCTCCCGCACGGGCATCGTGCTGACCCCGAGCGTGTCGGCGATGGACCGCAGCGAGACCTTGACGCCCGGCAGGAGCGCCCCGGTGCGGATGGCGACGCGCAGCCGGTCGTACACCTCCTGGTTGATCGTCGAGACCTTGATCGCCTCCCGGTCCACCACAACCTCCTGTGTGATCTGTGATCACAGCTGAACCTACGGCGCTGATGTGTCGGGGTCGTACCCCGCAGTTTCGAGTTCGTTACGGCGCCGTCGGTTCACCCGTTGCGGCGGAAGCCAGTTGCGACCGCTCCATCGTCTCCGGCAACGCCAGGCCGCAGGCGATGCTCAGCAGCCCGTACACCGCGGGCATCGCGCCGATCGCGCCGCTGCCGTACGCGGCCACCAGGCCGGCGGCCAGCACCGGCGGGACACCACGACCGACAAACGTGGCGAGGTTGTAGCTCAGGCCCGCACCCGTATAGCGGTACCCGGTGGCGAACAGTTCGGCCAGGTGGGCCGCGGCCGGGCCGAGGACGACGCCACCGCCGATCATCAGCAGGCACAGCCCGAGCCCGACGAGCGCGACGTTCCCGGAGCCGATGACCGGGTAAGCGATCAGGCCGAACACGAACGTCGCCACGTTGCCGACCGCCACCACGCGGCGCCGCCAATCGTCAGCCGCTCGGGGTCGGTGACCCGGCGCACCGTGTGCAGCGCGAGGCAGTCGCTCGGGACGACGTCCCAGCCCGCACCCGACAGCACCATGACGCCGGCCCGGAGCGCGGCCTCGTGCATCGACTCCGCTGCTCCACCCTGTCCGCCAATGAGCGCTCCGGGACCTGCACCACTGCTCCGACCAAGCGCCGAAGCCCAGATGCGAGGTCGTGATCCACACCTCCCCCTCTCCGCCGCGGTCCTGTCTGTCTGACCGGCCTCGACTGACTGTGAGGATGGCGAAGCCAGCTCGGTGATGGTGGGCTGGTGATGACAGCAGCGGGCGTGGCTCTTCGGCTGACTGGCCCGATGTGCCTTCGAATCGACTTGTCCGCCTGCTGCTGTCGGCACCGGCCCGGCCGGAGTAACTGGCTTGATCAGGAGCATGACCGCCAGTAGCAGCTGGCGTGTCCCGTCACAGTCCTGCCGACTCCGATCCGGACCGGACCCACACGTCCCCCAGGTCAGGTCAGGTCAGGTCAGGTCAGGAGAACGCCTTGCCATGTTGGCAGAACTGGTCGAGCTCGTCATCGGGGTCGACACCCACACCGACACCCACACCGCCGCCGTGCTCGCGACCGACACCCGCGCGGTGCTGGCCACCGCCACGGTGAGCGCCGATGAGGACGGCTACGCCGAACTGATCACGCTGGCCGACGCCCGCGGCGGGCTGCGCGGATGGGCGATCGAGGGCACCGGCGGCTACGGCGGCCTCGCCCGCCACCTCGACGAGCTCGGGGAGCTGGTCGTCGAGCTCGACCGCCCGGTCCGCCCCGCACTCCCGGCCGGCGCGAAGTCCGACGCGGTCGAGACCGAAAGCGCCGCCCTGGCCCGCACACGACTGGCACAGCCCAAAACCGGACCAGAACGGGCCAGCCTGCAGATCCTGCTCACCGCACACCGGGCCGCGGTCGCCGCGGCCAACGCCAGTTGCGCGCGCTGGTGATCACCGCCCCGGAACCGGTCCGAGTCCGATTCCGCGGTCAGACCAGCCGAGAGATGCTCACCACCGCCGCCCGGCTGCGCCCGAACACGACCAGCGCCGACGTGCACACCTTCACCGCCGTGTCCACGCTACGGGCGCTCGCCCGACGGGTCCGCGCCCTGGAAAACGAGGCGACCGAGCACGAGCGGGCGATCCGGGCGATCGTGCGCACCTGGCGCCCCGGACCTGCTCGAGCTGACCGGGGTCGGCCCGATCAACGCCGCCACCGTGCTGACCGCCTGGTCACACCCCGGGCGATGCCGCAACGACGCCGACAGTCCCGTGGCGGTGTCTCCGCTGCCTAGAGCTGGCCGCCAGCGTCGACCACGACGGTGGTGCCGGTGATGTAGCGACCGCTGGCGGCGACGAGGTGCAGCACGGTCTCGGAGATGTCGTTCGGCTCGAGCGCGGCCACGGGGAGCCGGTTGAGCGTGCGGGCGGCGCTCCTCGAAGTCGGCGCGGGTGGGGTTCTCCAGGTCGGGGCGGAAGAGCTTGTACGTGGCGTCGTTGAGGATCATGTCGTGGCCACCGTGGTGGGGTGGATCGTGTTGACCCGGATGCTCTGCGGCGCAAGCTCCTTGGCCATCACCTTCATCAGCATCACCAGGCCGGCCTTCGCGGCGCTGTAGTGCGCGGTGTTCTCGTTCGCGGCGATGGCGGCCAGCGAGCTGGTGATGACGACCGAGCCGCCGCGGCCGCCGGCGATGATGTGCGGCACCGCGGCCTTGAGGGTCTTCCACACCCCGGTCAGGTTGATGTCGATCATGTCCTGCCAGGTCTCGTCCGGCATCTCCAGCGTCGGCGCCGGGCTGGAGATGCCGGCGTTGGCCAGCACGATGTCGAGGCGGCCGAGCTCCGACACGCCCTCCTCGACCGCCGCGGCCAGGGCCGCCGAGTCGCGCACGTCCGCCTCGCGGGCGACGATCCGTCGGTCGAGCGCCTCGACGAGCCGGACGGTCTCGGTCAGGTCCTCCGCGGTCGCGAGCGGGTACGGGACGCTCGGGACCTTCGCCGCGGTGTCGACGGCGATGATGTCGGCGCCCTCCTGGGCGAGCCGCACGGCGTGGCTGCGGCCCTGCCCACGCGCGGCTCCGGTGACGAATGCGACCTTGCCCTCGACACGACCCATCTCACGCCTCCGACCTGCACGGTTACGAATCGGCGCCAGGTTATGGCACGGTGTGCAGTAAGTCCAGATCGGCTTCTCAGGGGCCTCCCAGGGCACCCCGTGCGACCATGCCCTGGATGCCGACCCCGACGAACGCACCGGACCGCGGAGGGCGGCCCGCGATCACCAGCGCCCGCCACCTGGCCGAGGTCGCGCAGGCGCTGTTCGTCGAGCACGGGTTCGAGGCGACCTCCGTCGACGACATCACGGCGGCCGCGGGCGTGAGCCGCAGGACGTTCTTCCGGTACTTCTCCACGAAGGCCGACGTGCTGTGGGTCGAGTCGGCCGCCGAGCTCGGCAGGTTCCGCGAGCTGCTCGCCGGCGCATCCCGGGACGAGGCGTGCCGGGACGTCCTCTGCCGCACCGCCCCCGCGGCGCTGCACCACCCGCCCGAGGAGCACACGTGGATGCTCCACCGGGCCCAGCTCCTGCTCACCGTGCCCGCGGTGCAGGAGAAGGCGGCGCCGCGCTACGCGCGGTGGCGCGAGATCGCCACCGAGTTCGTCGCGGCGCGGCGCGGGACCGGCACCGACGACCTCGTCGCCATCGCCGCAGGCCACGCTGTCCTCGCCGCCACGCTCGGCGCCCACCAGTACTGGATCGCCCACCCCGGCGAGGACCTCAAGAACCTGCACGAGCGGTTCCTGCGGCTGCTCATACCCGACGTCTGACGGACTGCGCGACCCAGCCCGTCTGGGGAAGCACCGCCATCCTGGTCGTCGTCGGCACCTCGTCACCGCCCCATCGGATGCGGGCGGAGCGGAGTCCGGTCGTCGTCGACGTGAGCTCTCATGATTCCCTTCGAACTACCCGCCGGTCGCAATGCCGGACAGGGGTCCGCGACACCGCGGAGCCGATCTCGCCGAACACCCCGACCTGCGCGACGAACTGGCCGAGGACCGCAGCCTGCTACCCAACGCCGTCCAGGAGCTCTTGCAGTTGAACTCGCCGCCGCCGACCAGGCCTCGTGCGCGCCAGCGCGCGAACACCTCGCCAGACGTGGCTCACCGGGGCGGCCGCGCTGGGCAGTCGAGCATCTGGCCGCGCTCGTGCCGGCGTCCGCCCTCACCGAGCGGCACATCGAGGCCCGCCGCTAGCACCGCCTGGTCGCGCGGGCCACGGTGCCGGTGGTTGTGCTGCGAACCGGACGAGACACCCACCGAGCCTACAACCAGTAGGCAAAGGTCAGCGAGGTTTCTACACCTGGCGCTTCTCGAGCATGGTGCGCATCGAACGCGAGGGGGTACGTCCGCGATCGCGAGGAGGAGCGCCCGACTGACGATCGCCAACTGTCGTACGCAACTCCCGGATTTTCGGTCGGATGCCCAGTGCACCACGTCACACCGAGCGCTCAGTCTGGCTGAGGACGAACCCTCGGAAGGGCGACGAATATCAATGGCGATAGACGAAGCAACGCAGCTGCTCATGCAGTCGCTCGCGGCACAGGGGCGAAAGCCGATCAACGAATCGACACCGGCGGAAGCGCGGGCGCTCGGTCCCGCGAGCTGGGCTCTCTACGGTGACGGGCCGGCCATGCGGTCCGTCGAGAACATCACCCTGACCGCGGCGGACGGCGGCGAGTTCGGCGTCCGGGTGCTGCGACCGGACGGTGACCCGCAAGCGGTGATCGTCTACCTGCACGGTGGCGGATGGGTCGTCGGCGACATCGACGGGTTCGACACGCTGGGCCGGATACTGGCCCGGGACGCGCAGTCGACGGTCGCCCTCGTGAACTACCGGAAGGCGCCGGAGAACCCGTTCCCCGCCGCGGTCGAGGACGCGTGGACGGCTACCGGCTGGGCCGCGGAACACCTGTCCGAGCTCGCCGGGCCGAGCGTCCCGCTCCTCGTGGCAGGCGACAGCGCGGGCGGCAACCTGGCGATCGTGACGGCCCTGCGCGCCCGCGACCGCGGCGGTCCCGCACTCGCGCACATGCTGCTCGTCTATCCGGTCACCGACTCCGACACGACCACCGGTTCCTACCTCGCCCCGGAGAACCAGCTCCTCCTGACCAAGGAGGGGATGGAGTGGTTCTTCGCCCACTACGCGGGCCCCACCGATCCGACCCACCCCGAGATCAGCCCGCTGCGTGTGGATGACCTCGGCGGGCTTCCCCCGGCCACCGTGCTGATCGCCGAGCACGACCCGCTGCGCGACGAGGGCGAGCGGTTCGCGGCCCGGCTGGTGGAGGCCGGTACGCCGACCGAGACGAAGCTGTTCACCGGGCAGCTGCACGGGTTCTTCTCCATGGTCAACATCCTTCCGGCCAGTGCCGAGGCGCTCACCTACCTCGCGGAGCGGGTACGGACCTCCGTCGTCGCCCACCGCCGGGCGCCGGGAGCACGCCGGCATGACCACCTCCTTCCGCGAATCGGCACATCACGACGTCCTGATCATCGGCGCGGGATTCGCCGGGATGTACGCGATCCATCGGCTGCGCGATCGGATGGGCCTCGACGTGCACGTCATCGAACGCGGCGACGGGGTGGGCGGAACCTGGTACTGGAACCGCTATCCGGGCGCCCGCTGCGACGTGGAGTCGCTGTTCTACAGCTACTCCTTCGACGACACCCTGCAGCGCGAATGGCGCTGGTCCGAGCGCTACCCCGCCCAGCCGGAGATCCTCGCCTACGCCGACCACGTCGCCGACCGCTTCGACCTGCGGCGCAGCATCCAGTTCTCGACCTCGGTGACGTCGGCGGAGTTCGACGAGCTCGCCGACACCTGGACCATCACCACCGACACCGGCTCCCGGATCACGGCGCGCTACCTCGTCACAGCCGTGGGCTGCCTGTCGTCGTGGCAGATCCCGGACCTCCCGGGCCTGGACACGTTCGCCGGCGACGTCCACCACACCGGCAACTGGCCCCACGAGGGTGTCGACTTCACCGGCAAGCGGGTGGCCGTCGTGGGCACCGGCTCGTCGGGCATCCAGTCGATCCCGGTGATCGCCGCGCAGGCCGAGCACCTCACCGTGTTCCAGCGGACCGCCCACTACTCGATGCCCGCCCGCAACCGCCCGCTGACGGACGTGGAGCAGCAGGACACCAAGGCGCAGTACGACACCCTCCGGTCACTCGCCCGGATCAGCCGCGCCGGCCTGGTGACGGACGCGCCGATCGGTACCGCGCAGGACACCGACCCGACGATCGCCCACCTGGAGCTGGAGAGGCGCTGGTGGCGCGGCGGCACCGGCATCGCCGGTGTCTTCACCGACACCGTGACCTCGCTGGAGGCGAACGAGGTCGTCGCCCGGTTCGTGCGTGACAAGGTGCGGACGCTCGTGGACGATCCCGCGACCGCGGGCCTGCTCGAACCGCGGGACTACCCGATCGGGACCCGGCGGATGGTGATCGACACCGACTACTACGCGACGTACAACCGCCCGAACGTCGAGCTCGTGAGCGTGCGTGACGACCCGATCGAGAAGATCACGCCCGCGGGCATCGTCGTGGCCGGCATCGAGCGTGAGTTCGACGTGATCGTCTTCGCGACGGGTTTCGACGCCATGACCGGCTCGCTGAACCGCATCGCGATCCGCGGGACCGGCGGGCGGACGCTCAGCGACGAGTGGGCCGAGGGCCCGAAGACCTACCTCGGTGTGGCCGTGTCCGGCTTCCCGAACATGTTCATGGTGACCGGGCCGGGCAGCCCGTCGGTCCTGTCGAACATGATCGTGTCGATCGAGCAGCACGTGGACTGGATCGCCGACTACATCGGCCATCTCGACGCCGAGGGCATCGCGCGAACCGACGTGACGCCGGATGCCAGGCGAGCTGGGTCGCCCACGTCAACGAGCTGGTCGAGGGCACGCTGCTCACCGTTCCGGCCTCGTCCTGGTACATGGGTGCGAACATCCCAGGCAAGCCACGCGTCTACATGCCCTACGTGGGCGGGGTCGGCACCTACCGGCAGCACTGCGCCGAGATCGCCCGGACCGGCTACCCGGGGTTCGTGCACAGCGCACGAGCCGCGGCGCCGGACGATGCCCCGACCGTGGGTACCGACCCGGCACAGGTCTCCGCCTGACGGGCCCACCCGCGCCCTACACCTGGTGCCGCCGTCCGCTCGCTACGCGGACGGCCACTGCCGATCCGACGTCGGCGCATCCGCCGACGCATGCACGGAGGACCGCACTTCACGAACCACCCGGCACGACGGCTTCGAGTCAGGAGTGATGTCATGACCACAGAGCTCGTGGACAACGACGTTCACGATCCGCGTCAACCGGGATACCGGCGGCGGCGAGCCCTGTCGACGGTAGGGGCGTTCTCGCTCATGCTGACGATCTCGCTCTCGATCGCGCTCGGCTTCCTGGTGGTGCCCGGGTCGCAGCATTTCGGCGTGACCACCGCGCAGTTCCTGTTGTGGTACAGCATCTACACCCTCTCTAGTGCCGGCGTGTTCACCCTCCTCGGCAAGGTGATGACGGTCCGCGGCCCGAAGGTCGTGGTGATCTCCTCCGCGATCCTGGTCACCGCGTGCCTGGTCGGTATGGCCTACGCGCCGACCATCACCGTCTTCTACCTCCTCTCGATCCCGCTGGGATTCGGCTGGGCAGGCTGCACCAGCCTCGCGGCCAACGCGATCGTCATCGGCTGGCACGTCCACAGCAGACGCGGCACGATCCTCGGCATCGTCGCCGCCGCGACGGGCCTGGGCGGCTTCACATGGGGTTTCCTGTTTCCACCTGTGATCGCCGCGGGGGGCTGGCAAGGCGGGCTGCTGACGATCGCGGCGTTCGTCGTGGTCCTCGCGATCCTGCCCGGGGTGTTCCTCATCTCGAATCCACCGCGCGCGGCGGTGACGCCCACGGCGGAGATGCCGGCCGACAAGCGCAAGGCGATGCGAGCGGGCATCGGGGCGGTGGTCGTCGTCTTGACCGTCGCCGCCGCGATCTTCGGCCTCGAATCGGCCTTCTCGAACATCATGCCGGCGGTCTTCGCGGCCGACGACATCGATCTGGCGATGGCCGGGTTGCTCGTGTCCTACTACTCGATCTGCGGCATGCTCGCGAAACCGGTGCTGGGCTACCTGAACGACCGCTTCGGTATCCGTGCCACGCTGGCGTTCCTCTCGCTGGCCTACGTGGTCGGCCTGCCCGGCATGGCGGTTCTGAGCGGTAACGGGGTGGCCACCTACTACGTCGTGTTGCCCCTCGCCGCCCTGGCACTGGCGACGCCCACGATCGCACTGCCGCTCGTGACCGTGCAGAGCGTCGGCCGAGCCCGGTTCCCCGTCGTCTACGGCACCGTGATCTCGGGTCTGTGGATCGGGCTGGCGCTCGGCGCACCGGCCTGGGGCCTCACCTTCGACCTCTTCGGCTCCTACAACGTGGCGCTCGCGCTGGCCGGAGTCGCAGGGATCATCGGGATCACGCTCTCGCTGTTCGCGATCCGGGCAGGGAGGCGGGCCGTCAAGTCCGCAGAGCCCCCCGGCCCGGGCACGGCACCAGCCCCCGCCGTTGCCTGACCGGGACAACTCACGTGTCGTGCCCGGACCGGCGTCCGTGCCGACGACGGCGTCGGTACGGACGCCCCACCATGAAAGAGAGGCCAGTAATGACGCAGGTAGCCGACCAGTCCACGACGTCCGGGGCGCTGCCGGGCAGCGAGTTCGACGCGATCGTCGTCGCGCCGGGTTCTCCGGGATGTACATGCTGCACCGGTTGCGCACCGCCGGCCTGTCCGTGCGGGTCTTCGAGGCCGGCGACGGTGTCGGTGGCACCTGGTACTGGAACCGGTACCCGGGAGCCAGGGTCGACGTCGAGAGCCTGCAGTACTCGTTCTCGTTCTCCCCGCAACTGCAGCAGGAGTGGAGCTGGCGGCAGGACTACGCACCCCAGGGCGAACTGCTGGAGTACGCCGACCACGTCGCCGACCGGTTCGACCTGCGGCGCGACATCCAGTTCGACACGCGGGTCACGTCGGCCTCCTACAACGAGGAGACGAACCGGTGGACGGTTGCCACCGATCGGGGCGACCTGGTGACCGCCACGTACCTGGTGACGGCGGTGGGGTGCCTCTCCGCGACGAACGTGCCGCCGTTTCCGGGCCTCGATGCGTTCGCCGGAACCTGGTACCACACATCCAGGTGGCCGAAGGAGGGCGTCGACTTCACCGGCAAGAGCGTCGGGATCATCGGCACCGGCTCGACCGGGATCCAGGCCATCCCCGCGATCGCCGAGACGGCCGGGCACCTGCACGTCTTCCAGCGGACACCCAACTACAGCCTGCCGTCCCACAACTCGCCGATGGACAGGGAGCGCGAGCGGGAGTGGAAGGCGCGCTACGACGAGCACCGTGCCTTCGCGCGGCTGTCCCCGACCGGTAGCGACGTGACCGTCATCCACGACGTGTCCGCCCTCGACATCCCGGAGCAGGAACGGAACCGGATCTACGAGGAGGCATGGCAGCGGGGTGCGCCTGGCTGCTGCGGACGTTCAACGACATCGGAACGAACATCGAGGCCAACGAGACGGCCGCCGAGTTCGTCCGGGCCAAGATCCGCCAGATCGTGCGTGATCCCGCCACGGCCGAGCTGCTCGTACCGAAGGACTACCCGATCGGCACCAAACGCATCTGCATGGACACCGGCTACTTCGAGACGTACAACCGCGACAACGTCACGCTCGTCGACGTCCGTTCCGACCCCATCCAGGAGATCGTCCGGAACGGTCTGCGCACCCGCAGCAACGCCTTCGAGCTGGACATCCTGGTCTTCGCCACCGGGTTCGACGCCATGACCGGCCCTCTGTTCGAGATGAACATCAGTGGCCGCAACGGGCTCCCGCTGCGGGACAAGTGGGAGGCCGGGCCGCGTACCTACCTCGGGGTCGCGACGGCCGGCTTCCCGAACATGTTCATCATCACCGGACCGGGCAGCCCATCGGTGCTGTCCAACATGGCGACCTCGATCGAGCAGCACGTGGAGTTCATCGCCGACGCGATCGAGTACGCGCGGGAGCGGGACGTGGCGAAGGTGGAGGCGACCGTGGAGGCGGAGGACGACTGGGTCGGCCACGTCAACGACGTGGCGACCAGACCCTCTACAAGCACGCCAACTCCTGGTACCTCGGCGCGAACATCCCGGGCAAGCCCCGAGTGTTCATGCCCTACGTGGGCGGCGTCGGCACCTACCGACTGAAGTGCGACGAGGTAGCGGCGAACGGCTACACCGGATTCCACCTCGCCTGACGGATCGCTCGGCCGGCCAGGACATCGAAACGACGGCAGGAGACGAGTGTGTCGATTCCCGAAGTCGATGACACCATTTCGAGGTCGGAGCCGCTCGAGCCCCGACGACGCTTCTTCCGACGACGCTACATCGACGAGTACCCGACTGGGTGGCGTCGGGTATGGGTCATCGGCCTCATCGTCCTCGCATGGACCGTCGAGAACTTCGAACTGTACAAGGCCGGCCCGGTCCTGCCGTACATCTTCGAGGAGTTCGACACCAACCTCACCACCTGGGGCTACCTGGCGGCGGGCGCCGGCGTGGCCACCATGATCGGCGGGCTGACGCTGAGCCGGTTGTCGGACCGGTTCGGCAGGCGGCCGGTCATCATCTGGCCAGTGTTGATCTACGGAATCGTCATGGTCATCGGCGCACTCGCCCCCAACCTGGCGGTCTTCTCGCTGACGATCTTCGCCGGAGCGCTGCTCGTCTCGGGCATGGGCCCGACCGTCAACGCCGCCCTACGTGACGTGACGCCGCAGACCGGCCGTGCGACGAGCTACGGCTTCCTGGGCACGGCGTACACGCTGGGGGCGCTGATCTCCACCTGGGTGGCGGCCGAGACCATCCCGATCTGGCCCGGATTCCGCGCCCAGTACTGGATTGGGGCCGCTGTCGCCGGGGCGATCTTCATGATCCTCTTCATCTTCTACCGGGACCTGTCGCCGCGCATCCGAAATACGATCATCCGCGACCGGGAAGCCGGCATGCGGGCCGCTGCCGAAAAGGCCGGATATGCTTCCGCGGCCGACGCCATGAAGGCGGGTGACGCGGTATTTCGCAACTGGCGACTCTGGGTTCTCGCCGGATACGGGATCTTCTGGGGTATCGCGTACGTCACCGTCGGCAACTACGTTCCGCTGTACATCGTGAGCTTCCACGGGATCAGCCCGGCGAGCGCATCGGGACTGGCGTCGATGTTCTGGCTGACGTTCACGGTCGCCCTCGTCTTCTCCGGCTGGCTCTGCGACCGACTCCAGGTGCGGAAGGTCATCGGTTGTGCGGGCGGTATCAGCACCGGGATCATGTTTTTCGTCATCGCATTTCTTCCACAGACCCAGAACATCACCGAGCTCAGTCTGATCTGGGCCGCAACCGGGGTGTGCGCCGGATTCATCTACCCGGCACAGGTCGCCATGCTTTCGGAGACGCCGAAGCGGTCAGCCCGTTCGGAGTCGCCCGGGCGTTCTCCATCCAGTCGGTTGCGGCGCTGGTCTCCGCAATGGTGCTGAACCTGGGCTTGCCACAGGTGGTGGGCGACGGCTCCGGATGGCCCATGTGGATGGTCGCCGCCGGCGTCTCCTGCTGCCTGATCACGGTATGTCTCGCCGTCGGGGGCGTGGGGCCGTGGATCCCCCCGGCCTGGCGCCGGGACCGGAGCGTGCGGTCCATCGGAACGTAACCAATGGTGACGAAGAGAAAGGTAGCCATGAGTGACAAGGACGGCGTTCCGGCCAAGGTCGCTCACATCGAGTACGACCC
>MKJV01000111.1 GCA_001942185.1 Pseudonocardia sp. CNS-004
TGCTCGCCGCGGCCGCGCTGGCCCCGCGGCGGCCGCGCTGCGCCACGAGCGCGCCGAGATTCACCCGGCTGCGCCGCAGCCCCGCGGCGGCCGCGCAGCGGCACCTGTTCTTCGCCCGCACCGCCGCCGCCCGCGCCGGCCGGCCCGACCGGGAGCACCCCGTCCGGACGGTCGGGGTGATCGGCGCCGGGACGATGGGCGCAGGGATCGCCCGGGCGTTCGCCGGGGCAGGCGTCGACGTGGTGCTGGTCGACCGGGACTCCGCGGCCCTCGAACGGGCTCGCGACCAGGTCGGGCGGGACGGAGCCGAGTCCGTAGCCCGGCTGCGCACCGGGACGGGGCTCGACGCCCTCGCCGCCGCGGACCTGGTGGTGGAGGCGGTCGTCGAGGACCACGACGTCAAGACGGCGGTGCTGGCCGAGGCGGCCGGCGTGGTGCGGTCCGGCGTGCCGCTGGCGACCAACACCTCCTACCTGGACGTCGACGCGCTCGGCGCCGCCGTGGCCGACCGCGGGCGGGTGCTGGGCATGCACTTCCTCGCCCCTGCGCACCGCACCCCGGTGCTCGAGGTGGTGCGCGGTGCCGAGACCTCGGCGCACGCACTGGACCACGTCCTGTCCGCGGCGCGACTGCTCGGGAAGCTGCCGGTGATCGTCGGGGTGTGCGACGGGTTCGCCGGCAACCGCGTGTTCTCCGCCTACCGCCGTCAGTGCGAACTGCTGGTGGAGGAGGGGGCGGGCCCCCGCGAGGTCGATGACGCGCTGCTCGCCGTCGGCGTCGCGATGGGACCGTTCGCCGTCGCGGACATGTCCGGGCTGGACGTGGCCTGGCGGGCCCGGCGCCGCCGGGACGCCACCCGCGACCCGCGCGAGCGCTATCCGCAGGTCGCCGACCGGCTCGTCGAGAACGGCCGACTCGGCCAGAAGACCGGTGGCGGCTGGTACGCCTACGCCGACGGCGACCGCATCCCGCTGGACGACCCCGAGGTCGCACGGATCATCGCCGACGCCCGGGCGAGTGCGGGAACCACCCCGCGCCGGATCGGCCCCGACGAGATCGTCGACCGGGTGCTGACGGCGACCGCCAACGAGGCCGCGCTCGTGCTGGCCGAGGGGATCGCGCCCGGCCCGGGGACGTCGACCTGCTGCTCACCGGTGGTTACGGCTTCCCGGAGCGGCTGGGTGGACCGTGCCACTGGGCCGCGACCCGGCCCCCGGCGGAGCTGGCTGCGGCACAGCAGCGGCTCGCCGACGCCGTCGGACCGGTGTTCCGGTTCGGCGACCCTGCGCTGCTGCGCGCCATCCATGAGGAGTGCTGATGAGCGACAACCCCGCACAGGAGCGGACCACCCCGACCACCCCGGGCCTGGCGGAACCTCTGCTCCGGCCCGCGAGCGTCGCGATCGTGGGCGCCTCTGACGACCCCCGCAAGACCACCGGCCGCCCGCAGCGCTTCCTGGCCGCCGCCGGTTACGTCGGCACCGCCTGGTTCGTGAACCCGCGCCGGGAGACGGTGCAGGGGGAGAAGGCCTACCCCAGCCTGTCCGCGCTCCCCGGGGTGCCGGACCACGTCTACGTCATGACCGGCGCCGACGCCGCCGTCGACACCGTGGCCGAGGCCGCCCGTCTCGGCGTACCCGTGGTGACCGTGCTGGCATCGGGCTTCGCCGAAGAGGGCGAGGAGGGCCGGGCCCGTGAGTACCGGTTGCGCGCCGCTGCGGCACAGGGCCCGACCCGCGTCGTGGGCCCGTCCAGCCTCGGCGTGGTCAACCCCCGCAACGGCGTCATGCTGACCGGCAACGCCGCCTTCGGCGAGCCCGACACCCCGACCGGCGGAATCTTCGTCGCCTCCCAGTCCGGCAGCGTGATCGGTGCACTGGTCAGCCGGGCCCGCGGGCGCGGCATCGGCTTCGCCGGTCTGGTCTCCACCGGCGGCGAGGCCGACCTCTCGCTCGGCGAGATCTGCTCGTCCACCCTTGCGACCCCGGTGTCACCTCCTACGCGCTGTTCCTCGAGTCGCTGCGGCACGCCGACGACCTGGCCGGGTTCGCCGTCGCTGCGCACCGCGCGGGCAAGCCGGTCGCCGTCTACAAGCTGGGCCGCTCCGACGAGGCCGCCGCACTCACGCTCTCGCACACCGGCGCGCTGGCCGGCGAGGACAGGGAGGCCGAGGCGTTCTTCCGGGCCTGCGGCTTCGTCCGCCTCAACACCTTCGAAGGGCTCTGCGAGGCGCCCACCCTGCTGGAGCGGATTCCGGCCGACGGTCCGGCGGCCCCGCGGATCGGTGTCGTCACCACGACCGGCGGCGGCGCGGCGATCATGGTCGACCAGCTGGCGCTGCGCGGGCTGTCGGTCCGTGGCCCCAGCCACGACCTGGTCGAGCGGATGGCGTCCACAGGCGCACCGGTGCCGCACAGCCTGATCGCCGACCTCGGCCTGGCCGGCGCCCGGCACGACGTCGTCTCCGCGGCACTGGCCGAGCTGCAGGACAGCGGTGAGTTCGACCTCGTCGTGTTCGTGATCGGCTCCTCGGCGCGGCTGAACCCCGAGCTCGCGGTGCAGGCGCTGGCCGAACGCGGCAGGCATGCCGTCCCGGTCGTCGGGTTCGCACTGCCGGAGGCCCCGGACGCGGCCGCCCTGCTCGCCTCCTCCGGGGTGCCGGCGTTCCGCACACCGGAGTCCTGCGCCGACGCCGTGGCCGCCGCGTTCTCCCGCCGGTCGGCGACAGTCGTCCCGGAACGGGTCACCGGGCCGCCCGCAGGCGCGCCGGAGCTGCTCGACGAGCAGGCCTCCGCCGAGGTGCTGGCCGGGGTCGGCGTCCCGATGTTGCCCGCCGTCGTGATCAAGACCGCCTCGCTCGACGACGACGTCGCGCTGACGTTCGGTTTCCCGGTCGTGGTCAAAGCGCTGTCCGACCAGCTCGCGCACAAGACCGACGCCGGCGGCGTCGTTCTCGACGTGACGGACCAGGACGGATTGCGCCGGGCCGCCCGCAGGATCATCGACGACGTCGCGACGAAGGCCGATGTGGTCGTCGACCGGGTGCTGGTGCAGCCGATGGCGAGTGCAGGGGTCGGCGAGGTGCTGATCGGTTATCGGCGAACTGTCGACGTCGGGCCGGTCGTCGTGCTGTCCACCGGCGGCGTCACCGCCGAGATCTACGACGACACGGCCGTGCGGCTCGCCCCGGTCGACCACGCCACGGCGCGCGAGATGATCGCGGAGGTGCGCGGGTCGAAGGTTCTCGCCGGGTATCGCGGCGCACCGGCCGGTGACCTCGACGCGCTCGCCGACGCCATCGTCGCGCTGTCGCGGCTGACCGTCGAGCAGCCGTCGGTGATCGAGGCGGAGGCCAATCCGGTGTGCGTGCACACCTGCGGTGTCATCGCGCTGGACGCGCTCGTGCGGAGGGCGTCGCCGACCCGCCCTGCGTGATGGTGTGGGGGTGCCGCCCGGTGGCGCGGCCCGCCTGGGCACCCACGGCGTCAGGTCTCGGGAGCACCGATGGCGCGCAGGTGCTCGATCGTGGCCTTCTTCCCCCGCTCGATGTGGTGGAGCATCGCCGAGCCCGCCGCGTCGGCCTCGCGCGTGAGCAGCGCCTCGGTGACCGCCGAGTGGTCGAGCACCGAGCGGTGGCGGCGGTGGATGAACCAGATCGCCTGGTACGGCACGCCCGTCCAGAGCCGGTCGATGAAGTCGTCGAGGAACCCGGAGTGGGCGGCCTCGTACACGGCCCGGTGCCACAGCGCGTTGAGGTCGACGACGACCCCCTGCTCGCCGTCCTCCTTCTCGGCGGCGGCCCGGAACTCCTCGTGCAGCCCGCGGATCTCCTCGAGCTCCCGCTCGGACGCCCGCTGCGCCGCGAGGCGGGTGGCCAGCGGCTCGAGCGTCTCGCGGAGCAGGTAGATCTCCTCGGCACGCGGGATCGAGTAGCGGGTGACGACGTGCCCGTGGTGGGGGCGGTACTCGACGAGACCGTGCGCCTGCAGCATCCGCAGCGCCTCGCGGATGGGCGTCAGGCTCATCTGCATCTCGTCCGAGAGGCTCTGCAGGGTCAGCTTCGCGCCACCGGGGAGCTGCCCCCGTTCGATCTGCCGCCGGATCGCGGTGAACGCCTCTTCGGCCTTGGTCGTCGAACCGCGATCCCGCTTGCCCGGCATCGAGCCCCTTCCTCGTCGGTCCCCGCGTCAGGTGGACGGTACCGATATCGGTGTCGGCGCTTCCTTCCCGAGGAGCGTGGCGACGACGTTCTCCACCGCCAGCTCGGCCATGCGGGTGCGCGTCTCGACCGTGGCCGACCCGAGGTGCGGGGCCAGCACGACGTTGGGGAGCCCGCGCAGGCCGTCGTGCACCTCGGGTTCGTTCTCGTAGACGTCCAGTGCGGCGCCCGCGATCTCACCGCGGGCGAGGGCCGCGGCGAGCGCCGCCTCGTCGA
The DNA here is from genome assembly GCA_001942185.1 of Pseudonocardia sp. CNS-004. Lineage (GTDB taxonomy): Bacteria > Actinomycetota > Actinomycetes > Mycobacteriales > Pseudonocardiaceae > Pseudonocardia. The sequence goes on from MKJV01000111.1 coordinate 4,435, forward strand.
CGATCGGCCCGCGGGCCGTGTTGACCAGGTAGGCGCTGCCCTTCATCGACCGCAGCGCGGCGGCGTCGACGAGGTGGCGGGTCTGTGCCGTGAGCGGGCAGTGCAGCGACACGACGTCCGAGGTGGCCAGGAGCTCGTCGAGGGGGAGTGGGCGGGAGCCGCTCGCCTCGACGGGCCGCCGGGAGTGGTGCACCACGTCCATCCCGAACGCCGCTGCGCGCGCCGCGACGGCCCGGCCGATGTGGCCCATCCCGACGATGCCCAGCTGCTTGCCCTGCAGCCCGGAGCCGAGCATGAACGAGATGTCCCACGACCACGCCGCCCCGGAACGCACGAGCCGGTCGCCCTCGGACACCCGCCGGGTGACGTCCAGGAGCAGTGCCATGGTGAGGTCGGCCGTGGCGTCGACCAGCACGCCGGGGGTGTTGGTCGCGATCACCCCGCGGGCGGTGATCGCGGGCACGTCGAGGTTGTCGTAGCCCACGGCCGTGTTCGCGACGATCCGCAGGTCCGGGCCCGCCGCGTCGAGGACGTCGTCGTCGATCGTGTCGTTGAGCATGCTGATGATCGCGCTCGTGCCGTCGACGGCCCGGTTCAGCTCGGCGGCCGACAGCGGCCGGTCGTGCGGGGAGACCCACACCGACCCGACGGAGTGCAGCGGCTCGAGCGCGGCGGGCGGTAGCGCGCGGGTCACGACGATGCGCGGGGAGTCGGGGCTCATGCGGGGGGCGTCCTCGGGCTCTGCTCGTGGCCGTGCTGCGGGTCGTCCTCGGCGAGGAGGGCCCGGGCACGGTGGGCGATCGGGTAGTCGACGAACGTACCGTCGTCGAGGCGGATGGAGGAGACACCGGCCGCTTCCGCCGCGCGGAAGGCCTCGTCGACGCGCCGCGCCCACCGCAGCTCCTCGGCGGTCGGGGCGAACGCCGCGGCGACGACGGGGATCTGCCGGGGGTGGAGCACCTGCTTGCCCCCGAACCCCAGGCGCCTCGCCTTCGCCGCGGACCGTGCGAGGCCCTCGGCGTCGTCGAGGTCGAGGTGGGGCCCGTCGATCGGCTGCGGCTTGCCGGCGGCCGCCGCGGCCAGCACCAGCTGGCATCGCGCGACGAACAGCTCCTCGCCGTCGGCGGTCGGGGTGACCCCGAGCTCCCGGGAGAGGTCGGCCGGGCCGAAGGCGAGGGTGTGCACGCGCTCGTCGGCGGCGGCGATGTCGCGCGCCTCCGCGATCCCGGCCGCGGTCTCGACCAGCGGGATGATCCCCGTGCCGCCCGGGTCCAGGCCCGCGCGGTGTTCGGCCTTCCCGAGGAGGGCGGCCGCCGCGCGGACGGCGTCCGGGCTGGAGCTCATCGGGACGATCACCAGGTGGACGCGGCCGAGCACCGGCTCGAGCGCGTCGACGTCCGCCTCGGCGAGGCCGGTGTCGACGGCGTTGATCCGCACCGTGACGACTGGCCCGCCCGGTGGCAGGGCCCCGAGCGCCTCGGCGACCGAGCGGCGGGCCGCGTCCTTGCGCGACGCGGCGACCGCGTCCTCGAGGTCGATCGCGATCCCGTCGGCGCCCGCCGCGGCGGCCTTGGGGATGCGGTCCGGGCGGTCGCCGGGCACGAACAGCAGGGTGCGCAACCGCAGCGGTGCGGGATTCGTCGGTGCCATCGTCAGCCCGCGTACCAGTTCGGGAGCTCGTCCTGCAGGTCCACCCACACCGACTTGACCCGGGTGTAGTGCTCCATGACCTGCATCCCGCCCTCGCGGCCGTAGCCGGACTGCTTGTAGCCGCCGAACGGCACGAGGTGGTTGATCGTCCGGGTGGTGTTGACCCAGATCAGTCCGGCCTCGATGCCGGCGGCGACCCGGTGCGCCCTCGCGACGTCGTGGGTCCAGACCGACCCGGCGAGGCCGTACTCGGTGTCGTTGGCCTTCGCCAGTGCGTCGGCCTCGTCGGTGAACGTCATCACCCCGGTCACCGGCCCGAAGATCTCCTCGCGGACCATCCGCATCGAGTTGTCGACGCCGTCCAGGATCGTCGGGGTGAAGTAGTAGCCGTCGGCGAGTGCCGGCTCGGTGGGCCGGGAGCCGCCGCACACGAGCGTCGCCCCCTCCTGCGTGCCGCTCTCCACGTACCCGGCGATCTTGTCGCGGTGCTGCGCGGAGATCTGGGCGCCCATCTGGGTGGTCTCGGCGAGGGGGTCCCCGACTCGGATGCGCCGGGCGAGCGCGGCGAACCGGTCGAGGAACTCGTCGTGCACGGAGTCCTGCACGAGGATCCGGGACGCCGCCTGGCAGGTCTGGCCCGCCGCCGAGAAGATGCCGTACGCGGTGCGGTGCACGGCCGCGTCGAGGTCGCGTCGGCGAAGACGAGCGTCGGGGACTTACCTCCCAGCTCGAACGTGACGAGCTTGAGGTCGGCCGCGGCCGTGGCCGCGATCTGCCTGCCCACCTCGGTCGACCCGGTGAAGGCGATCTTGTCGACCTGCGGGTGGGCCACGAGCGCGGCTCCCGCCGACTCGCCGAACCCGGTCACCACGTTGAACACCCCGTCGGGCAGGCCGACCTCGGCGATCAGGTGCGCGAAGGCGATCGAGGACACCGAGGTCTCCTCGGCGGGCTTGAGCACGATCGTGTTGCCGCCCGCGAGCGCCGGGCTGAGCTTCCAGGCCAGCATGAGCAGCGGGGAGTTCCACGGCACGATCGCGCCCACCACCCCGACGGGTTCGCGGCGGGTGTAGCTGAACGCCGACGCGGCCTGCGGGTGCGTCTCGCCCAGCACGGTCTGGCAGACGCCCGCGAAGTACTCGAAGTACCGCACGATCGCGTCGATCTCGGCGCGGACCTCTCGCAGCGGCTTGCCGTTGTCGCGGGACTCGATCACGGCCAGCTCCTCGCGGTGCCGGTCGACGACCGCGGCGATGCGGATCAGGAACCGGGCCCGGTCGGCGGCGCTGACCCGCGACCATTCGCCGGTCAGCGCGCGGCGGGCCGCGGAGACCGCGCGGTCGACGTCCGCGGCCGACGAGCGGGGGAGCGTGGCCCAGACCCCGCCGTTGCGCGGCTCGTACGAGTCGAACACGGCCCCGTCCGCCGCGCCGGTCCACTGCCCGCCGACGAGCATCGGCAGGGCGAAGGGGTCCCCGGCGCCGGACCGCGCGGTCGAGGCGAGGGCGGCGACGAGGTCGGTACCGGTCTCGATCCGGTCCTGGACGGTCATCGAGGAGAACCTCCTGTGGGTGTCATGAGGTGGCGGCGGGCAGCAGAACGGGCTTGATCTCCTGGAACGCCTGCATGCGCGAGATCACGTCGTTGACCTGCGCGAGCGGGTACTGCCCGCTGATGAGCCGGTCGAAGGGCAGCCGGCCGGCGTAGCGCTCCAGCACCGTGAGGGCCTTGTGGTAGTGCGAGATGTCGCCGGAGAACGAGCCGATCACGGTGAGGTTCTTCTTCGTGATCGTGCCGGGGGCGATCGGGGTGGTGCCGGATCCGAGCTGGCCCACCACGAGGTAGCGGCCTCCGAGACCGGCCATCTCGACCCCCTCGGCGAAGGCGGCCGGGTGGCCGGAGAACTCCGCCACGAGGTCGGCCCCCATCCCGTCGGTCGCCTCGCGGACGCGCGCGAGCCGGTCGGCGGGATCGGGCGTGTCCTCGAGCGAGATCACCTCGTCGGCGCCGAACTCCGTGGCGAGCCGCAGCGCGCGGCGGGCGCGCCGACCGTCACCACCCGCCCCGCGCCCGCCTGGGCGAAGAGCCCGGTGGCGAGGATCCCGAGGGGGCCCGCCCCCTGCACGACCACGGTGTGTTCCGGGCCGACCCGGCCGGCCTGCTCCACGGCGTTGACCACGGAGCGCAGCGCGCAGCTGGCCATGCTGGCCAGCGCGTCCGGGATCGCGTCGGGCACGCGGACGCGGCCCGATCCCGGCAGCACGTAGGAGTGGCGGGCGAACCCGCCCATCAGGTACGGCCACTCCTGCATCGAGACGTGGCCGTACGCGGTGCGCTTGAGGCACATCGCGGGCCGCTTGCGGGTGCACATCTCGCACCGCCCGCAGAACGAGTGCGTCCAGATCACGCGGTCGCCGATCCGCAGGTCCTGGCCGACGGAGTCGACGTCGCGCCCTCGCCGATCGCGACGATCCGCCCGACCATCTCGTGCCCGAGGATCAGCGGCAGCCGGATGTCGAGGGCCAGTGAGCCCTCCCAGCAGTGCACGTCCGTGCCGCACAACGAGCACGCCACGACCTCGACGAGCAGGCCGCCCGCCTCGACCGTGGGCGGCACCGGCACCTCCTCGATGCCGATCGGCTCGCCGAACGCGCGGACGACCGCCGCGAGTGTGTGGTCGGGAATGGTCGTCATCTGCTGGATCTCCTTCACAACGCGGTGGGCGCGCCGGCCGCGGGTGCCGGCGTCGTCGTGCGGGTGCGGACCTGGCCCCACAGGGTGATGACCAGGACCGTCACCAGGCACAGCCCGATGATGTAGAGCGCGACGGGCCACGGTTCGCCGCCCGAACGCAGCATCAGCGCGGCGGCGATGAGCGGGGTGAACCCGCCGATGAGCGCCGCGCCGAGCTGGTAGCCGAGCGAGGCGCCGCTGTAGCGCACCCGCGCGTCGAACAGCTCGGAGAAGTACTGCGTCTGGGCGCCGTACATCGAGGCGTGGCCGACCGCGAGCCCGACGACCAGCGCGACCCACAGCGCACCGGAGGAACCGGTGCCGGCCAGCCAGAAGAACGGGAAGGCGAACACGGCCATGAACGCGGCGCCGAAGACGTACACCGGCCTGCGGCCGACGCGGTCGGCGAGCACGCCGAACAGGCCGACGGTGCCGATCGAGACGAGGCTCGCGACGAGCACGCCGTTCAGCGCGACGCTCTGGCCGGGCCCGGAGTCCTTGCTCGCGAGGGTCAGGGCGAACACCGTGATCAGGTAGAACGTGCCGGTCTCGGCCGCTTGGCGCCGAAGGTGACGAAGACGCCGCGTCCGCTCGTGCGCAGGGCCTCGACGATCGGGACCTTGACCGGTTCCCGGGCCTCGGCGGCCGCGCGGGTGAACTCCGGTGACTCCGTGATCGACCGGCGCAGGTACAGCCCGACGACCACGAGCACGAAGCCGAGCAGGAACGGGATGCGCCAGCCCCAGGAACGGAACTGGTCCTCCGGCAGGAGCAGGAACGCGCCGAGCACGAGGTTCGACACGACGATCCCCGCGTAGACGCCCATCTGCGGCCAGGTGCCGTAGAAGGCGCGGCGGCCCTCGGGGGCGTGCTCGACGGTCATGATCGCCGCCCCACCCCACTCCCCGCCGTGGGCGAGGCCCTGCAGGAGGCGCAGCGTGACGAGCAGGACAGGAGCGGCCATGCCGATGGTCTCGTAGGTGGGCAGCAGGCCGATCCCGACGGTCGTGGCACCCATCAGCGCCAGTGTCGCGATCAGCACCGACTTGCGCCCGACGGCGGTCCCCGAAGTGGCCTGCCGATCACCCCGCCGAGCGGGCGGCGACGAAGCCGACGCCGAAGGTCGCCAGTGCGAGCAGGGTGCCGACCGCCGGGTCCGTGCTGTGGAAGAACAGCGACCCGAAGATCGTGGCCGAGAGCGCTCCGTAGAGGTAGAAGTCGTAGTACTCGAGCATCGTGCCGATGCCGCTGGCGAGGGCGACGCGGCGGACGTGCCGCGCCTCCGGTGGGGTGGTCGTCGACATCCGGGGTTGTCCTCTTCCTTGAGATGCGATGCCGTGCGGTCAGCTGGTGCGGTCAGCTCGTGCCGACGGAGGGGGCGTCCGGGGCGGCTTCGGGGGACGGGACCTCCCGCCGGGTGCCGGTGGGCCCGACGACGCTCTCGGACACGAGCCGCGCGAGCTCGTCGGGCGGGCAGCCCAGCAGGTCGCGCAGGATCTCGTCGTTGTGCTCGCCCAGCAGCGGTCCGGTGGTGCGGATGCGGCCGGGGGTGCGGGTGAGCTTCGCGATGAGGCCCTGCATGCGCAGCGGGCCCAGTGCGGGGTGCTCGACGGTGGTGATGCTGCCCCGCTCGTCGAAGTGGGGGTCCGCGGCGATGTCGGCGATCGAGTAGACCGGGCCGACGGTGGCGCCCGCGGCCTCGAACGTGGCGAGGACGTCGTCGTTGTCGCGGTCGGCGACCCAGCCCGCGATGGCCTCGTCGATCTCGTCGCGGTGGGCGATCCGTCCGGTGATCTCGTCGAACCACGGTGCGTCGGCGAGGTCGTCGCGTCCGACCGCCCGCAGGATGCGTCGTCCGGTGGCGGCGGTCGCACCCGACAGCGCGACCCAGCGCCCGTCCCGCGTGCGGTAGCACTCGCGCGGCACGTTGAAGGCGGTGCGGCTGCCTGGCGGGTCGGCACGATGCCGAGCTGGTCGTGGGCGGTGGTCTGGGCGCCGAGGATCCAGAACAGCGGTTCGTAGATCGACAGGTCGACGACCTGGCCCTCGCCGGTGCGTTCGGCGTGGCGCAGGGCCGTCATCGTCGCGAACGCGCCCGCGAGGGCGGCGATGCCGTCGGCCAGCGGCCACTGGGGGAGCACGGGCGGCCCGTCCGCCTGCCCGTTGGTGTCGGCGAAGCCGGAGATCGCCTCGGCGAGGGTGCCGAAGCCGGGCCGCGTCCGGTACGGGCCGGTCTGGCCGAACCCGGAGACGCGCACGACCACGAGCCGCGGGTTGATCCGCAGCAGGTCGTCGGGAGCGAGGCCCCAGCGTTCGAGCGTGCCCGGCCGGAAGCTCTCGACGAAGACGTCGGTCTCGGCCAGCAGTCGCCGAAGCAGGTCCGCGCCGCGCGGATCGGACAGCGCGAGCGTGACCGCGCGCTTGTTGCGCCCGACGAGGGCCCACCACAGCGACTCGCCGTCCTTGTGCCACGCCCAGGAGCGCAGACCGTCGCCGCGCGGGTGCTCGACCTTGACCACGTCGGCGCCGAAGTCCCCGAGGAGGGTCGCGACCATCGGGCCGGCGTAGATCGTCGCCGCGTCGACGACCCGCACACCGGAGAGCGGGGGCGCGGAGGCCGCAGTCGTGTCAAACATTTGATAAAATCTAGGTCCTGGTTCCGCCCTCGTGCAACCCCCGGAGATCTCCCTGTGAATCCCGCGGCCGCGGGGCCCGCCGGGCGGGCCGGGCCCGTGGATTCACAGGGTTCGTTCAGGAGCTCCCAGGAGCCGGTCAGGGCGTCCCGCCACGATCCGGGTCATGACCAGCATCGATGTGCGAGGGCTGACCAAGCGGTACGGGCCCCGGACCGTGGTGGACGACCTGACGTTCACCGTCCCCGCCGGGCAGGTGACCGGGTTCCTCGGTCCCAACGGCGCCGGCAAGTCCACCACGATGCGGATGATCATGAGTCTGGCCGCCCCGAGCGGGGGTTCGGTCACCATCGGCGGCCGGCGCTACCGGGACCTGCCCGTGCCGCTGACCGAGGTGGGCGCGCTGCTGGACGCCGGTGCGGTGCACGGTGCTCGGACGGCGCAGGACCACCTGCTCGCGCTGGCCGCGAGCAACGGCCTTCCGCGCCGCCGGGTCGGCGAGGTGCTGGCCCGTACCGGCATGGACGGGGTGGCCCGCCGGCGTGCCGGGGAGTTCTCGCTCGGCATGCGGCAGCGGCTCGGGATCGCGGCGACGCTGCTCGGGGATCCCCGGGTACTGATCTTCGACGAGCCGGTGAACGGGCTCGACCCGGAGGGCATCCGCTGGATCCGGGACTTCATGCGGTCGCTCGCCCGCGAGGGCCGGGCGGTGCTGGTCTCCAGCCACCTCATGAGCGAGATGGCGCAGACCGCCGACCACCTGGTGGTCATCGGGCGCGGCCGGCTGATCGCCGACACGACCATGAGCGAGTTCATGCGGGCCAACGGGGAGGGCACGGTGCTCGTGCGCACCGACGAGCCTGACGCGTTCGCGCTCCGGCTGTCCGCCGCGGGTGCCACCGTCCGGGAAGGACCGGAGTCGTCCCTGGTCGTCTCCGGCATGACCGCCGCACAGATCGGCAAGCTCGCCGCCTACCACGACGTCGCGCTCAGCGAGCTCGCGCCGCGGCGCCCTCGCTGGAGGACGCCTTCATGGAGCTGACCAGCGACCATGTCGAGTACCACGGAGCCACCGCATGATCACGCGCCCCGCTTTCACCGACACGCTGCACAGCGAGTGGATCAAATTCCGCAGCCTGCGCTCGACCTGGCTCACCCTCGGCGGTCTCGTCGTGGTCGGGCTCGGCCTCCCGCTCCTGTCGGCCGACCCCGCCGCCCAGGGGTACCTGACCGGCACGATCGAGGAGCAGCAGGACTGGGACCCGACGAACGGCAGCCTGCTGATGTTCTTCATCGCCCAGCTGGTCATCGGGGTGCTGGGGATCCTCGTGGTCACGTCCGAGCACGCGACCGGCCTGATGCAGACGTCGCTGAGCGCCACCCCGCGCCGGCACCGGCTGCTCGGGGCGAAGGTAGCGGTGGTGGCGGCCGTCTCGCTGGTGGCCGGGCAGGCGCTGGCGTTCCCGGCCTTCCTCATCGGGCAGGCCGGCTTCGCCGCGGCCGGCGTTCCGCACGCGACCCTCGCGGATCCGCGTGCGCTCTCCGCGGTGGTGGGCTGCGGCCTCTACCTCGCGGTGATCGCGCTGCTGGCGGTGGCCCTCGGCGCTCTCATCCGCGCCACGGCGGGCGCCCTGGCCACGCTGGTGGGGATCGTGCTGCTGGTACCCGTCCTGGATGGCATGTTCCCGCCGTGGCTCGACGGGCTGCTCGACGTGTGGCCGACGCTGGGCGGAGCCGCGGTCATCGCGACCGTGCCCGACCCCGACTACCCCCAGCCCTGGCTGCACTTCGCCGGCATGAGTGCCGGGATCCTCGCCCTGCTCGTGGTCGCGTTCGTGCTGTTCGAACGCCGCGACGTGTGACGCTGTTCGTATCGTGATCGGCATGCGAGGAGCCAGTGAGAGATGACACCCGGACCGGCGGCGCGCGGCTGCTCGTGGTGGAGGACGAGGCGACCGTGCGCGAGCTGCTCGCTGCCACGCTGCGGTTCGCCGGTTTCGAGGTGACGTCCGCGGCGACCGCGGGCGAGGCGGTCGCCGCGGCCACCCGGGAACCACCCGACCTCGTCCTGCTCGACGTGATGCTGCCGGACATGGACGGGTTCGAGGTGGTCCGGCGGCTGCGCGACCTGCGGGTGACCGCCCGCGGCGGGCCGGTGCCGGTGCTGTTCCTCACCGCCCGCGACCGGCAGGCCGACAAGGTGACCGGCCTGTCGCTGGGCGCCGACGACTACGTCACCAAGCCGTTCGACCTGGAGGAGCTGATCGCCCGGATCCGCGCGATCCTGCGCCGCACCGCGGGCCACCACAGCGGCGTGCTGACCGTGGGCACGCTGGCGCTCGACCCCGACGGGCATCAGGTGACCCGCGACGGTCGGCCGTTGCGGGTGACCGCCACCGAGTTCCGGCTGCTGCGCTACCTGATGGAGAACGCCGGTCACGTGGTGTCCAAGGCGCAGATCCTGGACCGGGTGTGGCACTACGACTTCGCCGGCGACGCCGGCATCGTCGACACCTACATCTCCTACCTGCGGCGCAAGGTCGACGTCGAGGAGCCCAAGCTCATCCACACCGTGCACGGCGTGGGCTACGTGATGCGCGAGCCCCGTCGGTGAGACGGCTGCTGCGGCTCCTGTCCCTGCGGCTGCGCGTCCTCCTGCTCACCGCGGCGCTGCTGCTGGCCGGGTTGAGCATCGCCGGCGCCGTCTCGACCGATCAGCTGCAGCGCTACCAGCTGAACCGGATCGACACCCAGCTGCGGTCCTTCACCACCCTGCTGGCGCAGCACCGGCGGTCGGGCCGGACGCTCCGGGGGCCACCGCGTCGCCCGCGGTGCTCGACCCGGGCCTCGACCTGATCGGCACCCCGTACCTGGTGTACCTGGACACCGCCGGCGCGGTGGCCCGCGGTATCCACTCGTCCCGGGTGGACGAGGCCGCCCTGCCCACCGGCGACGCGATGCGCGGGGTCCCGACCGACGGCACGGCCGTCGACATCGAGGGCGCCGACGGCTCGTCCCGCTGGCGCGCTGTCGCGAAGGCCGGGGCCGGGGCCGGGCAGGACTGGACGATGGTCGCGGCCGCACCGCTGGCCGAGGCCGACGCCACGGTCGACAGGCTGCGGACCACGAACGTGATCAGCGGGGTACTGCTGCTCGTGCTGCTCACGGCGGCCGGCTGGTACGCACTCGGCGGTGGCCTACGGCCGCTGCGCCGCATCGAGCACACGGCGGCCGCCATCGCGTCGGGCGACCTGAGCAGGCGTGTGCCCGTGGTGGCGGCGCCCGGCACGGAGATCGGGCACCTCGCGACGTCGCTGAACGTGATGCTCGGCCAGCTGGAGCGGGCCTTCGCCGCGCGGGCGGCGTCCGAGGGGCGGATGCGGACCTTCGTCTCCGACGTCAGCCACGAACTGCGCACCCCGCTGTTCGTGATCCAGGGATCGGCCCAGCTGTACCGGATGGGAGGGCTGGCCGACCGCGCCGACGTCGACGAGGCGATGCGGCGCATCGACCGCGAAGCCACCCGGCTCACCGCCCTCACCGAGAACCTGCTGCTGCTCGCCCAGCTCGACGACCCGTCGGAGGGGCACCTCGACCGCGCCCCGATGGACCTGCGCACGCTCGCCACCGACGCAGGCCACGACCTGCGGGCGCTGGACCCCTCCCGGTCCGTCGACCTCACCGGCCCGGGCGGCGTCGGCCCGCCGGCGCCCGCCCCGGTGCACGCCGACGAGGACCGGCTGCGTCAGATCATCGCCAACCTGATCGGCAACGCCGCCGCCCACACGCCACCGGGCACGCCGGTACGCATCGGTGTGGGCACCGTGGACGGCCGCGCCGTGCTCGAGGTGGCAGACGAGGGCGCGGGCATCGCACCCGACCAGGCAGGCCGCGTCTTCGACCGCTTCTACCGGACCGACCGTTCCCGCACCCACTCCGGCGGTGCCAACGCCGGGCTGGGGCTGGCCATCGCCCGGTCGCTGGCCCGGGCCCACGACGGCGACGTCGACGTCGAGACGGCGCTGGGGGAGGGCGCCTGCTTCCGGCTCACCCTGCCCCTGCTGCGCCAGAGCTGACGTGACACAGGTGTGCCCGGGTGCCGCGCATGTCTTCCCGTCCTCGTGATCAGGCCGCCGACGTCCGGTCGTACGGCTCGGCGATGTCGTCATCCTCGCGGAAGGGCGCCTCGATCGGGAGAGGGACCTGGAGGGGGCTATTCCGGTTGCTGCCGGAGATGTCCGTGGTCGTGCACCGGCAGCTGCCTGCCTGCTGCGTCGTCGTTGGAGCTCGATGCGGCCAGCGAGGCCAGCACCTGCAGCATCTCCGCGCTGTCGCTGCGCTCGTCGGGGTAGTAGAGGACGAGGAGCAGCCCGCCGACCGGGAGCTTCTCGCGGTGCAGGTGCAGCGTGCCGACCACCGGGTGGTGGACGGTGGCGGCGCCGCCCTCGAGTTCGCGCACGTCGTGGCGGGCCCAGAGCGTGCGGAAACGGGCGCTGGCGAGCGAGAGCTCGCCGACGAGTTCGACGACGCGCGCATCGTCGGTGTCCTCGCCGACGGATCTGCGGAACGACCCGACGAACTCGGCCGTGGCCGTGTCCCAGTCGGCGTGGAACTCGCGCTCCTCGGGGTCGAGCATGAGGGACCGGAGCCGGTTCTCGCCCGGCCGGAGCCGGGGGGAGAGGGCGAGCGCGAGTGGTTCGACGCGAGGACGTCGTACGCCCGGCCCTCGACGAAAGCCGGTATCCCGATGGTGGCGAGCAGGTGGTGCAACCGGGCCGGAACGCGCTCCACCCGCTTGCGTGGCGGGGTGCGGCGGGCCGGCGCGGCGAGATCGAGCAGGTACCGGTGCTCGACCTCGTCGAGGTGCAGGACGCGGGCCAGCGCCGCGAGCACCTGGGCGGACGGCGTGTTGTCGCGTCCGCGCTCGAGCCGCATGTAGTAGTCGGCGCTGATGCCGGCCAGCAGGGCCACCTCCTCGCGCCGCAGCCCGGCCACCCGGCGGTTGGGCCCGGCCGGGATGCCGGCCTGCTCCGGCGTGACGAGCGCCCGCCGCGCGCGCAGGTAGTCGCCGAGCCGGTTCGCCTTGTCACTGCCCATGAACGTCACGCTAGCGAGAAGTGCCTGGTGGAGAGGGGGTCCTGGCACCCCCCAGGAACGTTGGGGACCTTCCTGACCCGGACGCCCGCCGTGAGCCTGGAGGTGCGCCGGCCATCGGGCCGGGCCCGGAAGAGGAGGAGCAGGTATGGACATCAGTGGGCGCACCGTGCTCATCGTCGGTGGTACATCGGGGATCGGTCGCGGACTCGCGCGGCGGTTCGCGGATGCCGGCAGCACCGTCGTCGTCGGCGGACGCAACACCGAACAGGTCGAGGGGCTGGAGACCGTCCGGGTCGACGCACCGATCCCGAATCCGTCATCCCCGCCCGCGACGACGTCTCGCGAAACACCCCGATCTCGACGTCCTCGTGACGATGTCGGGCGCATGCTCACCGAGGACCTCCGCGATCCGGCCCACATCAGCCAGGCGGAAGCGACGATCGCGGTCAACCTGTTGGGCACCATCCGCGTGATCGACGCCTTCACCCGGCACCTCGTCGACCGGGCGGCAGGCGACATCATCACCGTGACCTCCGGCATCGGGTTCATGCCGTTCCCGCTCATGCCGACCTACGGCGCCTCCAAGGCCGGGGTCCACTCGTACACCGAGTCGCTGCGGGCGCACCTGACCGGTACCGGCGTGAGCGTCACCGAGCTCATCCCGCCCGCCGTCGCCAACGCGGGCCAGGAGAAGCTCAACCCCAACGCGCTGCCCCTCGACGGTTTCCTCGACGAGGTCGTCGGGCTGCTCACCCGGGACCCGAGCCCGAACGAGATCGTCGTCGAACGTGCTCAGCCGCTGCGCTGGGCAGAGCGCGACGGCACGTACGCCGAGCTCCTCGACCGCCGGTCCCAGCCGCTGAACACGCTTCCCGGCCGGTGAGAGCGCGTCACCCGGTGGACCTCGGGCGGTGACCGTGGTGGGATGACGTGCCGGCACCCCGGGGCCGTCCTCGCCCGACGCGGTGTCCGTCGGCACACGCAGCAGGGGGGTCTGGTGCATCGGCGAGCGGTGTCGGCAGGTCGGTTCAGGACGAGGACGGCGGTTCGGGTCGCCGCCGCCGGGTTCGCGTTGTCGGTCGGCGTGGCCGGGTGTGCCTCTAGCCTCACGACTCCCGAGTACCAGGGGCTGCTGACCGGTTTCGAGCAGTCCGTCCAGCCACCGATCGACCGGCTGGTCGCGGCGACGTCCGTGGACGAGGTCGCCGCAGCCAGGTCCGAGCTCGCTGCGGCGATGCAGGCCCAGGAGCAGGCGCTGAAGGACGTGAACCCGCCCGACAACGCGCGTGCCCAGCACGAGGCCGTGCTGACGTTCCTGCGGTCGGCTCCGGGCCTGCTCGGACTCGCTCCACCGGACGCGACGCCCGACGAATGCGGGATCGCGCCCACCGCGGAGGAACAGACCGCGATGGCGAAGGCCGCCGTCGGGCAGGAGCTGGAGGCCGCGGCGTCGGGCGTGTCGGCCGCTGCCCTCGCCGGTGCCGGGCTCACGTTCGGCGGCAGCCTGGTACCCCCGCAGGTCGACCCGCCCGCCCTGCAGGACCGGCACGGGGAGAACGGGGCGGTGCTGCAGCGCAACGGTTCGCGTGGTCGCGGCACGTTGGAGATCGAGAACGGCGGCAGCTCCGACGCCGTGATCGCGGCCGTCGTATCGGACCCGGCGTCCCCGAGCGCGAGCGTCTACGTGCGGTCGTTCTCGACGGCGACACTCACCGGGCTCGCCGGCACCTACCAGGTCTACTTCAAGAGCGGGACCGACTGGGACGGGGACGCGCTCAAGTTCACCCGCGACTGCGCGTTCCAGAAGTTCGACGACGTGTTCGACTCGAACAGCAACTGGACCATCACGATCACCCCCGTCGTCGGAGGGAACGCCACGAGCAGCGACGTCCCGGCCTTCTAGCGTCAGACGGCGATGGGTACCGGCAGGTCTCCGGGAAGAAGGAGCTGGGGGACCTGCTCGAACCGCCACCCGTCCCCGACGCGGATGAACACCCAGACCATGTCGTAGCGGTCCGCAGGCCAGTGTCGCGGCGGCGACGGGGTGATCTCGCCGAGGTTGTCGACGATCCTGCTGAGCGACTTGTGGTGCCAGGACACGAGGGTGGCACCGGGGCGGTCGATGAGCTCCGCGGCCAGCTCCGCTTCCTGACCCGGTTCGTAACGGACGTCCACCTCGAGCCCGAGCCGCTTCGCCAGCGGCTCGACCGTCTCGATGGAGCGCTTGCTGCGACCGTGGCCCGCCGCGGCGGCGTAGACGGCACCCGGGCGCCACAGGCCTGACGGCGGCAGGCCGCGCCCCGGCGCGAAGAGCTCGACCAGTGCCCCGGCCCGCAGCCAGCCGTCGACGGTCAGGGATCGCTTGTCCGGCCGTCCGGACGGGCTGATGCCCCGCACGGGCCTGCCGGCCAGCGGCTTCTCCGCGTGCCGGATGATCATGACGACCTGCCGGCGGACCCACGGTTCGAGGAGCTGGGGCGGGGCGGCCGGGGTCGGGGCGTCGAGGACTGTCATGGGGTCGGAACTCCAAGCGCTATCGGGCGACGATTTCCCAGAGGCCGAACAGCACGACCAGTGCCGCGGCCACGAGGCAGATCGCGCCGACCGCCGTGCCGGATCGGGGAGCGAACGTGGTGACGTGCTGTCCTGATGTCGAGGCCGGTACGCGTGCCGACAGGCCCACGACGGCCACGGAGACGAGTCCGACGACCGTGATGGTCGCGCCGAACGAGACGAGTTGGACGATGAGCAGGGATCCCCAGTGGATCATCGGGCTGGCTCCTCCTGTTACGCGACCGCTCGGGCGGGCGCGGCGACGGCGGGTTGGACGGGCTGCGCGGCGTTGACCGTGGCGGCGGTCACCGGCCTGCGCCGCCCGAGCCGGTAGATGCCGCAGCCCGCGACGACGAGGACGAGCGCGACCAGCAGGGTTCCGACGGTGCCGCGCGACGCGGTCCAGGCGGCGAGCGCTCCGACGGCGGCCGCGGCGGGCAGGGTCAGCAGCCAGCCGGCGAGCATCTGGCCCGCCACGCCCCACCGCACGCCTCGGACGTGCCGGCCTGCCGCACTGCCGAGCACGGCTCCGGTGGTGACCTGCGTGGTCGACAGGGCGAAGCCCAGCTGCGCCGAGCTGAGGATGACCGCGGTGCTCGCGGTCTCGGCCACGAACCCCTGGGTGCTCTCGATGTTGCTGATCCGGTGGCCGAGGGTGCGGATGATCCGCCAGCCTCCCATCGCGGTACCCGCCGCGATGGCCAGCCCGCACAGCAGGATCACCCAGAGCGGGGGAGCGGAGTGCGTCGGCAGCAGGCCGACGGTGATCAGCGTCAGAGTGATCACACCCATGGTCTTCTGCGCGTCGTTCGTCCCGTGCGCCAGCGCGACCATCGACGCCGACACGACCTGCGCGTTCCGGAAACCGCGGCTGGTCAGGCGTGGGTCGCCGTGCGCGGCGATGCGGTAGGCGATCCACGTGGCGGCCAGCGCCACCACGCCGGCCACGACGGGCGAGAGCACGAGTGGCACCAGTACCATGCCCAGCACCGTGGAAAGGTGGACCGCGCCGAACCCGGCGAACACCCACGTTGCGCCGATCAGGCCGCCGAACAGGGCGTGCGACGAACTGGACGGTAGGCCGACCAGCCACGTCAACAGGTTCCACAGGATCGCTCCGACCAGCGCTCCGAAGATCACCTGCGGCGTGATGCGAGCCTCGTCGACCAGGCCGCTGGAGATCGTCAGGGCCACCTGCACCGACAGGAACGCTCCGATCAGGTTCAACGCTCCGGCGAGCAGCACGGCGACCCGGGGGCGCAGGGCCCCGGTGGCGATCGAGGTCGCCATCGCGTTGGCCGTGTCGTGGAAGCCGTTGGTGAAGTCGAACACCAGCGCGGTCAGGATGACCGCGATCACCACGACGGACATGTCGTCACTCCGATGCTGGGTCGTTCGGCAGGTCTCGGCGGCCTGGCCGACTGTCGTGACACGTCGATCACGAACCACCACAGCAAAGTAGCGGTTTATAGCCATGTAGACTCAGATCTGTGACGTAAGAATCAATACATGCCACAAGGTGGCTCAGGAGGCACCCGATGCGCGCAGACGCAGCACGCAACCTCGATGCCGTTCTCCAGGCCGGAGCCAGACTCCTGGCCGAGGACCCCGGAGTGAGCGTCGCCGCCATCGCGACGGCCGCCGGCGTGGATCGGCGCACCGTGTACCGACAGTTCCCGAACCGGGAGGCCCTGCTCTGCGGGGTGTTCGAGGCCAAGCTCGAGGCGCTCGAGGCCGCACTCGACCAGAGTCGGCTCGCGGAGGCGCCGGTGGGCGTGGCCCTGCACAAGCTCGTCGAGGGGGTCATCGCGGCGAACCGCAGCTATCCGGTGGGTCCCGAACAGTTGACCTGTTCGTCAGGTCTCTCCGAGAGGTACGCCGAGCAGCGCGCGCGGGTCGGGGCCTTCCTGCGGCGAGCCGCGGACGAGGGGCTGGTCCGGGCCGACCTGCCGGACGGGATGGCGTACGCCCTCCTGTACGGCATCGTGAGCCTGCTCGCCCGGGAGTTCCCCGACCTGGAGTGCGGCCGCGCCGCCGACCTCGCCGTCGAGATCCTGCTCGACGGCATCCGCTCCGGCTGAGCCGAGGCGCACTGACTCGCGCGTCACACGCCTGTGGACTCAACGCCACTAAGCGCTACGTTGATGTGGTGCTTAGACAGCGAGCTGCTACAGCGATTGCTGGTGGTGGCCGTCGGGGCGGCGCACGAACCCGTTCGCCCCGCATGACGTTGGGAGTCGACCGGTGAACATCAGCGTTCTGATCAGCCAGGCCGTGGTGACCTATTCCGGCTTCCTGGTCGACCTCGCGATCGACATCGTGGCCATCCTGCTGATGGCGTACGTGCTGTACTTCCGCCGCCACTGGCGGGCCGACCTGCTGTTGTCCTACGTGACGCTCAACATCGGCATCTTCGTCGTGATGTCGCTGCTGAGCACCGTGCGGGTGGACATCGCCGTGGGCTTCGGGCTCTTCGCGATCCTGTCGATCATCCGGTTGCGGTCCAGCGCGGTGACTCAGCAGGAAGTGGCCTACTACTTCGTCGCGCTCGTGATGGGCCTGGTCAACGGGATGGACGTGGCCGACCGCACGCTGGTCATCGCGCTCAACGTCCTGCTGCTGGTCACGATGGCCGTGTTCGACAGCAAGCCGCTGCGCGACCGGTCACGTCGCGTGGATGTCCAGCTGAAGAAGGTGTACGAGAGCGACGCGGCGCTCGTGGCCGATCTCGAGCGCCAGCTGGGCGGCCGTGTGATGTACCACGAGGTCACCGAGGTCGACCTGGGCCGTCGGCACACGACCGTCGACGTGCGGTACCGGCCCGGGGTCGGCGTCGGTCAGCCGGGACAGCTCGAGCCGGGACAGCTCGAGCCGGGACAGCCCGAGCCGGGACTGCCCGAGCAGGGGCAACCCGAGATGGTCGTCGCGGAGCCGGTCGGGCCGCGCGAACTTCCCGTGGGGCCGCTGGAGCGGCCGGCGGCTCTCGTTCCCAGCGGCGTTCGGGATGGCGGCGTTCGGGATGGTGACGTGAACAGGGCGGAGCGGATGGAATGAGTACCGAGAGGTGGATACGGCGAGCGCTCGTCGGTGTCGTCGCGGTGGCGCTGGCGGCCGTGTTGGCCGCCTGCGGCGCCGCCCGGCAGTCGACGCCCACGGCCGGGTCGCGTGTGGCGGCGGACACCGCGGCTCCGGGCACCGTGGTGATGGTGATCCGGCACGGTGAGAAGCCGGACGGCTCGGGCCCCGGCATCGACGCGCAGGGGAACGAGGACGACAGCTCGTTGACCGCGATCGGCTGGCAGCGTGCGGACCGGCTGGCGGATCTGTTGGATCCGCCGTCGGGAGAACCCCGAACGGGGCTCGCCCGTCCGGCGGTGATCTACGCGGCCGGTGCGAACGACGACGGCGAGGGGGCACGCACCCGCGAGACGGTCGCGCCGCTCGCCGAACGGCTCGGCATCGACGTGAACACCGACTACGGGAAGGGCGACGAGGAGAAGCTCGTCGACCAGGTGATCACGGAGTCGGGACCCACGCTGATCAGCTGGGCCCACGGGGAGCTGCCCACCATCGCCGACGCTTCCCCGACGTGACGCCCACGCCGCCGAAGGACTGGCCGGACGACAGGTTCGACGTGGTCTGGACGTTCACCAAGACGGCCGACGGTTGGCACTTCGCGCAGGTCCCCGAGCTCCTGCTGCCCCAGGATCAGGACGACGTCATCGCCGACGAGTCGAACTAGCATGATCGGATGCCGAATGCCGAGCCCGCGCCGCGTCGACGACGTCGGGATGCGCCGAGCAAGGGTGACCTGAGGGAGAAGGCCATCCTCGATGCCGCGGAGGAGCTGCTCGAGGTGGAGAGTTTCGACGGGATCACCGTCGAGGCGATCGCCCGGGGGGCGGGGATCACGCGGAACGCGCTGTACTTCTACTTCGCCTCGAAGCAGGAGGTGTTCGCGGCCCTCGTGCGCAGGACCGTCGCCGAGATCTCCGAGGACGCGACCTCGGTCGTGGCCGACGCGCAGCTCGATCCACGAGAGGCGATCGTCCGGGCGGTGCGCAACACCGAGCGCTCGTGGGCCGCACACGGGCGGATCATGAGCGCTGCGGTCGAGCTCGGTGCCGTCATCCCCGAGATCGGGGTCCTCTGGGCGTCGACCGTGGAGCGCTACGCGGCGGCGATGACCGAGATCCTCGGCCGCACCGGCATGCCCGCCGACGGCCCCGGATCCGCTCCGGAGGTCGCCCGCGCGCTCTGCTGGATGACCGAGCGGACCTTCTACCGCGCGTACGTCGAGGGCGGGTACGTCGAGGGAGCCCGAGGAGCCGCGCTGACGCACGTCGCCGACGTGTGCATCGGGATCTGGCTCGCCGTCCTGCCCGCGGCCGAGTAGGCGAGTAGTGCCGAACTCGGCCGGCGGCCGTAGCGGTCAGGGCCGGGATGACGGGCCGGCCGGCGGCTCGTGATCGCCGGAAATGGTGCCGCGGCGACCGATCTGTCGTCCCGCCACCACTGCCGACGATCGCCGTATGCCTGATCGGCCACAGTGGTGCCGGCGCGTCACATCCGGCGCCCTCCAACCACTTCCGGTGATCACGCCCCTGTTCGGCAGGTGCCCAGTCCGAGCGGCGCGACCCATCTCACTCCCGACGCCACGTAGATTTTTTTCGACACTGCGTATCCTGAAGATATGGCAGATCAGAAGACCTTTCTCGTCACCGGGGTGAGCTCCGGGTTCGGACACGCCTTCGCGCGACGCTTCCTGGCTGCAGGCCACACCGTGGTCGGCACGGTCCGGCGCCGCGAGGACGCCGCGCGCTTCGAGGGGCTCGCCGCGGGCACGCCAGGGCGGGCCGTCTCCCGGCTTCTCGACGTGACCGACGACGACGCCGTGTTCGCCACCGTGGCGGACGTCGAGCGCGTGGTGGGGCCGATCGACGTCGTCATCGCGAATGCGGGATACGGGCACGAGGGCGTGTTCGAGGAGTCCCCGATGGCCGAGATGCGCAGGCAGTTCGACGTGAACGTGTTCGGGGCCGTCGCCACGCTCAAGGCCGCCCTGCCGTTCATGCGGGAGCGCAGGCGAGGGCACCTGATGGCGGTGACGTCGATGGGTGGGCTCATGACCGTGCCGGGGCTGACGTACTACCACGGGAGCAAGTACGCGCTGGAGGGAATACTGGAGAGTCTCGCCAAGGAGGTACGTGGCCTCGGGATCCGGGTCACCGCGATCGCGCCGGGCTCGTTCCGCACCGACTGGGCGGGCCGGTCGATGGTCCGGACCGAGCGGTCGATCCCCGACTACGACGAGGTGATGAACCCGCAGCGAGAGCACCGGCACGCCGCCAACGGTAAGCAGCTCGGAGACCCGGCCAAGGCCGCGGATGCCGTGCTGTCGGTGGTCGACTCGCCTGCGCCGCCGGTGCACCTGGTGCTCGGATCGGACGCGCTGCGTCTGGTCGCCAACGGGCGGAAGGACGTGGACGAGGAGATCGCTCGGTGGGCCGATCTCTCGCGGAGCACCGATTTCGCGGACGGGATGCAGCTCGGCTGATCGCGTCGGCCATGGGTTGCACCACTCGCAACTCGCGTTGCCGAGCCGGGGGCGCGACCCATGATCGGTGTGCGCGGAGGCGACGCGAGGAGCGGTCCTCCGTGAACCCGGATCGCGCCCCCGGCGTGCCCGACCCCCGGACGAGGACTGTCCATTGTCGACGTTGACCAACCTGGCCGGTCGAACCCCCGCCCGAGGCGTGATCGCCGGAAGTGTGGGAGAGCGCCGGATGTGCCGCTCTGGCACCACTTCCGCCGATCATGAGCGGCCGTCCGGCTCAGCACTCCGGCCCTGATCGGCTACGGCCACCGGCCGGGTTCGCCACCCCGGGGACGTCGACGGGCTCGGGGTGGCGGGCGGTCGTGTCATGCGGGTCGTTCGTAGGCCTCGAGGAGCCGGAGCCAGACCTCGCTGAGGGTGGGGAAGGCCGGGACAGCGTGCCAGAGCCGGTCGAGGGGGACCTCGGCGGTGATGGCGATGGTGGCGGCGTGGAGGAGTTCGGCGACGTCGGGGCCGACGAGGGTGAACCCGACGATCACCTCGCGGTCCTCGTCGACGACCATGCGGGCCTGTCCTTCGTACCCGTCGGCGTGGAGGGCGGATCCGGCGACGGCACCGAGGTCGTGGTCGACGATGCGTACCCGCAGGCCGGCGCCGGTGGCGGCGGCCGCGGTCAGCCCGACGGAGGCGACCTCGGGTTCGGTGAACACCACCTGCGGCACGGCGCGCTCGTCAGCGGTGACCGCGTGGCGGCCCCATGCCCGGTCGTCGACCTGCGCGCCGCGGGCGCGGGCGACGATGGTGTCGCCGAGGGCACGGGCCTGGTACTTGCCCTGGTGGGTGAGCAGCACCCGGCGGTTGACGTCGCCTGCGGCGTAGAGCCGGCCGTCCCCGGCGGGCGCGCCGTGGGCGTCGAGGACGCGCAAGTCGTCATCGACGGTCAGCCAGGCACCCGGTGCCAGACCGACGGCCTCCAGGCCCAGGTCGGCGGTGTTGGGGCGGCGCCCGACGGCCACGAGGAGCTCGTCGGCCTCGATCAGCTCACCGTCGGCGAGGGTGATGTGCACGGTTCCGGCGTCGTCCCGGCGCACCGCGTGGGCCTCGGCGCCCACCCGGATCGACACGCCGGTCTTCTCCAGGCTCTCGGTGACCCGTTCACCGGCGAACGGTTCCGCGGCGGGCAGCACCCCGTCGCGGGCCAGCACGGTCACGCTCGAGCCGAGGCCCGCGTAGGCGGTGGCCATCTCCATGGCGACCACGCCGCCGCCGATAATGGCCAGCCGTGCGGGTACGGCGTGGGCGGCCGCTGCGTCCCGGCTGGTCCACGGGGCGACCTGCGCCATCCCGGGAACATCGGGGACCAGTGCGCTGGTCCCGGTCGCGACGACCACGGCCTGTCGCGCGGTCAACGTGACCGTGGTGCGGTCGTCGGTGACCTCGACGGTGCGGGGTCCGTTGATGCGCCCCTGTCCGCGGTAGAGGGTGATCCCGGCCTGCTCCAGCCAGGACACCTGGCCCTCGTCCTTCCAGTGCGAGGCGAAGCCGTCGCGCCGGTTCAGCACCGCGGCGGTGTCCAGTTCGCCGGTCACCGCTTCTCGCGCGCCGGGCAGCCGCTGGGCCGCCCGCAGCGCCGCCGTGCTGCGCAGGAGCGCCTTGGTGGGCATGCACGCCCAGTAGGAGCATTCCCCGCCGACGAGCTCCCGCTCGACGACGGCCACGCTCAGCCCGCCCTGCACCGCGCGGTCGGCGACGTTCTCCCCGACCGGGCCGGCGCCGACCACGATGACATCGAAGGTGGCGCTCATGTCAGTTGCCCTTCGCGGCGCGGCCGAGGCGCAGGGCCGAGACGAGGAAGAAGATGCCGCCGAGCACGGCGTAGCCGGCGACCCGGCCAGGTCTGGCCGTCGGCGGCGGCCTGCATGATGAACGAGGTTCCCGCGAAGACGGAGATGCCGCCGCTGAGGATCATCGCCCACTGACCGCCCATCCTGCGGCGGGTGAGGGCCACGACGAGCTGGACGAGGCCCGCGACGATGGCCCACACGCCCCACACCCGCAGGACCGCCGGGATGCCGGAGGTGAGGGCGAAGATCAGGCCGATCGCGGCGAGCGAGCTGATCGCGATGTTCGCGTACAGGAGCCGGGTCGATCCGCTCGACCCGGACGAGCGGGCATCGATGATCGCCGCGGCCACGTCGAACAGCGGGTACAGCACGATCAGCGTCACGCTCAGCGGGTTGACGCTCGACCCGATGACGAACATCGCGACGGCCCACACGATCGCGAACCCGAAACGGACGAAGTACAGGCGCTGGAGAACCAACGGGTTCCCCGTCGAACTCGGCGCGGCAGCAGTGGTCATGGTGTCCCTCCCAGAGAAGTAGACGAACTAGTTCGTCTACACGTACGCTTCCGATCGACCGTGGCCACGGCAAGCGAATGTGGTGCATGCCACTGTTGCCGGGCCGTTGTCGTCCGATCTTGTAGAGTGAGCGTTCCATACAACGGGTCTATTCCCCATCCGATGCGTCGCAACGAAGCGAGGTTCCGATGAGCGTCCTCGAGCAGGTGAAGACCTCGCCGATGAGTCGTGCCCAGGTCAGGGCGGTCGCCCTGTGCCTGGTGATGAACCTGGTCGACGGGTTCGACCTCCTGCTGACGTCCTTCGTCGGGCCGGCGATCACCCGCGAGTGGGGCCTGTCACCGTCGGAGTTGGGCGTCCTGCTCAGTAGCGGCCTGGCCGGCATGGCGTTCGGCGCGCTGTTCCTCGCCCCGCTCGCCGATCGGATCGGCCGCCGCACGCTCACACTCGCCGGTCTTGCGGTGGCCTCGCTCGGCATGCTGGCCGCGTCGGTGGCGCCGACCTTCGGCGCGCTGCTCGCCACCAGGGTGGTCACGGGTGCCGCGGTGGGTGTGATGGCGGCGTGTCTGCCGGTGCTCGCCTCGGAATACTCGAACCACCGGCGCCGGGGCCTGTCGGTCGCTCTGATCACGACCGGCTACGGGCTGGGGGCGATCCTCGCCGGTGTCGCCACCGGCCTGCTGGCCGGTCCGTTCGGGTGGCGGTCGGTGTTCGTGCTCGGCGCCGTCGCGACGGCGATCCTGTTCGTGGCCGGGCTGCGGTTCCTGCCCGAGTCGATGGACTACCTGATCGCCTCGCGCCCACGGGACGCCTGGTACGGCTCAACCGGATCCTCGTCGCGATCGGTCACAACGCGGTCGAGGAGCTGCCTCGGAAGGCCGACTCATCGCGGAAGGTGGCTTTCGCCGCATTGTTCAGCGGGCGCAACGCGGTGCGCACCGTCCTGGTCTGGATCGCGTTCACCGCTGCCCAGACGACCTTCTACTTCGCCTCGTCGTGGACGCCCACCCTGCTGCTCGAGGCGGGGCTGTCCAGCCGGCAGGGGATCAGCGGCGGGGTGCTGTTCAGCATCGGCGGCGTGTCCGGGGCCGTGCTGCTCGGCGTGCTCGCGCAACGGATCGAGCCGCGGCGGCTCACCGGCATCTACTTCACCCTCGCCGCGCTGGCGCTCGTGCTGTACTCCTTCTCGCTGGGGGCGCTGGCCACGGCGCTCGTCGTCGCGGTGCTCGTCGGCCTGCTGCTCAACGGCACGGTGTCGGGCATCAACGTCATCGTGCCGATCATCTACCCGGCCGAGGCCAGGGCGACGGCGCTCGGCCTCGGGGTCGCCGTGAGCCGGCTCGGCGCAGTACTCGCGCCGCTCGTCGCCGGCTTCCTGCTCCAGGCGGGCTGGGCGCGGAATCGATGTTCCGGATCTTCGCGATCCCGGCGCTCGTCGGTGCGGCCGCGACCTTCCTGCTCCTGTGGGGCGACCGGCCACGCACCTCCGCCGCGGTGTCGTCGAACGAGCAGGCGGTGCCGCAGGTCGAGGGCACCGCGAGCCAGGTCTGAGCACGCCAGCCACCACAGAAGGAGCTTCCCGTGAGCGCAAACCCGCCCGTGCTCGTCCTTCTGCACGGTGGTGGTCCCGGTGTCGATGCCGCGAGCAACTGGGAGAGTGTGCGGCCCCGGCTCGCGGAGCGGTTCCAGTGCCTCGCCCCCGATCTGCTCGGCTTCGGCTCGCGGATCGCGGGCACGGAGGGCCTGCACGGGCCGACGGCCTGGGCGCGGGCCCGCGCCCGCCAGGTCCTGGACGTCCTCGACGAGCACGGGCTCGCTCGCGTGCACGTGCTCGGGAACTCGGCCGCCGGTGGTGCCGCCGCGCTGGCACTGCTGGCCGAGGCTCCCGGGCGGGTCGAACGGGCCGTGGTGATGGGCGGGGCAGGATCGGGGTCGCCGCCCCGATCGGTCCCCTTCTACGACGACCCCACGAGGGAGTCCATGCGTGCCACGCTCGCGCGCCTCGTCGCCGACGAGAGCGCCCATCGCGATCTCCTGGACGAGCTCGCGGACCGTCGCCTCGACCAGGCGTTGCGGCCCGGTGCGGAGCGGGCCTTCCGGGCGATGTTCGAGGCTGGGCACCAGTGGTTCGTCGATCCCGGCGCCGTGCCCACCCCGGTCCTGGCCCTGCACGGGGAACGGGATCGGGTCAGCCCGGTCGAGGTATCCGCACGTCTGGTCGATGCTCTCCCGTGCGGGCGTCTGGAGATCGTGCCGGGTGCCGGGCATTGGATACACGTCGACCGACCGAACGAGTTCTGCTCTCTCGTGGGGGAGTTCCTTGACCGCATGAACGACACGGACAGTGCCATCCTGATCGTCGGGGCGGGCCCTACCGGCCTCACCCTGGCCATCGACCTGGCGAGGCGCGGGGTGCCGTGCCTCGTCGTGGAGGCGACGACCGAGCGCCCGGTGAACCCGCGGTGCAACACCACCTCGGCCCGGTCGATGGAGATCCTCCGGCGGCTCGGCATCGCCGACGAGGTGCGCCGGGCCGGCCTCCCCGAGGACCACCCCACGTCGATCCAGTACCGCACGACCATGCTCGGTGAGGAGATCTTCCGGCTGGACCAGCCCTCGTCCGGCGAGGTGCTCGCGGGCATGGGCCGGGAGGACTGGCCCACGCCCGAGCCCCAGCACCGGGTCTCGCAGATCTACCTGGAGCCGATCCTGGAGCGGTGCGCGAGCGGGCTCCCGGGGGTGACGATCGAGCGCGGCACCCGGCTGGTCGAGCTGCGCGCGCACGAGGACCACGTCGAGGCGGTCGTCGAGTCCGAGGGGTCGGCGAGGGCCCTGCGATTCGGCTACGTGATCGGCTGCGACGGCGCCCACAGCGCCGTGCGCAGGCAGCTGGGGATCCGCTACCGGGGGGTCGAGGCCATCCAGAAGTTCGTGTCGACGTTCGTCCGCTCCGCGGAGCTCGGCAGGCTCGCCGCCCGGGACCGGGCGTGGACGTACTGGACCTACGGCCGCAGGCTCGCCTCGCTGATCGCCATCGACGGCGGCGACCTGTGGCTCAACCACGTGGCGTTCGGCCCCGACCACGACACCGACGACGAGGACCCCGAGCTGTTGCTGGCCGACGCCGTGGGCGGTCCGGTCGAGCACGAGGTGCTCGGGACGGTGCGCTGGACCGGTCGCCAGCTCGTGGCGGAGCGCTACCGCGAGGGGCGGGTGTTCCTCGCCGGGGACGCGGCCCACATCTGGATCCCGGTCGGCGGGTTCGGCATGAACGCCGGCATCCAGGACGCGGCCACGCTGGGGTGGATGCTCGCCGCCGTGCACCACGGGTGGGCACCGCCGGAGCTGCTCGATGCCTACGAGCTCGAACGCAGGCCGGTCGGGGAGCAGTTCGCGAGCGCGGTGGCCTCGGCGGCCCGGGTCTCCCTCGCGGAGGTCTCGCCGGACATCCACCTGCCCGGAGCGGCCGGGGCGCAGGCGCGCGCCGCGCTCGCGGAGCGGCTCGCGGTGACCGAACCGGCCCGCTACTCGCCCGACGGGTTCAGCTTCGGCTACCACTACGCGGGCTCACCACTCGTGGTCGGTGGGCAGGACCAGGAGGCGATCAGCATGGGCGGCTACCAGAACCGGGCGCAGGCCGGGTTCCGGCTGCCGCACGCCTGGCTCTCCGACGGCCGCTCCGTGCTCGACGTGCTCGGCCCGGACTTCACCCTGCTGCGGACTGACAGCGAGACCGACGGGGCCACCGACGTGCAGGTGTGGATCGACGCCGCGCGGGAGCTGGGCGTCCCGCTCACCGTGGTGGACCTGCCGGGCCGTCATCCCACGCCGTTGCTGCTGGTGCGTCCGGACCAGCACGTCGCCTGGGTGGGCGGCGCCGAGGGACGCGCCGGCGAGCTGCTGCGGACGGTCACCGGGCGCGTTGCCGCCCACCAGAGCTAGGAGAGGGCACCACATGCCATATGCACTGGGCATCGACGTCGGCGGCACCTTCACCGACGCGGTCGCGTCGGACGGCGCCGGCCGGATCGTGTCGGCCAAGACGCCGACGACCCCGCCGCAGCGCGAGGTCGGCGTCATGCGCGCGATCGAGGAGCTCGCCGCGGGCCTGGGGATCGCGTCGACGAGATGCTGGCGCAGACCGACTACATCGCCCACGGCACGACCGCGTCGATCAACGCACTGGTCCAGGGCTCGGTGGCCGACGTGGGACTGATCGCCACCAAGGGCCACCGCGACTCGATCTACATCATGAACGCCGAGGGCCGCACCTCGCGCTCGGCCCACGAGGTCCAGGACACCCTGCGGCAGCGCAAGCCCGCGCCGCTGATCCCGAAGGACCGGGCGCTGGAGGTCACCGAGCGGATCGACCACGCGGGCCGGGTACTGGTTCCCCTCGACGAGGACGAGGTGCGGCGGGTCGCACGCACGCTCGTGGAGCAGGGGGTCGAGGCCATCGCCGTCTGCCTGCTGTGGTCGTTCAAGAACGGCGACCACGAGCGGCGGGTCCGGGAGCTGATCCACGAGATCGCCCCGGACCTGTACGTCACGCTGTCGTGCGAGGTCAGCCCGCGGATCCGCGAGTTCTCCCGGACGTCCACGACGATCATGAACGCTCAGGTCGGGCCGCGGCTGCGGACGTACCTGACGCCGCTGCAGCGGCAGCTGGAGGCCGGCGGGCTCAAGGGCCCGCTGCTGGTCATGCAGAGCGAGGGCGGCACGATCACCGCTGACCGGGCACCGGAGCACGCGATCACCACCGTCGGGTCCGTGCTGTCCGGCGGTGTCATCGGCGGCCAGCGGCTGGCCGAGCAGCTCGGGCACCGCAACGTCATCACCACCGATGTCGGCGGCACGACCTTCCTGGCCGGTCTGATCGTCGACGGGGAGCCGGTCATGGCGCCTGGTTCGATCGTCAACCAGTTCCCGATCAACGCGGCCACCATCCGCGTGCACACGATCGCTCGGGCGGTGGCGCGCTCGCGTCCGTCGACGCGGGCGGGAACCTCCGCCTCGGCCCGCAGAGCGCGGAGGCCGTTCCCGGCCCCGCCTGTTACGGAAACGGCGGTACCCGGCCCACCAACACCGACGCGAACCTGGTGCTCGGCATCCTCAGCGAGCGCGGGCTGCTCGGCGGCCGTAAGCCGCTGCGCATGGACCTGGCTCGGGAGGCGATCCGCGAACACGTGGCGGAACCGCTCGGCCTCACCGTCGACGAGGCCGCGATCGCGATCCACGAGGTGCAGAACGCCCAGGCGGGCGACCTGCTCCGGCGGGCCGTCGTGCAGGCCGGGTACGACCCGCGCGACTTCGTGGCCTACGCCTTCGGTGGTGCCGGCCCCGCGCACTGTGCCGGCTACTGCCGGGACCTGGGGGTGGCCGAGGTCGTCGTGCCGCTCGGCCCGGTCGCCTCGGCGTTCTCGGCCTACGGGCTCGCCGCCTCCGACGTCGCGATCAGCGCCGAGCTGTCCGATCCGTCGGCGTTCCCGGTGGACCACACCGTGCTCGAATCGCACTTCGACCGGCTGGAAGCAGACCTGCAACGCGCCCTGGACCGGCAGAAGGTCAAGTTCCACGACGTCACGCTGCAGCGCGAGATCGACCTGCGCTACTCGATGCAGGTCAACGAGCTCGCCGTGACGCTGCCGGACACGGAGTTCACCGAGCACACCGGCGAGGAGATCGTCGAACGCTTCGAGGAGCAGTACGAGCGGATCAACGGCTCCGGAGCCGGCTTCCGCGAGGCCGGCGTGCAGGTGATCACCTACCGGATGCGGGCCAGGGCGGGCCTCGGCTTCCCGGTCGTCCTGCCGGACATCCCGGAGGCCGACGACGCCGACCCGTCCGCTGCCCTGCTCGAGGAACGCCACGTCTGCCTCGACTCGCAGATCGGCTTCGTGCCCACCCCCGTGTACGACTACGCCCGGCTGCGCGCAGGCCACGAGCTGGTCGGTCCGGCGATCGTCGACGTGCCGACCACCGTGGTCGTGGTCCCCGCCGGCGTGACCGGCCGCGTCGACCGCCTCGGCAACCTCGTGCTGCGCTACCAGTGAGGACGGCTCCCATGGCATCGAAGATCCCCGGGGCGGACGAGTTCACCAGCCGCCCCCTCCCACGCGCGCAGCTGCTGGCGCAGATCTCGCCCGCGCTGCCGCTGCACACGATCGACGACGAGCAGGCCGAGCAGGTCGACGCCCTGACCTACGAGGTCGTCCGGCACCGGCTCTGGGCGATCACCCAGGAGATGGGGGAGACGCTGCGGCGGATGTCGGGCTCGCACGTCGTCACGGAGTCCAACGACTTCAACTTCTCCATCTGCGACGAGCTCGGCGAGCAGGTCCAGGTCGGAACCTACAACATCGGCCTCATCGGCTCGATGGACCTGGCCATCACCTGGACGCTACGCCACCGCAGCGACAACCCGGGCATCGACGAGGGCGACATGTTCCTGTGCAACGACCCGTGGATCGGCGGCGGGTTGCACCAGAACGACGCGGCGGTCCTGGCCCCGATCTTCCACGAGGGCAGGCTCTTCGGGTGGACGACGGCCATCGCCCACCAGGTCGACCTGGGCGGCCCGCGCCCGGGCTCGTTCAGCCCCTCCGCGCAGGACGTGTTCGGTGAGGCGCTCCCCACCCCACCGATCAAGGTCGTGCGCGGAGGGGTGCTGCAGCGCGACGTCGCCGACGCCTGGGTGCGCCGTTCGCGGCTCCCGCACCTGGTGGGCCTGGACCTGCGGGCCAAGATCGCGGCCAACAGGGGTGCCGCGGAGCAGGTCCTGCGGCTCGTCGCCAAGTACGGCGCCGACACCGTCAAGTCGGTGATGCGCCGCATGATGGACGACGCCGAGCACCGACTGCGGGCCAAGCTCACGGGCTTGCCCGACGGCACCTGGACCGCGGTGGGGTACCAGGAGCAGTCGCAGACCGGCGACCGCGGGATGCACGCCATCAAGGTGGCGATGTCGAAGGAGCGTGACCGGCTCGTCTTCGACTTCCGCGGGACCGCCGGGCAGACCGGGATCATCAACTGCCCGTACCCGGGCCTGCGGGCCGGGATCGTCTTCACCGTGCTTCCGCTGCTGGCGGGCGACATCCCGTGGGCGGCGGGCGGGCTCATGCGCTGCTTCGAGATCGTCACCGACGAGGACACCATCACCAACGCCTCGTTCCCGGCCGCGGTGGGCAAGGGCCCGTTCGGACCGGCGTGGGGCGCGGGCAACCTCGTCGCCGAGGTGCTGGCCAAGATGCTGGACGCCGAACCCGCACACCGCACCGACGTGCAGTCGATCTGCAACGGCACCACCGACCTGTGCGTGGTGTCCGGGGTGGACGTCCGCGGCGGTGGCAGTAAGGGGTTCGTCACGCCCGTCTTCGACGTCATGGCAGGCGGCTACGGGGCCCAGGTGCACCACGACGGCGTCGACACCGGCGGCCGGCTGATCATCCCCTCCGCGCGCGCCCCCGACGTCGAGATGACCGAGTACCTCTACCCGCTCGTCGCCCTGTGGCGCCGCGAGCAGACCGACTCGGGTGGGCCGGGCCGGCAGCGGGGCGGGATGAGCGGCTCGGTCTGCTACGTGCAGCACCCGGACCAGAGCGGGACGATGTCGCTGGTGGTCTCGGGCACGGGCAAGGTCGCCAACCAGAACGTCGGGCTGGCCGGGGGATACCCGGGCAACTCCCAGCTCGACGTGGTCGTGCGCGGCATCGACACGCCCCAGCTCGCCGGCGCGACGACCATCCCCGCCGACCTGGACGAGGTCGGCGGCGAGATCGAGGTCCTGCCGTGCGAGGGGGAGTCGATCCTCGGCCCCCGCGACGCGCTGTACCTGCACTGGCAGGCAGGCGGCGGCTACGGCGATCCGCTGCTGCGCCCCGCGGAGAGCGTGGCCGACGACGTGCGGCAGGTCCGCGTCTCGGCCGAGGCCGCCCGCGACGTCTACGGCGTCGTCCTCCGGGAGGACGGCGAGGTGGACGGGACCGCGACCGGGGAAACCCGGGAGAAGCTCCGCCGCGGGCGGCAGCCGGCTCGGGCCTGCCGGGCACGTCGCTCACGCCGATCACCCCGCCGGACCTGACCGGTGCCCGCCGGCTCGACGACAACCTCGCCGTCCGGGAGTCGCCTGCGGGGAGAACCGTCGTGTGCGCTCGCTGTGGTGCCGAGCACGGCCCGCTCGCCGGAGGAGCGTTCGTCTCCGCGCTGGCCCGCCGCGACGGCGCCCCGTCGGACGCCGGCCCCCACATCTGGCCCGACCCGTCGGCCTACGTCGACGCGGACGTCGTGTTCCGGCAGCTGTTCTGCCCGCGCTGCCTCACCGCCGTCCACTCCCGTGTCGTCCCCGTCGACCACCCGCTGCCGACGACGATTACCGGAGCTGGACGTGACCGGCCCACGTGCGAACCGCCGATACCGACCCGGCGCAACCGGGCAGCACGAGGCCGGGGCGGCGTGCCTGCGCGGAGCCGTACCTATCATGGCGCCGTGGTGAGACAACCGGGCTCGGCATCGTCCACCGTCGGCGCGAGCAGCCGGGACCTCATCCTGGACGCGGCGAGGGACCTCATCACTGAGCGGGGCTACGACGGCATGGCCGTCTCGGACCTGTGCGCGCAGTCCGGGCTGCCGGCCAGTTCGGTCTACTACCACTTCGGCAACAAGCTCGGCGTGCTGGCCGCGCTGCTGGAGCGCACCTTCGGCGAGCTGCACGCCCTGTTCCCGAACCCGTCCTCGTTCGACGGCCGCGAACCGATCGACCGCCTCGAGGCCTGGTTCACCGCGGCCTGTGACTCCCTCGACCGGCGCCCGGACTACCTCCGTCTCCTGCTGGCCGTCAGCGTCGGCCCGCACAAGGACGCCGAGACGGTGGGAGCCGCCGTCCGGCGCATCCGCGACTCCGCGCACGCCTCCTGGGTGGACGCCCTCACCCCCGTCCTCGCACCGGACGGTGACGATGCGGGCAAGGCCATGGTCGAACAGCTCGCCGTGCTCGGGCGGGCCATGACCGACGGGCTGTCGGTGGCCAACAGCCTCGACGGGGCGACCTACAGCTCGAACGTCGCCCCGTTCGTCACCTTGATCCGCGGGTTGGCGCAACAGCGCGACCGGGAGAGGGGCGACCGGGAGAGGGGCGACCCGGAGAGGGGCGACCGGGAGAAGGGGACGGTTCCCGCCGGAACGGACCAGTGAGGTGTGCCGTTCATCCGGGCCGTCCGCGAGTCCGCCTCGGCGGTGTCCCGTGCGGTCTCAGCCCGGCGGGCTCAGATCCACCTCGATCCGCACCAGGTCGCCGTCCCGGACGGCCACCCCGTGGCCGTGCCGGTCGACCCCGTCGAGTGTGACGGTGAGCGGCGCCCCGTCTCCGGTGAAGTTGCGCCACCACGCCTTCTTGTCCGGGAGCGCGACGTCGATGACGAGCCGCTCGTGCTCGGACCTGAAGGCCACCGGCAGTGTGACGGCGCGCCCGGACCGCCGCCCGGTGTAGCGGACGACGGTCATCCGGGCGCCCGTCATGCGGTTCAGGCGAGGGGATGACACGACGGGCAGGACCGCGAGGTTGACGATCCTGGCCATCCTCTGCAGGAAGGTCATGCTCCTCCCCCCGTTCAGGCCCGTGGCCCGCACTGGGTGCCGCCGGCCGGCGCGTCGGGCTCACGCACCGCGCACTGGATGCCGTCGACCGTCTCCGGCCCGTCCGTGGACGATCTCCCGGCGTCCAGCGCGTGCACCGCGCGCTCGATCGCCCCGAGGTAGTCGAGCGTGCTCGACCCGCCCTGCACGACGACCTCGCCGCCGAACACGGTGAACGGGACACCGCGTGCACCGAGCCGTCGGGCCTCCTCCCGGTCGGCCTGCAGCCGGTCGGCGTACCCGTCGTCTGCGAGTGTGGCGCCGATCGCCTCGGCGGGGATGCCGAGGCCGACGCCGAGCCGTGACAGGGTCGTGTGGTCGAAGGCGTCGGCGTTGCCCGCGAAGATCTCCGCCTGCACGGCGCGGACGAACCGCCATCCGACCCCGTGCTCGTTCGCGAGGTGCACCAGCCGCAGCGGGTTGCGCGACGCGCTCATCGGGCGGCCCGACGTGTAGGGGAGACCGTCGGCGGCGGCCACTGCCGCGAGCTCGGCGTCGTTGGCGCGCGCCCGCTCGGGCGGGAGCCCGTACAGGCGGGTCATGCGCTCCAGCGCCGGTTCGACGGTCGGGTCGGCCGTCGGGTCGAGTTCGAAGGTGCGGGGTTCGAGGCGGATC
Source organism: Pseudonocardia sp. CNS-004 (assembly GCA_001942185.1). Lineage (GTDB taxonomy): Bacteria > Actinomycetota > Actinomycetes > Mycobacteriales > Pseudonocardiaceae > Pseudonocardia. The sequence goes on from MKJV01000111.1 coordinate 37,265, forward strand.
CGCGACGCGTGCCCGGACTCCTCGATCGCCGCATCCAGGCGGCCCCCGCCGATGTAGCACCACGGGCACTGGACGTCCACCCACGCGTCGATCCGCAGCACGGCCGGCCCGACGTCACTGCTGTCCGCCGTCATCAGAGCTCCTCCCAATTAAATTGAGGCTGTCTCAAATTAAGCTACCAGGGTCACCCTCCTGCGGTTGCGCCCGACCGGGCGGGTGTAGTTGCATCCCCCGTCGTGGCACCCGAGCGGCCCCGGCGGCGTGACGCCCGCGAGAACGCCGAGAAGCTGCGCGCCGCGGCGCTCGAGGCTTTCCTGGCGACCGGCCTCGACGCGCCGTTGGAGGCGATCGCGCGGGTCGCCGGAGTGCAGGTCGGCACGCTCTACAACCACTTCGGCACCCGTGAGGGCCTGATCGACGCGGTCATGCCCGAGGTGGTGGCGGGGAGGTTGCAGGCGGTGGCCGACGCCGCCCTGGCGCGGGGAACCGCCCGTGATCGTCTCGACACCTTCGTGCGGCTGGTGGTCGACCTGCTGGAGGGGGAGCCTGCGCTGAGCGACGCGATCATGCAGCGCTATCCCGAGGCGGGCGTGCTCGGCGACGTGTGCGAGCGGAACACCGGGATCGTCCGGGAACTCGTGCGCGACGCGCATCGCAGCGGAGAGCTGTCCGACTCGTTCTCGGCCGACGACGTGATCTCACTGATCTGGCTCGGCGGAGCCGCCGGCCGTGCGACCCCGGCGCACCCCGGTTGGCGCCGGGTGATCGACCGGGCGATGGCGTCAGCCTGGACGGCGGCGGGCGATTCCGCGCCCGCTCTGTGAACGCCCTCGGACCGGGGACCCGACAAGGCTGAGTGATCTCTGCTGCGGCACGTCGTCGACGTGGCCGCGCTTGGTGGCCGGCGCCGGATCAGATGTCGATGCCGTACAGCGATGCCGCGTTGGCGGAGGAGAACTTCTCCCGGTCGGTGTCGGAGGAGAAGTGCGCCAGGAAGGACGTGATGTCCGCTGCGGTCGGCTGCTGGAAGGGGTAGTCGGTGGAGAAGATCAACCGGTCGACCGTGGTCACCGACAAGGCGTGGTGCAGCAGCGCCGGGTTGAGCATTCCGGAAGCGGTGATGAAGAAGTTGGACCGGATGCAGTCCGACACCGACCGCGTCAGGCCGGCGACGCGGGAGAGGCTGTCGGCCCGGTCCAGCCAGAACAGCAGCATCTCGCCCCAGTGGCCGAGCACGACCTGCAGGTCGGGATGCCGGTCGAACGTGCCTCGCAGGATCAGCCGCAGCGCCGCGGTCGCGGCGTCCAGGTGCCATCCCCAGCCGAAGGTGGCGAGGGCGAGATCGGTGACGGGGTCGAAGCCGCGGTAGGACGCCTCCCGGACCGCGGGCGACGGCAGCTGGGGATGGATGAACACGGGTTGGCCGAGTGCCGCCGCGGCGGCGAAGAAGTCGTCGTAGACCGGGTCGTCGAGGAAGACCTCGCCCGATCGGCCGTAGACCATGGTGCCCACGTGGCCGAGGCCTGCTGCGCGTTCGAGCTCTCCCGCGACGTCTCGTGGTGAGGACATGGGCAATGTGGACATGGCCCTGAAGCGGGTCGGGTGGCGGCCGACGGCCGCGGCGGCGACGTCGTTGGCGGCACGGCTGAGTCGCACGGCGTCGGCAGGGGGCAGCGGTTGGGTGCCGGGCGGCGTCAGGGCGATGACCGACACGTCGATGTACCGGGCGTCCATGGCGGCGATGCGGCCTGCGTCCAGGTCCTCGAGGCGCTGCCGGTGGTCGCACATCTCGTTGAAGGCGAGGCTCTCGTCGCGCACCTGGGGTGGCAGGGCGGTGAGGGTGGACGTGAGGTCGGGCATGATCCAGTGTTCTTCGATCGCGATGAGGGTCACGGTCTGCCTCCATCTTCCGTTGTCTATCTCTATCCCATGATAGCTATCAGATGATAACGATAGCTAGCATGAGGACGTGGATGAGGCGCAGTCGTCACGGTTGTTCGAGCTCGCCGACCTGATCCTGGCGGTCGGTCGGCTGATCCATGCGTCCAAGGAGGTTCCGGCTGACTCGTGGACGCCGCTGGAGAGCGCGGTGATGCGGTTCATCGACCGGAACCCGGGCACATCGGCGGGTGCGGCGGCCGAGGCGACCCAGCTGATCTCCAGCAACTTCAGCCGGGCGGTGCGGAGCCTGGAGGGGAAGGGCATGGTGCGCCGCGACGTCGATCCGCACGACGCTCGGCGGGTGCTCCTGTACCCCACCGCGCAGGCCCAGGACAACCTGCAGCGCCTCCACGACGTCTGGAGTCGTCTGCTCGAGGGTGTCGTGCTCGACCCGGACGAGATCGACGCCGTGACCTCGACCCTTCGGCGCATCGAGACCGAGCTCGTCGCGCGGGCCCGCCACGGCTCCACGTGAGGCCGGGTCACTTGATGGCCGAACCCAACGTCGTATAGTGAGCGTTACATACACGACGACGGAGGCGGCAGCATGACGACCATGGTGGATGTGGGGGACGCCGAACTGGCCTGCACCGAGTTCGGTACGGGCAGTCCGGTCGTGTGGCTGCACGGTTCCGGGCCGGGTGCTACGGGCATGAGCAACTTCGGCGCGAACCTGCCGGCGTTCGCGGACCACCGGAACGTGGTCGTGGACCTCCCGGGTTGGGGGCGTTCGCCACGGCCCACCACGGAGGAGCCGTTGATCTTCCACGCGGCGGAACGGGTGTGTCGTGCGATGACGGCGCTCGGGATCGAGCGAGCCCACGTCGTGGGCAACTCCTACGGCGGCGGAGTCGCGATGCGCATCGCCGTGACGCATCCGGGGCGGGTGGACCGGCTGGTTCTGATGGCTCCCGGCGGGGTGCTCCCGACGGATGCGCCGCCGTGGCCGGTCGGGCTGGAACACCTCTTCGGCTACATGGCGGCCGAGAAGCCCTCGCGAGACGCGATGGCGGAGTTCGTCCGTCTCATGGTGTACGACGAGTCGCTCGCGACCGACGCGCTGATCGACGAGCGGTACGAGGCGAGCCTGCTGGCGCACCCCGAGCTGCCGATACCCCCGAACTTCGGCGACCTGACCCCGGACCTGGCGCGCATCGGTGCACCCACGCTGCTCGTGTGGGGCCGCGACGACCAGACCGTCCCGCTGACCTGGGCGGCCACGATCCTGCGCGGCATCCCGAACGCGGAGCTGCGGGTGCTGCCGCATTGCAGGCACTGGGTGCAGTACGAGCGTGCGCCGGAGTTCAACCACATCGTTCGCGAGTTCCTCCGGGGCGGAGCCGCGGCCGCCACGTCGGAGGGCTGAGGCCGTCATGGGTATCCGCAAGCTGGGCTACGTCGGACTCGAGGTCACCGACGTCGATGCGTGGGTCGACCTGTTCGGGCGCACGCTGGGCGTCGGGGCCACGCCGGCCAAGATCGGTACGCAGGAGGTGGCGCTGCTCGAGCTCGACGAGTTCAAGTACCGCCTCGCGCTGCACCCGTCCGCGCAGGACCGGCCGCGGGAGGTGGGGTGGATCGTCGACTCGCTGCGCGAGCTCGACCGGCTCACGCAGCGGCTGACCGACGCAGGCTTCGCCGTCGGGGAGGGATCCTCGGACGAGGTCGAGCTGCGCGGAGCCACCCGGCTCCGCTGGTTCACCGACCCGGTCGGCTACCGGGTGGAGCTGGCCGTCGGTGAGGCCAAGGTGCGCACCGGCGCGGCCCGCCCGGCCGACGCGCGCCCCGGGGTCATCGGTCTCGGGCACCTCGTGCTGGCCAGTCCCGAGCTCACCGCGCTCCGCGAGCTCTACGAGTCGGTGCTCGAGTTCAGGCTGACCGACTACCGCGCTCCTGGTCTCTACTTCCTGCGTTGCAACGCCACGCACCACAGCATCGCGCTGGCGCGGGCGGACACCCCGTCGATCCACCACCTCGAGATCGAACACGGCTCGATCGACGACGTCGGGCGTGCTCACGACCGGGCCCGGGCCAACGGCGTGCCGATCTCGATCAGCCTCGGCCGGCACATGAACGACAAGGCCATCTCGTTCTACGTCAGGAACCCCAGCGGTTCCACCTCGAGATCGGCTGCGGTGGCATCGAGGTGGGCGACGACTGGATCCCCCACGATTTCGGGACGTCCGACGTCTGGGGACACCGGCACGCCGATGCCAACCCCTTCGCGTCCCCCGCATCGTGATCCGGTTCGGCGACCGGTCGGTGCCTCGCATCGATCCCCGGCACGTCCTCGTTCGCGCGGCTCACGGTTCCGCCGAGCGTCTGCTCGCCGTGGAGTCCGCGGTGGACCCGGACTCCGTGTTCGTCGGGACACCGCTCCCCGGTGCCGCCACGGCGACCGTTTCGACGGCCGGCCGAGTGGCCGCCGCGAACATCCAGAAGACAACGCGATCAGAGCGGAGGCATCGTGTCCGAGTCCTCCCGATCCGGTTCGGCCGCCGAATCCGCGCATGACGACACCGCGGATTCGGCCGCCGAATCCGCGCATGACGACACCGCGGACCGCGGGGCAGCGCGCGGGACCGCCGATCCCGCGAGCGCCTCGCCGGCCGGCTCGAACGGAGCCGATTCCGACCCCGCGACCTCGCGTGCGTCGATGGCGTCGCGACCGACACCGGGGACGAGTCCGCCCGGCCAGGGCTGGGTCCTGCCGCTGTGCGTGCTGGTGGTGGGCACCTTCATGTCGGTGTTGGACACCAGCATCGTCAACGTCGCCGTGCCGACGATCCAGCTCGAGCTGTCGGCCGCGGCGGACGACGTCGAGTGGATCGTCACGGGTTACACGCTGGCGCTCGGGGTCGTCGTGCCGCTGACCGGGTGGCTGGGAGCGCGGATCGGCAAGACCACGCTCTACATCTTGTCGATGGTCGGGTTCGCCGCGGCGTCCGCGCTGTGCGGTGCGGCGTGGAACCTGGACTCCTTGATCGTGTTCCGGATCCTGCAGGCGATCCCCGGTGGCATCCTCCCGGTGGTCGCCATGACGATCCTGTACCAGATCGTGCCGCCGGCGAAGATCGGTTCGGCGTCCGGGATCTACGGGCTCGGGGTGGTCGTCGCGCCGGCGGTCGGCCCGGTGCTGGGGGGCTATCTCGTCGAGTACGTCGACTGGCGGCTGGTCTTCTACATCAACGTGCCGATCGGCGTGGTTGGCACCATCGCGGCCATTGCGATCTTCCCCCGGACCCGGCCGACGAGCTGGCCGCGGTTCGATCTGTGGGGGTTCGTCTCGATCGCCTACGGGTTGTTCGCGCTGCTGCTGGCCTTCTCGGAAGGGCAGGACTGGGGGTGGACCAGCTACGGCATCCTGATCCTGTTCATCTCGGGTGTGCTGAGCCTTGCCCTGTTCGTGGTGATCGAGTTGGAGGTGGACGATCCGCTGATCGACCTGCGGGTGTTCGCCAGCTGGCCCTACACCCTGTCGATCGTGCTGTTGGTCGTCGCGGTCACGGGCCTGTTCACCACCCTCTTCTTCATCCCGCAGTTCCTCCAGGTCGTGCAGGGGTTGCAGGCGTTGGACGCCGGGCTGGTGCTGGTGCCGTCGGCTGTGGTGCTGGTGGTGATGGTGCCGCTGTCAGGGCGGCTCTATGACCGGCTCGGGCCGCGGTGGCCGGTGGTGGCCGGGCTGCTGGTGATGGCGTATGGCTCCTATCTGCTGGCCCAGCTGAACACGAGCACCCCGAGGGCCGACATCGAGCTGTGGACCTCGATCCGCAACGTGGGCACCGGACTGGCGTTGATCGCGATCATCACCTCGGGGGTGGTCCTCGCTGCGCCCGGAGTTGACCGGCTCGGGCAGTGCGATGAACAACGTGATGCAGCGGGTGGCGTCCAGCGTGGCCGTGGCGGTGTTCAGCGGGCTCAACATGTCGGCCTCGGCTCAGCTGCTGGCCGACCGGGGCGGTCTGTACGGGCTCGGCCCCATGGCGCTGCCCGAGGTCAGAGAGGCGACCGGGCAGGGCGTGAGCGGGCTGCTGCCGATCTATCAGCAGCTGAGGGCCGGCATCACCACGGAGACCTACGACAACGGCTTCTACATCGTGGCTCTGATGTGCGTCGGCGCGGCGATCCTCGCCCTGTTCCTGCGATCGGGCAGGACACCGCCCAGCACCGAACGGGGGCACGTCGAGCTGTGACTGCTCGTGCCCCGGGTGGCCCGGGATCGGCGGCACCGGCTGGGTGCCGCCGTTCCAGTGTGGAGCGGGTGGCCGTTATCCGACGGTCGCGTCCACGGTGACGGCGATGTTGCCGCGGGTGGCGTTCGAGTAGGGGCAGACGGTGTGCGCTGCCTGGACCAGCGTGTCGGCGGTGGCCTGGTCGAGCCCGCCGAACTCCACGTGCAGCGCCGCGGCCAGCACGAACCCGCCCTCGGGTGTGGCGTGCACGTTCACCTCGGCCACGACGGCGGAGTCGGTGAACGTGATCTTCTGCTGCGCGGCGACCGCCTTGAGCGCCGAGTGGAAGCACGACGCCCAGCCCGCCGCGAAGAGCTGCTCCGGGTTGGTCGCGCCGCCGGGGCCGCCCATGGACTTCGGGATCGCCAGCGTGACGTCCAGGAGCCCGTCATCGGTGACGGCGCGGCCCCCCGCCCTGCCGTCGCCGGTGGAGGTGGCCACCGCGGTGTAGAGCGCATGGCTCATGTTCTGCTCCTTCGATCTCGCGCCGGGTCCGGCGATGTAGACGAACTAGTACGTCTGACTCTAGCACGCCTGGTCAGCCCTGCCGGGTGGGTCGGAGGGTGATGTCGCCGATCTCGACGTCGTCGGGTTGCTCGATGGCGAAGGCCACGGCCCGGGCCACGGCGGCGGGCTCGATGCCGAGCGCCTCCATCCGGCGTCGCGCCTCTTCTCGCACGTCGGGGTCGTCGATGAAGTCGACGAGCTCGGTGCGGACGAACCCGGGCGAGATCGACGTCGTGCGCAGGACGCCATCGGTGGACTCCTGGCGCAGTGCCTCCAGCAGGGTCCGGACCGCGTTCTTGGTGCCGGCGTAGACCGCCTGCGTCGGGACGATCTTCAGGCCGGCGGTCGACACGATCGTCACGAGGTGTCCGTGCCCCTGGCGGCGGAACACGGGCAGTGCGGCCGCGATCCCGTGCAGCACGCCGCGCACGTTGACGTCGATCATCGCCTCCCAGGCGTCGACGTCGAGATCGGCCACGGGTCCGGTCCGGGCGATCCCGGCGTTGCCCACGAGGACGTCGAGGCGTCCGAAGCACTCGACCGCCGTGGCGACCAGCCGCTCGAGGTCCGCGCAGCGGGTGACGTCCGTCGGCACCACCTCGCGCGGCCGCCCGAGGTGTGGATGCGTTCGGCCAGCGCCGTGAGTCGGTCGGTGCGCCGGGCGCCGAGCACCACCGCGGCGCCCCGTGCGGCGAGTTCGAGCGCGGTCGCCTCGCCGATGCCGCTGCTCGCTCCGGTGACGGCGGCGACCTTGCCCTGGATCCCGGTCATCGACATGCCCCCCCTGCTCTATCTTGACAAGTGTCCGGTTGCGCGTCCGACGTTACCGGACACCTGTCCATTAGTTCGTCGCGCCCGGAAGGGGGTGGGGGTGTGCCCGCTCGTGCACACCGCTCGGACGCGGTCGCCAACCGCGAGCGCGTCATCGCTGCCGCGCGGGCCGCGCTCAGCGACTCCGACGGAGCGGCCGAAGAGCTCAAACTGCACCTGGTCGCCAAGGCCGCCGGCGTCGGGCAGGGCACGCTCTACCGGCACTTCCCGACCCGCGAGCACCTGCTGGCCGAGGTGTACCGGCACGAGATGGGCGAGCTGGTCGATGCCGTGCCGGCACTGCTCGTCGAGCACCCGCCACTGACCGCGCTGAGCCGTTGGCTGGACCGCCTGCTCGAGTACGCGAAGGTCAAGCGCGGCGTCATGGCGGCGATCGAGGCCTCGGCGTGGCAGGACCTCTACGCCGACAACCACGGGCGACTCGACGAGGCCCTCACGATGCTGCTCGACCGGGGCAGGGCCGCGGGCGAGGTGCGCGACGGCATCGACGCCGTCGACGTCATCCTCCTGCTCGGCGCGTTGTCGCGGGTGCCGGAGGCGGAGTGGGACGTGCGGTCCCGGACGATCGTCACGGTCGTCCTCGACGGTATCCGCCGCTGAACGGCCGGGCGGACCTCGTCGGTGCTCGACGGTGAGCCATGCCAGGAGCAGCGGGGTGATGAGCCCGGCCCCGCCGAGCACGGCGGCGGTCGGCAGCGCGGCTGCCCGTCAGGGTTCCTGCAGCGAGCTGAGCACCGGGGCGCCGCCGAGGGCGCGCGACAACGCCAGGGCGGCGGTGCGGACCGCGGGAGCGACTCGCCTCGTGTCCAGCCGGTTCGACCACCCCGTGATCGATATCGCGGCGACGGCCACGCCGCTCGCGTCCGTCACCGGGGCGGCGACGCAGGCGACGCCGGGCCCCGACTCCTCGTGTTCCTCGGCGAGGCCCAGCCGGCGGATGGTGGCGAGCTGCTTCCCGAGCATGCCCGGCAGCACGACCGTGCGGGGTGTGCGCCGGGTGAGCCCTGCGGCCAGTACCGCGTCCAGCCGCTCCGGCGGACCGAAGGCGAGCAGTGCCTTGCCGACCCCGGTGCAGTGGGCGGGCATCCGGCCTCCGAGGCGCGAGGGGATGTCCGGTCCGCCGGGGGCGGAGAGCTTCTGGACGTAGACGACCTCGGCGCCGTCCGGGACCGCCAGGTGCACGGTCTCCCGGGTCGCCTCGTACAGGTCGGCGAGGAACGGTGTGGCCGTCTCCTGCAGGTCGCGCTGGCGGGGGACGACCTGGCCGAGCTCGAACAGGCGAAGCCCCAGCCGGTAGCCGCGGCCGGTCCGCTCGACGAGCATCCAGGCCTCGAGCTCGGCGAGGAGCCGGTGCGCGGTGGGCTTCGCGACTCCGCTGCGGCGCGCGAGCTCGGCGAGACCGACCTCGTGCTCGCCCGGCCGGAACTCGGACAGCAGCGCGAGCGCTCGGCCCAGCATCGAGGGCCTCACACCGTCTCGCACAGTGGAACGCACGGCTCGATGATCCGCTCGACGTGCGCGATCGTCCAGCCATGACCAGCACATCCCCGGAGGTCCGCGCAGCAGCGGACAGGCTGCTGCGCGCCGCGGGCGAGCGCACGCCCTGCGCACCCGTCCGCGAGATCCTCCCCGAGCCCTCGGTGTCCGTCGGGTACGCGGTGCAGTCGTTGCTCACCCGCGCCCGGCTCGACCAGGGGCGGCACGTCGTCGGACGGAAGATCGGTCTCACGGCGCCCGCCGTGCAGACGCAGCTCGGGGTCGATCAGCCGGACTTCGGTGTGCTGTTCGACGACATGGCGTGTGCGCAGGACCAACCCGTCGAGATGGGGCGGCTGCTGCAGCCGCGGATCGAGGCGGAGATCGCCTTCGTCCTGGGGGAGGACCTCGCCGAGGGTGATCTCGACGAGACGGCCGCCCGTGCCACCGTGGCCGAGGTCGTGCCGGCGCTGGAGATCGTCGACAGCCGGGTGGCCGGGTGGGACATCACGATCGTCGACACCATCGCCGACAACGCCTCGAGCGGCTTGTACGTCCTCGGGGAGCCCCGCACGCCGCTGGGCGACCTGGACCTGCGCCGCGTCGAGATGGCGCTGGTGGACGAAGCGGGCGAGACGGTCAGCTCCGGGTCCGGCTCCGCCTGCCTCGGCGACCCGGTGAACGCGCTCCTCTGGCTGGCCCGGACGGCCCGCGAGCTCGGCGACCCGTTGCGGGCGGGCGAGGTGGTCCTCTCCGGGGCCCTCGGCCCGATGGCGCCCGTGCGGGCCGGCGCCCGCTACACCGCGACCCTGACCGGCCTCGGCACCGTGCGCGCGGCCTTCACCGACGACTCCGCGGGAGGCGTGGCATGACGGCGCGGGTCGCGATCATCGGCTCGGGCAACATCGGCTCCGACCTCATGATGAAGGTCATCCGGCTCTCGGAGACCCTCGAGATGGGGGCGATGGTCGGCATCGACCCCGACTCCGACGGGCTCGCACGGGCCCGGCGCCTGGGCATCCCCACCACCGCCGAGGGCGTCGACGGGCTCGTCGCGCTGCCGAACTTCGACGAGATCGACATCGTCTTCGACGCCACCTCGCGCGAGCGCACATCGCGAACGCGGCAGCGCTCGAGCCGTACGGCAAGATCCTCATCGACCTGACCCCGGCGGCGATCGGCCCGTTCGTCGTGCCCGCGGTGAACCTGGAGCAGCACGTCGCGGCCCGCAACGTCAACATGGTCACCTGCGGCGGCCAGGCCACCATCCCGATCGTCGCCGCCGTCGCGAGCGTCGCGCCGGTCGCTACGCGGAGATCGTCGCCTCCATCGCCTCGAAGTCGGCAGGCCCCGGGACCCGGGCGAACATCGACGAGTTCACCGAGACCACCGCGAAGGCCATCGAGGTCGTGGGCGGAGCCGGCCGCGGCAAGGCGATCATCGTGCTCAACCCGGCCGAACCGCCGATGATCATGCGAGACACCGTCCTGTGCCTCGTCGACGACGGCGATCCCGCGGCGATCACGGCCGGCGTCACCGAGATGGCCGAGCAGGTCGCCCGGTACGTCCCCGGTTACCGGCTCAAGCAGCAGGTCCAGGTCATCCCGATCGCCGACGACGAACCGCTCGACACCCTCCTCGGTGCCGGTGCGCCCCGGCCGCGGTGGAAGGTCTCGGTGTTCCTCGAGGTCGAGGGCGCCGCGCACTACCTGCCCGCCTACGCCGGCAACCTCGACATCATGACCTCGGCGGCCCTGCGCACCGCCGAGCTCCTCGCCGCGCACGCCGGTGCCGGCGTGCCCGCGGAGGCCCTGCGATGACGAACCCGAGCCTCTACGTCCAGGACGTCACCCTGCGGGACGGCATGCACGCCATCCGGCACCGCCTGGACCCCGCCGACCTGCGCCGCATCGCCGCCGCCCTGGACGCCGCGGGCGTCGACGCCATCGAGGTCTCGCACGGCGACGGCCTCGCCGGCGCGAGCCTCACCTACGGCCCCGGCAGCAACACCGACTGGGAGTGGATCTCCGCGGCGGCCGAGGTCGTGCACAACGCGGTGCTCACGACCCTGCTGCTGCCCGGCATCGGCACCCTGCACGATCTGCAGAAGGCCTACGACCTCGGGGTGCGCTCCGTGCGGGTGGCCACCCACTGCACCGAGGCCGACATCGCCGTCCAGCACATCGGCAAGGCCCGCGAGCTGGGCATGGACGTCGCCGGGTTCCTGATGATGTCGCACATGCGCCCGCCGCCGACCTGGCGACGCAGGCCACGATCATGGAGGACGCCGGCGCGCACTGCGTGTACGTCACCGACTCCGGCGGCCGGCTCACCATGGGCGACGTCCGCGACCGGATCCGCGCCTACCGCGACGTCCTCGACCCCGGCACCCAGATCGGGATCCACGCCCACGAGAACCTGTCGCTGTCCGTGGCCAACTCGGTCATCGCGGTCGAGGAGGGCGCCACGCGCGTGGACGCCTCGCTGGCGGGGCAGGGCGCCGGGGCCGGGAACTGCCCGATCGAGGCCTTCGTCGCCGTCGCGGACCTGCAGGGCTGGACGCACCGCTGCGACCTGTTCGCGTTGCAGGACGCCGCGGAGGACCTCGTCCGCCCGCTGCAGGACCGGCCGGTGCGCGTGGACCGGGAGACCCTGACGATCGGCTACGCAGGCGTGTACTCCAGCTTCCTGCGTCACGCCGAACACGCGGCCGCGGAGCACGGCCTGGACACCCGCGACGTCCTCGTCGAGGTCGGCCGCCGCCGCCTCGTCGGCGGCCAGGAGGACATGATCGTCGACATCGCCCTCGACCTCGCGCGGTAGCGGCGTCCGGTGGCGTGCTCCGTCGGCGCTCGCCCTCAGCCGTGCCCGCGTGGGTCGTGCCGCGGCCCGGCGGGTGGGGGGACGCGGGGGATCTCGGTGGTCCGGGCGTCGATCAGGTCGGGGTGCTTCCAGCCGGGATCGGAGAAGTACCGCTTGGTCTCGGCGACGACGATGCCGGCCAGTAGGAGCAGGCCGATCAGGTTGGGCACCGCCATCAGGCCGTTGGCCACGTCGGAGAAGGTCCAGGCCAGGTCCAGCTCCGAGGTGGCGCCGACGTAGGCGATCGCGACGAACAGCAGCCGGAACGGCAGCACGGCGGCACGGCCGACCAGGAAGTCGAGGCACCGCTCGCCGTAGTAGGACCACCCGACGAGCGTGGTGAAGGCGAAGAACATGAGGCTGATGGCGACCACGTAGCCACCGAGCGGAGCCAGCGCGGGTGAGATGCTGCCGAAGGCCTCGGTCATCGCCCAGTTGGTCATCAGCGCGCCGTCGCCGGTCTCGGCCTGGGTGTTCCAGGCGCCGGTGACGATGATGACCAGGCCGGTCATGGTGACCACGATGATCGTGTCGATGAAGGTCTGGGTCATCGAGACCATCGCCTGGCGCACCGGCTGAACGGTTCGGGCGGCCGCCGCCGCGATGCCTCCGGTGCCGAGTCCGGACTCGTTGGAGAAGATGCCGCGCGCCATGCCCTGCTGCATCGCGAGGAGGAAGGTGGCACCGGCGAACCCGCCGACCACCGAGGTGCCGGTGAAGGCATCGGTGACGACCAGCGCCAGCGCGGCCGGGATGTCGGCGACGTGCACCGCCAGGACCACCAGTGCGGAGACCACGTAGACGATGATCATCAGGGGGACGGCGCCCGCGGCGAACCGGCCGATGCTCCTGATCCCGCCGAGGATGACCGCGCCGACCAGCACCACCATCCCGACGCCCGAGGCCCAGGTGGGGATGCCGAACGTGGAGTCGAGCTGGCTCGCGACGGCGTTCGCCTGGGTCATGTTGCCGATGCCGAACGAGGCGATCGCACCGAACAGCGCGAACAGGAATCCCAGCAGCACCCCGAACCGGCGCCGGCGCTGCCCGCGCCGAAGCGCTCGGCCAGGCCGTGGCGCAGGTAGAACATCGGGCCACCGCTCATCTCGCCCTTGGAGTCGGGGCGGCGGTACTTCACGCCGAGCAGCGCCTCGGCGTACTTGGTCGCCATACCCAGCAGGCCGGTGACCCACATCCAGAACAGCGCGCCGGGGCCGCCCACGCCGATCGCCAGCGCCGCGCCCGCGATGTTGCCGACGCCGACCGTGGCGGCCAGTGCCGTGCTCAGCGCCTGGTAGTGGGAGATGTCGCCCTCGCCGCTCTTCTCGTTGCGGCGGACGAGCGCGAGCCACAGCGCGTGGACCAGCACGCGGAACTGCAGGCCGCGCAGCCGGACGGTCAGGTAGACGCCCACGACGAGCAGGAGCGGGATGAGGAAGAACGGTCCCCAGACGAACGAAGAAGCGGCGTCCAGGGCCGCCTGGATGGCATCTGTCATGTCGAACGAGGCCCCCTCGTGGTCGGAAGGATGTCCGTGTCAGGGAGGCGAGGGTGCGCACGAGCTCCACTACGACGCGGTGTGGCCGGTGACGAAGCCCCTGTCATCGGACGAGCTGGTCGGTACTTGCCGTGTCGACGCGATGATCATACGGAAGTGGCTGCACCCGAACGGGTGCGGGTCTTCCCCTGATCGGGCCAGCGGTGGACCTCCCTCGTGCCTGCGCGTGGTCGGTGCTCCGAGCTTCCGGCGCCACGCGGCGAGGGTCTCAGTCGCTGCTGGGGCCCGCGGTGCTGACCGCGGGCTCGTCGTGGGTCGCGGTTTCGGCGGCTCGGGTCGCGCCGAACTGCAGGCCGTCGAACAGGAGTGCCGTGATGCGCACGGCTTCGTCCTGCCATCCCCCCGTGGCGTGCATCCCGCAGATGCCGCCCAGCGCGCGCAGCACGGTGCGTCCGCCGACGTCGCCGCGGATCGTGCCGTTCGCCGCGCCCGTTTCGAGGAGCCGATCGAGGGCCTGCGCCATCCGCGCGCGGGCGTCGTCGAAGATCGGTGACTCCGTCGCCATGATGCTCTCCAGCGCGACGGCCATTCCCTTGCTCACGGCGGCGTGCTCCACGAGCAGCAGCAGGAAGCGCCGCAGGGCCTCGGCGGGGTCGTGCCGGTCGAGGAGTTCCGCGGGTGCGGTGCACAGCTGGTCGACCTCTTGGCGGTAGACCTCCTCGACCAGGGCTTCGCGGGTCTCGAAGTGCCGGTAGAGCGTGCCGACCGCGACCCCGGCCCGCCGGGCGATCTCGTCGACGTGGGCGTCGCTCGCGGGCGAGGAAAGCCGCGCGCGCCGCGGTGAGGAGCGCTTCGCGGTTGCGCCGCGCATCGGCGCGCAGCGGACGTGACGACGGCAACGTACCTCCACAAGATGAGTCTGGTTCAGGTTGTGTACTGTTTCCGGAGTCAGGTTCACATTAATGGAGGAGACTCTCATGACGGTTCCGGACGAGGGGCTCGGCGGCCTCCGGGTGCTGGTCACCGGTGGCAGCCGGGGGCTGGGCCGGGCGACTGCCCATCGGTTCGCCGCCGCGGGCGCGACGGTGCTGACGGCCTCGCGCAGCGCGCCCCCGGACGACCTGCCGGCCACCTTCATCCCCGCGGACCTCGCGACGCCCGACGGGGCAGCGGAGCTCGGCCGCCGGGTCCTCGACATCGCCGGCGGGATCGATGTCCTGGTCAGCAACGCGGGCGCCGCGAGCACCCCGGCACCGACCCTGGAGCGGTCCGACGAGTCGTGGCGTGCAGACCTGGACATCAACCTGCTCAGTGCCGTGCGTCTCGACCGCGCATTGGTCCCGGGATGGTCGAACGAGGATCCGGCGTGGTCGTGCACGTCTCGTCGATCGCGAGCCGCTTCCCGCAGCGCACCGAAGCGTCCTACGCGGCGGCGAAGGCGGCGCTCAACGCCTACAGCCGCGAGCTGGCGACCGAGGTGGGCGAGCACGGGGTGCGCGTGGTGTGCGTCCTGCCGGGCTTCGTCGCCACCGAGGGCGCCGTCGAGCACCATCAACGCATCGCCGATCAGCAGGGCGTCGGCCTGGTCGAGGTGCAGCAGCGGATCGTGGACCACCTGAACGTGCCGATGGGACGACCCGGCGACCCGGAGGACGTCGCGGAGATGATCGCGTTCCTCGCCTCGCCCCGCGCGAAGTGGATCACGGGATCCCAGTTCCGGGTCGACGGCGGCATTCTTCAGACGGTGTGACGCGTCTGTGGGCCGGTGCTCACCTCGCGCCGTCGAGCACGGCGCGCGTCGCCTGGAGCAGCGTGTTGGCGAGGGCAGCCGGATTCGGCCCGAGGTAGCCGGTGACCATGCCGCCGTCGCGCAGCATGATCAGCTGGTCGGCCACCGCGTCCCGGTCGTGGATCCCCAGCTCCCCGAGCAGGTCCTTCACGAACGACGCGAACCAGGCCCGGTGGGTGGCGATCGCCTTCCTCGCGGGGTGGGCGGGGTCGGCGAACTCGGCCGCGGCGTTGATGAACGGGCATCCGCGGAACCCGGGGGAGCAGCTGATGTCCGCGATGGCGCGGGCGATGGCGATCAGGGTGTCGTCGCGTTGCCGGTCTGGGCGCGGAGCTGTTCCAGTGCCTGGCGTTCGACTTCCGCTCGGCCCTCGAGGTAGGCCACGACCAGGTCGTCCTTCGACGGGAAGTGTCGGTAGAAGGTCACCTTGCTGACGCCTGCCGCGGCGATCAAGCGGTCGGCGCTGACGGCCCGGATCCCCTGGGAGTAGAAGTACTCGGTCGCCGCGGCGAGGATCCGGTCGCGAACCGGCGACGTCTGCCTCGGGCCGGCTGTCTGCGTCATCGGTGCTCCCGCCTCGTCTGGGCACTACCCCCGGCCACAAGACCTACTAGTTAGTATACATGCGGCATCAGAACCAGTCGGACGCGACGAGGAGCGCCCAGCTCTCGGCAGGTCACGGTAGACGTTCCGGCGCTCCCCGGCTGGCCACGCTGATCGGCCAGGACGGGTGGATCCGCCAGGAAGCGCTGGACATCGGGATGCTTCCCGACATCGAGATGTGAGCGGCGGGGGGCAGGGCCGACGGGTTGTTGCGTGCGGAAATACCTGTGCCGTGCCGGTGGTTCACCGAGCGCCTGTTCGGATCGAGGGCGAAGGAGGACCCGATGCACGAGACGTTGCGTTACCGGCTCGCCGAGGTGCACCTCGATGCCGGTGACCCGCTGAAGGCGCTGCAGCTGCTCGAACCGCTGGTCGACGAGCTGCGCACGCAGGCGGCCGGGCAGCTGCTGCTCGGCCGCGCCTACTACCACTCCGCCCAGCTGGCCCGGGCGCAGGACGCGTTCGAGCGGGTGGTGGAGATGGCGCCGACCGACGCCTACGCCCGGTTCGCGCTGGGCCGGACGTTGCAGCGGCGCAGCCGCCACGGCGAGGCCGAGGTCCACTTCCGCGTGGCGGCGGCGCTGGACCCGCGCCCCGAGTTCCGCGAGCTGGTCGCCTGATCGGTTCGGCGGGACCGCGGGCGCGGTGAGGTGGCGGTGCTCCGCACATGCGGGCCACCGCCCCCTCGCCGGTCGGGCCCGGCTCGTCCGGCGCGGTGCCGCGGTGCTCAGTACCGGTTGGCCAGCGCATCACGCCCGAGTGCCGCGTCGATCTCCCGGGACGGCCCGGGCACGCCGTACTGGGCCTTCACCAGCTTCCCGGCGCTGGGCACCTGGTCCTTGGCGGGCCAGGTCGAGGCGTCCCACAGCGACGCCCGGAGGAAGGCCTTCGCGCAGTGCAGGTACATCTCGTCGACGTCGACGACGATCGCCAGCTCCGGGGTCGATCCCTGCACGGTGAGCCGGTCGGCGAAGTCCGGCCGGTGCACGATGCGGGCCCGCCCGTTGACCCGCACGGTGTCGTTCGACCCCGGGACCAGGAAGATCATCCCGACCCGGGGGTCGTGCAGGATGTTGCGCAGGGAGTCCAGTCGCCGGTTGCCCTTGCGGTCGGCGAAGGCGACGGAGCGGCCCTCGTCGAGCACCAGCACGCAGCCGGCGGGATCGCCGCGCGGCGAGACGTCGACGCCGTCCGGCCCCGTCGTGGCCAGCAGGAAGAACGGCGATCTGGCCAGGAACTCCGCGGTCACCGGGTCGACGTGGTCGCGCTCCTTGTCCCGGATGGCGGCGGCCGGGTCGGCGATGATCTCGCGTAGCCGCACCTCGTCGGTGATCTGCTCCATCTACCCCTCCTCGATGTCTTAGGTCACCCTAATCGGCGACCTGCATCTCGCTCGGGGTGCAGCGCCGGGTCTCCCTGCGCTCGGGTGGTCAGAGGGTGGCCATCCCGCCGCCTTCGATGGCGGTGGAGGCGGCGGCGCGCATGCGGCGCAGCAGTCGTGAGGTGACCGGCCGCACCAGTGGGTGCTCGCCGCCGTTGGCGGCCGCCGCCTCCCGCCACGCGGCAGCGCGCGCCTCGAACGTGGCGGGGTCGCTCAGCTCGACGCAGTCGAGGGTGTCGTGGTCGAGGTCGATGGTGATGGTGTCGCCGTCGTGGATGAGGGCGATGGGGCCGCCGAGTGCGGCTTCGGGGCCGACGTG